>NZ_JAPIVP010000029.1 GCF_026239555.1 Pedobacter sp. PF22-3 | reverse complement strand
CAATTTATTGAGAAATTTGTTCATTTGTTGGGCTTCCCTCGCTCGTCCCTAAACATCTATATTAAACCAAAAAGCCTCTAAATCTCACGATTTAAAGGCTTCTTCTTTTTGTGTCGGGATGGCAGGATTCGAACCTACGACCTCCTGCTCCCAAAGCAGGCGCGATACCGGGCTACGCTACATCCCGAACTTTGGTATCGATCTTTTTTTTAATCCTTTTGTAAAGTGGATTGAACTTTTTGTCGGGATGGCAGGATTCGAACCTACGACCTCCTGCTCCCAAAGCAGGCGCGATACCGGGCTACGCTACATCCCGAACTTGGTATCTTCTTTTTTTATTTCCCTCTTTCGAAGGGATTGCAAAGTAACGGTTTTAAATTGACAATTCCATTTTTATTTGCAAATTTTTATTCTCTTGCGGAGAGGGCGGGATTCGAACCCGCGGTACCGTTACCAGTACGACAGTTTAGCAAACTGTTCCTTTCGGCCACTCAGGCACCTCTCCTTTCAAACCTCTATTTTTCTGCCCTACCGGCGTTGTTTTGAGGTCTGCAAATATAGTAAAACAAGTTATCCAACAAAAAAAAATTACAAAATTTGTTGATAATCTATGCGCACATGGTAGATACTCATCAGCATTGTCTTGAATATCAATTTGATAGTCTCAATATCTTTTAACGTTAAATCGCAGTCATCTAACTGATTTTGCTCCAATTTATAGTTAATTATGCGTTCAACGATATCGTTTATGTTCTGTGCATCGGGATTTTTCAGACTTCTTGAGGCTGCTTCAACAGAATCTGCGAGCATTAACACACCGGTTTCTTTACTAAAAGGTATCGGTCCGGGGTAGCGAAAAATGTTTTCGTCGACAAATTTTTCGGGTGTATTTTTTAAAAACGACTGATAAAAATAATCCACCCTTGTATTGCCATGGTGTGTTCTGATAAAATCAATAATCGCTTCAGGAATCTGGTTCTTTCTTAAAATCTCAATTCCTTTGTGTACATGCTGAATAATAATTTGTGCACTCTGCTCATAAGGTAATTTATCGTGTGGGCTCACAGCGGTATTTTGGTTTTCAATAAAATACTGTGGATTGTCTACTTTACCGATATCATGGTACAGCGCCCCTGCCCTAACCAATACAGAATTACCACCAATTTTAAATATGGCAGCTTCTGCAAGGTTAGCTACCTGTAAAGAGTGTTGAAAGGTTCCTGGCGCTTTAAAAGCAAGCTCCCTTAATAATTTATTATTGGTGTTGGTTAACTCTATCAAGGCCACATCAGAAGTAATACCGAAAATACGCTCGAACAGGTAAATTAACGGGTAAGCCAAAAGTGATAACAGTACGCTAAACACAAAAGGGATAAAGTTTAACCATTCAATATCGCGGAAAGAACCTTCGCGGAGTAATGCAATGCCTACAAAAGAAACAAAATATGCCAGCAGAATAAATAAGGCCGAAATGAGAAACCTTTCCCGCTTAACAAAGTTTTTGATACTGAATATGGCAACCATACCTGCCGTAACCTGATAAAAAACAAATTCAAAACTATTGGCCACGAAGAACCCGGCGATTAAAATCACCAGCATATGGAGGTAAAGCGCCAAACGGGTATCGAACAAAATCCTGATGATAATAGGCACCACACAAAAAGGGATATAGTACAAACTGGGGATTTCCATTTTAATGGCCCAGGTTAAAGCAAGTAACATTCCCGTGGTTACAATAAGAATTAAGGACAGCTGACGGTTATCGGCAAAAATATCCTTACGGAAAAGAAAAAGGAACGACATTAATATCGTGATGATGAAACCAACCAGTACCACCTGTCCCAGGTAAACGAGTGCCCTGCTACCAATGGTTTTGGTTTGTGCATCGTAGGTAGCTTTATAAGATTCCAGTTTCTGATAAATTTCTTCATCAATAACATCATTTTTGGCCACAATAAGCTCGCCCTTTTGCACCATGCCTTTGGTAGTAGAGATATTGTTAACCGTATTATCCTGTATGGTTTGCGTCAGCCGTTCATCAAATACGATATTTGGGGTAATGTGATCAATGGCGAGGTTTGCAACCAGATCGCCCATTACCTGGTTTGGGGCCTTAAAATTATCTCTAAAAAACTTCAGGGCCGATTCTGCGGTAAAAACATCATGTGTATTTTTCTCCTGGGCCACATTATTTTCAAGCAGCGAAAAATCGTAGTTTTTACCTCCGGCCTGGTGTTTCACATTCAGACCAATAATGCCTTTCTGGTAAATACTCTGCAATAATTTATAGGCAGCGCTTTTATATACATCCTTATCTTTTTCACTCAGCTGTTTCGATCTCCATTTCACATCAAACTCGTTGGCAAACTCTTCCAATGCATTGGCGGTAATACCCCTATCCAGTTGGTAAACGGGCAAAATATCTTTTAAGGCATTCTTTTTATCAGCCTTAACCTGCGGATTGGTTTTTAAAATAGCAAAACTGAAAGGCGAAATCAGGTCCTTGTTTTTCCATACCGCGTTTTTTTCAAACTCATACCTAAACCGGGGTTGTTTGGGCAGGAATAGCGTAATAATGAAAACGGTAAATATCATCATCACATATTTTAGGTTTGATGAATACTTCCGGTAAAGGATCTTGTGTGAATTTCTCTTGATCTTGGCCAAAACGATGTATTTATTGTATTGTCAAAAATAACATTTTTATCTAATATATATTTTGCACGTTTTGTTTGCAATTACCAGGTTTTATATTTTACTTTATGATATCAAATTAATATCAATTATGTATCAAGAAAAAATTATCAATCCGCCATCTGGCTATTTAACTTTCGCTTTGAGTATAGCATTACTGGGCGCTTCCATTTTCTGTTTTGTTTCTGAAATTTTTCTCTGGGGAGGCATTTTATTAGCGATAGATGTATTTTTAATATTTCCGGGCTTCTTAATCATCAATCCCAACCAATCGATGGTACTCACCCTTTTCGGAAAATATATGGGCACAGTAAAAGCTGACGGCTTTTTCTGGGTAAACCCTTTAACGGCCAAAAGACGTGTATCTTTAAAAGCAAATAATTTAAACGGACAGCAGTTAAAGGTGAACGATAAACTGGGCAATCCGATCGAAATTGCAGCTGTTGTGGTTTGGAAAGTAAACGAAACCGCTAAAGCCGTTTTCTCTGTGGAAAATTACATGCAATACGTAAACATCCAGAGTGAGGCTGCCGTTAGGCATTTGGCCAACATCTTCCCGTACGACCATGCCGAGGATGAAGAAACCAGCATCACTTTAAAAGATGGTGCCGAAAAAGTAAGTGAACTTTTAGAGAATGAGCTGAACGAACGTTTATCACGCGCAGGCATTGAAGTTTTAGAGGCCAGGATTTCGCATTTGGCTTATGCACCAGAAATTGCCAGCGCCATGTTACAGCGCCAACAGGCTACAGCAGTTATTGCAGCCCGTAAATTAATTGTTGAAGGTGCAGTAGGTATGGTAGAGATGGCATTGGAAAAATTATCGCAAAAAGGAATTGTAGAACTGGATGAGGAGCGTAAGGCAGCTATGGTAAGTAATTTACTGGTTGTACTTTGTGGCGACCGACATGTGCAGCCTGTGGTAAACACCGGTACCTTATATAATTAGGAAATGTTCCTGATCAATTTAAAAACGAGGTATAAGATACAAGCAATACAATAAGAATGGCGGAGAAAGATAAAAAAGCTTTTGTATTAAGAATTAGTCCTGCTTTATTAAAAGAAGTAGAAACCTGGGCTGCCGATGAGTTTAGAAGTACGAACGGGCAGATTGAGTTTCTACTTACCCAGGCTTTAAAATCAAGAAAGAAGGGAAAGGCGAAAGAGGAATAACTGTAAATTGTTAACTGCCAATTGTTAACTTTTAACTGCTAAACTGATTTGGGCGTTCCCCAATCCCGATGAAAAAATCGGGATTGGGTCGGGCTTTTCAGGGCTGCGCTTCGCTCCGGTACCGATGAAAGATCGGTACTGAACCCTTACAATCCCTAACGCAAAACCCACCGCCTTAAATTAAAACTAATCAACCACCCCGCCCTGCGGGCACCCCTCCTTAATAAGAAGGGGAGTAAACCGGCCCAGGAAAAACCAAGATCACAACACCTAATCATTAATTCAACCTTTTTATAAAAACTTATCAACCCACCCCGGCCTATGGGCACCCCTCCTTAACAAGGATGGGAGTAAACCGGCCCAGGAAAAACCAACTACCCCAAGCAGCACCAGCCCTGTTAATTAAACCTGATGGCAGCGGCAGCCCCGAAGTATGAGGGCTACAGCGTACAGCAGGACTACAGCAAGCGAAACGCATTAAACCGTTCATTTCCAAAAACCTTAATTAATTAAACCAAAATCACGCTACCTAATCATTAACTCAACCCTTTAATAAAAACTTATCAACCACCCCGGCCTATGGGCACCCATCCTTAACAAGGATGGGAGTAAACCGGCCCAGGAAAAACCAACTAACCCAAGCAGCACCAGCCCTGTTAATTAAACCTGATGGCAGCGGCAACCCCGAAGTATGAGGGCTACAGCGTACAGCAGGACTACAGCAAGCGAAACGCATTAAACCGTTCGTTTCCAAAAACCTTAATTGACTAAACTAAGATCACAAAACCTAATCATTAACTCAACCCTTTAATAAAAACTTATCAACCACCCCGGCCTATGGGCACCCCTCCTTAACAAGGATGGGAGTAAACCGGCCCAGAAAAAACCAACTAACCCAAGCAGCACCAGCCCTGTTAATTAAACCTGATGGCAGCGGCAGCCCCGAAGTATGAGGGCTACAGCGTACAGCAGGACTACAGCAAGCGAAACGCATTAAACCGTTCGTTTCCAAAAACCTTAATTAATTAAACCAAAATCACGCTACCTAATCATTAACTCAACCCTTTAATAAAAACTTATCAACCACCCCGGCCTATGGGCACCCCTCCTTAACAAGGATGTGAGTAAACTGGCCCAGGAAAAACCAACTAACCCAAGCAGCACCAGCCCTGGTAATTAAACCTGATGGCAGCGGCAGCCCCGAAGTATGAGGGCTACAGCGTACAGCAGAACTAAATAGACCTAAGAAATACTACAGCACCTTTCCAAAAACTTATTATTTCAAATGTGCTAAAATCATTCCTTAAACGTTATTTTTAAATATCTGAGGTTTTGTAAACCTGTAAGGTTTGACTAACTTAGCGGCCTAACCAAAAATTCATAAAATTTAGTATACATGAAAGAAGTTGTAATTGTATCAGCTGTGCGAACGCCTATTGGCAGTTTTGGAGGTTCATTGGCTCAATTTTCTGCTACCCAGCTTGGCGGCTTCGCTGTGAAGGCCGCTATTGAAAAAGCCGGATTAAAACCGGAACAGATCCAGGAAATATATATGGGTAACGTTTTATCTGCAAACCTCGGACAAGCGCCGGCTACACAAGCTGCAAAATTTGCCGGTTTACCAGATTTACCTGCCACAACCATCAATAAAGTATGTGCTTCTGGCACCAAAGCAATTATGCTTGCCGCACAAAGTATTGCAAATGGCGATAACGAAATTATTGTTGCCGGTGGCATGGAAAGCATGAGCAATGTTCCCTACTACCTGGATAAAGCAAGAAATGGCTATCGCTTAGGCCACGGACAAATTACAGATGGTTTGGTAAAAGATGGTCTTTGGGATGTTTATAATGATTACCACATGGGGTCTGCCGCTGAACTTTGTGCTACTGAATGCCAAATCAGTCGCGAGGCGCAGGATAATTTCGCCATAGAATCTTACAAAAGGGCACAAGCTGCACAAACCTCAGGTAAATTTGCCAATGAAATTGTTGCCGTTGAGGTTAAAGACCGTAAGGGTGAGATTACTTTGGTTGATGCTGACGATGAACCCACGGCAGTTAAATTTGATAAAATACCTTCATTAAAACCAGTTTTCAAAAAAGACGGAACAGTAACCGCTGCAAACGCATCTACTTTAAACGATGGTGCAGCGGCATTGGTTTTAATGAGCGCAGATAAAGCAACAGCGCTAGGCTTAAAGCCCCTGGCTAAAATTTTAGGCTATGCTGATGCACAACAAGCACCAGAATGGTTTACAACGGCACCTTCAAAAGCAATTCCTTTAGCTTTACACAAAGCCAATATAAATATAGAAGAAGTAGATTATTTTGAAATCAACGAAGCTTTTTCTGTAGTTTCCATTGCCAATAACCAACTTTTAAAATTAAACGATAGCCAGGTTAATGTTAATGGTGGCGCAGTTTCATTAGGTCACCCACTTGGAGCATCGGGTGCGCGGATTGTAGTTACCTTACTTTCGGTATTGGCACAAAACGATGGAAAAATCGGTGTGGCCGGAATCTGTAATGGTGGCGGCGGTGCAAGTGCCATTGTTATCGAGAAAATATAGCTTCGATTTTGCCCGCATTTTTTTTGTGCATTTGATCATATGAAAATTATCAGATTTTATATTCTTTTCATCTTTACAACGCTAAGCTTTAGCTTAAGGGCGCAGCAAGCCCCAAATGCTTTAGATGTTTTTCAGGATACACTGATTAAAATATCGGCCAGGGTTATTGCTGCGCAGAGCGATGCACAAAAGTTGGAGATAAATGGCAGTTTTGTAAAAACATTGGTTGAGGCTTTAAAAGTCTCCAACTCTTTTTCTTATCCTTTCGATTCGCTTAAAAATGTATCGGTAATTAAATCACCCGATCAAACTTTTAGGATGCTGAGCTGGTATGTACTGCTCGAAAACGGTACATACCGCTATTATGGCGCCATACAGATGAATACCAAAAGCGGTCCGTTAAAACTTTACCCTTTAATCGATCAGACCGATAATATTGGCGATCCTAACGGCATTACCAATAATCAGAAATGGTTTGGTGCCAGATATTACGAGGTTATTCCGGTTACCAGCGGAAGCCGATTGCCTTATTATGTGATCTTGGGTTGGAAAGGAAATACACAGGTAACCACTAAAAAGGTAATAGAAATTCTTTCTTTTGATAAAGATAAGCTCACCTTTGGTGCGCCTGTTTTTGAAGGTAAAGAACTAAAAGAAAAAAACAGGATCATATTTGAGTATGCCAAATCGAATGCCATGACTTTAAAAACTGATATGAAAGCAGGTATGATTGTATTTGATCATCTGGCATCTTTTGATCCGGAAATAAAGGATAAATTTGAATATTTTGGGTCGGACGGTACTTTTGATGGTTTCAAAATTATAGGCGGAAGATTAAAACTGCAAGAAGATATCATCCTTAACAATGATGCAGACTCAAATGATGAACTTTACGCAGACCCGAAGAAAAATGTTAAACCCATCAGGAAGTTTTAATTTTTAACAAATCATTTACCTTGCTCCTGGCTTAAAAATTTGTGAGTTTGCCATTCGCTCACTATATTGCGCCCTGCTAACTAGCTTAAACAACACACAAATTCTGAATTCATAAACCAAAACCAACAAATGTTTTATGCAAACATCTAATGAAACCATTAGTATTGACCAAGATAAGGAACTAGATCTCCACCTAACCAGTCAAGGGGTTTCTTCTGAAAAATTATTTAGCCACCCGGTTGGCCTTTTTGTACTCTTTTTTACTGAAATGTGGGAGAGATTTAGTTATTACGGAATGCGCGCCATTTTGGTTCTGTTCCTGATTAGCGATCTCAGCAAAAATGGTTGGGGCTGGCCACGGCCAGAGGCCTTGCAGCTTTATGCTATTTATACTGGTTTAGTATATTTCACACCCATATTAGGTGGTTTAATTGCCGATAGATTTACAGGTTATAGAAAAGCGGTGATTATTGGTGCGTTTATTATGACACTTGGCCATGCAGCCATGGCACTTGAAGGCTTTAGCAACAACTTTTTCTATGCCGGTTTACTTTTACTGATTATCGGTAATGGATTTTTTAAACCAAATATTTCTTCAATTGTAGGTAAGCTATATCCTCCCATCAGCGATAAAAAAGACAGTGCCTATGCCATATTCTACATGGGCATTAACTCTGGTGCCTTTATTGGAATGTTAATGTGTGGTTACATTGGCGAAAAGGTAGGTTGGCATTATGGTTTTGGTCTTGCTGGTATTTTTATGCTCTTCGGTATGTTGCAATTCTATTTCGGCCAGAAAATTTTTGGAGTAATAGGTGCGTCTGTAGATAAAACTAAAGCAGTTGAAAAAGCAGATCCAACAGTTGAAGAAATTCCAAGAAAAGTAAGAAGCCAGCGTTTATGGGTTATTGCCATCTTATCTATTTTCACCATTTTCTTCTGGATGGTATTTGAACAGGCAGGTGGTTCGATGACTATTTTTGCCAAAGATTATACGTTAAGAAATTTAACCGGCGGTGCAGCAACAACTTTTAAATGGGTAGACAGTGTGCTTACTATATTCCCGCTTGTAGCCGTAACTTTTGTTTTGTTCTCATTAGCCAGAAAAATATTTAAGAAATATCCGGCTACCATTTTATTTACCTTATTAAGCTTCGCTATTATCTGGGTTTTAGCCATCTGGAAAGTGAGTCGCGAACTGGGTTCGGTAAGTACCGAAGTGCCTGCATCATGGTTCAGCGTACTTAACTCATTCTTTATCGTATCCTTAGCCCCAATTGTTTCAAAAATATGGGAAACTAAATTTAATCCAAGCGGACCGGTAAAATTTGGATTTGGACTTATATTCGTGGGCATTGGTTTTGCGGGGCTAGCTTACGGAGGCTCTGCTATTCCACAGGGTGCTACATCGGCGCAAGTAAGTCTGTTTTGGCTTGTTTTCGCTTATTTCTTTCATACTGTAGGTGAGCTTTGTATATCTCCGGTTGGTTTATCATACGTAAGTAAACTGGCACCAGCTAATTTGGTAGGTTTAATGTTTGGTGTATTTTTCACCTGTACAGCGATCGGTAACTATCTGGCCGGAGCTACCGGATCATTAATTGACAAAATCAGCTCCGCTTATTCAATTTCCACTTTCTTCCTAATATTCACCATAATACCAATTGTAGCAGGTTTAATTATGTTTGCCATAAGCCCAATTCTGCGTAAATGGATGCACGGTGTTCACTAATTAAAAAATACTTTTACCCAAAAGCCCGATGTTTGTCGGGCTTTTCATTTTTAAACCAATTTAATGGAAAAAACAGTTTCAATAGAAGAAATTCAAAATTTTGAAGGCAAATACCCGAAACAACTCTGGCATTTATCATTGGTAGAAATGTGGGAGCGTTTCTGCTTTTATGGAATGCGCGGCGTTTTGGCTTTCTTTATGGTAGAGCAACTGGGTTTAAGCGATCAAAAATCAAACCTACAGTATGGCGCTATACAAGCTTTTGTTTATGCTTTTACATTTATAGGTGGTATTTTTGCCGATAAGATTTTAGGTTTCAGAAAGTCTTTATTTTGGGGCGGAACTTTAATGATTATCGGAAACCTTATTTTGGCTTTCTCTCCACATGATTTATTTTATATAGGCATTACCTTATCTATTGTAGGAACCGGTTTCTTCAAACCCAATGTCTCATCAATGGTTGGCGAATTATACCACGAGACAGACAACCGCAGAGATGCAGGATACGGCCTTTTTTATGCGGGTATTAATGTTGGTGGTTTACTGGGCGGTGCCATGTGTATCTACCTCGGTAAATACTACAACTGGCATTTGTGTTTCTTATCAGCCGCATTGGTCATGATGTTCGGTTTAGGCACCTTCATTTTCACTAAAAAACACCTGGGCCCGATCGGAAGTTCGCCATTGCTGCACCTTAAAAAATCAAAACAGCAGCTATGGGAAATAGCCGTTTATGCAGGTTCGATATTGTGTATCCCGTTGATTTATATCATGGTGAAAAATACCGATTTTACGGATTATTTCATGTACACGATTGGCATTATTGCCCTGGTTTATTTCTTGTACGAAACCTTTAAAATAAAAGATAAAAAAGCACAGTATAAATTATTGGCTGCTTTTGTTTTTATCTTCTGTTACTTCATTTTTATGGCCATCTCTGAGCAGAGTGGCGGTTCGCTATCGTTATTTGCAAAAGATAATCTTGATCATAAAATCCTCTTCTTCAATATCGACCCGAATGTGGTGAACAATAGCGTAAACTCATTTTTTGTTATTGTTTTTAGCCCGATTGTGGGCATTTTATGGTTAGGGCTATATAAGCGTAAAATTGAACCAAATACCGTGGTTAAATTTGGAATTGGTTTCCTTTTATTGGCTTTAAGTTTTTACGTATTTTATGCCACCAGGTTCTTTGCCAATGCACAGGGCATTAGCTCCTTAAATGTATTTACATTAGCTTATTTATTGTTAACACTAGGCGAACTTTGTTTAGGGCCGATAGGTATGTCGATCATTACAAAACTATCGCCAAAGAAAATGTTCGGTATGATGATGGGGCTTTGGTTTTTATCAAGTGCTTTTGGGCAATTGGCCGCCGGAAAATTAGGTGCAGAAATGTCGAGTATCGATAATGCTTCTTTACAAACCAAGTTAATGGCTTATACCGAAGGTTATAAAGCACTGGCTTTATATTCTTTAATTGCAGGTTTGGCATTGATTATTTTTTCGCAACTGGTTAAGAGATTAATGCAGGAAGTGAGATAAAAAAAGAATCGTCATTTCGACAGTAGTGGAGAAATCTATTCTATAACGATTATTTATTGGCATACCTTAAGATTTGGAAAGGAACGGACTGGAGTTCTTGGCATATTCAGTCCCGCCATCCGCTATAGTCCCTCTTTTCAATCGGGAGCTGCCGCTGCTGTCCGGTTTAGAACCAGTGGCTTCTGCCTTAAATATAGATTCTGAAACAAGTTTAGGATGACGAACGGATGGTTTTAAATCAATTCCATCTGCGGTGATTTGCGAGATCAGCGGAAATATCTGGGCGAGGCGCTAAATTTGTGTTTACAATGATATTATTTATGAAGAAAGCATATTTAATAAATTTGGAAATGAAAGGACTTTCGCTCTTGGCGGCCTTCTCTCCCGCTCTTTGTTTCAAGTCCTCGCCCTCATAATCGGGCTCCAGGCTTTACACGTTGTCTTAGACTACGCTCCAGACTGTACTGTTAGAAGAAGATAAAACGAGTTGAATTATTGAAAATTGATAAAGGTTTCATATTAAATATTTACTTTCGCACATTAAAAGCAATTACACAGCATAAGTAAGCACAATAGACCACCATACAAGAGTTAAAATCTTATCTTATTATAAAACAACCACAACAAACGTGTTAGATAGTTTAGTCATCATTCCCACCTACAACGAGAAGGAAAACATCGAAAAAATCATTAGAAAGGTTTTTTCTTTAACACAGCCTTTTCATGTTTTAATTATTGATGATGGTTCTCCTGATGGAACTGCTGAAATTGTAAAGTCACTACAGAAAGAATACGAAGGGCATTTATTTATTGAAGAGCGCGCTGGTAAACAAGGCTTGGGTACAGCATATATTTATGGCTTCAATTGGGCATTGCAACACGATTATGCTTATATTTTTGAAATGGATGCCGATTTCTCTCATAACCCGGAAGATTTACCACGATTACGTGAAGCCTGTGTAAATGGTGCTGATGTAGCCATTGGCTCCAGGTATGTGAAAGGTGTAAATGTTGTAAACTGGCCAATGGGCAGGGTTTTAATGTCGTATTTTGCATCCATGTATGTCCGCATTATTACCCGGATCAATATTCAGGATGCTACAGCAGGTTTTAAATGCTATCGTAAAGTTGTCCTGGAAACCATTCCGCTTAATAAAATTAAGTTTGTTGGTTATGCGTTTCAGATCGAAATGAAGTTTACTGCCATCAAATTTGGCTTTAAAGTAGTCGAAGTTCCCATCATCTTTACCGATCGTACAGAAGGAACATCAAAAATGAGTACCCGCATCTTCAGGGAAGCTTTTTTAGGCGTAATCCAGATGAAAGTTTCGAGTTGGTTTAGGAATTATAAAAAGGAGTCAGGAGTCGGGAGTCAGGAGTCCAGAATTTAGAGTCTTAACTTCACATTGCCTTAGTTCTATTCACTTCCGACTTAGGACTAAGGACTTACGACTAATCATTAGGACTTCCCTTGAGATTCTCTGATCATTGCGCCAAAATCCTGTCCTTTATCCATTGCCTTGACAGTCATTACTATCCTTTTGGTACGCGTAGGTTCGGTTTAGCCTGGTTAATCCAATTGATATAATAGTTTTGGTGTGATTTAGGCTGTTTTAAAAAGTTTTGGATTAAATGCGTCTCTTCTGATAAGCAAATTTCAAGATCTTCGGGCATTTCTATTTTAAAATCCTTATCTTCTTCTAAATAAAGTTCAACCACTGCTCCGGCTTCTTTTTTTAATTTTTTACGGACTTCGCCCTTTAAGGCAATAATAAAATCACCCGCTCCCATTGGCATAACTGCCATACCGTTAATATCCAACTGATCTATCATTCCCTTTACCCTGAAACTCTTTTTACAATCGGGTTTAATTTCATTTGCTAAAGCAGCTGGAATAAACACATAACTCCAGCCGGTTTTTTCGCCCATGGTTCCGAAACGTTCTATTTCTGCTTTGAAGTGGATCATGAGTTTAAATATAGAAATAATGTTGAAAAAAGGTATTAGCGATATAATCGTTGAGTTACTATACCGTCGTTTTAAACGCTCACAATTAAAAAGCAGTCGCGATTAATCAGTTATAGGCTTAAAATTTCTTTTAACCATACCAGGCATTTAAATGATAAGTAAGCTTAATTAACTTCACTTTTCAACATGGTAATGATTTTATGTGGTTTAAAAAGATTCTTCACCAGGCCCAGAATGACAGATTTAAATAAAATCATAAAAATATCCCAAATATTATTCGGCTCAAAAAAAGCCAAATCATGAGCCGATTAGTAAACTTATTCGGCTCATGATTTTAAAAAAACCAATTAAAATGGTAAATATTGAGCATTATTTAAAGGATTTTCTAAAAACCTAAAGGTCTTAATTACTTCAAACTGTCCTTTAGTTTCAATGAATTTACGAAGGGCAACCGTATCGCAATTAAACCTTAAATTAATACTGCTGAAAAGATTTTCAGCCTGGTCTAGCTGCATTGAACTTAGTTTGCGACCAATTGAGATATGTGCACTACTGCCATGTGTGGTATAGCTTGTTTTGAGCAGCTTCCTCAGCTTTCGCAAAAGATCTTTTAAATAAGGTTTGGACGATTCATCTGGCAGCAAAACAGCAGCATAGCTAAATTTCGATAAACTTAGCTGATCAAAACCAACTTCCTGCTGTTTTTGGGTATAACAAAATTTTTCAATCTGTTTGATGTAAAAAGCCAGTTCATATTGGTCTGCCATAAATTCATTGACCGTAATATGTGCTATCGAATTCCTGCTGGCATACCACCCAATTCTGTCGGCCAGTTGCGTTTTCAAGTCAGCAACCTGATCAATCATTTTTGCCTCAGGGTAAATCACTACTGAATACCAATCTTTCGCCAATCTCAAACTAATATCGTCATTTAATTTTTAATTCATCGCTACAGGATTCATCTGAATATCTAATTTGGCAAACTTTAACACCTCAATACTCTGGAAACCGAAATCTTCTACCACCTTACCCAAAATAAGGTAACAGCCTTTTCCTTTAAAAGGATACATAGGAGTGGTATTTGGAAAATGGGTGGTATCAAAAAAATCGCCCTTTGCATCTAAAAAAGTACCAAACCACATTTTGGTATGCTTAATGGTGTGTACTGTTTTTTCGCATACATAATTACCGACTACCCTTACCGTTTTACCTAAATATTTGTGCATATCGGCTGCCATAATATCACCACGATAAGGGGTTTTTAGAAAATCGAACATTTTATAGTTGAGCGGATATCCCAACAGTTCCAACTCTGTGTAAGCATTTTCCAATTCAGAATCTGCCAATGCAGGGAGCTGATAGGTTTTATAACTCAATTTAAAAAGTTCGGCATGATTTATTTTTTTCTGTTTAAAACCAAGGTAATTGTGCACATCCCAAAGCAGGGTTTTACGATCTTTGCCGGTAAACCGCAATGCGCCGAGCCGGATTAAAATAATTGCCTGCTCTAATGATATACAGGTCCGTTTCACGAAATCTTCCAGATTGAGATACAAACCATTTGCCGCACGTTCCTGTGGAATAATTTTAATGATTTTTTCTTCCAGTCCCTGAATGGCAATAAAGCCGAGATAGGCATCTTCGCCCTTTATATTCACCACTTCATCACTATGGTTAACACAGGGTAAATGCACCCTGGCGCCTGTTTTTTGTAGTTCGTGTACGTAAACCCAGCGACTATAAAAACCGCCATAGTTATTGAGTACGGCTACCATGAACTCCATGGGGTAATAAGTTTTAAGGTAAAGACTCTGGTAACTTTCAACAGCAAAGGAAGCCGAATGTGCTTTCGAAAAACTGTAACCGGCAAAAGATGAAATCTGGCGCCAAACTTCGGTAATGAGTTCTTCTGAGTGTCCTTCTTTTCTGGCTGAAGCAAAAAATTTATTCACCAGTTCATCAAAAGCCAGTTTTGAACGGTATTTTCCACTCATGGCTTTACGTAGGATATCGGCATCGGCCAGATCCAAACCTGCAAAATAATGACATACTTTGATCACATCTTCCTGGTAAACCATTACCCCGTAGGTTTCGCTAAGCCGCTCTTTCATCACCTCACAGAGGTACACCACCTTATCGGGCGCATGGTAACGCTCGATATACGATTTCATCATACCTGAACTGGCAACACCTGGACGGATAATAGAACTCGCAGCCACCAGGGTAAGGTAATTATCACATTTTAGTTTTTTCAGCAATTGCCGCATGGCAGGAGATTCGATGTAAAAACACCCAATGGGTTGCCCTTCTTTCAGCATACCGTTCAGTCTCTGATCCTTTTTAAAGTTTTTAAAATCGTGAATGTCGATATCTATATCCTTGTTTTTTTTAATAAGCTGCACCGCCTCGCGGATATGCCCAATGCCTCGCTGACTTAAAATATCGAACTTTTCGTAACCTATGGCTTCTGCTTCGTACATATCCCATTGCACCGTCGGAAAACCTTTTGGCGGCATATCCAAAGCAGTATAATAAGTGATCGGATCTTGAGAAATCAAAATCCCCCCGGCATGAATAGAACGTTGATTGGGCATGCTTTTCATGTATTGGTGTACGGCCAATAACTTTTGGTAAGTGGCATTAAGTAAATTTTCGCGCTCTTTGGTAGGGTCGGTAAAACTATCTATTTCACCTTTTGGCAAACCTAAAACCTTACCAATCTCCCTGATAATTGCCCGATCTTTAAAGGTACTCATGGTACCCAAAAAAGCAACATGCCATTTGGGATAGCGCTTAAAGATGTACTTTTGTATGGTTTCTCTTTCGTCCCACGCAAAATCGATATCAAAATCAGGCGGACTGGTCCGTTTTTCATGTAGAAAACGTTCGAAATAGAGATCGAGATCAATCGGATCTACATCAGTAATGCGCAAGCAATAGGCCACAATACTATTGGCACCCGAACCACGGCCAACGTGGTAAAAACCACATTTATTCATGGCATACCTAACAATATCGAATGTGATAAGGAAATAAGCGCAGAAGTTTTTTAGTTCGATAATACGAAGTTCTTTTTCTAACCGCTTAAGGGCCTCTTCATTGTTTTCGCCATAGCGATATTTAAGTCCTAGTATGGCCAACCTGCGGAGCATTTTTTTATCGCCTTCTACACCTGTTTTGGTGTAATGAAACTTGTTTTTTGAGCTGGGTATCGCGCTATCTTCAAAATAGGCACTTAAATCGCAACTGTTTATAAGCTTTTGGGTATTTTGAACAATAAAAGGGTACTGTTCAAACTGCTGCGTAAGTTCAGCCTCGGGAATCAGAAATTCATCGGGATCGCATTTTTGTTCCGCAGATACTTTACTTAAAAGGGTATTAAGTTCTATTGCCCTTAAATATTCATGCAACCGATAAGTAATTTTGTCGCCTACCGTAACAGGGTGCCAAACCAGCAGTTTTTCTTTTTGGGCCAAAAGCGGGTGCCTGTACAAGAGATTCAGCTGTTTACCACGAATCCCTACATATTCATTTGCCTTTAATACTGGATTAAGAGACTTTTGAAAGGGATAAATGATATATACGTTTTCCATCGCTGGCGGCATTTCGGGCAGCGGAATGTTATCGATATTATGGCGACTTAAAAACGTATTGAGCTCTCGCATGCCTTCTTTGTTTTTGGCAATGCCTACATACAGTAACCTATTACCGATCCTGAATTCGATCCCTGCTACAGGCTTAATCTGATATGGAATATTGCCTTTATGTATATCGTCGGCTTCTTTGGCAACACCCTGTTTATAACACTCACGAATAAACTCTACAGCTCCGGTTGAGTTGTTGATATCAGTAAGAATCATTTGATGAATGCCCAACTGACGTGCAGTAGCAATGAGCTGATTAATGCTCTGTGTACCATATTTCAGGCTGTAAGCGGAATGTACATTCAAAAACATAACTTATTCGTAAGATTTGGTGCCAGTTGTTCCTTTTTCGCTCATAAAACTCCTGATTTTTGAACGTTTTCTTACTTCAGGATCTTTTTCTGCTTCTTCGGTATTTTCGATCAATATTTTCTTTTTGCGTGGATTGTATTTGATCACTTTTCCTTTTTCATCGCGGGGTGGCTGGGTAACAATGCAGGCTTTTACCACCGCTTCGGCACCATAACTGTTACGCACTTTATCCATAGCCTGGCAAAGACTATACTCTTCTTCAGCGATATTATAAAGACCAATCTGTTCGTAACCACTCACCAGATGCGAAAGTTTTACGCCTACCAACCGCAACAGCATCCGTTTTGAATATACTTTTTCGAATAGGCTATGTGCTTTGCTAATCAGAAATGAATCGAGTGAGGTATAAGGAATCCGCTCCTGCTGGGTAACGGTTTCAAAATTGGTATAACGCACCGTTACGGTAATACAGGCGGTTAGTTTTTTCTGATTACGCAACTGAAAGGTTAGTCCGCTAACCATTCCGGTTATAATAGACTTTAATTTTGCCATATCCATGGTATCACTTTCGAAAGTGGCCTGTGTACCGATTGATTTTCTCTCGCGGTAAGGCACCACGGGCGAAAGATCGATTCCGTTTGCTTTTTGCCACAAACTTAAACCATGCTGGCCCAAAATTTTAAACATAAGCTGTTGTGGAATCTGCGTAAGCGTAAGGATATTACGTACCCCCATTTCGCTTAATTTTTTATAGGTAGCATGACCAATACCCGGAATTTTATGGATGGCCAAAGGATCAAGAAAGGGCCGTAATTCTGGAAAGGTAACCTGCCGTTCGCCATCAGGCTTGGATTCGTTCGTAGCTATTTTAGCTACGGTTTTATTGATCGATAAGCCGAAAGAAATAGGCAATTGCATCTCTTTCATAATGGTTTGCCTAAGTTCTGATGCAAATTTCATACAACCAAAAAAGCGATCCATACCCGTCATATCGATATAATGTTCGTCAATACTGGCTTTTTCAAAAAGCGGGACTTTATCGGCAATAATCTCAGTAATATCATGCGAGGCTTTGGAATATTCTTCCATATCGCCTTTTAAAAATATAGCCTGGGGGCATAGTAATTTTGCCGTTCTGCCGGGCATTGCAGAATGTATGCCGTACTGGCGTGCTTCGTAACTACAAGAAGCCACCACACCTCTATCTCCTCCACCACCGATAATTACCGGTTTACCCGATAACTTAGGATTTTTTCTAATTTCTACAGATACAAAAAATGCATCCTGATCCATATGAATAATCTGCCTGTCTTTATCCATTTTCTTATTATAAGGATGATTGAAAACCAAAAATACTAATATTTTTAGTTTTAATAAAATTTAAGAGATATGCGTTGTAAAATAATGCTAATTATTTTAGTTAAAAATAAGGTATGCAAAATGATTGATTTAAAACATTCGAAATGATGAACATCCGGAGAAACCACCCTATTCAAGTACCGGATGATCAATTAGAGATACGATCTTTGCCGTAGTGTGCTAAGATACGAAACATAGTATAATTTATTGTCTTACAATTAGTTATATCAAAATAACTCCTTATAACCTGAGTTCAATTATGCTTTAATTCGGGTTATTTGGTGCCTTGCATGAACGGTCGTCACCCTGAACTTGTTTCAGGGTCTTTATAGCAAGGTGGTTTAACAGGAAAGATGCTGACCACGAAGTAGCTACAAGGCAATTGAAAATACTAATTCTCTACTTGTAAAATAAATCCAATAGCTATCGGATCAGCATGACGAAAAAGCTAGCCAATTCGTCCTAATAAAGTACATTAATCGAACTCAGGTTTGCAGGCAAGAATCGCGACATTGAAAGATTCTTCACTACATTCAGAATGACAGGAAGTGAGGATTACGCAATCCTATAAACAAAAATGCCCCCGATTTTCATCGGAGGCAAATAATTAAAAAATTAAATATTGTTAATCTCAAATTGGCTTACTGCTTAACAATTTTGAATTCTGTCCTTCTGTTCAGCTGATGTTCTTCCTCACTACACGCTACTCCATTGCTGCATTTGTTTAATAAGCGGGTTTCGCCATAACCTTTAGCCGTAACACGGTTTTTATTAATACCTCTCGAAATGATATAGGCTACAGCAGATTCAGCTCTTTTTTGTGAGAGGTTCAGGTTGTAAGCATCCTTACCCCTGCTATCCGTATGCGAGCCCAATTCGATCCAGATCGTCGGATTATCAATCATGATTTTAACCAGTTTATCCAATTCTACAGCAGCATCCGGGCGGATGTTCCATTTATCAAAATCATAATAAATGTTTTCCAGCTTAATTTCCTTATTGATTATAATAGCTTCTAAATGGAGGTCTTGCGTTAGTACACCCGAAGTTGTTAAGCCAATAGTGGCCAGGTTTTCTACATCGGATCTGTAATTTGTTTTTTCTGCTGATACGTTGTATTCAGAGTCCTTTGATAAATTAAATTGGTATGCGCCATTTTCATCAGTTTCAGTTTTTAAAACAGAACCATTTACTTTTGCCAGGGTTACTAATGCACCTGCAATCGGCTGGTTATTATCTTTATCGAAGACCCTGCCTTGTAATTTGAAAGCCAGGATCATTTTCTGATCGATAGTATAGATATCATCGCTACCCAAACCACCCTCGCGGTTAGAAGAAAGATAAACAATACCACCTTTTTCGTTTAAACTAAAGCCAAAATCATCCTGTGGAGAGTTGAAAGGATAGCCCATATTTTCAATCTGGCCAATGCTGCCACTTTCTCTCAAAGCCTGGTATACATCCAATCCTCCCATGCCAACCCTGCCATCGCTCGAAAAGTAGAAATTATCCTTTTCGTCAAAAACCGGACTACGGTCATTGCCTTCGGTATTTACTTCTTTCAGGTTAATGGGTTTGCCCCAATCACCCGCATCTGTTTTTAGGCAAACATAAATATCGGTTCCACCTAACCCACCTGGCATGTTCGACGCAAAATAAAGGCTATTTCCATCGGTAGTAATAAAAGGATCACCTACAGAATAAGCATTTACATTATTATAAGCAAATGAAACCGGTTCGCCCCAAACACCATCGCTACCTTTTGTGCTGCTAAAAATCTCTACATTAACAGTTGTTGGCTGTTTTTTTAAGCGTTCCAATTCATCGGTAATACGGGTTAACGTAAAATACATGGTTTTGCCATCGGCTGTAAAGCTGGCAGAACCAACGTGGTAGCTGGTACCTGCTTTTATGGGAAATAGCTTAAGGCTATCGTTTGATGATGACTTGAAGTACAGTTTAAGGTATCCGTTACCGGTCCAGCCATATACTTTTTTATCGGGTTCTTTAGATCCGTCGAATTTTAAAAAGGGCCTATTTTCTGAACCGTTTAATTTACTGTTTGATCTATCGGAAGTAAATACAACACCTCTTTCATACTTTACAGCCCCCCAATCT
The DNA here is from genome assembly GCF_026239555.1 of Pedobacter sp. PF22-3. Classification (GTDB taxonomy): domain Bacteria; phylum Bacteroidota; class Bacteroidia; order Sphingobacteriales; family Sphingobacteriaceae; genus Pedobacter. Next base: position 6,716 of record NZ_JAPIVP010000029.1, on the reverse strand, counting down.
GACTGTGCGCTATTTAGCGCTTTCTGATTGATGAGCTCAATCTTTTTTGGATTTTTGATCCATTTCAAAGCCGAATCGCAAGAAGCAATCCAAATGGCTTGCTGCTTTTCTGATACATTTTTATTCTTATCAATGTAATTCAGGTACTGAACTTTTGCTTCGCTATACTTCGAATTCTGTTGTAAAGCTTTGGCATAGCTCAACATATTCTCAGTGCTGCTCCCATTCATTTTAGTGGCAATGGCATACCAGCTTTCTGCCTGTTTGTAATTATAAACCAGTGCATAAGCATTTGCCAACCGCTCTGCGGCATGTAAAGTTTCTTTTTTTTTAAAGGCCTGTTCATACAAATCTATTGCCTTACTGTAATTAAACAGTTCGTATTCCTTGTCAGCATCTTTTAGTACATACTGGGCATTTGCCGAAAAACTGAATGCACATAAGCAATATGCAGAAAGGCAGATACCTGTTAAAATTTTATTCATCGCGTTGTTTGGATAGTTGACCAAAAATACTAAATATAGTTAACTTAAAATACCCTGGGCGCAGCAGTCTTGTATTTTGTTTAATAAATAAATCAGCAATGGAAATCTTCTAATTTCCGCGCTGTAGCCCCGTAAAGGGCCAATTGAGAATTCGTAACCATAACCAATCCTAAGCTTTTCAGATGGAAAAAACGGCATCGCTGCCACAGCAGAATTACGCGGATTAAGATCGCGCTGCACATAGCTTTTATCATACAGTTTGGTATACAGAAACAGTATATAAGAAATATTTAGTGCAACTGATTGATGCATTTTAAGCAAATCGAATTTATTAAGTCAGTGTCTTTATTTTTTTTCCCGGGAATTAAATAAAACTTTGGCTGCTTTATCATGTTGATTAAATAATAAACATGATCAATATGAAAACTACAGACAATAAAAAAGCAGCTGAAAAAGAACAACAAGTAAAAGGAAGCTCAAAAGAAAAGGCCTCCTTTGATCAGAATGGGGATGGTGCTTCAGATCAATTTGGCCAGGCCGGCTCTACCCCTAATGAATCAGGAGAGAGTGGACCTGGCACTGTAAATAAAAACAAAAAAGCTTAGAAAAGATAAAAAGAGTATTACACTCTTTTTATCTTTCATAGATACTCATCTTTTCAGCCAGTTCTATAATACTTTTTATTTTGAGTTTTTGAAAAAGTCTCAGCTTATATGTACTCACTGTACCCATCTGAAGATTTAACTGATTGGAAATTTCCAATACACCGATACCTTTTGTTAAAAGTTCTGCCACTTCAAGCTCTCTGCCCGAAAGTTTAGTAAAAGGATTATCGGCATCGTTACCCAATATGCTGTTAAACATATTTTCTTTAACATTTCTGCTCGAATAGCGACTGCCAGCAAGAATAGTAGTGATTGCAGTTACAATTTCTGATTCTTCGGCATTTTTGGTTAAGTAACCAGAAGCACCTGATTTTAAATAAGGTACAGCATAAATATTTTCATTAAGAGAAGAAAATACAAGAATTTTAGCATTGGGCTGAACCAATTTAATCTGATCTATTACCTTAAGGTTGTTACCTCCAGGTAAGTTTACATCAATGATGATTAAGCTAGGTGATTTTTCTACTTCGACAAGAGCCTGTTCAAGGGTTGACGCGTGAATGATTTCAACACCAGGCCAGAAGTCTGATATTAAACCTTTTAAACCACGGCGAATGATCTCGTGATCATCGGCGATGAGCACTGTAAAAGTGCTTACGGCATTTTTTGTTTTCATTATATTAAGGATATCATGCAAGTTAATAAAAAGTTATTTTTTCTACGCAATTGTAGTGAATTTTTCTTTAAAATGTGTAAATATTATTATACACATTTTAAAAATTTTGTTAAAATACCCGGGGTGTTGCCAATCTTATATTCTGTTTGATGAACGAGTAAGCGATGGAAATCTCATGTGTGCCGCTGCTGTACCCCTGTAAAGGACCAATTGAAAAATCATAACCATACCCAATCCTTAGCTTTTCAGATGGAAAAATCTGTATCGCTGCTACAGCAGTGTTACGCGGTGTCAGATCGCGCTGAAGGTAGCTTTTATCATACAGTTTTACACCAGTACGGTACGAACCGCCAACCCAGATAAAATCTTTGATCATCAAAAAGGCATTTAAATCCAGACTCGTCGGTCCGCCACGGTCGTCTTTCAACAGGAATGATGGTTTTACCTGAAAATCTTCAGAAAGTGGAAGCAATACCCCTGCAGTTAGGTAATAATGTGGTTTAGGCTGTGGGATAAATGCATAACGGTCTATATTAATATAGGTGGCAATCAGGTTATCGGCCGAGAAACCGGCATAAATCTTATCGTTTGCGAAATAAACGCCTGCCCTGGCATCTGGCACAATGGTACTCTGCATACCTACAGGCTGGTTGGGTTCAGGGTTGTTTGGATTTAACAGCGAGCCATCTATGCCCAACTGCACCATGCCCACACCAAGGCCCAATGCCAATCTCGAACTCCCATCATCGTTCATCCGGATGCGGTAGGCATAGTTACCGTAAATGCTCAGGTTGGACTGTGCACCCAGTTTATCACTGGCCACCTGAAGGGCCAAACCCACGTTACCGCTGTTGGCAATGGCATCTACAGCCAGCGACATGCTTCTCGGTGCTCCGGTAATGCCTGTCCACTGGCTCCGGTAAAAACTGTGCACATTCAGCACTTCTTTATAACCCGCATAGGCGGGGTTGATATAGATCCCGTTGAACATATATTGGCTATACTGTGCATCCTGTTGTGCAGATACGGGCCGTGAAAACAGCAAAAACGAACCTGCCAATAATACGATTAGTTTCTTCATCATACCTTTCTTCACCATTAATTTTTAAATGCCCTGATCAGGGTGATGTAACCTTTAAATACTTTCCACTCACTACTTCCGCCCTTTCTGGCGCGTAACAGGTAATAATAAGTTCCCTCATTTAAACCTTCACCCGTCCAGTTATTCTGGTAACCTTTGGCACGGAACACCTCGTTACCCCATCTGTTTACAATCGTAATGTCGTTTTCAGCAAATTCTGCAAGGCCATTAATCTCGAATGTATCATTAATGCCATCGCCGTTTGGTGTAAACAGATTCGGAATCAATAAATCACTACCAGTTATCATGGCCGCATTTGCTTTCATCAAGTTATTATTTGATATTGGGTCAGGCTGATCTGCTTTTACACTTGCAGAATTATTCAATTCACCTGAAGCCAGTGTTCTTGCTTTAAAGGTTAACGTTGCGCTCTGATTTAGATCTAAACTTCCAACCAACCACACTAAATCTCTGCTGGTAGTCGTATAACTTGTTGTACCAACAGCAACCGTGATTTCTTTAGGTGCATCAATAATTGTCGACAGTTTATCTGTAACGGTAACTCCTGTTGCCCTGTTCGGACCTTTGTTGGTTACCGTAATTTTATAGGTCACATCATCTCCTGTCTTGATATCGCTTTTGGTTAACAGTTCTTTTGTAATAACCAAATCAGCCGATTGATCTACATCCATCAGTACCTCTGGCCTGATTGTTGTTCCGGTTGCGCTCGTCATTGCAACCACATTTTTTATCTTATTGTATCTGTTTACATCCGGTGCAACTTTCGCATCAAAAGTTAACACGGTGCTCGAATTGGCCTGCATGTTAATTTTCCATTTCAGGGTATTGCCCGTCACGGTACCATAACCGGAAACCGAGTTAGGAACATAAGTTAAACCTGCGGGAAGTTCATCGGTGATGGTTACTCCATTTAGTGCAGAACCACCTGTATTTTTTACCTGAAGCGAATAAGTCAAAATCTCGTTGGCCTGTGCTTTGCCATCTTTATTGCCTTTGTTATCCGTAACTGATTTGCTACCTTCCAACATTCCATCAGTTGGGATAGATACAGACGGATTCAATGGCATTAACGCATTTGCAGGATCAGTTACAGTAGCGGTGTTATTCACGCCTAATACGCCTGAAGGAATAACCGCATTTACAGTTACTTTGAAACTCACCTGTACCTGTCCGTTGGCTGGAATGCTTAAATTGTTCCAGTTTAATATATTGCCAACTAACACCCCACCATTATCTGCACTTGCACCTAGGTAAGTGGTATTAGCCGGGATTGCATCGGCAATTTTCACACCTGTTCTTGTAATATTTCCATTATTTTTAACGGTAATGGTATAGGTTAAAACCTCATTTGCTTCGGCTTTTCTATTATTATTGGCATCAGCAACGGTTTTTGAACTTACAATTTTTGGCAGTTCTAAAATAGTAGGATAATCGTTGTCCTCATCAGTTCCGGAAATATCCGAAATTGGCGTTCTACTTGGTGTTTTAGCCGTAAGTGTGGCTGTGTTTCTCACTGAACCTGCATTTTTCTCTGCCTGCGTAATGGTATACACCGCCGTGGCCACAGCTGTTTCGTCAGGTGCAATACTAGCTGGTGAGAAAGTAAGCGCTGATGAAATTTTTGGATCAAGCAAACTAAAATTGTTTAACGTAACATTACCGGTATTTTTTGCCGTAAAAGTATAGTTAACCGAATTTCCATCGGCACTTAAAACACCTGTTTTAACCAAAGCAAGACCTGGTCCCTCTTTAATCAGGAATATGGTAGGATCATCAGGAGCCAAAGTTCTCGGATCATCAGAAAGTTTACTTAATTTATTTGCGCCGGAGTATCTGGCAACCAGATTAGCCTGATTCACAAACCTGCCATTATCAATTTCTGGTTGTGTTAAGGTATGTCTGGCTAAAATCAGCGCAGTTTCGGAAGGTTCCAATTTACTGATCATTGCAGGTTTAATACTACCCGCGTCTGCACCTTCATCGGTTACCACAATATCGGTTAGCGATACATTACCGGTATTGGTAACCTGAATGCTGTACTCAATTACTTTAACTGTACCTGCAGCATTAGCAAATACTTTGGTAAACCTAAGTGATGGATTAGGCACGATAGGACTAAAAGTTGCATCATCTGTTGCAGGAGTCGATGGATCGTCTGATACTTTCGCTAGTGTATTCCCTTTCGGATCTTTTGCGCTTGCATTAACCTGATTACTGAAGCCACCAGCATTTACATCACTTTGTTTTACCGTATGCTTAGCTGTAATGTTCACCGTAGCACCTGGCAATATGGAAGCAATATTTGAAGGCATTAAACTACCAGTATCGGCATTTGCATCAACCAACACGATATTGGTTAAAGTTACATTCCCGGTATTTTTGAATACAATGTTGTAATTGATCACATCGCCAGCCTTAGTTGCACTGTTTGCAGCAGATTTGGTCAATGTAAAACCAGGTGTTGGAATTAATTGAGTTACAGTAGCATCATTAGGTGCAGGTGTAGATGGGTCATCAGACAACTGGTTAACCACAATACCTTTATTATCAGTTAATTTTATCAATGCCTGGTTGGTAAATGAACCGAGGTTGATATCATCTTGTGTTAAAGTATGTTTAGCAGTAACCGTTACGCTGGCACCAGGTGCTAAAGTAGAAATATTGGCAGGATTGATCGAACCAGCATCTACAGCGGCATCAGTTACGGTTAAGTTACTTAATGTAACGCTTCCGGTATTGGTAACGGTAAAAGTATAATTGATTGATTCGCCGATTTTCGTCCCTGCAGCACTCGCAATTTTAGTAAAAGTAAATTTCGGACTACCTGAAATAGGGGTTTCAGTAGGATTATCATTCGAATAATCGGTTCCTGAAACATCTGTAATGGCGTTTCCAACAGGTGTTTTTGCACTTACAGCAGCGGTATTGGTCACTATGCCTGCATCTTTATCGCTTTGGCTTAAAATATAAACCTGGCTATAGGTAAAGTTTGTCCCTACTGCCAATACGTTAGGGAAAGTCTTATTTAAACCTAATTTGGCATCCGTCAATACAATACCACTTAATGCTACATCACCAACATTTGTAATCTTGAAAGAGTAAGTGATGTTATTACCATCAGCACTTAAAATACCTGTTTTAATCAGGGCGATCTTTCCTTTCAACAATTGCGTAGTAACGGTTGATTGATTGTTGGTATGATCTGGATCTGTTGATGTATCGGTTGGACTTAATGATACACTATTTACAAAACTTGCTCCTGTAAATGTTGCTGCAACACGAGCATTTACCATTAAACTCACCTGCTGACCAGCCACTAAATCAGCTGTAAGATTAAAGGTTTTCCCTGTTGAACTATAGGTTCCGCCGATTGCATTGTAACTTATTTTTTCCAATCCTGCCGGAAGATTTTCTATCAGTCCTATAGATTCACCACTTAATACCGTCGCAGGTCCGTTGTTTTTAATTGTGATCGTATAGCTGATATCGCCATTGGTTTCAACACCTGTTACGTTGGCTGTTTTGCTTACCAGCAGATCTATTATCCAGTTCGGGATATTTACCGTTACAACTGCTGTTGAAATTTTCGTTACATTCAATTTATCTGTAATTTGATAAGTCAATGTATAAACTCCCGGAAGCGTACCGGCCGCAACATTTACCTTTCCAGTTGCTGCATCAATGTTGATTTTCGGATTTGAAGTTGAAATCTGATTGATTATTACAGTAGTTATTGTTGCAGTTAATATATCGTTATACTGATCATTAATCAGGATATTTTCAACGGCCACGCCGCCAGTAAAACCATTTGCTGTTCCCGTATCATCTTTAGCCAAAATTGTATTTGT
>NZ_JAPIVP010000028.1 GCF_026239555.1 Pedobacter sp. PF22-3 | reverse complement strand
ATGGAGTGCAACGAAATGGAGAGATCTTTGGACTAAATTGATTTACATAGATTTCTCGACTGCGCTCGAAATGATACTTCGATACTAACATATTAGTCTAAATACCTAGTCATTTGTCCTACGGTGTTTTACAAAATATAGGGCTAAATTACCTGCAATGATAATATGATTAAAGATATTCGGTACTAAACCATAATATTTGGTGAAGATTTTAAACCGCTCTTTTAAGCTCTCACGGTGTTTTTTCTTGCTCATGCCACCAACCAGGTATTTGGCTACGTATCGGTGAACATTAATGATATTAGATGCCTTTTTTGCTGCTTTGATAATCCAATCGATATCGGCACTGTACTTATAAGCTAAATCGTAAGGCGTGATAATGCTGCGGCGGATATAAATAGCCTGATGGCTAATGTTCATGCCGTATTTAAAACTTGTCCAGTTGAATTCATCTGGTGCTTCGTGCCTTCTGCGGCCTAAATTTTCCCAGTTATCATTATACATTTCGGTTTCTCCGTAATAAATATCGGCACCTGGAGCAGTTGCAAAGACATCTTCTACCGTTTGCTCATCATAAATCTCATCCCCTGAGTTCATAAATAAGACATAATCGCCTGTTGCCAATGCCAAACCTTTGTTCATGGCATCATAAATGCCCTTGTCGGGTTCTGATACAATTTTCGAAATCTGATTTTTATACTGTTGAACTACTTGAAGCGTCCCATCAGATGAGCCACCATCAATTACGATATATTCAATGTTCTGATAAGTCTGATTTAAAACAGATTTTATCGTACGTTCAATATCACGAACGTTATTATATACAATGGTGATAACGGTTAATTTGGGCATGTTAATCCATTAATTTTTTAAAGGTTTCGGCATCAGGGATTAAACCTTTAAATGCTTTTGGTAATGTTGTACTGGTTTTGTAGGTAGAAACACCCATTGCTTTGTTAAAATCACGGAATGAAAACTCTACAACTTTATTTTTCTTTTCTTTGCAAAGTATTATTCCTATTGAAGGTTGCTCGTGTGGCTGTTTAACATATTCATCAAGAGCGGATAGATAGAAATTCATTTTGCCCAGATACTCGGGTTTGAATTTTCCTGTTTTTAGTTCGAAAACTACCAAACATTGTAAACGGCGGTTAAAAAATAAAAGATCTATAAAGTATTCCTCATCTTCAACAATCAATCGGTATTGGTTGCTAATAAAAGCAAAATCAGTTCCCAATGACATTAAAAACTTCTTAATGTTATTTACGATTCCACTTTCTAAAACCCGTTCATCCTGCTCATCAGTATCTTCTAGATTAATAAAATCCAAAAGGTATTCATCTTTAAAAGACTGCAACGCTTTGTCCCTTAATTCTTCATTAGAAATGGTCTTCGAAAAATTATTTTGTAAACTGCCAGAGTTGCGATACAACTTATTTTTGAGATGATGTTTTAAAGTGGTTAAACTCCAAAATTCTGTAGCTGTTTTCTGAATATAATATATCTTTTCAGCTAGCGTTTCCGTAGCGAGAATGAGTTCAATATGATGAGAAAAACTTAACTTGAAAAAATAGCGTCCTATTTGGTCCAACACTGTTGGACTAAATTCAATATCCTCTATATCAATAAGTTGTATTTGGTCCAACACTGTTGGACTAATTGTGATTTCGTCAGTATAGATGACAGATAGCTGCTCTGTTACTGATGGTTTAATATAAATATGTTCTTCCCAGGATTCAAAAAAAAATCTAATCCTTTTAATTCCTGTTGCTGAAAAGCCTCTTAAACCAGGTAGTTCTGCCTGCAAATCCGAAGAAAGGTTGTCAATAACTTTTGCACCCCATTTCTCCTTTTTTATCTTTTCGGAAATAAATTTACCTACCGTAAAATATAGCAACAAAAGCTCTTTGTTTACAAAAGTAACTGCTTTATACCGGCTTGATAAAATAGCCGATTTTAACGCTTTAATACTTTCAGAATAGTTTGCGATGCTTTCCATTTAAGAGTTTCAGTCGGTATAAATTTAATAAAGATTGACCAAATTTTTATTTGTTAAACAGAAAATGAGATTTTGCAAACTGAATTATAGATAGAGCCGTATGGTTTTATTAAAATATAGCGTTATTTTGGCTGTAGATCAATCAACGTTTCGTAAAGATGGATGTGTTCAGCAGCAATAACTTCCTCCGAAAAATCGGTTAAAATACTTAATCTTGCTGCTTTTTGGATTTCCTCCTTATTAGGACGGTGATATAACCATTCAATACCATTTGCTAAATCTTCCGCATTTTGATATTCGGCCAGATAGCCGTTTTGCATGTGTTTGACCATATCCGGAATGCCGCCAGTGGTAAAAGCAATAACGGGTGTGGCACATGATAAACTTTCCATCACCGTATTGGGCAGGTTATCCTCTAAAGAAGGTGTAATAAATGCATCGGCGGCAGAATAACACTTTGCTAAATGATCATCTTTATTAATGGTGCCCAGGAATGTGGTTTTGAAAGGAAATTCTGGCATTTCTGCATTTTCCTTATTGCCAAAAATAACCAATTCAATGTTTTTATTTTGAATTCCACTCCTGCGCGAAAGGATTTCCAAAGCTTCAACTAAATAGGGAGTTCCTTTATGTTTGTCGTTTTTTGAGGGCATAAATCCACTCATCAATACAAATTTATCAGGATCGATCTTCAAGACTTTCTTTGCTTCCGATTTAACATAAGGCTTAAAAATCTTTGTTTCGATCGTATTCGGAATAACGGTAGTTTTCCTGGTGCCCAACAAACTGCTAAATTTTATCGAAGCAGCCATCCATTGGCTTGGTGCCACAATATGGAAATTCAATTCCGTATAAGCTTTTTGTTTGCGTACCCAGGTTTTGTGCGAAATATCGTTTTTGCCGCTGATTTTCAAAATTGGGCAATGGCCACATTGCTGATGAAAATGTTCACAGCCATAGCGTACATGACAGCCACCGGTAAAAGCATTGCTATCATGAAAAGTCCATACAATTGGTTTTTCCAGCTCATCCAGCTGTGCCAGGAACTTAGGATTGAGAAAGCCATGATTTACCCAATGTAAATGGATAATATCTGCGTTTTTAACATCAGGATGGTTGATAACCGAACGGCCGAACCATTGCAGACTGAAAGGTGTTTTTACTGATTTGCTTAACCACTTGGCAAAATATCTCTCTGATAAGATGTTATAAACGGCTTTGGCTTTCTGTAAAGGTGACTTGCTGAACGTATCTATTTCAGGATTTTGGCCAAATTTATAATAAACCAATACTTTTGAATCTATTCCAACGGCCTTTAAAGCATCGCTTAAGCGTAAACAGGCTCTCCCTGCTCCGCCATTTCCATCATAGGTATTTAGGTGTACTACTTTCAAATCAATCAAAAATACATTTTATTGTTTACGAATATAAAATCTGTTGCGTAATTTCATCCATAAATTTTATCGTTCTTAAGGTCAAGCTGTTTTTATCAAAAAAGAACTGCCTTTCCGGAGCCAAACTAACTTAATTATGATCAAGTCTTTAGTAAAATTACTTATGGCACTGGCTTTTTTATGGCCTGTACATTCATTTGCCCAAAATCAAACTTATTTCGCGGCATATCCAGCTTTAACGCCCGATGCACAAACAATAGTATTTAGCTACGATGGCGATATTTGGAAAGTTCCGGTAAAAGGTGGCGTAGCATCGCGCATTACGGCCATGCAGGGCGAAGAAATTAACCCTAAAATATCTCCTGACGGGAAATGGCTGGCTTTTTCTTCTAACCAGTTTGGTAATTATGATATTTATGTAATGCCTTTAACAGGAGGTGATATTAAACAGTTAACGTTTAATGATGCGAGTGATGAAGTAGACAACTGGAGCTGGGATTCCAAAACCATTTATTTTACCTCGGGCCGCTATAATTCTTTTTCGAGTTATAAAGTAAATGTTAATGGCGGTACAGCGGAGCGTTTATTTAATAATTATTTCAATACCACACATCATATTGCCGAATCGCCAACCGGAGAGTTGTTTTTTAACGATACCTGGGAAAGTATGCGCTTCGCCAACCGTAAACATTATAAAGGAGCTTATAATCCCGATATCCAATCATACAACCCAAAAACAAAAAGTTATAAACGCTACACCGATTACATTGGGAAAGATTTCTGGACAATTGTTGATCAAAAAGGCAATATCTTTTTTGTATCTGATGAAAGCAACGATGAATACAACCTTTATACTTTTATCAATGGTAAAAAAACTGGTTTAACCAATTTCGATACTTCCATTAAACGTCCGTTCGTTTCGGCCAATGGAACTACCGTTGTGTTTGAGAAAGATTATCAATTGTACACTTATGATGTGGCTTCGAAGAAAACAGAGAAAATAAATATTGCTACCTCGCGCAATCAGGTATTAAGCAAAGAACAGGAGTATGATGTGCGTGGAAATATTTCTGCATTTGATGTTTCAACAGATGGGAAAAAAATGGCATTCATTTCGCGTGGTGAGGTGTTTGTGAGCGATGCCGATGGAAAGTTTATCCGGCAAATTACCAATAGTGGTGAACGTGCCTTGGAATGTAAATGGCTGGCTGATAATAAAACTATTTTGTTCAGTCAAACCACTAATGGTTATCAAAACTGGTTTACCATTACAGGTGATGGAAAGGGTACCGTAAAACAGCTTACAAAAGATAAAGCAAACGTCCGCGATATCACTTTGAATAAAAGTAAAACCATGGCCGTGTATTTAAGCGGCAGGAACGAGCTTAAACTGATGGACCTAAAAACTTTTGATGCCAAGACTTTGGTAACCGACGAGTTTTGGGCTATACAGAATGCAACACCAAGTTTTTCTCCAAACGACGAATATGTGCTGTTTACCGTTTATCGAAATTTTGAACAGGATATTATGGTGCATCACATCAAAAATAATAAAACCATCAACTTAACCAACACGGGTGTTACCGAAACTAGTCCGGCATGGTCGCCAGATGGAAAGTATATTTTTTTTACCAGTGCCCGTACCAAGCCTTCTTATCCATCAGGGATGCAAAATGCACATATTTACCGCATGGCTTTAAATAACTACGACGAGCCTTATCGTTCTGATAAATTCGATGACCTGTTTAAAGAAAGCAAGCCAGCGCCAGCGGACGTTAAGCCTGCACCCCAAAATAAAAATGATAAAAAGGCCAAAACCGATACGGCTAAGAAGAAAACCGAAGTTAAACCTACACCTAAGCCAGCCAATGTCATTACTCTTAATACGGAAGACCTACTGGATAGAATAGAACTGGTTGGTCCTTCGTTCGGAGGCCAGTACGGAACAGATGTTTATGCCAAGGGCGATAAAACTTATGTGTTTTATTCGTCTAACCACGAAGGTGGTGCGCCAGGATTGTATCGTACCACTATCGAACCCTTTGAAGCCAATAAAACGGAAAAAGTTGCCGATGGTGGTGATTACTCCATCATTTCAGCAGGGGATAAATTTTTCGTCTTATCAAGAGGTACAATAAATAAGTATAGCTTAGAAGGTAATAAGCTCGATCGGGTAGATCATGGTTATAAATTTACCAGAAATCTAAATGCCGAGTTTAACCAGATGTTTTATGAAACCTGGGTAGGTTTAGATGAAAATTTTTACGACGAAAAATTTCATGGCGTAGATTGGGATAAAATGAGAACGCGTTATGCCGCATATTTGCCTTATGTGAATAACCGAAGTGATTTAAGGATTTTATTAAATGATATGCTGGGCGAATTGAATTCTTCGCATATGGGCTTTAATAGTGCAGGTGCAGAAGAACGCAAAAACCTGAATTACATTACCAATGAGACAGGAATTATCTTCGACAATGAAAACCCTTTAAAGGTAGAACGTATTGCTGCTAAAAGTAATGCTGCCCGAACCGGAAACAACATTTTAGCCGGTGATATTTTAACAGAAGTTAACGGGGTTAAAGTAGATGAAAAAATAGACCGCGATTATTATTTCAGTAAGCCATCATTGGATCGGGAAATGACATTAACCTTTAAACGCAATGGAAAGGATGTTTATGTCAATATACATCCTGAAAGTTCAGGTACATTGCGCGGAAACCTTTATGATGAATGGATTAGCCAAAACCACAAAAATGTAGACAAATGGAGCAACAACCGCATTGCTTATTCTTACATGAAAAATATGGGGGGCAGCGAGTTGGAAACCTTTCTGTTGGACATGGTTGCACAAGAAGAAAACAAGGAGGCCATTATTCTGGATCTGCGATACAATACTGGTGGAAACGTGCACGATGATGTGTTGAAATTCCTCTCACAGCGTCCTTACTTGAAGTGGAAATACCGCGGAGGTAAAATGGCCCCGCAAAGTAATTTTGGTCCGGCGGCGAAGCCTATCGTATTGCTAATTAACGAGCAATCTCTAAGTGATGCTGAAATGACAGCTGCAGGTTTTAAGCAACTGAAACTGGGTAAGATTGTTGGTACAGAAACCTACCGATGGATTATTTTTACTTCGGCTAAAAGTCTGGTTGATGGTTCTTCTTATCGTTTACCGTCGTGGGGTTGTTATACCATGGATGGTAAAAATATCGAAAAGGAAGGTGTTAAGCCTGATATCTTCGTTAAAAATACTTTCGAAGACCGACTGGCAAATAAAGATCCGCAACTTGAGAAAGCAGTAGCTGAGATTTTGAAGGATTTGAAATAGCATTAACTGGAAGGAAGGTTAACTGTTTAAATCGGTTAATCGTCACGCAAAATCATTTCGACTGAAGTGCAACGAAATGGAGAAATCTTTTCCGCAAATTTAAAAGATTTCTCCACTTCGGTCGTATGACGATAAAGTTTCAATATAACATTTTGTAAACTCAGCGTTTTAACCAAATTCACACTTTAAACAGTTGACGACTTTAACCAATTACCCATTTTTTTCCGTTTCTTTGAACCTGGAATTATTTAAAACATGGCAAATTTATTAACCGACAGGGCTTTTTGGGTAAATTATTGGGAAAGTAAAAAAGGACTGGCTGTTCAGTTACCTGCTAACTATTTATTTCATAAGCAACTGGCTGATATTATTCAGAAAGATAAGGTTAAGACAGCTATCGAATTAGGTGGTTTTCCCGGTTATTATGCCGTATTTCTGAAAAAGTATTTTCAGCTTGATGTTACACTTTTAGATTATTTTGTACACCCGCCTGTTGTTCATGAACTTTTGGCGAAAAATAGTTTAACCGAAAAGGATATCCACATCATCGAAACTGATCTTTTCAATTATACACCCGAAAAGCAATACGATCTTGTATTAAGCTGCGGTTTAATTGAACACTTTAACGATACAGCGGATATTATTAACCGACACATTGCTTTTGTAAAACCAGGAGGTACTTTATTTATTACGTTGCCAAATTTTAAGGCGGTTAATGGTTGGTTCCAAAAGAATTTCGATAGAGAAAATTACGATAAACACAATATTGATAGCATGGATCCAGCCATGTTAAAATCAATTTGCGAACAAGCTGGACTTAAAGAAGTAAAATCAGGTTATTTTGGTCGGTTTAGCGTTTGGCTGGAGAACGAAGATCAAAAATCAGCAGGTGTTCGTCTATTTAAAAAAGCGGTTTGGCTGGCCGGAAAAGTATTTACAAAGATTATTCCGTTTGAAAGCAAAAATCTATCACCTTATATTATCTTAGTGGCGAAAAAAATCTAACGCGCTATGTTAATCAGTTGGGGTTACTCACCTAAAATTGAAAAGTATATTCCTTTGGCCGAATTTCCGGCAGATAAATATTTAATTGTTGCCAAACAGGCCATCGAAAATCTCGGTTGGAGCTTAAGTCACGTTTCCGAAACCGGGTTAATCGCTTATACCCCAATATCCTTCCAATCGTACAGTGAAGAGATATCAATCCGTATCCACGGAAATTTTGCGGTGGTAAAAAGTGAATGCGTAGGGATCCAGATGCTCTTTAACGATTATGGTAAAAATGATCTCAATCTGGAAAAGTTTTTTCACGAATTTGAATATGTAGAATTCCACCTGAAAGATGTTTGGGAAGAGAATCTGTTTAAATTCCGTCGGCTTATCGAAACACAGGACGATCATTATTTTGAAAAAGCACCTTTGGCTACAAAGAATAAAATCAAAAACGTATTATTCTTGTTTTTTCCGCAAAAGGGATATACGGCAACGCCAATTCTTGTTCTACTTAATACGCTATATTTCATCGCAATTATCATTTTATCGATTGTGTTCATTGCCTATCTTTCGTTAAAAACCGGACATGCTTCCCGGGAAGATTATATTGAGGAAATAAACCGATTAGTGCTGAACTTTGGTGTTAATCAGCGCAATCTGGTTCTCGGAGGGCAATATTGGCGCTTAATTACCTATCAATTTATACATGGATCGGTTTCACACCTGTTTTTTAATATGTATGCACTGGTTTACCTCGGCTTAATGATCGAAAATAAACTGGGCTGGAAAAAATTCCTTTTCATTTACTTAATGAGTGGTATTTGCGGAGGACTGGTAAGTCTGATTTTCCACCAGGAAGGCGTAATGATGGGCGCTTCGGGTGCAATTATGGGCTTGTATGGTGTTTTTATAGCGCTGTTGACAACCAAATCTTTTGAAGTTAAGGCTACCAAAGCCTTACTGGTGAGTACACTTATTGTATCATTATTGATGCTTATAAATGGTGCATTTGGTAAAAGGATAGATAATGCGGCGCATATTGGTGGTTTTGTTTCAGGATTTATTTTTACCTATTTGCTGAATTATAAATGGGATAAAACTTTCGAAATTAAAAACTGGGCGAGGTATGCCGTTGCTTTACTTTTATTCCTTTTGTTTTTTAGTGGCGTAATTTATTTTAATCCAAAATATGGAACTGAAGAGTACCGTAAGCTAACTGATACTTTTAATGGTAATTTGCAATCACTTAATGGGATTATGAATTTAAAAGTTTCTTTGCCAAAAGATGTTAAATTAGCTTCAATCAAACAAGATGGCATTATTCCTATAGAAAGGAATTTGCTCGTGGTTAAACAAATGCAGGCCTTAAATTTAAAACCTGAAGATAAAATAACTCGTGACAAAAAAATAAAACTGAGTAAAGCATCCTACCGGGCAGTAATGCTGATGTACAGGGATATTAAGGCCGACAGCACTTACCGTTACAGTAAAGAAACTTCTGCTGCATTAGGAAAGGTATTCGAAATCCTTTATAAAGAAGAAGAATAAGAAATTTACCCAGTTTTTTTGTAGAGCCCGATTTCACTCAGCGTAATACAAACCGGCGATTTGGTAATGTTTATTTTTACTTTGTTGGTTGTAACGGGGTTATCCAGTTTAACCAAACGTTTTGCGCCAATACTTGTGCCATCATAAACCTTTTTCCAGGCATTGTTTTCAAATATTTCAATGGTATAGGCCTCTATTCGCTGACCTAAGGGAATAAACTCTTGTAAACTGATGATATCAAAGGTTTTAGGCGTTTTTAAATCAAGTTCTAAACTTGCCTGGTGGACAGCGTCTTGAGTAGCCCAATAACTCGCTCTATTGCCATCAAGCAACGTAGCAATGTTATACTTCTCGCCTCTGCTATTGCTTGCTTTGATTGATGCATTTTTGGCCAGGTTGTGCCCGAAAGTATGTTTAACCATGTCGCCAAAAGTTTTCAGTGCAGCAACATCGTCATCATGAAGTTGACCACGGGTATCGGGTGCTAAACCCAGATCTAAACCTGCACCACGGCCAACGCTTTTTAAATACAGATCAAACAATTCTTCCGGACTTTTTGGCTTTTCGTTAGGATGATAAAACCAGCCTTTTCTTAAAGGGACATCACATTCTGCAGGCATCCAGAATTTTCCATTTCTAATTCCTTCGGGGCTTTGCGGGTAGTTTGCCTGTCCGGGTACGGCTACACTTTTGCCATCCGGTGCCATTGGGGTAAAAGTTGCCCAGGAGGTTGCTGCGGCATGTCCGTCTTCATTACCTACCCATCGGATATCTAAACCAATATCGCTAAAAATATTCGCCATTGGTTGCATTTTGCGTGTAATGGCCCAAGTATTTTTCCAATCGTAATAGGTGGTATTGTCTATTGAACGTTTTTCTCTCGTGCCGCCATAGTAGCCGTCACCACCGTTAGCGCCATCGTGCCAGCTCATAAAAAGTTCTCCAAAATTGCTATAAAGTTCTTTTAACTGTGCCTGATAAATAGCCAGATATTTGTCAGTACCATATCGTGCATTATTCCTGTCCCATGGCGAGCAGTAAACGCCAAACTTTAAGCCGTTTCTACGTACTGCCTGTTCTACTTCTTTAACTAAATTTCCTTTTCCTCCTCTAAACGGGCTTTTGCTGATATTATATGTTGTAGTTTTAGTTGGCCACAAAGCAAAGCCATCATGATGTTTGGCAACCAAAACAATCCCTTTCAAACCACCTGCTTTAGCAGCTTTAATGATCTGATCGGCATTAAAATCTGTTGGGTTAAATGTTTTAGGATCAGCATCACCAAAGCCCCACTCTTTATTTTCGAAAGTTGTTGGTGTAAAGTGCATGATGCCATAAACTTCAACCTCATGCCAGGCCAACTGTCTTTTTGATGGTAAGGCACCATAAGGTTGAGGAGGGGTTTGGGCATAAACAGCCGTGGAAAGCAGTAAAAAAAGGATCAATACGGATTTCATATACTTATAGCTTAGATTCAACTAAAATACAAATAATTACCATTGCCCATGGTAAGTGTTAACCAATATTTAACCTGTTGGAAATGTAAATGCGAAATTATTTTTACATCTTGAGTGTTACATCGATCCGTCAAACATTTAATTTCACTATACGTTAATTAAACATGACTGCTTTTAACCAGAATCCTCCCGACGGAGGTACCGTATATACAGAAACCAATTTGAACCAGTTGTTTCCGGAACCTTTTAACACCTTAACAAGTTGTTTTTTCCTGGCTATAGCGGTATATTGGACCATTAAACTCTGGGGTAATTTTAAACAGCATACCTTCTTAAGTATTGCATTGGTGCTACTCTATATCGGTGGCATTGGAGGCACTACTTACCATGGATTTCGGCGTTGGCCAATCTTCATTATGATGGATTGGATGCCCATTATGCTTTTGTGCCTTTCGGCCGGTGTTTACTTTCTTTCCAAATTAACCAAATGGTACTTTGCAGTTTTAATTGTAGCGGTGTATGCCATCTTTCAGTTTTATGTGCGACGGCTTTTTAGCAATGGCGATTTTCAGATTTTTATCAATATCAATTATGCTTTTATGGCTGCGCTGGTTTTGTTTCCGGTATTTGGCTATTTGATCAAAACAGGGTGGAAAAATGGCAAATGGGTTGGCTTTGCATTAATTGCGTTCATCTTTGCCTTAACTTTCCGTATTGCAGATAAGTGGGATGTATTAAGTATTGGTACACATTTTTTATGGCATACTTTCGGGGCTGTAGCTTCTTTCTGTATGCTGAATTATATTTATTTGGGCAACCTGAAAAAAAATAACACTTAAAATATTGTGCTATTCAGATAATAGATAAGTTGAGCTTGCTGGTTAATTTCAACAAGCCCAACTACTATTTAGAACTTTGAGTGGGCTTTACTGTAGTCCAGTTTTTTTTGCCCGCCTATGGCATATTCAATGCCTCCCCATAAGTGCTTTTGAAATTTATCGTCAGCCCAGCCTTCTTTAGTATGGCCCATACAGGTATAAAAAGCTCTTCCGCCATCAAAATCGTGGTACCAGGCAAAAGGATGGAAATCACCATTTTTACCGCCGGTGTACGATTTCTCATCTAAGTTAATCAGCACTTTAATGTCTGGGTTAATATTCTTAAAATTATACAACTCATCTTTTCTCATCCATACCGAATCGGTAAGGAATTTTGTAGCGGGGTGTTTTTTGTCTTTGATAATAAATCTGGCTTCCTGAACAGCTGGATGACTTATAAAATAAGCACCGGCCAATTTGCCATACCAAGGCCAATCGTATTCCGTATCTGTTGCCGCATGGATGCCTACGTAGCCGCCACCAGCCTGGATGTATCTTTCGAAAGCCACCTGTTGTTTATCATCCAAAATATCGCCTGTGGTATTCAGGAAAATAACAGTAGCATATTTTTTTAAGTTCTCTTCCGTAAAAACATCAGCATTTTCTGTTGTATCCACTTCAAAGTGATGTTCAGTACCTAATTTTTGAATCACTTCTTTTCCTGTTTCGATGGAATTGTGCCTAAAGCCCTTTGTTTTGGAGAAAACTAAAACTTTTGCTGATTTCTTTGCCGTGGTATAGCTTTGAAATAGAATTACTGTTGCAACTAATAAACATAAGGACAGGTATTTTTTCATTTTTTCTTTGACTTGGTTAGTATGATAGATTATAAGCTTTAAATTTAAGAAAGTTGTTTGATAATTTCCATACATCTTTCCTCAACCTGTTTACAAACAGGGCTAAATAACGCATTATCCCAGTAAGGGTCTGTAACTTCGCCGTTATCAAGAAAAAGTTTAACCTTTTTTCGATCTTCATCTGTTTTGGCCAGGCTTTTAACATCAGCCAAATTGTTTCTGTCCATAACCAAAATCAGGTCATAATAATCGAACATTGAAGGGTTAAACTGCTGCGCCTTTTGTTTGCTGATATCGTAACCCAACGCTTTGGCTGCAGAAACACTCCTGTGGTCTGGCGACTGGCCAATGTGCCAGTTACCCGTTCCTGCTGAAGCGATTTCCCAATTTAAGTGTTGTTCATCTGCCAGATGGCGCATAATGCCTTCAGCCAATGGCGAACGGCAGATGTTACCGAGGCAAACCATTAAAATTTTCAATTTACTGTACTTTAAATATAAACAATAGTCTTTCGAAAGGTTACCAATATGGATTACTATAAAAATAATCGTCATTGTGAGGAGGAACGACGAAGCAATCTTTCGTAACAGCGCTCTTGGCTTTAAAGATTGCTTCGTCGGCTGAAAAAGCCTTCTCGCAATGACGATAAGTTTTAGGGACTTATTTCATTAAAATTCTCCGATCACAAACTTATTCTTTATGCGTAAATATCATTCAGCATTTTTGCTAAACGCACACCACCCTTTAATAACTGCTCGTTAAGAGTATCAACCCAGTCAAAATTATAACGATAGCTTAATTTAGCATCTGGTTTAGTAGTTTCGTAAATTTTATTGCAGATGCCGTACGATTCATAAATACAATCTTTAAGACTTGTATTTTGCCAGTTGCTTAATTGAATAGCCGAAGGGTGATTAATTGCCTTCGCATATTCTGTATAACTCAACTGTTGGTATTCGATCAACTGTTCGTCCCATACCCTGTGGATATTTGACTTCTCATTAAACCATAATACCGAAACGCGGTTACCACCCAGGTCTTCCTTACGGGCAACATGCATAGGTTGGCATAAATCTCCAGCCAGGTGAACCAACATACGCAAAGCCAGTTTTTTTTCCGAAGCGGTGCTACTTGTTTTCTTTAAAATGGCAATCAAGTCAGGGATTTTGTTGTAAAGATTTGGTTTTTTATCGGTTTCCAAAAATTGATATACACCATTTTTATCTAATCCTGCCGGAAGATTGACAAAATGCCAATTGTACATGTAGTTATAAGTGGAATCAGATTTAATAAAATCGCCCCAATTGGCCGACATGGCCAAAGTTTCGTAACCTAAAATACTTTGAATGGCCTTGCGGGTTTTTGCTTTTAAATAACTATCGGCAATTTCGCCAACAACACGATGGCCAATGGTGCCCCATGCGTTTGCCTGAATCGGGAAATAGGCTAAAAAACCCACTGTTAGAGCGATGGTTAATTTCTGTTTAATTGATGTTAAAATCATTTTTATAATTCTTTAGGTACGCAGGTAATTTTTTCTTTAAGTGTTAGTTTAATTTCGCGCTGATCGTTTAAACTTTCTAATAATAATGTATCAGCAGATTTTTTATTGATCAGGAAATTTTTTTCGTATCGGCCGATACGGTAACAACCCGATATTTTTTGTTTATAATTGGCGTGTGTAAAGGTTGCACCTATAAATAGCGTATCACCTTTAACTACATATACGCCTTTGGCATATTCTTTCCAAATACCATCGTTATAACAAGAATCCTCGTAAAAATTTACTTTGCTATGGGTAACCATATCGATATAAACCGAATCGCAGGTAAACTTGAAATGGTGTTGGGTATAATTGCTCAATTTATGACTAAAAGCAACAGAATCTTCATTCCAAACCCCTTGCATAAAATCTTCACCTTTACCCTGTACATTAGGTCGCGGGCTACAAGCTATATGTAAGATGGATAATGTTAAAAGGAAAATAGGAAAAAGCCTTAATCCTAACTGTGGTTTACTCATGGTTATAATCTGTGCTTTTGGGGAACTGATCGGAGATGACCTTATTCTTTTTAACGGTATTAATAACAAAAATCAAAAATCCCGCAGCGAAACAGATCCCAGCTACAAAACCAATAATGCCACTAAAAGAATAGTATTTTGAAACTTCTGTAGCAGTTAAATTTTGGGCGGACATCATTAATGGCAAAAACCTAAAAAATATAGTAACAAGCAGGCTAATGCCCGAGCCAATAGTCATTAAAATGGCTTCAACAGAAGATTTTTTTACTAAAAAAAAGCAGCAGGTTCCAAATATAACACAAGGTGGAATGAAGGATATCAAGCTTAAAAGGTTAGAAAGTATTGAATTCATATTACCTGTGTTTTTTAATTAACCGTATTGATTTAGTGCTGTAATTTTTAAAATTAACGTCATTCCCGCGCAGGCGGGAATCTTAATGCAATATGCTTTAAGATTCCCAATTGAATTGGGAATGACGATCTCCTTCGGTTATTTCAAACTTCCAACCATATCTTCAGGGCGTACCCACTCATCAAACTGCTCATTGGTTAATAATCCCAGCTCTACAGCGGCTGCTTTTAAGGTTTTATTTTCTTTATGTGCTTTCTTCGCAATTTTAGCTGCATTTTCGTAGCCTACATGTGGATTTAAAGCCGTAACCAACATCAAAGAATTTTGTAAATGTTTCTCGATTTCTGGCAAGTTAGCTGTAATTCCTTCTGCACATTTATCAGTGAAAGAAACGCAGGCATCGCCAATTAAGCGTGCCGATTGTAATACATTGGCTGCAATTAAAGGTTTAAATACATTAAGTTCGAAGTGGCCACTCATACCACCCACTGAAACTGCAACATCGTTACCGATTACCTGGGCGCAAACCATAGTTAAAGCCTCTGGTTGCGTAGGATTAACTTTTCCGGGCATAATAGACGATCCAGGTTCATTATCTGGAATTACGATTTCTCCAATACCGCAACGAGGGCCAGAACTTAACATTCTCACATCATTGGCTACCTTCATTAAAGCAACTGCAGTACGTTTCAAAGCACCAGAAAGTTCTACCATGGCATCGTGTGCAGCCAGTGCCTCAAATTTATTTGGAGCGGTAACAAAAGGCAAACCGGTTAAATCTGCAATTTTTTTAGCCACTAAAACATCGTATCCTTTTGGTGTGTTTAAGCCTGTACCAACAGCAGTGCCACCTAAGGCCAGCTCTGCAACCATAACCAAAGCATTTTTAATGGCCCGGATGCTGTTATCAATCTGTTGTACATAGCCAGAAAATTCCTGTCCTAAAGTTAATGGGGTTGCATCCATAAAGTGCGTACGGCCTGTTTTAACAATCGTACTAAATTCTTCCACTTTTTGAGATAACGTATTCCTTAGTTTTTCTAAGCCCGGAATGGTATTTTCTACCGTAAGTTTATAGGCTGCAATGTGCATTGCCGTTGGGTAAGTATCGTTTGATGATTGTGATTTATTTACATCATCATTTGGGTGAAGTACTTTTTTATCGTCAGCTAACGAACCACCATTAATGACATGGGCACGGTTTGCAATTACCTCGTTGCCATTCATGTTACTTTGTGTGCCCGAACCTGTTTGCCAGATTACCAAAGGAAATTGATCATCCAGCTGCCCTGCAATAATTTCATCACAAGCTTTTGCAATTAATTCTGCTTTTTCTGCCGATAATACACCAAGTTCAGTATTGGCAAGCGCAGCTGCTTTTTTCAGGTATCCAAAAGCGTGGATAATTTCTTTTGGCATCGAACCTTCCGGACCGATTTTAAAGTTATTGCGTGAGCGTTCGGTTTGTGCACCCCAGTATTTGTCGGCTGGTACCTGCACCTCGCCCATGGTATCGTGTTCTATTCTGAAACTCATTATATTTTTGATTTTTGTTGTCGCAAATTTAGGTTTTTTGACTTTTAAAGCGTTGTATTTATGTAAGATATTTAATGGATAACAAAATATATTGCCGAAATGTCTGTATTCCTTTTTATTCCCCATCATTAATGTACAAACTTTATCCTGGCCAGCCACTTCTACCAATGAAATCATATTCATACCTTTACCGCAAATATGCAGGGATTAGTTATTAAATCTACAGGGAGCTGGTATAGTGTTTTGGCCGATAATGGTGAACGCTATGATTGCAGGATTGTGGGCAAATTCAGGATTAAAGGGCTTAAAACCACCAACCCGATTGCGGTTGGCGACAGGGTTAAATTTGACCTGGAAAAGGATAGCAACCAGGGTTTGATCAACGAAATGCTGCCCCGTAAAAATTACATCATCCGCAAATCCATCAACCTGAGCAAACAGGCACAGATACTGGCTGCTAATTTAGATATGGCCATGCTGGTGGTTACACTCGCTTCACCTCGTACCTCTTTAGGTTTTATAGATCGCTTTTTGGTTACAGCAGAAGCCTATGATGTACCAGCTGTATTGGTATTTAATAAACTCGATCTGTTTAGTAAGGAAGGCTTGGAAATTCTGCAGGAATTTAAAGATATCTACGAAAACATCGGCTATGCCTGTTACGAAGTTTCCGCTTTAAAAGGCATTAATATTCCGATAATCCAGGAATTGATTACGGATAAAATTACCTTAATATCAGGGCATTCAGGCGTAGGAAAATCTAGCCTGATCAATGCATTAATGCCTGACCGGGATTTGAGGACAGGCGAGGTTTCTGACTGGAGCGATAAGGGGCAGCATACCACTACTTTTGCCGAAATGTTCGAACTGCCACAAGGTGGTTTTATTGTAGATTCGCCAGGCATCAGGGAATTGGGTGTAATCGATATCGAAAAAGAAGAATTGGGGCATTTTTTTAGGGAAATCTTTAAAACTTCTCACGATTGCCGTTTTAATAACTGCAGGCATATTAATGAACCAGGCTGTGCCGTTATTGAAGCTGTAAATGAAGGTGAAATTGCAGTGTCGAGATATGAAAGTTACCTGAGCATTTATCATGGTAACGATACGCGGCATTAGCCTCCAGGCCTAAGGAGCTGAATGAGAGGCTAAAATTGAAAATAAGATAATTATAATAAATATATGGAGATGTCCCCTTTTAGGGGATTTAGGGGTTATGAAATTTAAACTGGGAGATTTTGTGCGTTTTGTTGATGAAAAACGTGAAGGTTATGTAACGAAAATTATCGATAGCCAAACTTTGGGTGTTACCGATGAAGATGGTTTTGAGATACCTGTTGCGGTGAGTAATTTAACCTCTGTGCATGGTCATGGTGTGGTTGCTGAAGAATTAGATGCACCTAAACCCATCCAGGTGAATATCCCGAGCGTTAACAAAATCGAAAATGGTATTTATCTAGCGGTTGCTACCGATGATAAAGCGGGTAATGTAGTGCATTTTCACCTTCAAAACCATTCTCCAAATATTTTATTGCTAAGCCTAACCACTCAGCGTAAAGAAAAATATGCAGGTGCCTTTCATGGGATAATTGAATCTTATGGCTCTATTTTAGTTTATTCTGCATCATTGGCTGATCTTGATCTTTGGCCTGAA
Source organism: Pedobacter sp. PF22-3 (assembly GCF_026239555.1). Taxonomy (GTDB): domain Bacteria; phylum Bacteroidota; class Bacteroidia; order Sphingobacteriales; family Sphingobacteriaceae; genus Pedobacter. The sequence goes on along the minus strand of NZ_JAPIVP010000028.1, from coordinate 12,629 downwards.
TTTAATTTTCAGATTTTGGTATTCAGTAAAGCCGATGTTAAACCTATTGATCCATTGGTGATCCGTAAAAAGTTCAGGGCAAAAGATTTTAGTACTGAACAAAAGGAATTGCCTCAATTGAGAAATAAAGGTTGGTTGATCCGTTTAGATGATCTGATGCCGGTAAACATTGATGCACAGAAATTAAAAGAAAGTTTTTTTAAGTCGTCGGAGGAAAAAAGAACGGTTGAAGCGCCACAAAAAGAAATTGATCTGCACATCGAAAAACTAAGAGATGATCATCATTTTTTAGAAGCGGATGAAATGCTGCAGATCCAGATCAATCATTTTCAAACGGCTATGGATGCTGCAATAGTACATCATTTTGATAAGATCGTTTTTATCCACGGTTCGGGTAACGGCACCTTAAGAGATAAAATCCATAAACTGATCAGTAAAAACCCCCATGTAAAAACATATATGGATGCCAGAAAAGAAAAGTTTGGTTATGGTGCCACCGAGGTGGTATTTAAATAATTTAAGAGGGGGAAATGTAAGGTGGGAGATGAATGAAAGTCTTCCCCTTGCGATCCGTCATTCTGAACTTGTTTCAGAATCTACAAAACAGAAAAATTGGGGTACGCTTTTTGCAAGGCAGTAATTTCTTTTTATAAAAGATTAAAACTAGCTTTGCCGCAATTAATGAAACACCTCGTTACCATATCACTTGTATTTTTTAGCTTAACGCATTTGGCAAAAGCCGAACGTGTTGAGGGGCTAAAGATATTAAATGAGTACTGTAGTGAGCATAACATTTGTGTTAATGCAGGCGGCAAGACCTCTGTTCAGCTAAATGAAGACCGTAATCCTTATTTATTATCATACACTAAATTAGCCTTAATTGGAACACAAGCTCCAATAAAAGTTGCTAAATATGTAAGTGCAGATCAGGTAATTGCTGATTTAACCATCAGAAAAAAACCAAAGAACAATAGTCCCTAGTTCTCTTTCTCTTTAAAAATCTTTTAAGATTTAGCCCAATTATACCAACACCTGCCAAACTGACTTAATGCTGACAATGGCTTGGTTGTTGTAACACACCCATTTTTTTAATAATAAATACGATTTAGAACATAATGTTAGGATTTTTAGCGAAGATTTTCGGAAGTAAATCAGAAAGAGATATAAAGGCTATACAGCCATTAGTGGTTAAAATTAACGAACACTACAGTAAACTATCTGCCTTAAGCAACGACGAGTTACGTGGTAAAACCATAGAATTTAAAGAAAGGATTTCCGCTTTTTTAGCCGATATTGATGAGAAAATTTCGGCATTAAAAGCTGAAGCAGAGAGCGAAGAATTAGATCTTCACCAAAAAACAGCAATTTATGATCAGGTTGATGCTTTAGGTAAAGACCGCGATGCTGAACTGGAAAAAGTGCTTTTGGAAATCCTTCCTGAAGCTTTTGCAACGATTAAAGAAACTTCACGCCGATTAAGTGAAAATGATTATTTAGAAGTTACCGCAACCCAGTTTGATAGAGATTATGCTGCAAGAAAAAACAATGTTAAAATTGTTGGCGATAAAGCACAATGGGCTAATAAATGGGATGCTGCCGGAACAGAGGTAGCCTGGAACATGGTACATTATGATGTACAGTTGATTGGTGGTATTGTATTGCACAGCGGTAAAATTGCCGAAATGGCTACCGGTGAGGGTAAAACCCTGGTAAGTACGTTGCCGGCTTATTTAAACGCATTGGCCGGACAAGGTGTACATATTGTAACGGTGAATGATTACCTGGCCCGTCGTGATAGTGAGTGGAATGGTCCTTTATTCGAATTCCACGGTTTAAGTGTTGATTGTATTGATAAGCATGAGCCAAACTCTGAAGAAAGAAGAAAAGCTTATGCTGCGGATATTACTTACGGAACCAATAATGAGTTCGGGTTCGATTACCTGCGTGACAATATGTCGCAAACACCAGATCAATTGGTACAGCGCAAACTGCATTTTGCAATGGTGGATGAGGTCGATTCTGTTTTAATTGATGATGCCCGTACCCCTTTAATTATTTCTGGTCCGATTCCACGTGGCGATGAGCATGAGTTTTATGAGTTAAAACCACGCATTGAGCGCTTGGTTAATGCACAAAAAGCGTATGTAACGCAAGCGTTAAACGAGGCTAAAAAATTAATTAATGCAGGTAACAGCGGAACCGAAGAAGGCGAAGGTGGTTTAGCCTTATTGCGTGCATACCGTGGTTTGCCAAAAAACAAAGCTTTAATCAAGTTTTTAAGTGAAACCGGTATTCGTGGTTTGTTGTTAAAAACTGAAAACCACTACATGGCAGATCAATCTAAGAATATGCCAAAGGTAGATTCTGAATTGTATTTCTATATCGATGAGAAGAATAACCAGGTTGAATTAACTGAAAAAGGTATTGAATTGATCACCCAATCGGGTGAAGATCCTCATTTTTTCGTATTGCCAGATGTAGGTACAGAAATTGCAGAGCTTGAAAAATCTGACCTTCCTTTAGAAGAAAAGGTAGTGCAAAAAGATGCTTTAATGCGCGATTACTCTGTTAAAGCAGAACGCATCCACTCGGTTAACCAATTGTTAAAAGCATATACCTTATTCGAAATTGATGTGGAATACATCATCGACGAAGGAAAAATCAAAATTGTTGATGAGCAAACAGGTCGTATTATGGATGGCCGCCGTTACTCTGATGGTTTACACCAGGCAATTGAGGCTAAAGAAAATGTAAAGGTTGAAGATGCGACTCAAACTTATGCAACCGTAACCTTACAGAACTATTTCCGTATGTACCACAAACTTTGCGGTATGACGGGTACTGCAACTACAGAAGCTGGCGAGTTTTGGTCAATCTATAAATTGGATGTGGTAGAAATTCCAACCAACAGAAATATTTCGAGAATTGATGAGCAAGATTACGTTTACCGTACCGTTCGCGAAAAATATAATGCCGTTGCTGCAGAAATACAATACCTGGTTTTCCCGTATTCTCATTACGAAACAGAATATGAAACAGATAAAGAAGGGAATGTAAAACAGAAAGATGGTAAACCCGTTGTTAAATACGATCAAACAGGCAGAGCTGTACCTAAATTGGATGCTAAAGGGGCGTTAATTCCCGCAGTTAATCCTGAAACAGGACAATTGGAGCCAAAAGCTGGCCGTCCGGTATTGGTGGGTACCACATCTGTAGAGATTTCTGAGTTATTAAGCCGTATGCTAAAACTCCGCGGTATCAAACACAATGTATTGAACGCTAAAATGCACCAGAGAGAGGCCGATATCGTTGCCGAAGCTGGTCAGGCCGGAACAGTAACCATTGCAACCAATATGGCTGGTCGTGGTACCGATATTAAACTGGGTGCGGGTGTTAAGGAAGCTGGTGGTTTAGCTATTGTAGGTACCGAGCGTCACGAATCACGCCGTGTAGATAGGCAGTTGCGTGGTCGTGCAGGTCGTCAGGGTGATCCAGGGTCTTCACAGTTCTTCGTTTCATTGGAAGATAACTTAATGCGTTTATTTGGTTCAGAGCGTATTTCTAGTATCATGGTGCGTATGGGGATCGAAGATGGTGAGGTGATCCAACACTCTATGATCACTAAATCTATTGAGCGTGCACAGAAAAAGGTAGAAGAAAACAACTTTGGTATCCGTAAACGTTTATTGGAGTACGATGATGTGATGAACTCGCAACGTACAGTTATTTATGCTAAACGTAAAAATGCTTTATTTGGCGAACGTTTAGATGTGGATATGAACAATATGGTTTTCGATGTTGCTGAAGACATTGTGAGCGAATATAAACAAGAAGCAAATTATGATGGTTTCAAACTGGAAGTAATCAAAAACTTCTCTTTAGATACGGAGATTACCGAAAAAGAATTCTCTTCAACCAGTATTCCTCAGTTAACCGAAAAGTTATTTGAAGAAGCAGAAGCATTTTATGCACGTAAATCAGAAGCCATTATTCAGCAATCGCTACCTGTATTAACCCAGGTTTATGAAGAGCGCGGAGAGCATATCGAACAGATAGTGGTTCCATTTACTGATGGTATCCGTGGTATTCAGGTAGCTGTTGATTTAAAGAAAGCTATTGATAATAAAGGAAAAGAGGTGGTTCGTTCATTCGAAAAAACCATTGTTTTAGCTTTAATTGATGATAGCTGGAAAGAACATTTACGCGAAATGGACGATTTGAAGCAATCGGTACAAAATGCGGTTTATGAGCAAAAAGATCCGTTGGTAATTTATAAAATGGAAGCTTTCAACCTATTTAAAAACATGCTTAATGCAGTGAATAAAGAGGTGGTGAGTTTCTTATATAAAGGCGGTATCCCGGTTCAGCAAGAGCCAGATCAGGTAAGAGAAGCACCAGCTCTGGTTAAACAGCCAAAGCTACAAACTACTAAACAAGAGTTTGGAAGAGAAGAGCCAGGAATTGAGTTTGGCGATACACGTGAAGCTGTTCCGCAGCAGCCCATCCGCAAAGAAGCAACGGTTGGTAGAAACGAACCTTGCCCATGCGGTAGCGGTAAAAAGTACAAAAACTGCCACGGCGCGAATTTATAATCAAGATCTACAGTGCTTTACTAAGCCTCAACAAATGTTGAGGCTTTTTTTGTAACTAAATTTTTAATTCTCAAATTAACTATTTAAAAGATTTCTCGACTTCGCTGCGCTCCGCTCGAAATGACGAACCGAAATCTCCCAAATAATAACGATTTGCTTAACCCATAAAGAATGCCGATTTTTGCAACGATTTCGGCATTCTTGTTGTTAAGAAGTATGAGACAATACATCCGCTCATCAAATGCCAATTATTTTGCCCATGAAAACAACATTAACTTTTATATCCTGCCTGCTTCTTACCATAACTGCTTTTGCACAGAAGGGCGAAGTAACCGTTATAAAAGACCCTTTAATTGATAGTTTAATTGCCAAGCGGCTTGAGGTTTACAAAACGTCGGGTGAGGTAAAACCGGGCAAACCGATCGTTTCATCCTATGGTTACCGCGTGCAGATTTTTTACGGTTCAGACCGGCGTGAGGTTTTTAACCAACAGGCACGTTTTAAAGGAATGTATCCTCAGTTAAATACTTACCTTACTTATAAAGAACCTAATTATTATGTTCGGGTAGGCGATTTTAGAAGCCGCCTGGAGGCTCAGCGCCTGATTAACGAACTTCGACCAACCTTTCCTACACTTTTTATTTTTAGGGAAAAGATAAATGCACCAACTTTAGATACCACAACAACCAATGATCAAAAATAAAGTACAGGAACTGGCCGCTCACATTTTTAATGATGTAGTAGCTTATCGTCAACATATTCATGCCAATCCAGAGTTATCTTTTAAAGAATTCGAGACTTCATTATTCATTAAAGACAAATTAAAAAAATGGGGAATTGAATATACCGACTGTGCCAATACAGGTGTAGTGGGTTTAATTAAAGGCAACCTGCCATCTGATAAAGTTATTGCCTTACGTGCCGATATGGATGCATTACCCATCCACGAGGCAAACGACAAGCCCTATCGGTCCAAAAACCATGGTGTAATGCATGCCTGCGGACATGATGTGCATACCTCTTCGCTTTTAGGAACAGCTTATATCCTAAATCAAATGAAAGATGATTTCGGGGGAACCATTAAACTTATCTTTCAGCCTGCTGAAGAACTTTTGCCCGGTGGAGCGAGTATTATGATTAAAGAAGGTGTGCTCGAAAATCCAAAACCACATCATATCGTTGGTCAGCATGTAATGCCATTAATTGATGCCGGTAAAGTTGGTTTCCGTTCTGGTATTTACATGGCTTCAACAGACGAACTTTATGTTACCGTAACCGGAAAAGGTGGTCATGGCGCACAGCCACATCAAAATATTGATCCTGTTGTAATTGCTTCACATATCATTATTGCATTGCAGCAGATCGTAAGTCGCAATGCAGATCCACGTATTCCATCAGTCCTGTCTTTTGGTAAAGTAACGGCCAATGGTGCAACCAATATTATCCCTAACGAGGTAAAAATTGAAGGTACATTTAGAACCTTGGATGAAAACTGGAGAGACGAAGCACATAAACGCATGAAAAAAATGGCAGAAGGTATTGCCGAAAGTATGGGCGGAAGCTGCGATTTTGACATTCACAGAGGTTATCCATTTTTGATCAACGAAGAAAAGCTAACCGCAAATGCAAGAGCCTTTGCAGAGGAGTTTTTGGGTAAAGAAAATGTAATAGATTTAGATATCTGGATGGCTGCCGAAGATTTTTCTTTTTACTCGCAGGTAACAGATGCCTGTTTTTATCGTTTAGGTACTGGGAACGCAGCAAAAGATACGCAATACTCGGTGCATACGCCAAGATTTGATGTGGATGAAGATGCCTTGAAAATATCAACCGGATTAATGGCTTATATCGCTTTAAAACAATTAGGAAATTAATGATGTAAGATGTAAATAAGTAAGATGGATGATGGGAGTTCAAGATCCATCATTTATCTTCAATCATCCGTTTTACATTTTCCATCCCACATTTTCCATTTTACATACCTTACCTGCATGAAAAAAGTCTTTCTGTTTTTACTGTTAACATCGCTCTTTTATAGAGGTTTTGCGCAAGAAATCAACCGCTTTAATCCGGATACAATTAAAACCATTGTACTCGACTCTGCTGTAAATATTAAGGCCGAAAAGTTGAATGTAGAAACATTTATCAGAAAGGTGATGTACGATACGTCCTTTTATCAGTCGTTTAGGGATATGAAACGTTATACTTTCATTGCCGAGAACCGGATTTACAGTTACGATAAAAAGAATAAGGTAGATGGAAAAATCTACCGTAAAATCCGCCATAATAACAATGGTCCCTATAAAATGGAGTATCTGGTAAAACAGGATACGGGGAAAATTTATAAAAGAAACGGGAAATACCAGTTATATACGGTAGAAATGTTTGATTACATTTTTATGAATGCTTACAACACTGATTTTGTACCCAATGCACCCAAACCTGATGGAAAAGGCGGAACGAACGAAAGTTATAAGGATAAGCTTAAAACGTTAATCTTTAATCCTGGCCGTCCAGTAAAGGTGCCTTTTATTGGAAGTAAGACTGAAATATTCTCGGCCAATATGCGCCAATATTATGATTATGGCTTTACCAGCGGTACTTATCTTGATTCTATCCCCGTGTACCGTTTTAAGGTTTCCGTTAAGCCTGATTTAAGCAGCTGGACAAAAGATGGGGTCATGATCAAAGAACTGGTGACCATTTTTGATAAACGGAATTTTAATATTCTTGGTCGTTATGTTGATATGAAATATAGCAATATGCTGTTTGATTTTGATGTGCAGATGAATATAGAGATGGGTTATTTCGGAGACGATAAATTACCAACAAAAATTACCTACCAGGGTAACTGGGATTATCCTTTCAAAAAAGAAGAAAGAGCAAGTTTTTTAATCGTACACAAAGATTATAAACTCGAAAAGGGCAAATAGGGATTCAGTTATCGCCTAAAAGATTTATTATCTTTAAACGATTATTTAAAACCACCAATATGCAACTCTTATCTTCCTTAAAATTCAAAATATCCATTGCTTTATCACTGTTTTTGAACATCCAGGTGCATGCACAGGTACTCACTTCAAAACAGATCGATAGTGTGGTCGAAAAAACGTTAAGTACCTTTAATGTTCCCGGTATTGCCGTTTCTGTAATTAAGGATGGCAAAATTATCCATTTAAAAGGTTATGGTGTAAGTTCCATCAAAACCAATAAAAAGGTTGATGAAAATACCCTTTTTGGCGTAGCCTCAAATACAAAAGCTTTCACCGCGGCCGCTTTAGGTATGCTGGTTGATGAAAAGAAAATTACCTGGGATACAAAAGTGACGGATGTAATTCCTGAATTTAAAATGTACGATGCCTATGTAACCAGCGAGTTTACCATCCGCGACCTGCTGACGCACCGCAGTGGTTTAGGTTTAGGTGCAGGTGATTTAATGATCTGGCCGGATTCTTCAACGGTAGATAAAAAGCAGCTCATTCACAATTTACGGTACTTAAAGCCGGTTTCCTCTTTCCGTACTAAATACGATTATGATAACCTGATGTACATTGTTGCCGGGGAAGTGGTAGCTAGGGTTTCAGGAATCACTTACGAAGATTTTATAGAAGGAAGAATCATTAAGCCATTAGGCATGACAAAAACTGCTGCTTCATGGTACCGTTTAAAAGATAAATCAAATGTTATTGATGGTCATGCGCCTTACGAAGGTAAACTGCTTCCAGTAGGACTAAGCTTTGGCGAAATTGCAAATGCAGCAGGAGGTATTTACTCAAACGTTACCGATATGAGTAAATGGGTAATGGCGATGATCAACGGTGGTAAATATGGCGAAACCCTGGATAAAAAGTTATTCAGTCCTGCTGTGGCAAGAGAACTCTGGACCCCGCAAACCATTATTGCAGGGGGTAATCCGGCAGCTTTTAGCAGTTATGGTTTAGGATGGTTTTTGAGCAACGTGAACGGTAATTTCCAGGCGACACATACCGGTGGTTTATCCGGTATTGTAACGCAGGTAACCATTCTTCCTGAACTGAAACTAGGGATCATCGTGTTAACAAATCAGCAGTCTGGTGCCGCATTTAATGCCATTACCAATTCGATAAAAGACGGTTACCTTGGCATTAAAGGACAGGATAGAATTAAAACTTATAATGATAACAGGCTTCGGAATGAAAAACAGGCCGATGAAATGGTGGCTAAAGTTTGGAATGATATTGCAGCTCAACAAAAATTATCAACTGCAAAACCCGATAGTAAAAACTACTACGGTACTTTCCATGATTCGTGGTTTGGCGAAGTCACCATAAGTGAAGTAAAAGGTAAAATGCATTTTCAGGCTAAAAATTCGCCAAAAATCAAAGGCGATATGACCTACTACAAAGGAAATACCTTTATTGTAAAATGGTACGACAGAAGTTTAGACGCTGATGCCTTTGTTAATTTCAGTTTAGATAACAATGCCCTGGCTGATGGTTTTAAGATAGAAGCCATTTCTCCATTAACCGATTTCAGTTTCGATTTTCAGGACCTGGATTTTAAAAAGACCGATAAAAAATAACCTAACCAATTATACACGATGAAAACAGTAATAAAAACGAGTATTTTACTAAGCTTTTGCTTAATTGCATTAACCTCAATGACATTTAAACCAAAACGAATTATCTTTTTCGGCGATTCGATTACCCAACAGGGTGTTTCTAAAAACGGCTACGTAACCCTGATTAAAAAATCACTTGATTCTACAAAATACGACATCATTGGTGCGGGTATAGGCGGCAATAAGGTTTATGATCTTTATTTACGTTTAGAAGATGATGTTTTGAACAAGAAACCAGATTTGGTCGTTATTTATGTAGGTATTAACGATGTTTGGCATAAACAATCTTCTCATACCGGGACTGATTATGATAAATATTTAAAGTTCTATCAGGCTTTGATTAATAAAATTCAGGGTGCTGGCAGCAAAGTGGTGTTGGTTACCCCTTCAGTTGTTGGCGAGAAAAAAGATGGTACCAATGATTTAGATGCCGATTTAAATAAATATGCGGAAGGTATCAGAACATTGGCTGCTAAAAATAATCTTCCGGTATGTGATTTAAGAAAGATTTTTGCCGGATATGAAGCAAAGAATAATCCGGAAGATAAAGAAAAAGGTATTTTAACCGTTGATAGGGTACACCTAAACGAAACCGGTAATAAATTGGTAGCCGATCAGTTATTGCCTTTGGTTAAATAATAGGTTTTTAAACCGCAGAGCCCGCAAAGCATTTCGCAAAGAACACAAAGAAATTTTCTCTGTGTTCTCTGTGTTTTTTCTCTGTTATCTTTGTGGTTAAACAAGCCGATTCGTCATTGCGAACAGAAGAAAGGGAAAGTGTGTTGGAGTGAAGCAATCTTTCCTGTTTAGCGGTAAATTTAAAATGTAATATGGAAAGAGGTGGAACAATCTAAATCATTACTAATTTTACCCATACCACTTTATATACTGGAGTTACTTCAGATATTATGTTTAGGGTAAAAGAACATAAAGACAAGGAGTATCCCAAATCTTTTTCTGCTAAATACAATACAGATAAATTGGTTTATTTTTGTTCTTATGATTCAATTGAGGAAGCAATTGCAGAAGAAAAGAGAATTAAAGGTGGAAGTCGGAAAAAAAAGATAAAGTTAATAGAATCCATGAATCCTGAATGGGAGGATTTATGGGAGTTAGTAAAGGAATGGTGAAGGTCATTGCGATTAAAAATATCGTCATTGCGAACTGAAGAAGGGGAATGTGCGATGGAGTGAAGCAATCTTTCCTGCAGGTAAAAACAGTTTAAAATAAAAATAGCAAAAAAGATTGCTTCGTCGTGCCTCCTCGCAATGACGAATTTGTATCGTCATTGCGAACTGAAGAAAGGGAATGTGCGATGGAGTGAAGCAATCTTTCCTGCAGGTAAAAACAGTTTAAAATAAAAATAGCAAAAAAGATTGCTTCGTCGTGCCTCCTCGCAATGACAACAATATAAGTATGATAAACCGCGAAACAATAGATAAGATAATGGATACCGCCCGTATTGAGGAGGTAGTTGGGGATTTTGTGCACTTAAAAAAACGCGGAACCAGTTTAATTGGTAATTGCCCTTTCCATGGGGAAAAAACACCTTCGTTTCACGTATCTGTAACTAAAGGCATTTACAAATGTTTTGGCTGCGGTAAAGGGGGCGATTCGGTGCGCTTTATTATGGATCATGAAAAATATTCATATCCGGAAGCACTTAAGTTTTTAGCCAATAAATACAATATAGAAGTAGAGGAGGCCGAACTTTCTCCAGAGGCTGCCGAAGCACAAAGCGCTAAAGAAAGCCTTTACATAGTTTCGCAGTATGCTGCTGCATTCTTCGTGAAACAGCTTTGGGAAACAGACGAGGGCAGGGGTATAGGCCTGAGCTATTTTAAAGAGCGTGGTTTTAGAGAAGATATCCTAAAAAAATTCGAGGTTGGTTATTCTCCGGATGTTTGGGATGCGATGACACAAAGCGCAACCAATGCAGGGCATAAATTAGAATTTTTAGAAGCCACTGGTTTATCAATCAAAAATGATAATGGGAAAATTTACGACCGTTTCCGCGGACGTGTGATGTTTCCCATTCACAATTTTACCGGTCGGATTATTGGTTTTGGAGGAAGAACCCTAAAAACAGATAAAAATGTACCTAAATATGTAAATTCTCCTGAAAGCGAAATTTATCACAAGTCGAATGTACTTTATGGCTTATTTCATGCCAAAAAGGCTATCCGAGATTTAGATAACTGTTATCTGGCCGAAGGTTATGCAGATGTACTTTCCGTCCATCAGGCCGGCATAGAAAACGTAGTGGCCTCTTCCGGTACTTCGTTAACGGTAGAGCAAATTAAACTGATTGGACGTTTTACCCAGAATATTACCATTCTATTTGATGGTGATGCTGCGGGTATTAAAGCTTCCCTCCGTGGTTTGGATATGATTTTGGAAGAAGGTCTGAATGTGAAGATTGTTTCCTTCCCTGATGGTCACGACCCTGATTCTTATATGCATCATGTGGGAGCTGGCGCATTTAAAACCTACCTGGAGCAGAATAGAAAAGATTTTATTCTTTACAAAGCAAATGTGCTGCTTAAGGACGCCGGTAACGATCCGATCAAACGTGCAGGTATTATCCGGGATATTGTAGAAAGTATTGCTAAAATTCCTGATCCTATCAAAGCTTCGGTTTTTATCCGTGAGTGTAGCAGTTTGCTCGAAATTGAAGAACACATTTTATTGAGCGAACTCAATAAAATGCGCTCGGCAAAGCTTAAAAAAAGCTTTGATAATAACCAGCGGGCAACTCCTTCCTCAAGTCCAAAACCATATGCTTCAGGTGCACCTGAGCCGCTTGGTCCGCCGGATGATTTGTGGGATGATAGTGCCGGCCCAACGGGTTACGAACAGCCTGTAGAGGAAAATGAGCATCAGGAAAAGGAAATTGTGCGGTTATTATTGGCTTACGGACACGAATTTGTAAACTGGGATAAAATTGATGATATGTACATTGGTCCATTTATCATGCAGAATCTGAGTGATGTAGAATTTGATGATCCGCTTTGCAAGAGAATTATCGATTATTATAAATCTGAAATCGACAACGGCAGATTACCAACTTCGAACCACTTTGTTAAACATGAAGATCGGGACATTGCCGATCTTGCCATTACACTTTCTACTTCTGAGTATGCTTTAAGTGAAAACTGGTTAAATAAACATCTTATCTATGTTAAAGATGAATCGATGAATTTAAAAGCAACCATTTTGGGCGGTATTTTTCACCTTAAAAAGCGTAAGGTTGAGAAGATATTAATGAACTTGTTGAAAGAAATTAAAGAAGAAAAGAACGAGGATAACCAAATGATTTTGATGCAGCGTTATGGGGTGATTAAAGGTGTAGAAAGAGAGATCTCTAAATTTCTGGGTTCTGTTATTGTTAAGTAAATTACAAATGACTGGAGTCCTGTAGAGATTTCGTCATCTCG
>NZ_JAPIVP010000027.1 GCF_026239555.1 Pedobacter sp. PF22-3 | reverse complement strand
CCTATCGAGTTAGATTTAGCTTCGCTGAGCACTTCGTGGTTCTCGGCTCCGTTGCACCCGATAGCTATCGGGTCCGCTCGAAATGACGAACTTTGTGGGAACGCCACCCGCAAAACGCCCTCCCCTACACCTTAATCCTTTCAACTAATACTTTCGAAGGTTCCGAAGCATCAAAACCTTTTATTTCTACATATTTCACATTCGGGAACCAAAACGTCCCGCCCTCAATCCGGAGGAATATCCTTTCCATCTGCATTTTTTTATTATTAATGGTGGCGAAAACATGATATTTTTTATCTGTACCAGATTTATTCAGGTACATCGGCAATTTTTTATGTGAGGTAAAGCGCAGTTCGAACTGGCCATTCCCTAAGTTTTTGCTGATTATACCATAGGCAAACTTCCGTTGAATATAACTCAGTTCTTTCTTTTCACCCTTGTCGCCGTAACGTATCCAAAACACATTTACGGGTTGTTCTTTATTCACTTCACCATGTTTATCTACATTTAACTGGCAGATAATGGTATTGGTATTCGGATCACGCTGTAAATAAAACAATTGATTGCTGATATCTTTTGGCGTTGGAAATGTAATTGGAGAAGGATCTGATCCCTGCGCATTCGCAGTAAAAGAAAGTGTTCCGGTTAAGCTTCCCATTAATACCAAACCCGCAATTAAGGCCGCTTTGTTGTTTCCTTTTCGCTCGCTAAATTCTTGCGCTTCCAGGCCTTTTTTGGCTTCCTGTAAACGTTTAACAGCTGTGATATTAGTCAATACGGCCATTAAGGTAATTGGCATGGTAAAAATCGACATGGTTTCGAATACATGGAAAGAAATTCCAGGCACATATAACTTGTAATTGCCACCAATAAAATGGCCTGCAATACCACATGCAATAGCGAATACACCAATGGTTACCACCCGCTCTGGCCGCTGCATTAAACCGCCTTTACACTCAACACCTAATCCCTCGGCCCTCGCACGGGTATAACTCACCATCATCGAACCGATTAATGCAATAAAAGCAAACAACGAACTCAAAAAGTAATGATGTGCCACCAGGTAATAACAGATACCTAAAAACATAATCATTTCGCTATAGCGATCGAGTACAGAATCGTATAAAGCGCCAAACTTCGAACTCATGTTGCCCAATCGCGCTACCTGACCATCAAGCATATCAAACAAACCCGCAAAAAGCACCAATGCTCCTCCCCAACCGATGTAAGACATGTCGCCACGATTCGATTTTTCGGCACCGAGCACAAAAATAACGGCCACCCCAATATTCAGGATTAAACCAATAGTTGTTACGGCATTAGGTGTTAAACCGATTTTGATCAATCCTTTTACAAAAGGATTAATTACTTTATAAATGCCTAGCTGCAGGCTGTCCCTTAGATTTTTTTCCATAGTTTATCTCTTAAAAATCAAATTTTACCCTTGCCCTTATTCCCCATTCTGAAACTTCCGGATGATTGAGGTAGTTGAACCGTTTCACCAGATCTACCCGCAATAATTTAAAGATGTTGCCTACCCCAACACTTCCTTCCATATAGGGTTCATTGCCCAATGCATATGTTCTTTGTGCGCCGTTTTCGTAAACTGGCAACTGATATAATCCCGATTGGAAATTAGGATTATTTTCGTTCCTTAACCCTCCATACAAAGCTTTAAACGACACCACTTCCCTCAACTTTAATTTTTTGATCAATGGCACTTTATTAAAAAAGAAGCCATTAAAATTATGGTCGATATTGATGCTTACATAATGATCGCTCACAAACTCCAGGAAGTTCATCAGGTTATAAGAATTGAGTTGATAGGCATAAGTTTGGTTGGCACGGTGGATGTCCAATAAAGGAAAAGGTACTTTCCCGGCAATATAACTGCCCTCTACAGTAACATCGCTATAACCCAACTGCGATAAATAAAAGCGTTTATCGATACTGCCCAATAGGTTGTGGTAATTGTATTCGCCTCCAAGCACACCTTTTAAACCTGCGGTATAACGCAGATTAAATACCGGATAACGATCGGCTATAGGTACACGGTAAATTTTGCCCTGGTAAAATTTTTCATTCGGGGCGTACCTGAACTGTACAGAAACCTCGCTGGTGGTTAAGCGGTTTACCAGCTGGTTATTTTCATTTAGGTAATTTAATCCGCCGGCTGGTGTCTGACTCCATTTTTTAAAACCCAGGTTATAAGAAAAATGGTTTTCGAACTCTTTCACATAATCTAAACGGTAAAAATCGTTATACAACAACATATCATTTACCCCGCGTTTAAACGAGAGCAGAAAATTATCTTCCTGCACAAACTGCAGTTCTTGTCCGGGTATTTTGGTATCGCGCTGAAAACTGGCCCTAATGTAGTTTTGGGGAAACTCGTAGATCGATTTATTATTTAATGAATAAGTTCCGGAAAGGAAAAACTTCCATTTCTCATCTTTTATACCATAGGCTAAATAATTTTCGAAATAGTATCGTTTGCTTAATTCGGGCGTTGTTCGTCCGCCAAACCGCAGCCTTAAACCTTCTACATTATTAAAGCTATAAAATGTATTTACAGGACCAATTTCGTAAGGACCAAGATTCTGATAACCTGCAAATAAAAGGGTAACGATTTTCATTGTCCGCTTAAAAGACGGCAGATTCTGCAGGGTATCAATATTGCTATAAATCTTCAGCTGGTTGCTGGAAATGGTATCTAATCTGTTTTTCTCCCAAAATTTATCGTCTTTTTTCGCTGCATCAGCCAATACAACGGTGCTTTTTCCCTGAAAAATAGTATCGGGCAGCACCGTATCAAACTGGTAATCTTTAAAAGTAACGGTACGTTCACCTGTAAAACCAATTCCTTTGTTTTTTCCAAGACCAAAATCGGCCAGTAAATTGCTTTTGCTCAAACTGTATTTGCCTTTATTATTCGGCTCAAAATTCAGATCGATTTTTAGTGCACGTACAAAATTGAGGTTGATATTTTTGTTTACGCCGAAAGAGGCTCCGGTAACAGCATAATGGCTATCATTGGTGACATAAATTTTCCCTTCAAACAACATATCGTTTGTATTGCGGGGGGTAAAAGACAGCTCTATAATTTCAGGTTTCTGCGTTTTGATGGTATCGGTAATGAAAAACTTATAAAAAGCAGGTGCACCATCAGCAATCGGGCTTAAAAACTCGTTACTGATTACGGAGATATTGTTTTTATAAATATCAATATCCTGATACATCCTATCGAAATAGGTTTTCATTCCCTTATTATCGATGTAGCGGCTGTCGAATTGGACCTGTTTTTCTCCGATTATGATGGTTTTGTTCTTTTCTGGATTTTTGCTCAGGTAGCTATCAGCCAGTTTTTCCTGAATATAAATCGGAAGAAGATTTTTCCCACCTATCAATGTCGGATCCTGCTCCTGAAACAGAAACTGATAGTTCTTGAACATTCTTTTATTCTTAAACTTATCCGATACATTACTCATGGAGAAGAGCATTTTTTCATATTGCCTGAAAGAAACGGTATTATAGCTCTTAATGCGGTTTTCATCTTTGTGGGCAATTACCTGGCGGATCAATTCTACTGCCGGATTATCTTTGTTGCGGTATCTTACCTTTTTACCGCCCACAATAACCACTTCATCCAAGGCCCTTGAATCGGGTACCAGCGCAACATCAAGTTCTTGCGTTGCGGCAGGAACGGTATTTTTAAAAGCGGTACGATAGCCTACATAATTGAAGCTGAGTTCGCTTTGTGGGTTTGGAGAAACAAGGATATATTTCCCATTTGTATCGGTCTGTGTGCCAATCTGCGTATCTTTAAAGAAAACCGAAACATTGGGCAGCGTTTCTTTGGTAACCGCATCGCGTACGGTACCAGATACAACAGTTCTTTGGGCAAATGCATTTACCTGCAAAATAAAACAGAGCGTAACGAATAATAAAAATGAATAAATCGGTTTCATTTAATTGGAAAAAATAAACTGCTTTTGCATGATATAATTGTAGCTTATGCCCGTTAAAACGGAGCTCAAAACTTTGGCGAGTACGTAATTGAGACTAAAAAAATGGGTGAGCGTAAATACACCTGCGGTTACAAGGATCAGATTGCCTGCCCATACCAACATATACCTGAATACTTGCCCTTTAACATCCTTCGATTTGCTTTCAAAAACCCATTTACGGTTCACGTAAAAATTAACCACACCACCCGAAATGGTACCGATTATGCTTGCTGCCAGGTACCACAGTCCGAAAAGGTTTACCGCAATAATGGTGACACCAAAATCGGTTGCAGAAGCTATTAAGGATGACGCCTGTGCTTTTAAGTAGGTAAGCATGTTTAAAAAAATTCAAAAACCATTACCAGTTGCAGTATAATATTTGCATAAATTCCAGCCAGCACATCATCAGCCATTACACCCCAACCACCTGGCAATTCTTCTAATTTGCGGATGCCAAATGGTTTCAGAATATCAAAAAACCTAAAAAGAACAAGCCCAATAAGGGTATATTGCCATTTTAAAGGCACAAATAACAGGGTAATGCACATTCCCGCCACTTCATCAATCACTACCCTGTTATGGTCTTTACCCCAAATCTCTTCTACCCGGTCGGCACTCATGATCCCGATCATTACGATGAACATGGTAAAAAGTATTGGCCATAAATATGGGTTGGTATAAGGGCTCTGGAAAAGGTGCCAGCAGATGCAGGTTGCTATAGCAGCATAAGTGCCTGCACCTTTGCCGATATACCCGATTCCCAGAGCCGTTGAAAGAAATTTATGGATAAACACTATACCGTTTCTATCAGTTCTTCTTCGTAATCCTGACCTAAATGGGTGATCAATTCTTCGCCCATGATGTAACGTAGGGTATTTTGAAGTTTCATTAACTGTTTAAAGATGTCGTTTTCTGCAGGTACACCCGGGATGGTTTGTGGCGATTTCAGGTAAAATGATAACCATTCCTGTATACCCGAAAGATTTGCACGTTTAGCCAGATCGATAAACAATGCAAGGTCTAATACAATCGGCGCGGCCAAAATCGAATCGCGGCAAAGGAAATTGATTTTGATCTGCATTTTGTAGCCTAACCAACCGAAAATATCAATGTTATCCCAGCTTTCTTTATTGTCACCGTGAGGGGGATAATAATTGATCCGGATTTTGTGGTACATTTCGCCATACAAATCAGGATTAACCTCTGGCTTGAAAATATCTTCCAACACACCCAGTTTAGATACCTCTTTGGTTTTAAAGTTATCCGGATCGTCTAATACCAGACCATCACGGTTGCCTAGAATATTATCAGAGAACCAACCGTTTACACCTAACGAACGTGCCGCTAAACCAGGTGCCAAAATGGTTTTCATTAATGTTTGACCGGTTTTAAAATCTTTACCTGCAATTGGGGTATCGGTTTCTTTAGCCAATTCAATTAAAGCAGGAATATCAACCGTTAAGTTTGGTGCACCGTTAGCAAACGGAATTCCTAATTTTAATGCCGCATAAGCATAGATCATACTTGGTGCAATGCGCGAATCATTATCTCTTAGACCTTGTTCAAATGCAGCAAGCGATTCGTGCACTTCTGATGCTTCAAAATAAATTTCGGTAGAACCACACCAAACCAGTACAATACGGTCGCAGTTGTTTTCTGCTTTGAAATTTTTAATATCTTCCATTACAGCCAAAGCCAGTTCGTAACGGTTATCGATATCTTTTACATATTTACCATCCAGGTTTTTTACATAATTCCTGTCGAAAGCTGCACGCATGGGCTTAATGGCCTGTAATTCTTCGCGTACATCTCGCAAAAGGTTGGCATCCAATACGCGGGCATTCAATGCTGCTTCGTAAACGTTATCTTCGTACACATCCCAGCCACCAAAAACTAAATCTTCAAGGCCAGCCAAGGGTACAAAATCTTTAATTTTCGGTTGTTTATTCTCAGTTCTTTTGCCCAAACGGATGGTGCCCATCTGTGTTAACGAACCGATCGGTTTTGAGATTCCTTTTTTAATTGCAGCAACTCCGGCAATCATCGTTGTTGCTACAGCGCCTAATCCTGGCATTAATATTCCTAGCTTGCCTTCGGCTGCTTTAACTTGTTGTTTCATTCTATTTTTATTTAAAATCTTATAACCAATTATGTTTACGGTACCAATCAATGGTTTCATTTAATCCCTCTTCCAATCCGAACTGGGGCATAAAACCAAAATCTTTCTGAATATTTTTAATGTCGCAGCCCCAGTTAAGGGCAGTGAGTTCTTTTATTTTATCCACATTTAAAGCCGGAATCTTATTGAAAGTGCCATACAACCGTTCCATCCCCCAGGCAAGGCCTTTAATCATTTGCAAGGGCACATTTACAATCAATGTGTTTTTGTTTAAAGCCTTGCGCACATAAGCAGCCAACGCCGATCGGTTATAAACTGCTCCATCAGATACATTGTAACTTTTACCAACCACATCAGATGCGAGTGCATTTATAATGATATCGGCCAAATCGGTGGCGTACACAAAACTTAATTGCTGTTCCTGTTTGCCTATGTATAGCTCCAGCCCTGCTTTAATCGTTTTAATTAATATGAAAATGTCTTTCTCGCGCGGTCCGTAAACGGCTGTAGGCCTGAAAGTAATCAATGGCAGATTCTGAATCTGGGCCAGATATGTTTCGGCAAGTGCTTTGCTGATCCCATAATTGGTTACCGGATTTGAAGCCCCATTATCGGTGAGTTTTTCATTTTTTTTATTCAAAGGCCCCAGCGCAGCCAAACTGCTGATAAATACAAATTTCTTTAGGCGATATGTTGATTTCGATGCGGCTATCGCTAAATTCCTGGTATATATGGCATTGATCTTATTGTAATCGTCCAAATTCTTTGCCTTTGTTACTGCAGCTGCATGCACAATGTAATCGTATCTTTTTTCTTCTATATTTTCTTTTAACAGGTATATGGATGAAAGATCAAGGCTAACATAGTTGATCGGAAAATCTTTAAGATGTGCTGCAGCGGCTGAATGACGTACATTTGCATATACCTCCAATCCATTGGCTAAAGCAGATTTAATCAGGTGATAGCCTACAAACCCCGTTGCCCCAGTAATCAACAACCGCTTTTTCATATCGCTTTCTCTAAAATCCTGTATTTACGGTACAACTTGCCACCAATATCTTCAATAGGCTTATTAATCAGATCGTTATGATCCAAAGTCCAGCTAGCCTCCGCATATTTCATGTTTTTAGCTTTGAAACGTTTAATGATGCGACCATAAAGACAGGCTTCAATCCCCATTTTACGGTAACCATCAACCACGCCGAGCAATAAAATACGGATGCCATCAATTTTCTTTTTATTGGCCAAAAGTTTGATCAAACCTGTTGGAAACAACCTTCCCCGTTTAATTTTAATCAGAATCTGATTGATATCGGGTATAGCCAATGCAAAGCCTACAATCTTGCCGTGCTGCTCAGCCAGGATACAAAATTCGGGGTCGAGGATCAGTTTCAGGTCGTTTGCCGTATAGTCAAATTCCTTATCCGTCATTGGTACAAAACCAAGGTTTTTATCCCATGCTTTATTATATACTTCCCTCACCGCATTACATTCTTCCTTGAATTTCTTCATGTTGATTTTTCGGAGAATGATATCGTTCCGCATTAAGCGTTCCTCTATCCTATCCAGTAGTTTAACCGACCTTTCGCTATAATTGCCGGCGGTGTAGCGATAGGCCCGTAAATCGACATTTTTCTGAAACCCGATTTGTTCCAAAAGCGGCAGATAATATTTGGGATTATAAGGCATCATGGCTACAGGCGGCCCATCAAAACCTTCAATGAGCAAGCCGCATACTTCATTGGTAGAGAAGTTTACCGGGCCTAAAACCTTGGTCAATCCCTTTTGTTTTAGCCAATCCTGTGCTGCTTCAAAAAGCGCTTTAACTACTGTTGCATCATTGATACAATCGAAAAATCCAAAAAAACCGTCTTTTGATTCGTAGACTTTATTATGATTGTTATTGTTGATTGCGGCAATCCGTCCTACTATTTTACCTTCATCATAAAGCAAAAAAAGCTGAATTTCAGAATGCTCGTAAAAAGGATGTTTACCTGGTGTAAGCAGATCGCGTTGGGCGATAAAAAGCTCAGGCACATAATTTACATCTCCTGCATACAATTCGTGCGGAAAATCTACAAATGCGGCTAACGCTTTTTTATCAGAAACCTTTACCAGTTCTCTCATGATTGGCTTCCCACTAATTCTACATTAACAGCCTTAAAAGCTGCACTTAGTTTGGCTATGGCCGATTCAATCTGATCGAAAGTATGCGTGGCCATTAAAGAGAACCTGATCAAAGATGAATCTGACGGCACTGCTGGAGAAACTACCGGATTTACAAATACACCATTTTGTTGAAGGATATTCGTAATCATAAAGGTTTTGGTATTGTCGCGGATATAAATGGGAATAATAGGGCTATTGCTGTGCCCGATATCAAAACCAGCATCGAGTAAAAGTTTCTTTGCATATTCTGTATTGGCCCAAAGTTGATCAATCCTTTCAGGCTCTGATTCGATTATATCCAGTGCAGCGATCACACTGGCCACAGCAGATGGCGGCATACTTGCGCTGAACATGAGTGAGCGTGCACGGTGTTTAATATATTCGATGGTTTCGGTATTACCCGCAATAAAACCTCCCAATGAGGCCAGCGATTTGCTGAAAGTGCCCATAATAAGGTCAACATCCTCTGTTAGATTGAAATGAGATGCCGTTCCTGATCCATTAAAACCGATTACACCAAGGCTGTGTGCATCATCCATCATAATATTGGCACCAAATTCGTTGGCAATTTCCACCATTTCAGGAAGGTTAACCAAATCGCCTTCCATACTGAAAATCCCGTCAGACACAATCAGTTTTGCGGCATCTTCAGGTAAACGGCTTAATTTCCGGCGAAGATCCTGCATGTCATTATGCGCATATTTAATGGTACGCGAAAAGGCCAAACGGCTACCATCTATAATAGAGGCATGATCGTATTCATCCAGCAAAAGATAATCGTTACGATCTAACAAACAGGATATTACTCCTAAATTCACCTGAAAACCAGTACTAAAAAGCACGGCAGCTTCTTTGCCTACATATTCTGCCAGGCGGTTTTCCAATTCGAGGTGGATATCGAGCGAACCATTCAAAAACCGCGATCCTGCGCAGCCCGTTCCATATTTTTCGATGGCCGCTTTTGCAGCTTCTTTTATTTTAGGATGATTGGTTAAACCTAAATAGGAATTTGAACCAAACATGAGTACCTTTTCCCCGTTGATCACCACCTCAGTATCCTGAGCAGATGATATCGACCTGAAATAAGGGTATAATCCTTTTTCTTTTATCACCGCCGCATCCTTAAAAGAGGCAATTCTATCTTGTAATTTTTTACGCATGCTGAACACTTATATTTCAGTTTTTAAAACCCTTTTCTGATAGCTTGGCCTGCACCCCAATTGCTACTCGTATAAATTAAAATTCGACGACGTAGATTAAGGACACATTAACCAAACGATTTGATCACACAATTTTAACGCGGAATTGAAGCCTAAAAAAGGTTCAAATGTGGGATATATTGGTCAAAATGTGGGATAAACAAAATGTGACATTCAGATGAATTGACTAATTGACATTCTGACTTTTATTATAAAATAGTAAAAAGGTTAAAAACAGCAAAAAAAGCATTAAAAAACACATAAATAACTGTATTTAAGTATATTAAAATATTTAAAATTCTTAATCAAAAAGATTAAAATCAATCAGAAATTAGTCATTTTAAAAAATTATGCTTGCAAAAATGATCTTGAACATTACATTTGCGGGTACAAAATCCGACAGATAAAGGGCAAAAACTATCCAAAAAAGGATGGATGAAATTGTAGTGTAAAAGATGATTGAATCTGTTAAGAAATTATTAAAAAACACTGACCGATTTTATGCAACAAGAGTTACTCCATAAAACTTTTTCAGAAAAAAAACATGAGGAAGCGCTTTCTTTAAACGATGGCCTGATGGCGAAAATCCACCATAGCACTGATCCCCATTATTGCAGTTCAGAGCCTTTCCGTATATCGAGTTATGCTTTAATTCTGATCACAAAAGGAAAGATGAACCTGAAGATAAATTTTGTAGAACATGTATTAAACCAAAGGGATATTCTCCTCATTTTTCCACATGCCATTTATGAGATTAAGGATAACAGCGATGTTTCTTTTATCAGCATCCACTTTAACAAAAGTTATTTAAAAACCAAGGGCGTATTCTTTAATAGTGGAGAAGCTTATAGAATGTTCCAGAACGACCCTACTCATAAATTTTCATTGTCAAAAGAGGAACATACATTCATTTATTATGATATGCTTGCCCTGCATAAAAAACTGAACGTATCTAAAGATACTCCACAGATTAAAAACATCGTCCACAACAGCTTTCTGGAACTACTGTATGACCTGTTTCTATTAAAAAACAAACAGAAAGATTCATTGCCTTTTGTGCATGATAGCAAGACAGAACTTACCAATAGGTTTTTGTCATTGGTATCAGAAAACTTTAAGAAAGAAAAACGCGTAACTTATTATGCCAACTGTTTACGCATTACACCCAGGCATTTATCGCAGGTGGTGAAACAGGTAACAGATAGAACAGCAGGTAAAATCATTGATGAAATGGTGATCAGGGAAGCAAAATTGTTGCTAACCAGCCATGTGATGAATATTTCGGAGGTAGCCATGGAACTGCGCTTTAGCAACTCCTCTTTTTTTGGAAAGTATTTTAAAAAACAAACAGGGATTACGCCTTCTGAGTATAAAATGTCGAATAACATTGCGGTTTAAACAGATGAATCGTCAAATTCAGTTTTTTATCATTTCCATTAATCATTCTTGTATTTCACCGTTTTTGCGCTGCGCTGTACCAGAGTTTTTAAGCAATAACTAAAAAGAGGCTACATCATCAATTATAATTCAATCGAATTTGTCACGTTGAGCCTTCCGATGAATCGGAACAGGTCGTCGAAACGCCTTGTAAGACATTTAAAACATATCCTTTGGCAAGCTATTAATAACACTTTTAAAAAAATCGCCGTCATTTCGACTAAAGCGCAGCGAAATGGAGAAATCTTTGAACTATGTAAAAAGATTTCTCCATTCACAAATAGAAATTTCGTCATTGCTTATTAGGTTTAAGATTTTGCACCCTGTAAAACTCCTTAAGCGAAAATGTCTAAGATAGTCCTAAAAATTAAAAATTACGCTGTAATTAACCACCTTATACACCTAAGAATACCTCATTCATTAAATAATCCTTTAGGCTTTCACACCATATAAGAAATATAAGAACACGTAAGCTTATATGGCCCTTAAATGTCTTATATGGGTCCAAAAAAATGAAAATTCTTCTAACCACAGCCCCGCAGCATGACGTATAAAGAGACTTAATACCTTTCCCGCTTCACTATTTTTTCCATTATAACCCGCCATTGTCTTTCAGATTCATTGCTTAATACCAGCCAGCTTTATGCTTCCGCAATCGATCCCGTGAACGATTGCATAAATATTTAAACCAAAACAAACTTCTTAAGCAGGTATTGTTCGTAATTTAACTAATACAACAAAGCAATCATTAACCTACTAAGCAAAAACATTTAATCTATCCCACATTAAAATTCTAACCAAATTAAAATGAGAAACAAACATTTTTACCTCAATTTCATGGCTATAGCCATGTGTTTAATGCTATTCAGTTGCAAAAAGAATGCAAAGTTAGCTACAGAACCAGAAAACACTGAATTATCCTCTAAATCTTTAACGGCAACAACCGAAGCAGTTTGCACTGCCAAAGGATGGGCATCACAGAATGGAGGCACCACTGGTGGCGGAGAGGCTGGAGCAACCGTAGTAACCAATTATACAGCATTAAAATCTGCAATACAAAATACCAGCATCAAAATGATCCAGGTTAATGGCACCATTACCATTCCATCAGGTGGTCGGATTTCTTTTCAGGACCAAACAGGAAAAACAATTTTTGGCTCATCTGGAGCAAAAATTGTTTCAGCCGATCAAACAAAAGATAATTCGGGCATTCTCTATGTAAAACGCTGCAACAACATCATTATCAGAAACCTGATTTTTGAAGGGCCGGGTGCTTATGATGTAGATGGGTGGGATAATGTGACATTAGATGCCAGTAATAACGTTTGGGTAGACCACTGCGAATTTAGGGATGGCGTAGATGGCAACTTTGATATCAAAAACACCTCTGATTATATTACTGTGTCTTATTGCAAATTTACCTATTTAAAAACACCACGGGCAGGTGGGCCCGGAGGATCAGATGATCACCGTTTTTCGGACCTGATCGGATCAAGCGATAGCGCTACTGCCGACAGAGACCACTTCCGAATTACTTTTGTACGTTGTTGGTGGGCTCAGGGCTGTGTGGCCAGGATGCCCCGCGTAAGGTTTGGAAAATTACATATTGTTAACAACTACTTTAACAGCACCGTAAGCAAAAATTGCGTACAGGCTGGTTTTGAAGCCAATATTTTAATAGAATCAAATGTATTTGAGAATGTTAAAATTCCAATCGATTTAATGAGCAATACAGCTACAGCGGTACAGGAAAAGAATAACATTTTTACAGCTGTTACCGGAAATAAAACGGGCAACGGGGTAACGGCTTTTACTGTACCCTACAGCCTCACCGTACTTAATGCTGCCAATGTAAAATCAACTGTTACGGCATCTACCGGCGCAGGTGCCACACTTTCTGGTAACAGCTGCACATCTTTATAGCGGCAACTAAAATCTTATAATTATCAATGGGAGAAGATTGAATATTAATTTTAAACCGGTCAGGTTAAGCTGTTAAATAACCTAAATATGCAAAGCATATCACAGGTAAGAGCTGGATCTTAAATGATCCAGCTTTTTTTTAAACCTCCCCAAATGCTTCTGCCATTGCTTTTCAAAAAAAATTATTAGTTTGATTGATTATTAACAGTCAATTTTTTACCTGCTATATCTTCCCATTTGTAAAAATGAAAGGTTTTATCATCACTCATCGCAACCAGCAAACCGTGTTTAAAATCTGTATTCAAAGGAACTGAAACCACATCAATCCCATCTGTTTGATTAGCCGAATATTTTATGGTAGTTAACAGTGGATGAGGATTAGCCGTATTGGCTTTAGCTACCCGATCGTACACTTTTAATTGCCTGGCGCCCTGATCGGATACCAGGATATATCCTTTATTTCCTGAAGTTTTATAAATAGCGATTCCTTCATTGTCGACAGCAAAATCGCCTTGTCCAAATAGCGCCAATTCTTTATCTCCTTTGGCGGGGTCTGCATAATACTTGCGAACACCTACCTGCTCATCGCAATAATAAATAAAGCCCAGTTCGTTATCAACGGCAATGGCTTCTATTTCTTTTTTGCCACTATACAGGCCAAATTTCCGCACCAAATCTGATTTAACGTTGCCTTTTCCGTCATCAGTTAACAAATATTGCCAAAGATAACTTCCGTCTTTAGGCCCCGTTTTACGACCAACAATTGCATAAATTTTTCCACTTGGATCGGTATACATCGAAATCCCCATCAAATCACGGTACTCTGCTCCTGTTTCGCCAACAAAAACCGGAATTCCGCCATTGTCGATTGCTTTCATATCAGGAAGGGAAAATATCCGCAGTTTATGCGTGTAACGTTCGGTCGTAACCGCAATATCTGTTTTTTTTCCAGCCAATAACAAACCATAGGCAATATCAACGTTATTAGGTCGCTTTAAGCCTTTTACAGTTTTTGACTTGATGATTTTACCTTTCAGATCGAAAACATATAAACCACCATTAGTATCCTTATCAGTACCGATTACCAAAGATTGTGCAGGATCATTTGGGTTTACCCAGATCGCAGGATCATCGGTATCAACATCAACAGGATCAGATACATATAAGGGTTTTACGGCTGTGCTATTTCCAATTTGCGCGCCTCCTTTACAAGAAATGGTCAGGCTTAAAACCGCAAAAGCGGCAAATTTCAATATATTATTATGTTTCATTTTTATATTTTAGTTCCGTATGCACCAACAAATGTTGATGGTGAAGGTGAGCTATAGGTGATACCATTTTTCATTGTAATTCCGGCCTGGTAATGGCGGGTAAAGTTGGTGATGCCTTTACCCAAAGCTGGTGAGTTACCCTGAAGGTGAAAATCCCATGCGGTATTGAAATCGGCATTGGTAACCGCTGTATTTAAAGGATAATTTACAAATTTAGGATCATTTGCACCGGCAACTTTGCTGATCACATCGTTTTTACCTCCTACAATATCGCCAGTTGGCTGAAACTGATTTACAGTGGTCTGATCGAAACCATAATACCAGTTATTGCTATAAGCAGAACGGCTATCTTCAGGCTTTTTTGGATCTCTTTTTACACCAAAACGGGTATTGGCGAAAAGATTATTATACAGGTCTGCACGTACTGTACTCTCCAGCCAGATTGATCCACCTTTGGCCGTTGGTCTTCTCCAGCCCGTATTCACCATGGTATTGTTATAGGCAATAATATAGGCTTGTGGTGTTTTATCTCCAGTGTTAGATAATTTTAAGGCATTGGTATTGGTGCTATAAACCAGGTTATAGGCCACATCTGCCAAACAACCCGATTTAAAGTTCATGGCTTCTCCTCCTGTTACGCCAGTGGTATAAAACACATTATTGGCAAAAATAATCTTTCCTCCATCAATGTAAGTACAATCTTCCTGGAGGTTTCTGAAGATGCTATTTTGAACCACTAATTTACCATTAGCATTGGCAAACCAGAGCGCGGGTAAGTTTTCTCCGGCCCTTGCTTTATAAAGTCCCATCTTAACCGATGTTGAAGCATCTGAAGTAGTGGAGCCAGCATATTCGAGAATTACATGATCAAGCACCAGTTCCTCACATGTTTGGCCGGCCAAAATGCCGCCCCAAAGCTTTCCAAATTTTTTTGATGCGGTTTTATATAATTCATTTACCGTAAACCTGATTGGATTTTCTGCAGTTCCAAGTGCATACAGATTACCTTTTATAATAATTTCTGGTTTGGCAACCGTATCCATCAGCACTGTTACGCCCTCTTCAATCGTTAGCGTTTTCCCTTCAGGGATTACAATGTCGCCTTTAATTACCTGCGTACTGCCTTTTGCCCAAACCCCTGAAACCTCACCAATTGCCGAGCCATCAACAGCTGTGGTATCAACATCTATATTGGCTTTCTTACATCCTGCCAAGGCTAGCACAACAAGGATAAATAATTTAAAAATCTGGTTTGATTTCATGTCTTTGTTTCTTAAAATGCTATTAATTAAATTTATATTTAAAGCCAATAAGATAATTTTGGCCGTAATAATCGCTTCTGATCAAGGTGTTCCCATTTTTAACCAAATCTTCATTGATATCGTTATTTGCCGGGTTTGTACCTTTTATAAATAGTTTTGTTGGGGTATTTAAAATGTTATTGGCTTTAACAAAAACACTGATGCCACCTTTAAAACGTTTCTCTGCAGAGGCATCCACCTGTACAAACCCTTCCTGCCACAAATCGTTATTTAAAAACTGTGAAACGGTGTTGATACGTGGTCCGGTATAGGCACCTGCCAACTGAGCATCCCAGCCTTTTTTAGTGTCTTTAAACAATAACGATAGGTTAGCAATGTGTGCTGACTGACCATAAAGCGGACGTTCCTGGTTTACATTTGCAGGCTCGGTATCTCCGGTAGTGCTATTGATCACCCTGGTGGTTTTAGTGGTGTTAATGCGCGAATGGGTGTAGGTATAATTGGCCTTTACACCAATTTTACTAAAATATTTAATATAATCTACCTCTGCGCCATAATTATTGGCGGTACCAAAGTTCCCTGGACTATAATAAATATCCTGACCGCGAACGGCATCAGCCTGAAAAGTATATTCAATTGGGTTTTTTATCCTTTTATAGAAAGCACCAACCAATAATTGCTCTGAAGCGCCGGGAAAAAGTTCATATCTTAAATCGAAGTTATCGGCCAGTGCGCGTTGCAGGTTAGGGTTACCACGTTCCTGAAATTCTTCATTTACAACTTTTCCGGGTACAATTTCGTAAAAGCCAGGACGGTTAGGGGCCTTATAGTAAGATGCATGTAACTGTGCTTTTTCTGTTAAAAAATATTTTGCAGTTAAACTCGGTAATACATCGGTATAAATCTGGTTTCCTTTTGGAAAAGATTCTCCTGCCGGAAAAAGAAGATTATAGCCCTGATTGGTATGTTCAACTCTTGCACCACCAATTACTTCCAATTTAGCTGAAGTATATTTAAACATTCCATAACCAGAAGCGGTTTGCTCAGTTGCATCGTAGGTAAGGGAATTGGCTACTGCACCTGTTGGGTTGCTGACTACCAGATTCAGGTCGGTATAATTTTGGAAATTTACACCGTAAATATCATTTGCATGATCTGCCCCCTGAGCCATATTGTAATTATTAAAGAAGCTGCTTCTTTGTTTATCCCGGTATAAACCTCCTGCCATAATATCAAGCTTATGTTCTCCTGATAAAACATGGTAAGTCAAATCAAGGTAACCAGCCAAGTCCTCGTCGGTATTGCGTTCCCATCTGCGCGTAACCGGGTTGGTATTGACTAAACTGGTGCGTTTGCGCTGAAAATTCTGCTCCAACCCATTAAGGCTGATACTGGTATTTTCAGGCACATCGTTTTTGGCAGAAGAATAAACAGCCGACCATTGCACCTTAAATTTATCATCAAAAAATTTATGATCTCCATGCAGCGTAGAATTGTAAATCTGCTGCTCCGTTAAACGGCTACGGGTATCAAAAACCAACTGTGCATTTCCTGCTATTGGATCATAATCCTTGTTATAAGTGGTGGTTACGGCATCCCTAATCTGTTGATTTTTCAGGTTAACATACACATTGTAAAAACTGATCTGATGGTCTTTGTTGAAGACATAATCTATCTTCGCATGCAAACCTGTACGCTGCTGTTGCTCAGAGAATTCGCGATAACTTTTACTGGTAATAGTGGCATAAGCATCTGTACCAACAACTGAATTATTGTAAAACGTACTGTTGCTACCGCGATAGGTATTTTGATAACTACCAGCCAACACTACGCCTAATCTATTATCTAAAAAGCGCTTACTTAACGATAAACTTCCGATTAAATTAGGTGCAGGATTTTTATATTTATAATCAAGCGTTCCTTTGGTAAAATCGTTCTGCGTAGCATTATAGTTTTTCCCGTTTACTTCGTAAGGCGATTTATAATTAATACCTGAAGCATTGTAACTGGTAAACTTACGATCGAAAAACAATTGGCTATAACCGGTAGAAACGTTGGCATTTACCTGCAATTGGCCTGGTGCATTTTTCATCACCATATTAATCGCTCCTCCAATCGCATCGCCCTCTAAATTTGGGGTAAGGGTTTTATAAACCTCTAAACGATCGAGCAAATCAGCAGGAAAAAGATCGAGCGGAACGTAACGGTATTTATTATCCGGACTTGGGATTTTCACGCCATTTACCAAAGTATAATTATAGCGTTTATCCATACCCCTTAATATCGCATACTGCCCATCGCCATTGCTATTGCGCTCTATAGACACACCAGAAATGCGCTGCATCACATTGGCTACCGTTAAATCCGGTGAAATTTCAATCGCCCGGCCTGATACGATATTCATCAGTTGCGGCGCATTTTTTTCTAAACGTCTTGCACCCTGATCGGTAGAACTAACCGCATTTGATTTAATGGTGATATCATCAAGACTTTTCGAATCACTTTCCATGTAAAACTTTAAATGATCGTTATCTTCCTTCAGGATCATAAAGGTTTTTTCGATGGTTCTGTAGGTAATGTAACTTACACTAATTTTTGCAGTACCTACTTTTACATCCTTAAATTCGAAAGTACCATCTAGTCCGGTATTGGTTACACGTCTTGGGTTTTCTAAAACCACTGTTGCACCTACAATGGCCTCGCCAGTTTGCTTATCGTAAACGTGGCCTTTCAGTTTTGTGGCATTTGCTGTGCCTGCACAAAAAAGAAGTAAAAACAGAATTTGTAATGATTTATTCATTGTGTTTGGTCATGTCTTTTTATTATCGACGTGGCAAAGATGTATACACCAGATTACACCAAGAAATATTGAGTGTTACATAAAGGCAACAGCGTTACAACAAGCATATACCGAAAGGCAACACAAAATCATAAAATATTGATTATAAATCAATTAAACAACAATAAAAACGCCGTTATGCTTTTATTACCGTTACATTAACAAATTGTTAAGCACTAAAAAGCATTAAAAACGAGCAGAATATTAAAGCTGATGTAACGGTTATAATGCCTGGATAAATGCTGATAAATTATCGCCTTGAGCCAGGTTTAGTTTTTTTCTTAGCCTATATCTTGATACCCTTAAGCTATCGGTAGATATGCCTAGTAAGGTTGCAATATCGCCGGAATCGAGGTTCATTTTTAACAGTGCAATTAAGCGCATATCTGCTGAGGTAAGGTCATGACTATATTTTTTAAGGCTTTCGAGAAATTGATGGTGCACCTGTTCAAAAGCTACCGTAAATTCTTTCCAGTTGCGCTCGTGGTTAAAGCTTTGGTTAATCTCCGTCAGGATTTGGTTCATTTGCTTTTTCTGATCGCGTTTATCTTCTTTCACCATCGCTTGTAGCGTACTTCTCAGGTTTTCTAAAAACTGGTTATGCTTAATCAGATTTAAAGTATGGGTAGATAGTTCCCTGCTTTTAACCTCCAGCAATTGTTTCAGATTTTGTTCTTCGAGCTGAAGATTTTTGAGTTCGAGGCTGGTCATATCGTGTTCTATTGCCTTTTGCCTTGCCAGCATCTGTTGATCTCTTAATTTTAAACGTTGCCTGCTGAAAATAACAAAACCCAAAACAACTACCAAGATCACCACAATGGTAGCAGAAAAGGCAATAATCCTGTTTACCTTCCGGTCGTTTTTAAGTTTAATAATCTCATCCGATTTTTTATTGATATCATAAAGCACCTGCAAAAATGCCGCCTGCCTGGCGCCATCTACCGAATACAAGTCAATAGTGTATTTATAGCCAAGTTTTACATAGTGGTAGGCGCTGTCCATATTATTCAATAGCTCATAGGCCTTGCCCAGATCTCTGCAACAAGAGCTTAACTGATAAATATTACCCATCTTTTCGGCAAGTTTTAGCGCAATTTCGGTTTGCACAATACTTTCCTTATACCGACCGGTTTTACGCAAAATATCACCTAAATTATTAATGACTTCAATACTTCCCAGTTTATTATGATCTTTCTGATATAAATCCAGTGACTGTTTAAAGTGCACATAAGCAGAATCATAACGTTCCAGATCTTCATAGATACTCCCCAGGTTTTCGTGTATTTTGGCAGTTTCGCTTTTATTGTTAAGCTTTTCGTTTATTTTTAAAGCCAGTTTCTGATAATAAAACGCACTATCGTAAAGCTGCCTTTTTTCATACAGCTGCCCAATATTACCCAATACCGTTACCTGTCCCGTTAGATTATTCAATCTTTTATAAAGGCCAATGGCTTTACGATAGCTATGCATGGCCTTATCTTTCTGCTTCATATAATAATAAAGCACACCGGCATCATTAAGGTTAGCAGCCATTAAAATTGGTTGATTGGTATTACCGAATATTTTATCGGCTTTTAAAAAGAACTCTAAAGACTGACTAAAATGGCCTTGTGTATAACAGATCTTTCCCATCTGCTGCAAACATTTGCCTTCCAAAAGTTCATCATTATCATCTATAGCTTTAGCATATATTTTTTTTAATCGGGCCAGGACCACAGTCGGATCTTTTTGATTCAATGCGATAATCGATTCAAATCTGTCTTCACCGGCGTTTGCATTGGAGATGAAAAGAAGAAAAAGTACAATTACAATAAGGGGTTTGATCATGTTAAAAGCAATTATCAGGCAATGCAGAACAAAGAAAGAGTGCTCATGTTAAGTTAAAGTTAAGTTGAAGCATTAAGTGATATAATGAATAGGTTTCATAGCATCTTTTCTTGCTTGGGTTTGCACAGATTGGTGCGGAGAGATTTTCATTACCATGGTTCGTGTCTTCACGAACCATTTCTTTAGCTCTACCACCGTGGTCTATGTCCTCACAGACCGCTTAAGTGAGAAGAAAAACCAAAGGGATCCCCACGAATTAGAGAACCTGAGTTAACTAAACCCGACCGGCAGCGTTATCCCGGTTTAAGTACTATTCTATTTACCAGCTAATCTACCGGGATTAAGCAAAGGCCGGGACTTCTACAACCGAAGCACCACTGGTTTTGCTTTCCTAAAAAATAGAATGATTAAGATCAGCGTTTCATAACTGATTATAAATCAAATATATTAATTCAGTATCAAAGAAAAACATCTGATACCACAGATACATTTTATAACTACTTTAACCTTTAATGTCAAACATTTTTTTCGTGTCAGATGGGAACATCAGACACCACGGAATATAGGCCAATTATATTTGCCACGGAAACACGGATTGGTGCGGAGAGATTTTCATTACCATGGTTCGTGTCTTCACGAACCATTTCTTTAGCTCTACCACCGTGGTCTATGTCCTCACAGACCGCTTAAGTGAGAAGAAGAACCACAGGGATCCCCACGAATTAGAGAACCTGAGTTAACTAAACCCGACCGGCAGCGTTATCCCGGTTTAAGTATTATTCTATTTACCAGCTAATCTACCGGGATTAAGCAAAGGCCGGGACTGCTGTAACCGAAGCACCACTGGTATTGCTTTCCTAAAAAATAGAATGATTAAGATCAGCGTTACATAACTAACTATAAATCAATATATTAATTCAGTATCAAAGGAAAACATCTGACACCACAGATACATTTTATAACTACTTTAGCCTTTAATGTCAAACATTTTTTCCGTGTCAGATGGAAACATCAGACACCACAAATAATCATCAGATTTAAAACCAAGCCTAACAAAAGGTTTGATTTTAGTTTTTTAAATGTAACTTTGTTGCATTGAAACAGTCAACGTATAAATATTGCCGCGAAATTTTTACCCGCATATGGGCGGTATTGATCTTGGCGGTATTTCTTAATGCAACGTTGATAGAAAGTCTGCACCGCCACGCAACGAAAGATGCATCACAACATACATCGCATTCAAAATACAATGCGCAACTTGTTACGGCAAAGTTAACCTGTAAACTCTGCGAAGTGCTGAAACACCATTCGCATTTCTTCTATCACCCTGCACCAATAGCATATCTCTTGCCACTCAATAAACCAGGCATTAAACCTTGTGCTTACCTCATGAAGCGGCCAATTGCTTATATTCTATCATTTAGCAATAAAGGGCCGCCAAGCTTAATGGCCTAATCTCAAAACCAGTTTTTTATTTATCAAGCAAATCCATTTTGTTTAACATGCAGCTGTGCCCGGCATGCGCCTATATTACTACATTTTTTATGCTTCAAGCGATTTCATTATCTAAAAATTATGGGGCTTACCAAGCCCTAAATCAACTCAATTTAACCGTTAATGCTGGCGAAGTATTTTGCCTTTTAGGGCAAAATGGCGCTGGAAAAACGACTACCATTAATTTATTTCTCGGTTTTATTGAACCAAGCGCCGGTAAAATTTTAATCGATGGGAAGGAACTGGATGCGCACGATTACGAACGCCGCAAACACCTGGCCTACATTCCTGAAGTAGTGATGCTTTATGGTAACCTCTCGGCCATAGAAAACCTCGATTACTTTTCGAAACTGGCAGGTTTTAATTATGACAATAAAAGTTTAATCGGTTTTTTAAACCAATGCGGCTTACAAGAATCGGCGCATAACAAATACCTATCTGGTTTTAGTAAGGGGATGCGCCAAAAAGTAGGTATTGCGATTGCCCTGGCTAAAAATGCGAAAATCATTTTAATGGATGAGCCAACCAGTGGCTTAGATCCAAAAGCAACTGCCGAGTTTACCCAATTGGTTAAACAATTGGCTGCTGAAGGTAAATCTATCTTAATGGCTACGCACGACATTTTTAACGCAGTAAATGTAGGTTCGCACATCGGCATTATGAAACAGGGCGAATTGATCCATACCCTGAAGGCCAGCGAGATTAACGCAACAGACCTGCAGGAATTATACTTACAAACCATATAATAAAATCAAATCCATTTCATGTACCCAAAATATAAGGCACTTTATGGTGCCGCTACAATTTGTTTGTTCTTTTTGCTCAATCTATTAACCACTCAAGCCATGGCCCAGATTAAAGTAAGCGGAAAGGTGATCAATGCTCAGGATCAAAGCATTTATAAAGCCAACATTAAATTCAAAAATGGCAAAGATCAATTAAATACGATGAGCGATTCGTTAGGGAATTTCTCGCTTATTTTACCTAAAACGGCCAATTACTCCGTTACCGTTAGTGCCATTGGTTATAGCAGTTTTAGCCGCATATACCCCATCAATAAAACAAGTGATTTAAACCTTGATGCCATTGTATTGCAACCTTCAAATGAAGAATTACAAACTGTTGAAGTTGTAGGTACCAACAGCAAGAAGTATTATGGAAATTACTCCTTTTCAGCCACAAAAACGGCCACTTTAAATAAAGATATTCCACAAGCTATTTCTTCGGTTTCGAAAGAGTTAATTGCCGATAGGCAGGCGGCTGTATTAGCTGATGCCGTTAAAAACGTAACAAGTGTATCGCAAAGCAGCTTTTATAACCAATTCTCCATCAGGGGAATTAACCAAAACGAAGAAGGCGCAATTATCAACGGTATGCGTACACGACAGTTCTATTTTAACCAACCGTTAACCAACAATTTGGAACGAATAGAAGTGATAAAAGGCCCGGCAAGTGCCACATTTTCCAGTGTAGACCCAGGAGGAAGTATTAATCTGGTAACTAAAAAGCCGTTGGAAGAAGACCGCAAAGAAATCAGCATCTCAGCCGGAAGTTTTAGCACAGTACGCGGCGCATTAGATTTTACAGGCCCGTTAAATTCGGATAAAACTTTGCTTTACCGCCTTAATCTGGGCTATGAAGACAGCAAAAGTTTCAGAGACCTGCAATACAGAAAAGGTTATATGATTGCCCCATCCTTTTCATACATCCCGAATGACCGCACCAGTTTAAATGTTGAGGTGGTGATGAATAACAGCAATTCGAGATTAGACCGTGGCCAGGCGATTTTTGGTGCCATTGCCGGTCAAACCGATTTAAAAAGCACACCGATCAGCTTTAATATGGGCGCCAGTAACGATCGTTTTAACACTCAGGATTTAATGCTGATGACCAATTTCTCTCATCGTTTTAACGAGGATATTGTATTTAATGTGGCTTATATGAAGCAAAACTGGAACGAAGATCTTTTGGAACATCGTACCACCAATGCTTTTGGTGTTGATGAAAACAATCAACCTATCCCTACCCTTGCGGCCATGCGGGCAGTTCAACGTCAGCAAAAGTGGCGTACCGATAATTTAAGTACTTATTTCAGTATAAATGCCAATACATTGAGCTTAAACCATAAAATGGTAATTGGCTACGATCGGATCAATACCCAGAAACTGCGTGGTGGCGGCGAAAATGCTGCACAGGGTTACCGCTTAAAAGATGGCACCATTGCAAGCAGGTATGATCCAACAAAAAAAGACCTCTATTTATTTAAAATGGTAAATGGTGTAAATGCACCTGTACCCAATGTGGAGCATTTTAACCTCGCCAACCCAAGTTATACGATCAAAAATTTAAGCGATTATATTTTCACCAAAACGGAAATCCCGCCAGCTTACAATTTAGTTAATGCAGTTTATTTTCAGGATCAGATCAATTACGATAAACTCACTTTAACCCTGGGCCTGAGACAGGAGTGGTATGAAGATTACAGCAATTACGAATTGGCTAACCAAAAGAAAATTTATCAGCATAAGCTTTTGCCGAGGGTTGGACTAACCTATGCCGTAACCTCCAACATTAACCTTTATGGAACTTATTTACAGGGCTATCAACCACAGGGCAATACTTCAACCCTGGTTATTGTACCACCACCTGCAGGCACCAATTTTAAACCCTTAACAAGTGATTTAAAAGAGATTGGTGCAAAATCAGAATGGCTGAACAAAAGTTTGATGGTTAACGTTTCGGTTTTCGAAATTAACCAGAAAAACCTCTTGATGAATGCAAACGATCCTTTAGATGTAAACCGCTTAATTGAACGTGGTGCACAGCGCAGCCGTGGTTTCGAATTCGAAGCTTCAGGTTTTATTAGCCGCAATTGGCAGTTTAATGCTGGTTACAGTTATGTAGATGCCATTATTAAGGATGATTTCGACCCGGCTTTGATCGGTCAACGCGTACAGAACACGCCAAAACACAGTGCCAGTTTATGGACACGCTATAATTTTGAAACGCAACAGCTGAAAGGCATTGGTTTTGGTGCAGGTTTACAATATAGCGGCACTAAACTTCCATTGTACATCAGAGATTTTATGCTTCCGGCCTACACCCTTGTAGATGCAGCAGTTTATTATTCACCTGCAGGCTCAAAAGTACAGTTGGCCGTAAACATGAACAACATCTTAAATAAAACCTATTGGGTAGGTGCACAAAACTACCTACGCCTCTTTCCGGGTACACCACGAAATGTAATGTTTAACGTAACCTATAGAATATAATGTCAGGTAGAATAAACACTATTGCGAAACAGACTTTTAAAGCCGCCTTTAACAATAGCGCCACCTTAGCCCTAACGCTTTTATTGGCTTTATCACTCTGTTTGGCCACTTATATTGGTTGGCAAAATTTTAAAATGCAAAATAACCAACGGCTCCATTATAAAGCGCTTGTAAGGGCGCAATGGTTAGCCAAACCAGATAAACATCCCCACAGGATGGCGCACTATGGTTACCTTGCCTTTCGCGAAAAACACGAACTCAGTTTCTTCGATTTTGGCATAGAAAGTTTCGCCGGGGTATCTATTTTTTTAGAGGCACATAAACAGAATACCGTTAATTTTAGCGAAGCAGGTTTTACAAACGGTATGTTAAGCTTTGGCGAAATCAGTGTAGCCATGGTATTGCAGCTATTGGTACCTTTACTCATTTTCTTTTTGGGTTATAACAGCATATCGGCCGAACGCGAATCGGGTACCCTAAAAATCCTCTTGTGCCAGGATGTAAGCTGGAAACAACTTCTTTGGGGCAAAACAATAGGCATTATCGGTATTTGTCTTTCCATTTTTATCCCACTTATACTGCTCACCATCTTGTTATGGGCATCGTTAAGTCATTGGCAAATCAGTATAGATTCAGCCTTACGTCTTTTACTCCTGGTTTTAACTTATGCCATCTATTTTTTTATTATGTCGGCCATTGCCGTTTTGGTTTCTGCCTTTGCCCGCAGTTCTAAATCGGCCTTAATTACCTTATTGGCCTGCTGGATATTTTTCATGGTCATTATGCCACGCATAACCCAGGCGGTGGGTGTAAAAATCCATCCTTCACCATCTAAAATAGAATTTGCCGATGCCATTGCAGCGGATGTTCATCAGCAGGGCGATAGCCATGATCCTAACGACCCACATTATGCAGCCATTAAAGATTCGCTATTGAAGGCCTACGCAGTGGATGATGTTAAAAAACTCCCTTTTAACTATGCTGGTTATATTATGGCCGAGGGCGAAAAGATTACTTCAAAAATTTACAGTAGGCACCAAAATGAGCTGAACAAAATCTTCGAAAAACAGAACAGCATGACTACAATTACAGGTTTCTTAAACCCCTATTTATCCCTGAAACATATTTCGATGGCTTTAACCGCATCTGATTTTAATACCTTCGTCGATTTTCAGCATCAGGCAGAAACTTACCGCTATCAACTTGCTCAAAAGATGAATAAGCTACAGATTCAGAAGATCAGCAACATTAAACCTGGAGATGAAGAAAAACCACCAGCCATTAGTAAGGCCAACTGGGCAGAACAACCAGATTTCAACTACCATTTTAAACAAATAGATACTGTTTTGTCGAATGAGCTACTGGCGTTAAGTGCCTTAACCTTTTGGTTAATGGTTACGGTTATTTTGCTTCAATATTCAAACAGATGGATTAAAACGATATAACAATACGCATGAAAAAAAATAGATATTGCCTCGAATTTAAATTGTTTTTTAGAAGCAGTTCTTCCTGGATTGGGATCTTCGTACTCCTGATAACGGGTTTTGCCAGCCTATATTTCGGCAAAACCTTCATCGCCAAGCAACAGGCTGTAATTGAAAAAGCAGCCACATTGCAAAAGAAAAATACCCTCAACAATATCGATCATTTTGGCAATGATATTGGCCTGTTATTTTTCCATAATAAGTTTACGCTGGCAAACGCTCCTGATCACTGGGCGGCTTTTGCCAATGGACAGCGCGATATAAATCCTTATTTAATTTCGGTAACCATGTTGGGCCTTGAAGGCCAGCTTTATGATACCGACATCAATAACCCCGTTAGCCTGCTTTTGGGCAATATGGATCTTAGTTTCGTTTATATTTTTCTGTTCCCATTGGTTATTATTGCCTTTACCTACAATCTACTTTCAGAGCAAAAAGAAAGTGGCATTTGGTCGATTTTAAGGGCGCAAACCAACCAATCATTTCAGGTCATCTGGCAAAAATTTTTAGTCAGGGTGGTGGTGATTTTTAGTGTTGCACTGTTGCTGTTATTTGTAGCGATGCTTTATTTAGCGCTACCGCCAGATTTAACTTTCCTTTCGGTTACCGTACTCATTTTACTTTACCTTACTTTTTGGTTCGCCCTTTCCTTTTTCTTCATTTCTTTAAGCAAGTCATCTAATTTTAATGCATCGGCGCTGATAGCGGTCTGGGTACTCCTTTGTATTGTAATTCCAGCTTCGTTTAATCTTTTTCTAACGCGAAAATATCCGGTACCTGAGGCTTTGCAAAATGTAATTAACCAGCGCGAAGGCTACCACGAAAAATGGGATATGGCTAAAGACGTCACCATGAAACCCTTTTTTAAACATTATCCCCAATTAAAAAAGTATCCTTTTCCGGAGAAGAAAACCTTTAGCTGGTATTGGTATTATGCCATGCAGCAAATGGGCGATGACCAGGCATTGGCAAGTAGGTTAGCTATCGAAAAGAAACTCGACAGCAGGCAGTATTTTACCAATATTTTTGCTTTTTTCTTTCCCACCATCCAAACACAGCTTGGGGTAAATAAAATTGCAGGATCTGATCTCAATACACATCTTGAGTTTCAACAGGCGGTTAGAAAATACCACGAGCAGATCCGCTTACATTTTTATCCGGCCATTTTTCTTAATCAATCAGTTGATAATACAGACATTAAAAATTATAAACTGGAAAAATATAATCCGCAAGAGATTCCGTATATCTGGATTAACATGCTTTCGGTTTCACTACTAACCATCATGATTATTGGGGCCACGGCCTTAAATTTAAAAAGGTTCAATAATTAACAGAATGGTCGTCATTGCGAGAAGGCTTTTTCAGCCGACGAAGCAATCTTTATAGCAATACTTGCTATAAAGATTGCTTCGTCGTTCCTCCTCGCAATGACGTTTTATCGCGGACATCCGCAACCTCAAATTCTACTAGCTAATCAATTGACTCTAAGGTATCAGATTTCCTTCAACCAATGACAAATGGCCAACTAACTAATGACCAATGTACCTCCCTTACAATGGATAAGCGGTTTCACTTTTCGGCTCTGAAAGCACAAAGTAGCTCTGAACAGTTGTGATATTAGGTAAAGTAGCCAGTTTATTCCGTAAAAATTCGTGATAGGCATCCATATCTTTAGTGGCAATGCGGAGAATAAAATCGTGCGCCCCAGTCATTTGCAGGCATTCCATTACTTCTCCAAATTTAGAAACCTCGGTTTCAAATTCGATCAGGGTTTTAGCGGTGTGCTCTTTCAGCAGCACATGCGAGAAAGCAATCAGGTTTCTATTTATTTTTTTCCGATCAAGAATCGCCACAATTCTCTTAATATAACCCTGTTCCTTTAATCTTCTGATACGTTCGTGTATGGTTGCTATCGATTTATGCAGCTTTAACGAGATCTCCTTATGGGTTAAGGCGGCATCATGTTGCAACAATTTTAATATTTCAGTATCAACCTGATCTAAATCTCCTTGTATCATATACGATTATGGATGAAAAAAAATATAATAGACATTAAAAAATTCAGCCTAAACTGAAATAAAAATCAATAATAACTAAAAAAAACAGAAAATTTCTGAAAAAAATAACTTGTATTGACACAAATAAGAATAATACGGAGTTTTACCGAAATTTAATTAATTAAAAATTTACTTTAATTGATTTAAAAAATATCCATGAAAGCATTAACAGCTAATGAACTAACAACTTCCAATATGGGAAAATTTGAGCATTTATCACTCCTGGTTGGCAATACCCCAATGCTGGAGCTTACTTATACTTACCAGGGAAGTATTGGTAAAATATATGTTAAATGTGAGCACTATAACCTAACTGGCAGTATTAAAGACAGGATGGCGCTTTACACCTTAAAAAAAGCTTATGCAGAAGGTAAAATCAAAGCTGGCGACCGTATAGTTGAGGCTACCAGTGGCAACACCGGGATTGCATTTGCAGCAATCGGTAAAGCTTTGGGTCATCCGGTAACCATTATTATGCCTAACTGGTTGAGCAAAGAGCGCATGGATATTATTAAAAGTTTAGGTGCTGAAATTATTCTGGTAAGCAAAGAAGAAGGCGGATTTATCGGTAGCATTAAACTTGCAGAAGAAATGGCCACAAACAATCCGAATATCTTTTTACCAAAACAGTTCGAAAACATTGCTAATCCCGAAGCACACGAACATACCACAGGAAAGGAAATCTGGGGACAATTAAAATTGAAAAATATAACGCCAAATGCTTTTGTTGCCGGCGTAGGCACTGGAGGAACCATCATGGGGGTAGGTAATTTTTTAAGAAAGCAAAATGCTGATATTAAAATACACCCGCTTGAGCCTGCAGAATCACCCACTTTAACCACCGGTTATAAAGTGGGTAGCCACAGAATCCAGGGTATTTCTGATGAGTTCATTCCCGAAATTGTTAAACTGAGCGAACTGGATGAAGTGATACAGGTAAACGATGGCGATGCCATACTCATGGCGCAAAAACTAGCGGAGAAACTTGGTTTAGCTGTAGGTATATCTTCGGGAGCCAATGTAATTGGCGCCATCAAACAACAGCAAAAAATGGGAATCGACAGCTGTGTAGTGACCATCTTTTCGGATAGTAACAAAAAATATTTAAGTACAGATTTAATGAAAACAGAAACTGTTAAAACAGGATACATT
Source organism: Pedobacter sp. PF22-3 (assembly GCF_026239555.1). Taxonomy (GTDB): domain Bacteria; phylum Bacteroidota; class Bacteroidia; order Sphingobacteriales; family Sphingobacteriaceae; genus Pedobacter. The sequence continues at coordinate 4,645 of NZ_JAPIVP010000027.1, read as the reverse complement.
ACTCCTGAAGTAGATTTCCTGGATTACCAGGCCTTTAGCAGATTACACTAACCACCAAAACCAATAACCACAACATGAAAAAAATCATCTTTATATTATGCGCCGTATGCCTGATCAACCTTGGTGCATATAGCCAGATTTTAAAACCCGTAACCTGGAGTTACGCTGCAAAAAAAACAGGACCAAATACCGCTACTGTTTTCATTAAAGCCACTATAGATCAGGGCTGGCACCTCTACTCACAATTTGTTAAAGATGGAGGCCCTGTTAAAACAACCTTTACCTTTCCAGCATCTGGTGCTTATACCCTGGTTGGAAAAACAATCGAACCAAAAGCGATAACCAAATTCGAATCTACTTTTAAAATGGATGTGAGCTATTTTGAAAAATCGGTAGTGTTTCAACAAAAAGTAAAGTTGAAAGGTAAAACCGCAACCGTTAAAGGCAGTTTAGAATTTATGGTCTGCGATGATAAACAATGTTTGCCGCCAGAACAGGTCGATTTTAGTATTCCTGTAAAATAATAGCGTAACCAAGCATATGATATCCTTAAAAAAAATCTGCTTCGGTTTGCTGTTCTGTTGTGCCATATCCTTAAACGGATATGCACAGGACAGCACTGCTACCGATGACCTTACATTTACAGAGATTAAGCCTGAAGCGCCTGATAGTACAATTAAAGCAACTGATACGGTCGTTAAAACAGCCACAGCAGCACAAACCACTGTTAAACAAACTATTGCACCACAAAAAGAAGAACAAAAAACCTTATGGGGCATTTTTATCGCAGGCTTTATCGGCGGTTTAGCGGCCTTGTTAATGCCATGCATCTTTCCTATGTTGCCGCTTACGGTAAGTTTTTTCACCAAAGGTTCAGAAAAAGGAAAAGCTTTTCAACGGGCAGCATTATATGGTTTTTTTATTATCCTCATTTATGTAGTACTTGGACTCTTGGTTACCGTAATTTTTGGTGCCGATGCCTTAAACAGTTTATCTACCAATGGGATATTTAATTTCTTTTTCTTTTTATTGCTTGTTGCTTTCGCAGCTTCGTTTTTAGGGGCTTTCGAAATTACCCTACCCTCATCATGGGTAAATAAAATGGATGCCAATTCGGACAAAGGCGGTATTGCAGGGTTATTTTTTATGGCCGGAACGCTGGCCTTAGTATCTTTCTCATGCACTGGCCCAATTATAGGTACCCTATTGGTACAGGCAGCTACAACCGGCGCATTATTAGGTCCCGCAATTGGCATGTTTGGTTTTTCATTAGCCTTGGCTATTCCTTTTGCCTTGTTTGCGCTATTTCCTTCTGCCATGAACAAACTGCCAAAATCTGGCGGTTGGTTAAATAGTGTTAAAGTTGTGCTCGGTTTTCTTGAGCTTGCTTTTGCCTTAAAATTCTTAAGCAATGTAGATCTTGCCTACCATTGGGAATGGTTTGACCGCGAAATATTCTTAAGCCTGTGGATTGTTATTTTCGGGATGATGGGTATTTATCTTTTAGGTAAACTAAAGTTTTCGCATGATAGCCCATTGGCATTTATCTCCGTACCGAGGCTTTTTCTCGCTACCATAGTATTGGCTTTTACCATTTACTTGATCCCAGGCATGTGGGGTGCACCATTAAGAAGCATTTCTGCTTTTCTTCCACCGCAGGAAACGCAGGATTTCGATCTGTATACCACCAGTTTATTAGCCGGAAAACAGACCACAACAACTGATGGTCCGCATAAATATGCAGATAAATTTCATGCACCATTAAAACTGAATGTCTATTTCGATTACGAGGAAGGTATGGCTGCAGCAAAAAAGCTGAACAAACCTGTAATGATCGATTTTACCGGACATGCCTGCGTAAACTGCAGAAAAATGGAAGCCAATGTTTGGCCGGATAAAGACGTATATAAAATGCTCAGTAATGATTATGTATTGATCCAGTTATACGTTGATGATAAAACAGAACTGGCACCTGCTGATGTAACAGTTACACCCGAAGGAAAAAAACTCACTACCATTGGCAAAAAATGGAGCGACCTTCAAGCCAGGAAATTCCAGTCTAATTCTCAGCCCTTCTACGTATTGCTCGATCCCAAAACAGAAACACTATTGGCACCACCACAAGGTGCTGATTATGAAATAGCCAATTATAAAAAATTCTTATTGAGTGGTTTAAACGCTTTCCACTAAGACAGATAGGAACAAAAGCGTTGATTTTAATTTTAGTTAATGATGAAAAGGACAGTACCGGATGGTCTGTCCTTTTTCTTTTGGTGCTCATTTTATAACTGGACAATCACTATTGATTTTTTAAATTTGTTTCGGAGAATCTCTCGAATACCATTTTTTTTTATTTATTTTAAATGTAAGGAGCTTATGCTACGCTCAGACTTACATTATACGCCATATGAACATCTTAAAAAACGTTTACCTTTTCATTGGTTTATCCCTTCTTACCTATACAGCAAACGCTCAGTTAAAAACCAAAATTGAGGTTAATTTCGACAAAAATATAGCACCTATGAAACCTGTATGGGCTTGGTTTGGTTATGATGAACCAAATTACACCTATATGAAAGACGGCCAGAAATTACTCACTGAAATTTCCAAATTAAGTCCGGTTCCGGTGTATGTGCGGGCCCATAATTTGCTCACCTCCGGAGATGGTACCCCCGCTTTAAAATGGGGATCAACCAATGCCTACACCGAAGATGCATATGGCAATCCGGTTTATAACTGGAAAATTGTTGACCAGATTTTTGATACCTATGTAAAAAGAGGAATGAAACCTTTGGCGCAGATTGGTTTTATGCCCGAGGCATTATCTACCAAACCGCTTCCATACCAGCATAAATGGAAACCAGGTGTACGCTACGATGAAATTTTAACCGGTTGGGCTTACCCACCAAAGGATTATAAAAAATGGGGCAATCTGGTATACGAGTGGGTTAAACATTGTGTAAAACGTTACGGTAAGACCGAGGTAGAAAGCTGGTACTGGGAAGTATGGAACGAACCTGATGGCGCTTATTGGAAAGGTACACAGGCCGAATTCTTTAAACTTTACGATTACGCTGCCGATGGACTAAAACGCGCCTTACCTACTGCAAAAATTGGTGGTGCCAACGTAACGGGTGGTGGCACCAAATATTTAGATGCTTTTATTAAACATTGTTTAACAGATACCAATTATGTAACCGGTAAAATCGGTTCGCCTTTAAATGCCGTGCTGTTCCATGCTAAAGGATCGCCAAAGGTGATTAATGGAACAGTAGTGATGGATGTAAGGGCACAGCTCCGTAATATTAATGGTAATTATAAAATCATCAGTAAATACCCCCAGCTCAAAAACATCCCGGTAATTATTGGCGAATCTGATCCTGAAGGCTGTGCGGCTTGTGGTATGAGTACCAATCCGGAAAATGCTTACCGCAACGGCACTATGTATTCGAGTTATACAGCAGCTTCTTTTGCCCGGCTTTATGAGCTTACAGACAAATATAACATCAACCTAAAGGGTGCTGTTACTTGGTCGTTCGAATTTGAAAACCAGCCCTGGTTTGCGGGCTTTCGCGATTTAGCGACCAACGGTGTAGATAAACCAGTTTTAAACGTATTCAGGATGTTTGGCCATATGAAAGGGAACCGCGTGGAGGCCATAAGCAACCGCATGTATAATTTGAATTCAATATTGGATTCCAGTATCAGAAAACCATTGACAGATATTGGTGTTTTAGCCACCAAAGCAGATAGAAAAGCTGCGGTTATGGTGTGGAATTATCACGATGAGGATAAAACAGGCTCGAAAGATGCTGTTTCCATCTCGTTAAATAAACTGCCCACAAAAACAGTAACCATCACTCAATATTGTATTGATACCGAAAACAGCAATTCTTATACAGCATGGAAAAAAATGGGTTCGCCACAAAATCCAGATGCAAAGCAGATTGCAGCATTAGAAAAATCTGGTCAACTTAAAATGATGGGTAAACCCATAAAATTTAATACTGGCGGCGGTGCTTTTGAAATGGAATTGGCCCGACAAGGCGTAGCATTGTTAAAGTTGGATTGGTAGGCAATCCCGCAGTCTGTGCCTCCACAGATCATTTCTAAATATTCCGTTATGAGGACATAAACCAAAGATGTCAACCTTTCCCCGTGGTCTGTGTCTCCACAGACCACTTCTAAATATTTCCTTTTCTTAGGAAGAAGATAAAGAATATAAGCGCCCTATAAGCTTATATTTACTACAATGTCTTATATGGTAAAATTAGTTGATTTTACGAAAAAGCAGTTTTCTGTTAAGGTTGCGGTGGGCACCAACCTTTGTTCATAAACCTGATTGAGCGGAATAGCCCACAGCGCAGCGAGGACTATAAGCGAAAGCAGGGCCAAAACTGCCAAGAACCACAAACCGTTCATTTCCTAAACCCCATAGTCCCTATCTCCACATATAGCTTTTAAATATTTTTATTAATGGAGCGCATGGCCTGTACAAAACACTAAGTTTCTTCCCGTCTTACACTTATACGCTTCGCTGCCTCGTACCTCGTTGCTGCAGGGTAACGTTGCAACCGGGGCTAAATGGCTAAAACAGCATTTCATTTAAGGTGACAGGGTGCCCAAACCTTTGTTCCTAAACCAG
>NZ_JAPIVP010000026.1 GCF_026239555.1 Pedobacter sp. PF22-3 | reverse complement strand
GGCAAATGTTTCGGGCGTGATCAATAAACCAAGTTTATCAAGTACACGCGCTTTCCTTGAATCCGTTTATTCAGACAGTTTCTCCGGTAAAGAAATTACAAGCTTTAGTTTCGACATGAACCAGTTCACCTATTATGATGAATTTAAACTTGCTTTCGGTGCCAACATTAAAGTAGGCAATATCTTTAACGCAAGTGCATCACTGGGCAAAACCAAAATTGAAAAGAAAACAGGCCTTATTGCAAAGTTTGTACAGCGCAACTTTACCCTGGATATGGATCTGCCAGAAGATGGCAACCTGCTCGACAATTCGGTGGATCCGGCAACTTTAGGCCCCTATTCGCCTGTGTATGTAAGTTCGATCACTTACGGGAGAATGGGAATGATCAAGGTTGAGTCCGATTATAATTATTCATCATTAACCAGGGCTTTTAAAGCTGCATTTAATGCCGGGATAGTAAGCGGCGGGGCATCTATAGCAGATTCTTTAAAAACTATTATCGATAATTCTTCAATTGAAATTTATGATGTGGGTGGCGAAGGTGAATCTGTGGCACAATCTATTAATGGCTACGATGCGTTTAGACAGTATATTATTTCTGGTGGAAATTATACACCGCAAACCCCTGGTTTCCCATTATATTATACATTGAGCTATTTAAGCGATAATTCAATTTTCAGAACCAGGTTCCTGGTTAATTTTCCTAAAAATTAATAAAACCGTCCATATCTGATCGCCGTGCCTTAACATAAAATAAATTCCCGGGCATGGCGATCTTTTAAGTTTAGATACTATTTATTTAATGAAAAAATATATACTACTTGTAGCTTGTTTCGCTATCATTCTAGCATCGTGCAGAAAAAACGAAGCCATTTTAACACCGCAAACCACATTTAGCGGGAAGTTTGCAGATCCAGTTATTGATATCAATATAGCAGGTAGCCCATCTGCTTACACCGGTCAATCACTCAAGAACATCCTAGACCAAAAAAAACTAAGTGGAGCCGATATTTATAAAGACAGTTTATGGGCTAACGACTTTGGAAGAACATTATTTGTGGAAACAGACGAAATTGCCTTGATGAAAAATTCTGCTTACGAACGGTATATTTATGCAGGATCATTGTTACAGGGAAACTCAATCGCCGACCTGAACTTTTCACCGATAGCAGAATTCCAGTCTTCCGTTAAACCTGTTACGGCTTCGGTTTCTTTTCAGGCCACAAAGGTAAGCGGAACCATCACAAACCCATCCCTATCGGCCAACAGGAACTTTATCAGCAATATTTTGGCACAGCCAGGCATAGGGAACCAGGTAGCAGGATTCTCTTATAGTTTAGAAAAATTTACAGCATATGATGAATTGAAGCTTGCCTTTGGTTCGAATGTAAAAACAGGAACGCTTTTTGGCAGCAAAACATCAAGCAGCAGCGAAACCATCGATAAAATTTCAAGAAGATCAGGTCTATATGCCAAGTTCATACAGAAAAACTTTACCCTCGATCTGGATATCCCTTCAGATGGCAGGCTCATGAACGATAATGTGGATATGAATGCTTTAAACCAAAAATTCCCAACTTATGTAAGTTCGATAACCTATGGTCGCATGGGAATTATGGCAATAGAATCCGACTACAGTTATGAAGAACTAAACAATGCATACAATTCTGCATTCAAAGCACTATTTGTTTCAGGAAGCAGCTCAGCAACTGAACAGGAAAAAAGAATAATTGACGAGTCTTCCATGAAGATTTACATCATCGGGGCCGATGGAAACGATGCCGTTGAAACTGTTAACGGTTTTGATGCATTTGTTCAGTTTATCGTTAAAGGTGGAACTTTCTCTGCATCAAATCCAGGGGTGCCAATATACTTTAGTTTGAGTCACCTTGCTGACCACTCCGTAGTAAAAACTAAATTCAGGATTAACATTGATACCCAGCCTGTATACGCTAGAATAGAATATCAAAATAAAGATAAATATATTAATTATAATGGTTGTGATGTCTATCTTTGTTTCTATTCAGATATGACTGGAACTAGCTCAACAGTCCCACAAGATTATGTTAAATTTGAATGGAAAAAAGAAACTACTAATGCTGGCTCAGTGGAGGGTCCATATGATCATCAACCATGGTCTTCTTCAACTACTTACGATAGCTTAACTGTAGTAAATACCTTTAAACAATCAAAAATTCTTATAAAAGCAAATCATACATACCAAAGTTCGTGGGATGACACTTATGAGGAAGATTATGGCTCTGGGGGGAGTGGTACTGTACACCGAGAAGGTTATTATTTATCTAATTATTCCCTTAAAAATGGTTCTTTTTACAAAGTACTAGCCCCTTTAAGATGATACCCTCAAAAGTTTAATAAACTTGGAGGCATAATGGAACGGAGTTATGCACTAATTGCGACTTTTGGCACTAGTGTTGCTTTTGCTGGCGACAGCTCACCTTCTGATGGTTGGTCTGGTGATGTACCACCTGGGGATACGCCTCTCATCCGGCTTTGCACTTAAATGCATAATTATGGATTGCTAAAGCACAATAATTAATTAAATAATAGAAAGGGCGATATGAAAATATTGCCCTTTTTATTTATATCCACAACCTATTTAAATATTTACATCAATTATTAAAAACCATAGCTAGGTATTAAAAAATTGTTAATATTTTTGGGGCCATGAAATATAAACGCATCCTACTTAAGCTTAGCGGAGAATCGCTAATGGGCGAAAAACAGTATGGTATTGATAATGAACGCGTTAAACAATACGCTGAAGATATTAAAGCTGTACACGATAAAGGATTAGAAATCGCAATCGTAATTGGAGGAGGAAATATTTTTAGAGGCCTAAGTGCCGAAAAAAGTGGGATGGACAGGGCGCAGGCAGATTACATGGGCATGTTAGCTACGGTAATCAATTCTATGGCCCTGCAAGATGCTTTAGAAAAAGTTGGCATTAAAACCCGCTTACTTACCGCCATTAAAATGGAGCAGATCTGCGAGCCATTTATCCGCAGAAGGGCCGTTCGCCATTTAGAAAAAGGCCGTGTGGTTATTTTTGGTGCAGGAACCGGGAACCCATACTTTACAACCGATTCTGCTGCTGCTTTACGTGCGATCGAAATCAAAGCGGATGTTGTTTTAAAAGGAACACGTGTTGATGGAATTTATACAGCAGATCCTGAGAAAGATCCATTAGCTACTAAATACGAAGAAATTTCTTTTAGAGAAGTTTATGATAAAGGCCTTAATGTAATGGACATGACAGCCTTTACCCTATGCGAAGAAAACCAAGTGCCGATTATTGTGTTTGATATGAACAAACATGGCAATTTCATGAAAATCGCTAATGGTGAACCTATTGGAACCCTGGTTAAATAAGGAATAAAAATTATTAATTTTGTAGAATACACACAATTATGAACGAACTCATACAATTACAATTAATGGATGCTCAATCTGCAATGGACAGAGCCATCGATCATTGTGAATCTGAATTAACTAAAATCAGGGCTGGTAAAGCATCAGCTGGAATGTTGGATGGTATTTTCGTAGATTATTATGGCGCAGCTACAGCATTGTCACAAGTAGCCAGTATTAATACGCCAGACGCCAGAACAATCGTCATCCAACCTTGGGAAAAATCACTTTTAACGCCAATTGAAAAAGCTATTCAGGTAGCCAATATTGGTATCAACCCACAAAACGATGGTATTGTTATCCGTCTGGTTGTGCCACCTTTAACAGAAGAACGCAGAAAAGATTTGGTGAGAAAAGTGAAGGAAGAAGCAGAAAGAGGCCGCATTACCGTTCGTAATATCCGTAAAGACGCCAACACCAAAATTCAAAAATTAAAGGGCGAAGGTGTTTCTGATGATGAAATTAAAACAGGTGAAGGCGAAGTACAAAAGCTAACCGATGCTTATATCATCAAGGTTGATAAACATGCCGAAGCTAAAGAAAAAGATGTAATGACAGTTTAACCTGTATAAAAATATGAAGAGAACGGGAATGGACTTAAATCCATTCCCTTTTTTATTACTTTATTTTTTCGCGCTGGAGCCCCTGATGTTTAAAACTGTAGGTAACGATACCTGCGTATTTTCGATAGACTTACCAGCTTTTTTCAGCTTTTTTAATAAAATCTTCATCACATTTTCTGCAATAGACTCAAGAGGCTGTGCTATAGCCGTAACCGGAGGCTCACAAAATTCAAGGATTTCGAAATCATCAAAGGAAACAACCGCTATATCCTGGTGAATCTTGATCCCTAATTTCCTTAAAGTTCTTAAGCCATCCAAACAAATATAGTTAGCGGCAAAAACTACGGCATCAAGCTGCTGCTCTGCTTTAAAAAACTTAATCATTTCCTCAATTGATTCTGCAGAGTTTACATATTTTATCTTCTTTACAATTGCCGGCAAGTTATATTTTTTGACAGCGCTTTCGTAACCAGCCAGACGGTCAACCATTTGTTGCTGCAAGGTATCAATAGTTACAAAACCGATATTTTTATAATTATTTTTAATCAGGTGCTCGGTGGCTTCATAGCAACTATTCTGATTATCGATAATGACATAATCAGTTTTAACATCCGGTACATATCGATCAAATAATACTACTGGAGCCTCTGTCTGAATCAATTTTTTAACTTCTTCCTCCAAACCTTCAGGTAAGGCCATAATGTAACCATCAACGTGCCTGTCTTTAAAAATCTGCAGCAGCTCTATTGCTTTTTCGGTATCGTTTCTGGTACTGCTAAAAAGGATTTTATAACCAAGGCTAGAAGCAATTTCGTCAATCCGGCGTGCTATACCAGCAAAAAAAGGCTCTGAAATATCATCAACCAAGAAACCTATAATTTTTGTTTTACCTGTTCTTAAACTAGTGGCAAGGGCATTGGGCTGATAATTTAATTCAGCCACCAGGTCTAAAACCTTTTTTGTGAGCGATTCACTAATATTTTTTTCTCTTGCTTTTCCATTAATCACAAACGACACCGTGGTAATGGAGATATTTAATTGTCTAGCGATATCTTTAATTGAAATGCGTTTCTTCATCACAGGCATAAACGAATAAATTTGATGGGTAATATAACAATATATCAGATAAATATGTGATGGATATGAAAAAATGGTCTAAAATAAAAAGAGCAACCTATCCAGGATTGCTCGATTAACTAACTTATTATTCATAAAAAATGCTGTTGGGGAAGGAGTCGAACCTTCAAGGGGTAGTTAGCTACAGTTCAAAAAATTAATTTGTGGTCAACCCAATAAACTGCGTTTGTCCCATTATTCCCCACCACCGAGACAAGGAGGCGTGTCTGCCAATTTCACCACCCAACATTTCAAAAGTTAACAGTTTTCAATTTCCAATTTTCAGTTTTAAACTGCTAACTGTAAATTGCCAACTGAACTGGCTGTAGGGGAAGGAATCGAACCTTCAAGGAGTGGTTAGCCATTACTGGTATTCCCATTATTCTCCGCCACCGAGACAAGGAGGTGTGTCTGCCTGTTTCACCACCCTACATGATTTTATGCAATTTTGAAAGAACGTTTCCTTTTTGTTAATTGCTTGATACAAATGTAAAGGAACAACCAATACCTTGCAAATATTTTAAACATTTAATTTTATTTTTATAATATTGATAAATTTTATTAAATTCGCTTATCATAATTCAAAAATATGCTTAAAAAAGACAATTCCAATTTAGAAATTGACAACCTTGATATCGATATATTAAAGCAATTGATGCAGGATGCTACCAAACCCTATACAGAAATCGCTAAAGATCTGATTGTTTCCGGTGGAACGATACACGTTAGGATGAAGAAACTGCAGGAAATGGGCATTATAAAAGGTTCTCACCTCATCATTGATCCGCAAAAGGCAGGATATGATATTTGCGCCTTTTTAGGTATTTACCTCGAAAAAGGAATCCAGTATAAAGATGCCGTAGCACAGCTGAGCAAAATTAAAGAGGTGGTAGAATTACATTATACTACCGGCGCCTATAGTATGTTTGCCAAAATTATCTGTAGAGATACTAATCACTTGCGCCATGTTTTAAACGAAGAAATACAGGCGGTAAACGGCATACAACGAACAGAAACTTTAATATCACTGGAAGAAAGCATTAAGCGACAGATTGAATTAGGGTAAGCGGAAAGACTAAAGCAGAAAGATTAATTAAAGATGAAAGGCCACAATCTGTGTTATCATACCTGAGCTTGGATGACCTTATATGTCTTATATGGTAAAACCTTTAGTGATTTTATTTGGAAATGAACGTTCAGTAGGGTTTCGGGAAGAGCAGCCCCGTTATCCGCTATAGCCCCGAATTGCAATCGGGGGCTGCCGCTTCTACCGGGTTTAGAAACAAAGGTTTGTGCAGCTACGCACCCAGCCAAAAATAGCACCACCTAATGGGCCACCCAGACCCGATTAGAGTGAACACGAAGCCGCAGGCAAAGTAAAACGGAAAGCGGGGAGCAAACTCAAATAATTATACAGGCCTTGCTCTCCTAATCTTAATAATCATATTTATAAGGAGGCCCTTCCTTCGACTATGCACGGGGTGACAAACAAGAAAAGATAACACTATTTTAGGAGCTGATAAGCAACCAGCGCTGCAACATATGCCATAGCCGTCATATAAGCTAACTGAATTACCGGCCATTTCCAACCTTTGGTTTCCCGGTAAACGATAGCTACCGTACTCATACATTGCATGGCAAAAGCATAAAAAAGCATTAGTGAAATACCTGTAGCAAAAGTATAAACTGGCAAACCTGTACGGTTATTAACCGAGGCCGACATGCGTTCTCTAATGGTGCTTGTATCCTCATCGCCGCCATCAACACTATAAATAGTAGCCATGGTACCTACAAAGGCTTCACGGGCAGCAAAAGAGGTAATTAAACCAATACCAATTTTCCAATCGTAACCCAATGGGCGGATGGCAGGCTCTATCCAATGCCCAAGAATACCCACATATGAATTTTCCAACTTCTCGGTAGCCACCAGGGTTTTAATGTGGTCGGTATTTTTGGTTGTATCAGCCAGGGCAGATTCGTATTTTTTATCAATGCTTTCAAAGCGGTCGCCCGGTGCGAAAGAAGCCATTACCCAGAGGATAATGGAAATAGCGATAATTACCTTCCCCGCTTCGAAAACAAAGGTTTTCGATTTTTCGTACATGGTGTAAAACACATTTTTCCACCTTGGCATGCGGTAAACCGGCAACTCCATGATAAAATAAGATCTTTCCTTCGTTTTAATGATAAATTTCATTACCCATGCTACCAGCACCGCAGCAACAATACCCACCAGGTACATTACCATTAGCGCTAAGCCTTGCAGGTTAAAAACGCCAAGAACGGTTTTAGAAGGGATAATTAAGGAAATGATTAAAATATATACCGGGAGTCTTGCCGAACAGCTTACCAATGGTGTAACCATGATAGTAATCATTCTATCCTTCCAGTTTTCAATATTTCTGGCAGCCATAATAGATGGAACAGCACAGGCTAGACCACCAATCATGGGCACAACCGATTTACCGTTAAGCCCAACTTTACTCATCACTTTATCCATCATAAAGGTAACACGGGCCATGTAACCGGTATCTTCTAAAATGGATATGAATGCGAAAAGAATGGCAATCTGTGGAATAAAAACAAAAATACCACCCAAACCTGCAATCACGCCATCCAACAACAAATCAGTAAGCATGCCTGCGGGCAAATATTCATGTCCGATGCTGGTTATAAAACCAAAACCAGTCTCAATCCATTCCATTGGATAAGATGACCAGGCAAATATCGCATTGAAAATGACGAAGAGAATAAGCAAGAAAATAGCAAATCCCCAAACCTTGTGTGTTAAAATAGCATCCAATTTATCACTGAAAGAAAATTTCTTTTCAGTGCCATTGTCAATAACCACATCAGATAAAATAGTGCTGAGGTGTTTATATCTGGCAATGGTTTCTGCAGCCTGAATTTTAGCAGATTCGAAATGGTGAGATTGTTCAATACCTTCAATTTCTTCCTGCTCTTTTTCGGTAAAGAAAGTTAAATGTTCGTGTTGATGCAGCACCTGCAGCGCATAATAATCGTTATTGGAATTAAGCTTGGCTTTTATAGCATTAATCGCTTCCGGAGCCAAAAAATTCACATCTACATCCTGATACTGCGTGGCAATTTTATTGGTATTGGCAATGGTCTGTTTCAGCTTGTCAATCCCGATGTTATTTCTTGCTGAAATGGACACCACCTGGATCCCTAATTTTTCAGAAAGTTTATCCAGATTAATCTCAATCCCCTGCTTAGCAGAAAGATCGATCATATTAAGCGCTAAAATGATCGGGATTCCCAAATCTGCCACTTGCGAATACAACAGCATGTTTCGCTTTAAATTCGAAGCATCGGCAATGAGTACAATCACATCAGGATGGCTGTTGTTGTTTTTATCGGCAAGTACCTGAAAAACGATGCTTTCATCAGCACTTTTCGGATATAAGCTATATGTTCCTGGTAAATCGATGATCTCTGCTTCTTTACCGTCTGCGAGTTTTGTAAAACCCGTTTTCTTATCAACAGTAATGCCTGGAAAGTTTCCGATTTTTTGATTTAACCCTGTTAAACGGTTAAATAAAGTAGATTTACCTGTATTGGGATTACCAACTAATGCAACTTTAATATCCAAACCCAGCTTTTTTATTGAATAATAATAACATCGGCTTCGCTTTTACGTAAGCAAAGCTGATATCCAGCTACACGGATCGCCATAGGATCGCCCAAAGGAGCAAAACGTTCTACTTCTACTACCTCGCCCGGCAAGCAACCCATCTCCATTAACTTTACAGACATATCTAAATCTGTAAAGGCAACAATTGTTCCCTTTTCTCCTACTTTTAAGTGCGACAGCTTCATGTGCTAAATTTGGCGCAAGTTAACCTTTCTTTAGATTTATTCCAAATAAGATATCCTAGTGTAGGATATAAATTATCCAGCTTTTACCGAAAAATGATCTAATTTCGTTGTCTTCCTCCACCAAAGGCATCGCCACCGTTATTACCACGGCCTCCGCCCTGATCACGACCTTCTCTAATCATGTTTGTACCGCCCATACGGTTTAAGGAATAAGTAAATGAAAACATAAAATAGCGGCGCAATACGTTATAGCTTTCATCACGTATCGTATTATTATTAGCCGTACGGCTTACACCCTGATTTTCGTTCAGCAAATCACTTACGGCAGCTTTAAAAGTGCCACGATTTTTAAAAAATTGTTTGCTTATGTACGAATTCACCAAAGTAAAGTGCGTATCAAAATCCGCTCCCCTACCTGTATTCTGGTTGTAATCTGCATCTACCGACCAGCGGATATCGCCAGGAAACATATAACTGATACTGATATTTGGACTAAAAGTATAATAACGCGTGTTGGAACTGGGCTGAACAGAATAAGTAGCCCTATTTATTGAGCCGTTAACACCTGCCGTTAAATCGAGTTTATCCAAATTGGAAACCAAACGGTAACCATTATTAATCGACCAGCTATTCGTAATGTTTTTTAAGGCATTGGTAAAGTTTACGTCGCGGTTGTAGTTGCCGTTGATATTGATGTGGAAATTTAGCTTATTTTCGGCCATGATGGGCAAACTTAATGAGGAGGATAATGATCCGGCATAAACACCATTTACGTTAACGGGCAACACGGCAAATTTCCCCTGGTTAACACCGCTTTCGATTAAGCTGCTGCTATTGGCAATTTTGTTGGAAGTTTGAGTGAGGTTTACATTTACAAATAACGACCTGTTTTTGCCAGGCGTAAACGTATTGTAGGCAATGCGCAAGCTATTGTTAAACTCGGGTTTTAAATCAGGGTTTCCCAATGGGATACTTTGCGTGTTGGTATTGTTCGGAATGGGCTGTAACTGCTGTATGGAGGGCTGATTGGTGCTGCCACGATAATTGAAAACCAAACGTTTGCTGTTACTAAAATTGTACCTGAACATGGCAGAAGGTGTATAGTTAAATACGTTCTGTTTTAATATGAATCCCCGGGTAATGTTATTGTTTTTGCGATCGGTATTCTGAACAGCCATTCCCACATTCCAGTTGTATTTTTTGGCCATTTTATTAAAACTGAAACCAGCTGTATTGGTTAAGATGGTATTTTCGTACACGTTACTTAATGAATCATTTAGCAAATCATAGTTTAGCGTAGCCGGATTAAAATCGTAAGTAAAACGATCGGAGGTATTGTGGTTATAGCCGTTCTGGTAGTTAAATTCCAGGCTAAGTGTTTTATTTAACGGCTCTGTGTAAACCAACCGGGTATTCTGACTAATAGATTCGCTTTCCTGATCATTGAGCTGGTTGATAATCTTCTCTGTCTTAAGATTATCTTTTTCACGCGTTTCGGGATTGTAATTATAATTATCAGCGTCGTTATTGTTAATGTTGGTGTTAAAATTCAGCGACAATGTTCTTCCAAAACGCATAAACTTTTTGCGTAAAAGAATATTGTTACTGATAGCGGGCGATGTGTTATGATTGGTTAACCGCTGGGAACCACTGGTATTATAGGTGCCAAAATCGCGTGTATAAATACTGTTGTTCTCACTTTCGTTATTGGTATAACTTAAATTCGGCTGAATCCGCAATGATGTAAGCGAATCTAGTTTGGTATCCACTATAAAATTTAAACGGTGGTTTAAACGATCGGATGTATTATTTTGGCTATTATTGAAAACTGTGGTTACATTGCCCAAAAGGTTTTGGGTAACGCTGTTTCTTAAAATCAGGTTATCAGATTTATTAACAAAATAACTGAAATTAATTTCAGTTTGATCGGCATAAACATCTGAGAAATTAACCCCGCCGGCTTTGGTATCGGTAATACCGCTACGTCCACCATTACCACCTCCTCCACCCAGGCCACCGCCAAAATTTTGCCTGTTTACATTATTAAACTGGGCCACTACACTCAATCGTTTATCCTGATCAAATTGGTTAATATTTGCATTCACATCATAGCGATCGTTTGAACCATAACCGCCTGTGCTATTCCCGAAATAGCCGTTTTTCTTCTCTTTCTTAGTGGTGATATTAATAATTTTGGTTCTAGAGCCATCGTCAATCCCAGTAAACTGTGCCTGGTCAGAAAGTTCATCAATAATCTGAATTTTATCGATCATATCGGCAGGCAGGTTTTTAGTGGCCAATAAAGGGTCATTCCCAAAAAATTCTTTGCCATCAACCTTAACTTTCGTAATGGTTTCGCCCTGGGCTTTTACTGTTCCCGCTTTGTCTACCTCTACGCCTGGTAATTTCTTTAATAAATCTTCTACTACAGCATTTTCGACCACTTTAAATGAGCTCGCATTAAATTCAAGGGTATCTTTTTTTACCACAATTGGCGGAATTTCTGCTTTAATATCTACCGTTTGGAGATCAATTGCCCCCCCTTCTAAAACAATATCTGCTAAAGTTATATCTACTTGATCAGTCGTAATGGTAAAATCCCTGGTAGCATTCTTCAAACCCAAAAACGCGGCATATAATCTGTATTTACCTTGCTTTAAATTTTTAAAAATAAACTTTCCGTCTTCTGTGGTATTTACAGCACCTAGCGTACTCGAGTCTGCCAGGTTTTTGAGTGCCAAAGAAGCATAGTCAATTGGTTTTTTATCTGTTGATTGAATTACCCTTCCGCTAACAGAACCCGTTTTTTGGGCGTAGACGCAAAAAGATGATAAAATAAGTAGGAGCGTAAAAATTTGTTTCATTCGGTTACTTTGGCTTATAGCATAGAGACAATAGACCTTCAGAAAGGTTTATTTGCCCTTAGTAACATTTGAAATACATAAATGTCAATGATACATTTAATGTGAGACTAAATTACTTATCCAAAAGCTATATCATACCTCACCAAGCCCAGCTTATGCTTAGCCTGACGAGGTAGTATTACATAGGAATTGTATACTTCAACTATTACATTCTAGGACGCTGACCACCACCTCCGCCACCGCGTTGGCCCGGCATCTGCATATCGCCGCTCATGTTCCTACCCCCAATACGTGTTAACGAGTAAGTGAACGACAACATATAATAACGTCTTAATACATTGGACGTTACATCAACAATTGAAGTACCCGTAGCCGTTCTGCTTACCCCGGTATTTTGGTTAAGTGCATCATTTACAGAAAATTTAAACGTTCCCCTGTTTTTGAAAAACTGACGGCTGATGTAAGGATTAAGAATGGTGTATTCCTGGTTAAATAAATCACCGCCACCAAAGTTTCTGAAATAATCGATATCTATGGCTAACCTGATATTGGCTGGCAGCACGTAACTGACATCAAAACTTGGATTGATGGTATAATACTGGGTATTGGATGATGGCCTGGCAGAAAATGTAGAATTGGTATAACTACCGGTTATGCCACCTGTTAAATCGAATTTATCTACATTGGTAACCAATTTATAACCGTTTGAAATGGTGTAGCTATTGGTTACATTTTTCACCAGATTAGTGCTCATTTGGTCGGTAATAAAGTTCACATTTCTGTTATAAGAGCCGTTCCCAGAGATATTCAGCGTTAGCTTACGCTCTGCCATTAAGGGTAAAGACCATGTTGCATTGGCATTACCAGCATAAACACCATCAACATTGATATAACTTACCTGTTGAACACCACCTGATAAGGGTACAACGGTATTTCCAATGGCGTTAAATGTTTGGGTAAGGTTTAAACCCGCAAAGAAAAACCTACCATTTTCGATATTAAAGTTATTAAAATTGATCCTCAACTGGTTATTAAATGAAGGTTTTAAAGCAGGGTTACCCACATAAATGGTTTGTGAGTTGGTATTATCCGGAATCGGTTGAATCTGATCGATACTTGGTTGCGTGGTAGAACCACGATAATTGATGAACAAGCGCTTACGGTTGCTAAAGTTGTACCTGAACTGTGCCGAAGGGGTAATATTGATGAAATTCTGCGTCCGTTTTAAACCCGTAGTTAAATTTGTATTTATCCTGTTGGTTTGCTGAGCGGCTACGCCAATATTCCAATTGTATTTTTTCTCGGTTGTGGTTAAACTTACACCTGCTGCATTGGTTAAAGTACGGTTATTATAAATATTGGAAAATTCATTATCCACCTCATCATATTGCATGGTTAGCGGATTATAGTTAAATACATCTCGGTGTGAATTACTATTTGAATAACCATTCTGATAGTTAACCTCTACACTTAAGGTTTTGTTTAGCGGTTCAGTATAAACCAACCTTGTGGTATTATTTATAGAATGGCTGCTCGTATTGTTCAACTGATTGGTAACGGTATCCCTTGTTATTGTTCCTTCCGTAATTTTATCGTTTCTATAGTTAAGGTTTGTCCCATCATTATCATTAATACTGGTATTTACATTTAATGATAGCGTACGTCCTCTCCGCTTAAAGCTCTTGCGGATTAATAAATTATTGCCAATGGAGGGCGTAGCAGAAGTAGTGGTGTTACGCTGCGTACCAATTGTTGAGCCATCATCAAGTATCCTGGTATAGCTATTTAAATTGTTTCCATCAGTTTCGGTATAGGCCAAACTCGGCTGTATTTTAATAGACAAAGATGGGTTGATCTTGGTATCAACCATAAAATTGAACCTATGATTAAGCCTATCAGAAGTATTATTTATTGCTTCATCAATATTATTGGTACCACCTGCAAGATTTTGGGTATTGGAGTTCTGGATAATTTCTGAATTTGCTTTATTAAAGAAATAACTGGCCTGAAACTGGGTACCATCCTTATAGGTGTCGGCAAAATTTAAACCTGCCGCATTAGTGTTGGTGATCCCGCCACTTCCGCCAGAACTACTTCCACCTCCACCGCCAAAACCACCACGGCCACCGCCACCAAAACCATTACCTACACCCCCGCCCTGTCCAAAGTTCTGCTTGTTCACATTGTTAAACTGACCGATAAAACTGATCTGCCTGTCATCATCAAATTTGTTTACGTTCAGGCTCGCATCATAACGGTCGTTGGAGCCATAACCTGCGGTACTGTTACCGAAATAGCCATGTTTCATGCCATTTTTAGTGGTAATGTTTAAGATCTTGTTTCTTGTTCCATCATCTATACCGGTAAACTGGGCTTGTTCAGATAATTCATCGATTACCTGAATCTTATCTACCATATCTGCCGGAAGGTTTTTGGTTGCCAGTAATGGATCGTTACCAAAAAATTCTTTTCCATCTACCTTTACTTTGGTAATGGTTTCACCCTGGGCTTTAACACTTCCATCTTTCGCCACCTCAACGCCTGGAACCTTTTTTAGCAGATCCTCTACCACGGCATTTTCACGCACTTTAATAGATTTGGCATCAAATTCTAAAGTATCTTTCTTTACCACAATCGGGATCGTAGCAGTTACATTAACCGTATTTAAATCAACACCATCATCACTCATGGCAATTTCACCGGCATTTACAGCTGCTTTAGCCACTTCGATATCTTTGGTTGCCGTTTTTAAACCTAAAAAGGCAGAATAAATCCTATACTTACCCGGGGCTATGGCTTTAAAAGTAAAACTTCCATCGGGATTGGTTTGACCAGATGCCACAACACTCGAATCTTTTAAACTCTTAATTGCGATTGTTGCAAAATCAACTGGCTTCTTATCTTTTGCGTTAATTACTTTCCCGCTTACAGAACCCGTATTTTGTGCATGGGCAATGTAGCTACAAAATAGAAAAACAATAAATATTACAGTCTGAACGTTTCTTTTCATCAAAAATTAGATATTATTAAATAAAACTAAGCTATGAGACTGTAGAAAAACCTAAAGGTTTGTTAAGGTGTGTTAAAAGCTTGGTAACATTTTAAATACAGCCTAAGGACAGCAGTAGAGCAGAAAGGAAGACCGACCAGCAGGAAGGTTATTTTTGCGATGAAGGATAGCTTTTGTAATATACTTTTGGGCAGTTACAGTTTTTTTTAAAAATACTGCAGCCGCTTAAACATATAACCAAAATTATACAGGTAATGCTAACTTTCCTTCTCATTGAAATTTAATTTATGAAGTAATACATAACTAAAAACCGCCATTGATGCGCCTAACATATCGCAGCCAAAATCCCACCATTCTGCAGACCGGTAGGTAAAAACTTTCCATTGCAGTAACTCTATACTACCGCCGATTATGGCGTTGATAAGCAAAATCTTAAAAATGGTTAATGTTTGTACAGTGTAGTTATCTTGATAATTAATCTTGCCAGAAAAGAGTAGAACTGATAAGACAAAGAAAAAGCCCATATGGGTCATTTTATCAAAGCCTTCGAAGAAAAATCCACTTTTCCCAATAGAATCGGAAATGTGCATATTACAAAACACCAAAACAACAACCGTCCAAAGAATGGCCCATTTTTGCTGTTTTAGTGTTTCGTACAAAATATCAGGATTAAGCGCCTACCAGTTCCTGGTAAGCTTCTGCTGTTAATAAACCATCAACTTCAGCCGCATCAGCTAAAGATACCTTAACCATCCAACCTTGTCCGTAAGGATCAGAATTCACCAATTCTGGGTTATCGTTTAATTCAGCATTAACTTCCAATACGGTTCCGGTAACTGGCATATATAAATCAGATACGGTTTTAACGGCTTCTACAGTCCCGAAAACTTCTTCCTTAGCTACTTCGCTACCTACAGTGTTAATGTCAACATACACGATATCACCTAGTTCGCGTTGTGCAAAATCGGTTACGCCAATATAAGCTTCGTTACCTTCAACTCTAACCCACTCGTGGTCTTTAGTGTACTTTAATTCTGATGGAAAATTCATTATGTTATAATATTGATTATGAATATGTATGTTAGTTATAGTTTTCTGCTTCAAAAATACAATTTAGTTTATCCATTCGCAATGGCTTAAAAATTAACTTATCAGAAAAATCGAATGTTGACATTTGTCTACCGGGTGGAATATTAAACTTAGCATTCTTTTGTATATTAAACGCTAAATTAATCCTCAACATGAAGTCTTCAATTATTTATACTTTAAAAGTATGCCTAGCGACCCTGGTTGTTTCTGTTCCGGTAACAATGGCTATCGGATTCGGTTATATCGGATTGATCATGCTGGTTAAGCCCCAAAATTATGTTTTCAGTTTTAAACTACCCTTTACCCACTTATTTATCTTTATAGCCATAGTTGCTTCGGCAATTACGATAAATCATCACCTGAAAGAAAAACAGGGCCATAAAAGATTTATCAATGACAGGCCTATAGCACATTCAATTGTGCTCTTTCTGCTGTATTTGCTTGTTAGCGGAGCTATGCACTTTGCCAGTTTTGATTACCTGTTGTTCAGCTACGTTCCTATGTTTTTTACCGCATATGTATTTAGCAGGATATTCTCCTCACAAAAAAGTAATTCATTAATTGCTTAGGCTATTCTTTAATTCAACGTAAACCTCAAACTAAAACCGAAATTACTGAAAGAAGTATTAAACGTTTGCGAGGTATAAGGTTTTGTAATGTTTGAATCGTAGAATAATTTGATGTTGAATTTCTGATTTAACACATAATCTACACTTGGCCTTAAGGTAATATTCTTGGCTCCTGAAGATACTTCTGCTTCGGTAACATCAGCGCGATAGATGACCGTTTTGTTATCACGGATGGCCACATCCAATTTAAAATCCATATTGTTATCCATTTTCAGGCTTTTAAACCATCCAAATGGAAAACGGAATTTATTGGTGCGGTAGCCTAGGCCCAACACCATATTGTTTTCTGATAACTGCGCCAACTGACTGTTTGATAAGCTAAGACCCAACAAACGCGACCGGTTTAATTCGAAAGAAGCGGTGAGGTTATTTTTAAACCTGGTATCAACACCAACCAATGGAGAAAAATATTCAGAAATGGTTACTTGGGCAAACTGATATTCCGGTAAAAAATTGTTATTTACATCTCTACTACTCACGGCACCATTGGTTTCCTGATAGCGTAATAACGAGTTAAAACCATTGATATTATAGGCCGAGCGATAGCCGTGACGGATATCGACAGATGAAAATTTATCGGCAATAAAAGGAATACGTGTTAAGCCACTATAAGTTAAACTCCAGTTTGGAAGCGGTATTTTAGGGAAAGCATTCATTTTTGTTTTACCTGCATCTTTACCTGAATAAGCAGCCATAAAAGCAGAGATAATTACATCCTGGCTCTCCTTGCTATAACCATCAGCATAGCCTCCACTAATGCCGCCAGAATTTGGATTTTCAGCACCAAGCCTTCTGGAAATAATCATCCTGTTGGCCATAAACTGATTAAATAACCCTGAGATAATTGTAGAATTACTTTCTTTAAATGCCGTGCCCAGCGCGATGTATGATACGCTATAATCGCCTGTGGTAATTGCACTCAGATTTTCAAAAGATGATACACTGGCCACGTACCTAAAATTGGTACTGAAATTTCTGGTTTGTGCTTTGTTCGCTTTTAAAGTAATCCGTAGATCTTTAAAAGGCTCTAACAAACCGGTAAACTGAAAATCTTCACGCAGTGTATTTACATATAACTGGTTCTGTAAGGTATCTGTTGTTAACCAGCCATTGCCAAGTGCCATCTCGCGGATATCGCGCTGACTACCAAAAACGAAACCTAAACCCGGTGCACCAGTAGCCCGATCAAGACCAAAAAACTGTGTGGTTGGCATATAACCCGGCAGAAAAATACCTTTTGTTTGTACAAAGCTGGCATTAACATTTTTTAAACTGGTTAAAATATTGATGAAAAAGTTCTTCGCTTTGTTCCCATCATCATTGCCAGCACTCCTGATGAAGCCAAATTTGTTGTATAGCGTGGTGAGGTTTAGTGTTGGGTTCACCTGGACAGTCCTGCTGTTTTGTACTGTGTTACCCAAATTTATATTCGGATCGAGCAAGGTAGAAAGTGGCTCGGTCTGCCAGTTAAAGTTGGTACCATATCGGGTTTTTACGGTCACCCAGTTTAGTCCAGGTATTTTATCAATCGGTAAATTATAGGTAACGTTTAAATTGTGGTTATAATCGGTCGTACGTCCTAAGCGTTTTAGGTTTTGCCAAACGGTGTCACGTTTTATGCCGTCAATTCTGCCATCCGGTTCATCAATAATCGAATAATTTGTGGCATTAAAATCCAACTGTAAAGAACGGGTAAGGTTCCAGGCAATACCATAAACACGGCTCATGGTAAAGTTTTTGTTAAAGGTGGTACCGTATCCATTCTGGTAAATTCCGATGGTATTATTCGGATCGTTGTTCCGCAAGGTATTTTCCGAATACAAACGGTCTACATCGATCCTGAAATTAATGGCACTTGGGAAAATACTAAAATTAAAATCCTTTAACAAAGCCAGCATGTTCGACTTTATAATCTTTTCAAAAGGTGCTATTGTTTTGGCTTCTCTGGCATAACTGTATTGTAGCGATGCCCTATAGGTATTCTGAATACTATTTTGATTAATAAAATCGCGGTGATTATATTGGGTATAAGCATAACTTGCTGCAAAATTTTCGATATCCCAAAGGTGGGCAGGTTTACTGGTATTGATCCGCTCTTTCCTAACATTGGTAAAATTTATCCCCCTTCTAATCGTATAATCCTGTGCAAAATTTAAAATCGAATCTTTTTGCTCTTTAGTAGATTGCGATAAAGCATTTTTGAGCTCGATATCTGGTGTCCTTGGATTGTATTGTGGTGTAGAAACCTGTTTAGAGTAACTCACAAACATCGGGATTTTTACCCCCGATTTTTGTGGTAGAAATTTACCTAACTCCATCGCTGAAGAAACATCAAGCAATACATTGTCTGCACGGTTCCGCTCACTTACTTTCGAATCGATAGATCCAAAACCTATGGTAGATTTACTTCCGGAAATATTTACATCAGCAAAATCGGCCAATTTTAAGTTTAATCTTCCAGTTGCCGCCCAACCACCTCTTTCATCAAATTCAGTTAATCTTAATTCATTAAACCAAACCAGTGCATTTTTATCGAGGCCATCATCATTTTGTTCATCATTGGCTGCACGGAGCGGATTTTTAACACCAACCATATATACCCTAACCTTACTCATATCAGGTTGCCCTTTAACTACAATTGTTCTATTTCCGTCGGTATAGGTAAATGGAACATTTGTAGGCCATGGCTGTCCGTTAGCTTGCTTGGCTACGTTACGGGCCAGCTTTGCATTCTGAAAAAGCGTTAAGTTAATATCCATTCTATTGGCTTCCGGCCAAATGGCATCGGCATCTCTTGTACCAGGATTGGTCACCTTTAACGGAATTACATATTCATAATAGTTATCCTGGTTATCAGTCCCGATCCGCAAGAAAGCTGCAACATCATTATCATTTAAAATCTGATTATTAACAGCTTCAGCATGAATAAACATTTCCAGATGTTTATAAGATCTGAAATCGCTGTAGGCTGTTTTAAATGCTGCTCTACCGTAACCATCTCTCAACGATTTTACGGTAACCGACAATGATTGCTCATTTAAACGGGTATCACCACGATAGTTACTATAGTCACGCTCGCGAAGAATACCTGGCGGCGTTACATATGGAATTGGTGAACGTTTTCCATTTTCTTCGATGTTTACCGTCGAAACTTCAATGGTAGAATTATCAGGAGTGAGTGCTGGTAAAGATGGATCTACAATTACTTGCGAAGCCTGGTTAGCGGCATTAAACTCCCTCCATTCCCCACGGATCAATTGTAACTTCGCAAAACGCATTACGGCAGTATCTGCAAAATTGGTCATAAACATCCTAAAGAAACGGATTGACTTAAAATCCTGAATACCACCTACCCGATCTTGATATTGGCTGATCGGGATTCTGAATTGATACCATGAAACGGCCTGCGTATTTCCGTTGGCCAGTTTTACCTGTGAGGTTACTTTATCGGTAATAAAGTTCTGGCCAACATTTAAATCTCCCGGGCGCATCGAAACTTTATACTGAAAATACTCATCACTTTGCGTCATGTTATTATCGCGGTTGATATCTTCCCCATCGGGTAATGAAGTAGATGCAGAATTTTCAAGTCCTAATTCTTCTTGCGACTGTTGCGAAGTTTTAGAGTTCCCTTCTGTTCCGTTGTATTTTTCGTACCGTTTAAGAATACCTGCATTAATCTGATCCAGTGCAGGTCCCCTGAAATAGGTATAGTTATCTGATGATGGATCGGCATCAAGCGCCGTTGAAGCTGTTGCATTCAGTTGCGATTTAATCTGGGTAATTGCCGCAGCAAATTTTATTTTTTCATCAGCATCAGATAATCCGTCCAAACCTACATCCTGGGCCCTACGCGAATTCGGATTGTTATCGAAAGCCTGCACAACCGGTTGTAATTTTGGTACGCGCCCCCACGCAGTTTCATCATACTTGCTCGGATCGTTCGAATCTGGCAAACCATTTTCTAATGATTTTCTACCGTCTTTGAGGATATCTTCCGAAATATTCCCCAGGTTAAAATATACATCACCACCGGCCGAATTTGGCTTATAAATAAATGGATCCATTACCCAAAATTCAATAAAGCCAACATTTAAGGCTTCAAAATCATTGGTTTCTATTTTACGCTGAAAACCACCCCAATTGTTTCTGGGCTGCAATAAACTTCCATCAGGCCTAAAATTAGTCGAACGGAAATTATAAGGACCCCTAACGGTAGGATAATAAGCCACATCCAAAGTGGTAATGTTTAACGCCTGGCCGGTTGCCGTTTCCTTAAATGGAAAAACTTCCTGCTCAATTATTTCTCTCACATAATGATTGGAAAGTTCTGTCCGGTTGCCCCTGATATTGGCAGGCGTAGTAGAAGCTGCTGAATTATAAAAAGTTGGATCGATGTTGTAAAAAGCGATTCTTGCGCGGTTATAACCGTATGATAAATCGTTAGATTTATTAAATTCAGGGAAAAGCTGTGGTGTACCTGATAGCTGCCAGGCAATTGCACTCTTTAAATCGATTACCGATCTAGACGCCTCAAAATCATCTAAATAACTTACCCCGTTTTTACTGCCTGCAAAATTCAATGCTCTTGGGTGGCCTGGAATGAGTTGAGCAAATTCACCATAAAATGTTACACTAGATGGTGCTTTGGTTGAAATGAACGGAAGC
Organism: Pedobacter sp. PF22-3; assembly: GCF_026239555.1. GTDB lineage: Bacteria > Bacteroidota > Bacteroidia > Sphingobacteriales > Sphingobacteriaceae > Pedobacter. The sequence goes on along the minus strand of NZ_JAPIVP010000026.1, from coordinate 33,364 downwards.
TTATCAACCAGTTTCGTTAAAAACCTCGATGGTGAACTATAGTTAATATCTGCTCCCCAAATGGTATTCGAAATGGGTTCTTCTCCTATGTTTACCTTTTGGGTTAAAGGTTTCTCGGTCAGGTTCATAATTGTACCCCCAAGGTTTAGTTTATTGTTTACACGATAATCTAAACGGGTCCCGAAAAGTGAACGTTGCTGCAGACCAAAAGTTTCGCTGTTTTCTGTGGTAATCCTAATCGGTTGACCGGATACCAAAAGTGCCTGATTAATAATGCTTACTCGCCCACCCTGGTAATCGACGGTGAAATCAACACCTTCGGTCAACGGCATCGTTCCTGCAAAAACCTTTACCGATCCTTCCGGAACATTAATGGCGTTTAAGCTGAACTCAGAAGAAATATCAGACTGGTAATTTACCTTAATGGTATACCTGTTTTGGTTTTGAAACAGTTGCCTCGCGATGGTTTGTGTTGAATCGTAAAGTGCAGTAAACGTATATTTATTGATCAATGCCTGTTCGCCCGGCAAAAACTTTGCAGCCAAATCTTTACCAAAGGGTTCAATCACAGGAAAAATAATCCTACCATTTGCCGGATCGATGGTAATATAACCCGAATTGGTATTGGTAACCAATGAGGTCTGCCCATTGCTGCCTACACCGAACATACTCGCCTGGTTGGCATTGCTTGCCGTAGAATAAGATCCAAAAGCATTGTTGGCAGCCACAAAATCGAAAACGCCATCTGGTCTCCGCTCATTCTGCTGATTGAGGCGATCAAATTCGGTTAAGGCAATCCACTGCTTGTTAGCGGTGTTCTGACCTTCGGTCATTACCGGATTATCCACTCCTGTTTCATTATCAATGCGATAAATATCCAGTTTAAAATTCTGACTGCTGATCTGGTACCCACCAATAGAATAAATATTTTTCATCATCAGATCCCATGTTGGCAACTGGATCTTAGTAGTTTCATTCTTTAATAATTTTGCATAAAGCATTTTAGGGTTAGCCGCATCAAAAGAAATATCGGTAGAAAACTCACCCACCTGATACTCCACACCATTATAGGTATAGCGGTAGGCAACGGCTAACACCTCATCGGAATTTAATGGGTTGTTTAGCGATAAATAACCCAGTTGTGGCTGAAAGGTAAACTCTCGGTCTGTTAACTTTCTGGCATAAACTAATTTAGCAAAATTATCGGTATTGCTGGTGTTAGCTGGTGTTGTTTGAAAGAAAGAAAGAACTGCATTAGAATTTGTTTGCCTGATGGCACCGCCCTGATAAGTATTTAACTGCGAGATCAGGTTATTTGACTGCTGTGGGAAACCAGTAGCAGTGGTCCCTGCCGGCAGACCAGAAGTGCCTCCGGTAATTAAATTATTGTTAAACGGAACATTTTCACCCAAATCCATCAAACCCAGTACATCTCTCGAGTCGGTTGTATTTCCAGCTTTATTGGTAATCCAAACTTCAATTTTGGTGATCTGGATCGGAGAAGTAATAATAGGCGCGTTAGCGAGGTTCCTGTTATAATTATTTCTGAAATATTGCGACAGAAAATAGTGTTTGTTGGCTTCGTAGTTATCAATACTTAACGTAGTGGTATTTTGCTGTGCGCCATTTGTAATTTTAATCTCTCTGGATTGCGATTTTTGTTGTGTATAAACACTCGTTACGTTCAAACGACCGAATTTGAGTTGGGTTTTTATACCAAAAAGCGCCTGTGTTCCGGTAATTAATGAAGTATTTAAAGGCAAACTCACGTTACCCGCTTCTATTTTCTGAATAATATCGTCTACGCCGCCAGTATAATCCAATTTGATCTGATTTTCAAAATCAAACTGTGCTTCGGTATTATAATTACTTTTAATTTTTAGCTTGGTACCGATATTTCCAACCAGGTCCATCTGGATCCTTTGGTTAAAATCGAAATTGGTTTGTACCCTTTGCCTTTCATTAAAAAGCGGGTTTTCATTTTTGTTTATCCTGCCTAAAAAAGTAAGTTCAGCCTCTCCACGTGGCTGGATATCAATCGTTGTACCACCGAAAAGTTTTTCAAAAGCTTTACTATTTACCTGGATTTTTGGAATAATCCCCGTACTTCTGTAATCGCTCACTTCAGCATTGGAAATGCTACGCCAGTTACCCCTTTTTATTTCGCTGTTTACCAGTCGCTGGTACTCATCAATAGTTAAATATTGGGTATTTAAAACAAAATTTTCGCCTATCAGTTCCTTAACTATATAACGTTTATTCTTTGCGTCATATTCTACAACGCGTTTTAAATTACTTGGAGATGGATAAAATGGATTGACTGCAGGACTAAGCCCTAGTTGTTCTTTTTCACGTAAGCTGAAATTATTTTTTGGCTTGACGGTATCCGTTTTGCTTGGAACAACTTGAGAATAAGTAGTTTGAGAAGCAATTAAAAAGAGAGAAATGAGAAAAAGAAATGTAGATATTCTCTTCAAAGGCGTTAATCTATAAAGTTTTCAAAGCTTGTTTAATTAGTTGCTCTACCGAAAGGCTTCCCTCTGTTACTTTTAATATCTGATCTATAGTTTTTTCGGCGGTTTGTTTGGCAAATCCGAGCATTACCAATGCTGATAACGCTTCATCTTTAACAGTATTGTGTTGAGGCATAGAAATTAATGAATCTACCCCTTCTTTTTTTAATTTATCCTGAAGTTCTAAAACCAGGCGTTGTGCGGTTTTTACACCTAAGCCTTTAATTCGCTGTATAAGTGGCAAATCTGCCTTAACAATTGCAGTTTGAATCTCAACTGGGGTAATGGATGATAAAATCATCCTGCCGGTATTCGGACCAATACCCGATACAGAAATTAAATGTAAAAATAAACGGCGTTCGCCTTCATCAGCGAAGCCGTATAATGTATGTGCATCTTCTTTTACATGCAGCCAGGTGTATAATTTGCACCTTTCTGCATCGCCCAAAGCGCTGTATGTATTTAATGAAATGTTTATATGATAGCCTATACCTCCGGCTTCAACCACAACATAGGCTGGGTTTTTAAATGTCAATCTACCATCAATATAGGCGTACATGTAATATTACTTTTTAGTTGTTTTCCCAAATATACCTTTTCGTTTCGATGTTGCAATTTCTTCTTTTGCCTGCACATCTACAACAGCTATGGTAACCATATTAACGATTTCGCGTACAGAACTGCCTAATTGAACAATATGAACGGGTTTATTCAGTCCTAATAGGATCGGACCAACTGCTTCGGCACCGCCAAGCTCTTGTAACAATTTGTATGCAATGTTCCCCGACTCCAGATTTGGGAACACTAAAGTGTTTGCCGGGGCATCTGCCAATGTACTAAAAGGAAAGTTATCTTGTAACAGTTCATTATTGATGGCAAAGTTTCCCTGCATCTCTCCATCCACTACAATTTCTGGATGGTTTTGATGAAGAAGCCTTACCGTTTCCCTTACTTTATTAGGCGTTACCCCATCATTAGAACCAAAATTTGAATAAGACAACAAGGCAATACGCGGTTTGATGTTAAACTGTTTAACAGATTTATCAATCAAAAGCGTAATATCTACCAATTCTTCTGCAGTTGGATCTACGTTTACGGTGGTATCGCCAAAGAAAACAGGACCTTTTTTGGTCATCATCATGTACATACCCGCAACGCGTTTAACACCTGGTTCTACACCGATTACCTGTAAAGCAGGTTTAATGGTAGCACCATAATTTTTGGTCAAACCCGAAATCATGGCATCGGCCTCACCAAATTCAACCATCGAAGCACCATAATAGTTACGATCTCGCAATAGTTTTGTAGCATCGCGCATCGAAGAAACTCCCTTGCGTTGGCGTTTTTTGAAAAGTGCTTCTGCATATTGCTGGGTTTTTTCAGGATTCTGCATCTGATCGATGATCTCTACTCCCCCAAGCTCCAAAGCATGCTCATCTATAATGGCTTGTATTTTCTCCCGGTTTCCTAAAAGAATAGGAATAGCAATATTCTCATCTTTTACAATCTGGGCAGCCTTTAAAATTTTATAATTATCAGCCTCTGCAAATACTACCCGCTTAGGATCCATTTTCGCTTTGGTTGTTACCGCTCTCATAATGGCATCATCCAAACCTAAACGTTTCCTTAATTCTTCATTATAAGCATCCCAATCGGTAATAATTTTTCGTGCTACACCACTTTCTATTGCAGCTTTTGCCACAGCAGTTGATACTTCGGTAATTAAACGAAAATCAACAGGCTTTGGAATAATGTAATCCCGTCCAAATTTTAAATTACGCGCATTATAGGCGAGGTTAACTGCTTCTGGAACTGATTTTTTGGCCAGTTCGGCAATTGCCTTAACTGCAGCTATTTTCATCGCTTCATTAATGCTGGTTGCCCGAACATCAAGTGCTCCACGGAAAATATAAGGGAAACCCAGTACGTTGTTCACCTGGTTTGGATAATCAGACCGGCCGGTAGCCATGATCAAATCTTTACGGGTTTTGATGGCCAGCTCATAGGCAATTTCAGGATTTGGGTTAGCCATTGCGAAAACAATTGGGTTTTTGGCCATACCCACCAACATATCAGGAGAAATAACGTTTGCTGCTGAAAGTCCGATAAAAACATCAGCCCCTTTCATGGCCTCTCCAATATTAGAAATACCTTTTCTGGTGGTCGCAAAGCTCATGCGGATATCATCCAGATCGGTACGGTGGATATCAATTAATCCATTGATATCGAACATCACCAAATTCTCTCTTTTAACCCCTAAACTCAGGTACATTTTAGAGCAGGAAACTGCAGCAGCACCCGCGCCACTCACTACAACCTGGATTTTATCTATTTTCTTTTTCTGAATTTCGCAGGCATTCAATAATGCTGCACCAGAAATAATGGCTGTTCCGTGCTGATCATCATGCATTACAGGGATATTCATCTCCTGTTTTAAACGGCGCTCGATTTCGAAACACTCAGGGGCCTTAATATCTTCCAGATTAATTCCTCCGAAAGTTGGCTCCAAAGCTTTAACAATTTTTACAAAATCATCTACATTTTCGGTATCGAGCTCCAGATCAAATACATCGATATCGGAGAATATTTTAAACAAAAGGCCTTTGCCTTCCATTACCGGTTTACCTGCTTCGGGGCCGATATTGCCCAGCCCTAAAACGGCTGTTCCGTTACTGATAACTGCAACTAAATTACCTTTAGCGGTATATTTATAAACATCCTCTTTATTGTTTGCTATTTTTAAACAAGGCTCAGCAACTCCTGGAGAGTATGCCAGGGTTAAATCCCTTTGCGATGTTGTTGGTTTAGTAGGTACTACCTGTATCTTTCCCGGACGACCTTGCGAGTGGTAATCCAACGCATCTTGCTTTCTATTCGTATTACTCATTAAGTAACTTATTAGTGACGCCGCAAAGGTACAATTCTTTTTATGAGGCTTAAAATAAAAAGCCGTTCAAAAAAAGTTAAATGAGATATGGAGTTAACAGATGTTAATTTATTTAGTTATTAACGGATTAAGGTGCCATAGTTGATTGTCATTTCGACAATAGGCCCTTATCATTTGCGAGATCTTTTATAGTTTCGGCATTTCGCTAACCAACTTTAATAAAGCATAAATTTTAACCAAGAACGCTGTCAACCCCAAGAGCCAGGGAAATCAAAAAAACAGGTGCAGTTTAGGCAAATTGGCACTAACAAACCTGAAACGCAGTGGTTTTGTGTTCTTTAACGATTATTGGAGATTTAAAAAAAATTGAACACAAACCCCGAAGGGCTCAATCAGACCAAAAAAAATACAAATACAACTGATTAAACGAAGTGCCGCTGTTTTTTTGATGCGCATGGGATTGTGCAAAAGGCTCATTGCTGGATTGACATAGCGCTTTGGGTACTTTGGCGCGACAAAGTACCATGCCACCGCGGCATAGAGCGGCAGAAGAATATTTATCCACACAGTAGGACATTAAATAAAGAGGGAAATTTTTGAATAATTTTCAAAGACCTCTCTACTATAGTCAAGATGAAAAATAGTTTAGCTGATGCAGAAGGTTGAATATTTTAAATTAACCCTTACTAATTTTCAGCACCATCCCAACCTGCAAACCTGCTTTTGATAAATGATTATCTCTTCTGATACTTTGAACAGTTGCTCCATCAAATTTTTCTGCAATTTCGGATAAGGTATCGCCCGTTTTCACTTTGTAACTTAAAAACGACGATGGTGCTTTTAATGGTATACGGTTTTTGGCATAGATTTTTAATCTTTGTCCAGGCACCAGGGTTTTGCTTTTTAAACCATTCCAAACCCTTAAATCCTGCACTTCTACACCATATTTATCGGCAACCGTTGTTAAACTTTGTCCTGAGGTAACTTTATGATAAACTACAGCTGATGTGGCTATAACTTTGTTCTTTTTCTTTCTTAAATCCCTTACATCGTCCGTACTGGCAGCCACCACTTTCATGTCAACATCTATATCGTGGTTATTCAGCACATCGTATATACCTGCATAATCGATATCCCTTAATTTAGGCATTACAATACGCTTGGGATCCTCATCCGTGCCGTTAACAATTTTTTTCTTGTATGATGGGTTTAAAGCCAACATGGCTTGTTCTTCAATATTAAGTGCTTTGGCCAGGGTGGCTAAAGATACAAAACGGGTAGTTTGCACCGTGTCGGTTTTCAAAAACATACTCGAAGCCTGTGCCGTAATCTGGTGCTTGTGGGAATAATTCATCACATAAACCGCAGCAATAAAGGCAGGCACATAATTTCTGGTTTCCTTAGGCAAAAACTGCCTGATTACCCAAAAATCCCTAGATCCTGCTTTATCAATGGCCCGGTTTACATTCCCCTTTCCGCAGTTATAAGCGGCAATGGCCAACAGCCAGTCACCAAGTTCCTCAAAAGCATCTCTAAAATAAGCTGCAGCAGCATAACTGGCCTGAATTGGATCTTTGCGTTCATCTACAAAGTTATCCATCTTTAAACCATAGGCCTTTCCCGTGCCGAACATAAACTGCCAGATACCCGTTGCACCTACTCTCGAAATAGCATGCGGATTCATCTGCGATTCTACAATGGTAAGGTATTTTATTTCCTGCGGAATGTTATAATCCTTTAAGGCTTTATCAAAAATCGGGAAGTAATAGCTCGATAAACCGATCATTTTACCAAACATATCTTTGCGTTTGGCATAAATATCAATATACTGCTGAACGTATTCGTTGTAAGGTAGTGGTACTGTTTTAGCAATAGAATCTAACCTGAGTTTGTAGATAAAGTTTTGCCCCATGCTCAATGGGTTTTCTGAAACAACAGGTACGGCTACGGTATCGGTATTGATAAAGATGTTGTTACGAATCTTTGGTAGGCTATCCAGTTTGAGCGTTTGCTGCGCAGAAGAGGAAGAAACAAATCCTAAACAAGCACAAATTGAAGCAAAAAGTAATTTTTTAATCATGGGCTATTGGTTCAAATTTTTATTAACCGTGGTTTGTGTCCTCACAAACCTTTGTACAGATCCCTTTTTTTTCCATAATAAAGAAAAGTTAAGAACCTGCGAACCTTCCAGACAATGCCTGGAAAACAGTTAATAAAATGCCACTGCCATACTTAACGATAATGCTTTTTGCATTAAGATTGCTTCGTAATTGCAATGACGATAAAACTATGATAAAAATGCCTGAGAAAAAGCCAGAAGCTTATCTTCCTCAAAATGTTTGGCTGTAAATTGTATACTTAACGGCAAACCTGCTGCATTATTGCCTATTGGTAAAGCTATTGCCGGATTTCCGCTTAAAGAAGGTAGCACAGTAAAAATATCGGCCATGTACATTACAATTGCATCCTGAACCTGATCGCCAATTTTAAAAGCTGCTGTTGGTGCCACAGGAGAAAGAATTAAATCAAAATCCTGAAACAAAGCATCCATTTTTTCCCTGATCAACCGACGAACCTGCTGTGCTTTTTGATAATATGCATCGTAATACCCTGCACTTAAAACAAAAGTACCTAAAAGGATGCGGCGTTTTACTTCTTCGCCAAAACCTTCTGCACGTGATAATTTATAAAGTTCATTCAGGGATTTCGCTTCCATGTTACGGTGTCCGTAATGCACACCATCATAACGTGAAAGATTTGAAGAAGCTTCGGCTGTTGTTAAAATATAATAGGCCGGAACCAGATAATCCAACAGATCAAAAGAAACATACTCAACAGTATGTCCATTAGCTTTGAGCTGCTCAATCGATTTTAAAATAGCAGATTTGATTTCGGGATCAAGGGCTTCGCTCTCTATAGTTTCCTTTAATACCGCTATCTTATGTTTTTTCTGTTCATTCAACAGAATAGGATAATCGGGTACTGTAAGAGGCGAAACTGTCGAATCGTAATCGTCCGCACCAGCTAAAACCTGTAAAAGCAAAGCGGCATCCTCTACTGAAGAGGTGATGGGACCAACCTGATCAAAAGAAGAAGCATAAGCGATAACACCATACCTTGAAATACGCCCATAAGTAGGCTTAAGTCCAATCTGACCACAAAATGCAGCCGGTTGTCTTACTGATCCACCAGTATCGGTACCTAAGGCAGATAAACACATATCGGCCTGCACCGCTACAGCCGAGCCGCCTGAAGAACCGCCCGGAACAAGCTCGGGATTTGCTGCGTTTTTAGCAGGCCCAAAGTATGAGGTTTCATTAGAACCGCCCATAGCAAATTCATCACAGTTTAAACGGCCAATAATAACGGCATCTTCCTGTAATAAACGTTGCACAACTGTAGAAGAATATGGAGATACGAAGCCATCTAGCATTTTTGATGATGCCGTAACGATATGGCCTTCATAACAGATATTATCTTTAATACCAATTACCATCCCTGCAAGTTTACCCGCAGTACCATTTTCTATTTTTTGCTGTACCGCTTTCGCTTGAACTTCAGCCGATAAAAAAAACACCTCATTGAATGCATTGAGGTGTTCATTATTTTCAATTTGCTTAAAGTAATAAGCCAATAAATCGGGTAAAGTTAATTGCTTTTGCGAAATGAGTGTTTGAATCTCTTTCAGAGAGCTGTATTTCTTCAAAACTAAAAATTATTGCAATTAAACAGTTTTATCGCGATTAGACGGATCTACTTGTTCTCCATCAACCCCATCTTTACCATCTTTAAATTCTTTAACACCTTTACCTAAACCTCTCATCAGTTCAGGAATTTTTTTACCACCAAATAATAACAATACCACTACCGCAATAATGATAATTTCTGGTGTTCCAAGCATTGCTGCTATTGTTGTATTTAACATAACTTTTTGTTTAAACTTTTTCTTTGTCAGTTATAATTTTCTCGTCAGCAGGTTTAGTGGCTTCAGTATGCACTGCACCTGGCGTTACCTTTTCATCAACAGGTGCTTCTTCTGTTGGATGATGGCGCTGACTATGGTTTACCGCTGTTTCTTCTGTTTCCTCTTTATCCAGATCCATCGCATTGATGTTTCTATGGATTTCACGCTTTACACCATCAGAGGCATCTTTAAACTCCCTGATCCCTTTCCCCAGTCCTCTTGCCAGTTCAGGTAATTTTTTACCGCCGAACAACAATAGAACTACCACTAAAATGAGCACGATCTCCGATCCACCCATGTTTAAAAACTCTAATAACGTGCCTTGATACATCACTAATATAATTTATACAAATATAGACATTTTAAAAACTATTCTTTTACTTACTGATCCAGGCTTCCGGATTTAAAGCGGCCTGCCCTCTTCTGATCTGAAATTTTAAAACCGCATCATCACCGGTGTTCGCAACAACTCCAATGGTTTGTTTGGTATCAACAGAATTACCCACACTTACACTAACCGATTTTAAATTCTGGTATACTGTAAAATATTCACCATGGTTGATCAGTACCACCGTTCTGCCCATCATTACCTGTACCGCTGCAACTTTACCTGCAAATACTGCTCTAACCGCTGCACCATCTGTAGTCGTAATATCCACACCATCGTTGGTATAACTTGCCTGGTCTAACTTATGCAGTCCAAACCTTTCGGTTATTGTTCCTGTTGCTACCGGCCAAGGTAACCTTCCCCTGTTATTTTCAAAGCCTGCCGATAATCTTGCCGTCTCTGGAGTTGCCGTTAGCAATTCTCCGGTCGATTTGGCTTTCGGCGTTGGTGCAGCAGGAGTTGCCGGTGCAGGTTTATTTTCTGCCTTAGCTTTAGCGGCAGCAATTCTTGCTTCTTCTGCTGCTTTCCTTCTTGCCTCTTCTGCCGCCTTTCTCCTTGCTTCTTCAATTGCACGTTGAATTGCTGCACTGATGGCCCTGTCTATCTGCGCCTGTTGTTTTTTGCGGCTATTGATATCCTGCCTAAACTGTTTTTCGTCTTTGCTCAGTTTATTTAACTCAACAGATTGTTTACTTTTATCTTGACTTAAACGTTCGCGCTCTTTTTCCTGCTCTTTCAAGAGGTCGCTTTTCTCTCTAAGTGTTTTATCCAGCACTTTAATCTTTCCGTTCAGGTCTTGCTGCGTATTTTCTATATAGCCGGCCTGTTTTTTACGGTACTGACTAAACTGCTGTAAATATTTAATCCGTTTATAAGCCTGATTAAAATCCTTTGCTGCAAAAATGAACATCATTTTGTCGTACGAGTTTCTATTTCTTTGTGCAAAGCGGATCATGCCTGCATATTCTTTTTTAAGATCTCCTAACTGACCTTGTAATGTATGTACGGTATTTGTGTTCTGAGAGATTTGGTTATCCAGATTTTTTATTTCAGAATTAATGGTGCCAATTTTATCCTGGCGCAACCTAATCTGGGCATTTATGGTATTAATCTGCTGTATGGTAAGCTTTTTACCATTAGCAGTTTTATTCAAATTCTTTTGAAGCTGTTCGATTTCACGTTGTATAGCTTCTTTTTTCCTTCTGAGCTGGCTTTCAGTTTGTGCAACCGCAGAAAGCGTTAACACACTTAAAAAAAGGATAAATAGGAGTTTTTGTAGCTTCATTAAGCCAAAAGTATAAAATTTTTACAGTAAAAAGCATTAAAATTGAGATAGTAAAGTCATTATTACTTATTACAGAATGCTCTTCACTTAATCTTCATATAATGCAAAGATTGCCAAATAGCCTGTTGCAAAGCAGCAGATCTGTTTGGCAATACAATGAAATATTAACTGTAGTTAAGTTATTTTACAACTGTAAACCTCTTCGGTACATTAAACGGAAAATCTACCGGAACATTGCCATCAATTTTCACAAATTGAAGATCGATATTTATAGTTTTCGCTTTAGATAGCGTTTTGATTTTTAAGGCAGTAGGAAATAAAGATTCGTTTAATTTTTGATAGTCGGTATAGGTAACTTTTAAAGCCTGACCGTTTTTAGCATCATTTAAATTCGTTTCAGATACTTTGAAAAGTGTATTAAAAAGCAGTCTATAATCTAAATCTGACTTGCTTCCGGAAACAACCCAAACGCCATTTTCCTGTTTAACATCCGATTCTGCAGTTAAAAACTCTCCCATGGCATTGCCTGTTAAAATGGCCTGCAGGGTATTAAAGTTAACCTGTTTGTTGGTAAAATTATAAATATAACTGAACGGTTTTTTAAGGTATTCGCTTTTCATCCGGTTCATGATTTTGATGCTATCTGGCGTAATCAAAGCCCTGGCCACCTCTGCCATTCCACCTAATGCGGTAATGCTTACCCAAATGGTCTCCTTGTCTTTCATTTTGAAATTCATGGTTACATCATTTGCGTCGCCGGCAATATCCAAAGTTGCTTTTGCTTTAAGCGAAAGCGTACTAAATTTAAGTTGTTTGCTATTTAATAAGGTTAAGGCTTCTGCTTTAGAATTATCTGTTTTGGTTTCCGTTTTGGTTGGCGGAGCCACTACAATTTCTTTTTTAGGTTTACAGGCCGAAACAAAAATTACTGCGCCCAACAGGAATACACTATTTAAAATATTTCTTTTCATTGATCTTTTTAATTAATACTTCTGATCCGTTTCCGGCCTCTTTTGCTTTTTGCCATTGGATTAATGCAGCATCTTTTTCACCTTTCAGAAAAAGGATATCACCATATCGCTCCAGGTAAACACCATTTTTATTGCTATTGTTTTGTAAAGCCTTTTCAATCCATGTTTTGGCCAGATCGTATTTCTGCTGTTTAAACAGAATGAAGGCATAGGTATCTGCAATGGAGGGGTTATTTGGCATGGCAAGGGCTGCAGTTTCCGCATATTTAGCTGCCTTTGTTAAGTCGTCATTCCTTAATGCCAAATAATAGGCATAGTTATTCATGATGAGATAATTATCAGGCTCCATCACAATGGCTTTTTCGAAAGCTGTTTTTGCCTGTCCAAAATTATTCTGGCTGATGTAGACATCGCCCTGAAGTGCATAAATCTGTGCTTGCAGGCTTTTATTATCCACATCCAACTGTAGAGATGTTTTTAAATTGTTTTGGGCAGACTCATATTTACCGGTTTTAAACAGGGCATAAGCCATATAATAATATAAACTGGCCTGATTGGGATAAATACTTAAAGCCTCATCGCCAACTTTTATCGCTTCATCATAGTGCCCAAGCAATGTTTGGATGTTAATTACCTGTTCCCAAACGATGTAAACCTGTTCATTAAGTTTCAAAGCAGCTTGATATTGGGCCAATGCTTCTTTTAAGTTATTCTGCTGATAAAGTACATCGCCATAAAGTGCCACTGCTTTTGCCTCAGTTGGGTTTTTCTCTGCAACTAACCTACTCAGTTCGGTTACATTTTTAGCAACAACAGGCTGATTCATTTTCGGAAAAAGTGCGGCAATAATCTTCACCTTTTCTACAAGTGGCATTTCATTACTTTGAAAAGCCAATTTTAAGGACGAAAATGCGGCCTCATCATTTTTTTGACTGCGGTAAATATCGGCCAAAGCTAAGTTCACCTCAAAATTACCTGGCTCCAGCTGTTGGGCTTTGATTAACACTTTTAATGCTTCCGGATTATTTCCTTTCTGTAGAAGTAAGCCTGCGGCGTATAAATAGTTCTTTACATCGGCCTGGTTGCCTTCCAATAACTTCACAATATCACTTTCAGTAGTAGCACTTCCGTTAGATTGCAGTCGCTTTCTGGCATTTACCAGATCCCTTGAATCACCAAATTTACATTGAATTTCATCATAGGTTTTCTTAGCAGCATCTGGCTGGTTAGCCAAAAACTGCGCATTGGCCTTATCAAAATAATAGGCATCGTTTTCAGGATCGAGCCGGATCAACTGGTTAAATACCTCGATCAGCTCAGGCATTTTATTGGTGCGCTTATATACCTCTCCGAGTAAACGCCAGTACCATAAATTGCCAGCATTTATTTTAATGGCCTGCTTAATATGCTGTTCGGCTTCCAAAAGCTTATCTAAACGTAGGTCTGCATTGGCCAGTTCGAAGTAGGCAGCATGGTTATTAGGGTCTAACCCAACAATTTTATTGAAATTGGTAGTGGCTACAACATAATTTTCAGACATTTTCTCCCTTAGCCCAGCAAAAAATAATTGCTTTACCATATTGCTGTCGCGATTGCTATTTGGCGTAACCGCTCCCTGCCCAAAAGCCTGGAGGCTCACGAAAGTAGTTGCGATAAGAAAATGTACTTTGTATTTCATATCATTTTATCCATCCAAAAAATTAACTCAATACTGAAAACTGCCAACTCCAAACTATTTCCCAGTATGTCCGTAACCACCTTCGCCGCGTGCTGTTTCGCCTAGTTCTGTAACCGACTGCCAACTCACAGTTTCGTGTTTTGCGACAACCATTTGTGCAATTCTATCGCCATTAACGATTTTAAAATCAGTATCTGATAAATTTACCAATAAAACTTTTATTTCGCCACGGTAATCGGCATCAATTGTACCTGGTGAATTTACAATACTAATGCCATGTTTATAGGCCAGGCCACTTCTTGGTCTGATCTGCGCTTCATAACCAATTGGCAATTCAATAAACAAACCCGTTGGCACCAATAAGCGCTGTAAGGGCTTAAGTATTATTTCTGCTGTGATCGCTGCCCTTAAATCCATACCAGCTGCATGTGCAGTTTCATATTGTGGAAGTGGGTGTTCGGATGTATTGATGATTTTTATTTCCATTTTTTCTGAGATATGAGATTGGAGAAAATGAGGTTATTTTTTTAACATTTTTATTATGTTATTTTTCTCAAAATAGAATATACCCAAGAGGAATAGCGCTAAAATGCCATTTCCAATATAAATGTTGCGTTCAAATATCCAAAAAGAAAGATAGACCAAAAATACAGAAACTAACAGATAAGCAACCATACGTTTCAAATTGTAAGGAATTGGATAATGTTTTTGCCCCAGAACATACGAAATAATCATAATAATAAGGTAGGCAAACATTGATACCCATGCCGAGCCAATATAACTATATTTTGGTATTAAAATAATATTCATTATAATAGTAAAAATAGCTCCAACTGAAGATATATATAAACCGAAGCGAGTTTGATCTGATAAACGGTACCAAACCGATAAGTTCATATAAATACCGAGACAAACATAGCCAAACAATAAGTATGGCACGGCACTAAGGCCTACCCAGTAAGGTGGTGAAATAAAATGTTTTATAAGCTCAATATTTGCAGTTAAGCCAACGAAGAGTACCGATAATGCCAATACAAAATAATATAAAATGGTGGCATAAGTCTGCTTGGCATTCGCATTTTTAGCATGACTAAAAAAGAAAGGCTCTGCACCTAACCTAAATGCGGTATTAAAAATACTAATAAAAATGGCCAGTTTACTCACAGCGCCATATATGCCAATGTCATGATCGGCAATACTAGTTGGCAAATATTTACTTAATAAAATTTTGTCGAGTGTTTCGTTAATGATAAACGATAGATTAGCTACAAGCACAGGCCAGCTGTAACCAAACATTTTGTTAAATAACGCTCTATTAAACTTAAACCGGATTTCTAAAAACTGTGGAAACAACATTACAAACGTAATGATACTTGCAATTAAGTTGGAAACAAAAACATAACCAACCCATTTGCTTTTATACCAAGAGGCTAGCCAGTGACTTAGAAAACCATCATTTTTAATTAACCACGGAATAACAAAGATAAATAGGAGGTTAAAGCCTACAAAGATGCCAATATTTAAGAACTTAATCAGGCTATAACGAAACGGCTTCCCGTCAGCCCTAAGTTTAGCAAAAGGAATTACACTAATTGCATCAACAAATAAAATCCATACAAAGTATTGTACATATAATTTCTGGTTAGCTAGTTCAGAAATACTTCCGTTTAAGGTAAACCTAGCTAAATAATCTGCAAAAACTAATCCAGTTATCAGGAAAAGCGTGGAGATAAAAGCTATAACCAAAAAGCTATTATTGTACACTTCCTGTTTTTTATCCTCGTGTTTATTTAGATATCGGAAAAATGTGGTTTCCATTCCAAACGCCAAAATCGGGTTGATGGTGGAGGCGTAACTAAACATCTTGGTAAATATCCCATACACACTTGTTGGATAAACTCTTGTGTAAATTGGGGTTAAGATGAAATTGAATAAACGCGAAAAGATGGTACTTAAACCGTAAATCAGCGTTTGCCCAGCGAATTTTTTATATACAGACATTTATATTGAGATTTGAGTACTGCGTATTGAGATAAGCTCCTTAACGGAACAATATAGCAATCCAACAATTCAGCAATTTATTTTCTTAAAATTTCAAAATTACGATAGTTTTTTACTTCGCCATCGCTCACCGCCACATTTTCTACACGTGAGCGGTCTGGGCCTTCATGGCACCAGTTTACAAATTCCTCCAAAAAGATTTCTTCACCTTCTGCTTCTATATAAACTGATCCGTCTTTTTCATTCCTTACAAAACCATTTACCATCATCTGGTTGGCGATAATTTTAGTGGTTTCTCTAAAACCAACGCCCTGCACTTTACCGGTTACTTTTATATTGAGGTGTTTCATTTATTGTTGTAAAGTTGAAATTTATAACCGCAAAGGTAAACGAATTATCACAATTCTTTAGCACATGGTAATGCGGATCAGGGAAATTGCTTTTAAAACATGTACAAAAATTAATTAGCCACGAAAACACAGAGATCACGGAGGAAATTAAAGTTTTTCAGTGTTTTTCGTGCTTCCGTGGCAACCATAATACTTAGGCATGCGCAGAAAGAAGAAGAATGATCAGAGAAAAGTTAAAAGCGATTTCCCTGTAATGTGGATATCGAATAGAGTTAAAAACAGTGTACATTATAATAAGCTTAAGTTATTCTAAAATGCAGTGCGCTTATTAGAATGGAATTCTCCGTTAAACAAAACTATAATTAGACTGGTTATCATTAACACTAATTTTTCCGGAATAGGCTAACATTTAGGTAATTTGAATTTTAAAACGGAGACGATAATGAGTGTACACATAGGATTGATGATCTGGAAGGAAATGAAGACCAAAGAGATTCCCATTTCCATATTTTCAGAAAAAATGGCCATCAGCAAAACCAGGGCTCAGGAAATCATTAACAGTGCCACCCTTGATGTTTCTTTACTTGCCACTGTGAGTGAGGTGCTAGGCTTTAATTTTTTTAGTTATTACGAAAAGGGCAAACTTTTTTCCGAACTCAATAAAAAGGAAACACAGGCATCAGCAGAAGAAATTAAAAGACTCAAAAGTTTGCTAAGTGAGAAAAACAAAACGATCGAACTAAAAGATAAAATGATTCAAAATCTCTCACATACCGTTTCTTTGCTCGAAAAAGTCCAATACCGTTAATTTGGAAGATGGAGCAAGTGATCGTTTTGGATACTCATTCAAATGAATGACGAAAATGCAAATCATTCATTTTCCATAAAATCGAAGTTCGCATTTTACAAGATAAAACCTTCCACAAATTTAAACTGTTATCCATTCTCAAATCTACCTAACATAAAATTCCATAAATTTAATGAGTCTGAAAACGGACTTTGTAAATGAAGATTTATTTCAACCGAAAGCACTTATTTAAAGAAATTGATTATCCAGATCGTTACCTCAAGAAAAATCTTTTTAAAACCGTTTCTGTTATTTTTTGCGTTATTATCGGATTTTTAATCCTCCTGAAGCCTTTTGAAGTTAACACATCGGAACAGAAAGTTAATTATATTATAATATGCTGTCTCCATGCGTTATTACCTGCAGTAATCCTATATTTTTACTTTACATCATTAAATTATTTACGGGACAAGGATTCTGAAAACAAAGGCTGGTCTTTGATATCAGAATACGCACATATAAGCATTTCACTTCTTTTCACAGGGATCGTTAGCTTCCTGATCCGCGATCTGATTTACTTCAATCCAAATAATTGGACATGGCACTATTTATGGGAAGAGGTGAGAAACTGTTTTGTAGCAGGAATACTTTTGTATTTTTTTATGAGGATGGCGATATTCTATTTTGAATCAAAAAAAGATATTTCCTTAATTTTCCAGTTTACTCCGCTCGATCTTAAATCAGAAAACGCCTTAATTTATATTAAAACCCAAGTCAAGCAAGACGATTTCACTTTAGATCTAAACGATTTACTTTTTGCCAAAGCAGACGGGAATTACATTGAGATAGCAACCCGCAATAATAACCAGCTAAATATAGCGCTAAAAAGAATTTCCCTAACACAATTTGAGTCACAGCTGCTACCAAATCGTAATTTCTTCCGTTGCCACAGGGCCTTTCTGGTCAACATGCGTTATATAAAGAATGTAACCGGAAACTCGCAAGGCTATATCCTTTCCTTTGATCATACGGTTGATCAGGTACCCGTTTCAAGGGCACACCTTGTTTCATTTAATGCCCTTTATCAGGAACTCCTTCTTACCCAAACTACCAGACCTAGTTATTGATCACAAAGGTTTGTTGCTGGCAACATCTAGAATAAACCACGCCCTTTCCACTGTATGTTTGCGTTATGTATTGGGTTAACCAAGCCTAATCATTAAAAAAACGCCTGTTATGCCATCAAAAATTTTACTTCAGCAAATTGCTCCAAACAAAGCCAACAAACTATTTTACATTGATAATCTTAAGATACTTTTAACAACATTGGTCGTATTACATCATACTATTATTGTGTATTGCGCTCCAGGTGGATGGTACTATACCGAAAAAACAACCCAAATGGCCGCCATTATACCATCAACAATTTTTGTAAGCTTAAACCAATCGTTTTTTATGGGCTTTTTTTTCCTCTTGGCAGGATACTTTACTGCACCATCTTATGATAGAAAAGGCAGCTGGCAATTTTTAGGAGATCGCCTCATCAGGCTCGGTATCCCATTGTTGTTTTATTCTTTTGTGCTATCACCATTATTAAGTTACCTCGTTTATTACTTTGCAGAGGGCTATCACATTACTTATCTGCAATATCTTTCAGGCTATCATACCTGGATTGATTTTGGCGTACTGTGGTTTGTTGCAGCATTATTGCTATTTACACTGATTTATGTTGGTGCGAAACATGTCATTACCATGAAATTTAAAAAATCTATACCAGCACCTGGTACTGGCAGCATTTTACTTTTTGCTGTTTTCCTGGGGGTGCTCTCCTTTTTTATTAGGATCCCATTTCCGGTGGGTTGGGTGCTTAAACCATTTGGTTTTCAGTTAGGTCACTTTCCACAATATATCGTTATGTTTATTATAGGTTTATTGGCTTATAAGAATCAATGGTTTGATGGCTTATCTTTAAAACTTGGTAAAAGCCTCAGGCGGGTTGCCTGGTTAGGTTTAATATTCTTTCCTTTGTTCTTTCTGATCAGGGCTAAGCTTAATATGCCCATTGCCTGGTACTCAGGCGGCTTTCACTGGCAATCACTATTGTATGCTGTTTGGGAACAGTGCATAGGACTTTCGATTCTTACCGCGTTATTGAGCCTCGGTAAAAACTCTTGGAACAAATCATCGCCATTTCTGAATAAACTATCTAGATATACTTTTGCCACTTATATTTTCCATCCATTGGTCATTACAGGCGTTTCGCTTATTTTTAAATACTGGTTGGCAGATCCAGCAATCAAATTTTTAGTCCTGGCTCCATTTGTGGTTATGGGAAGCTTCTTGTTGGGCTCAATTGTGCTGATGATTCCTGGTATAAAAAGAATTATCTGATAATAGATTGAAAATAGAGGACTGGGGTTACCTAAAAACCAAAACTACTGATCTTTATTTTGTCCGCAATTCCCGGAAACAATAAAAATTTGTTGTTATTGATCTGAACTTTTGGATACGTTAAAGGAACTTTCGCATTCCAGATCCATGTCGATCTAAAAATCCAATCCGTTTTGCAGTTGCGCAAGCTGGGCTATTTTGATTTTAAATTCCTGCCATATTTCTTCCAGGATAACTCCTGCTGGCTTGATTTCTTTCAGCATTGCCGAAACCTGACCGATTTCAAGTTCGCCATTTTCCATATCACCTTCAAACATCCCTAATTTTGCCCTGGCATGGCCCAAAAGCGCTGTCAGCTCATTCCGGCTTGCCCCTTCGGCTTCAGCATTGGCAATAGTATCGGCAAATGCATTTTTTAGTAACCTTACCGGAACCAGTTTTTTCATCGCCAATTTAGTATCGCCTTCATTAGCAGCAATAATTTTATGCTTAAAAGCCTGATGAGCAGACGATTCTTCGGCTACTGCAAAGGCAGAACCGATTTGGACAGCATCTGCACCTAAAGCAAATGCAGCCAGCATGGCTTTACCACTCCCAATGCCACCTGCAGCGATGACCGGAATGTTAACAAGTTCTTTTATTATCGGGATTAAACACATAGTGGTAGTTTCTTCCCTTCCGTTATGACCACCCGCCTCAAAGCCTTCGGCAACAATCGCATCAACACCTGCTTCCTGCGCTTTTATGGCAAATTTTGTATTCGCAATTACATGAACCACCGTAATACCCCTTTCTTTTAAAAAACTGGTCCACGTTGTAGGGTTCCCGGCAGAAGAAAATACAATTTTTACTTTCTCTTCAATTACCACATCTATAATTTCCTGAATATTAGGATAAAGCAATGGAATATTTACACCGAATGGCTGGTGAGTGGCTAATTTGCATTTTTGAATATGCAATCTTAAAACTTCAGGGTACATTGAGCCTGCTCCAATAATGCCCAGGCCACCAGCATTCGAAACCGCTGAAGCGAGCTTCCATCCACTGCACCAAACCATTCCAGCCTGGATAATCGGGTATTTAATATTAAATAATTTGCAGATTGAGTTCATAAGGAATTTTGTTTAGCGTGATGAAAAACTCCGCCATGGTAGGTGGCGAAGAGGAGGTATAAATCGCATTTATATTTTATCTAATATCTCGGGGTTGGCAATATTTGTAGGCTTTCCGCTGATATAGTTGATGATATTTTCGAATGCTTTGCCAAAATACAATTCGTAACTGTTTTTTTCTACATAGCCAAGATGAGGTGTACAAACCACATTCGGTAGATTAAGGAGCTCAAAACCGCTATCATTAATAGGTTCGCTTTCATAAACATCTAAACCTGCAAATCCTGGCCTGCCTGCTTTTAAAGCTTTAATAAGGCTTCCTTTTTCTATAAGTTCTGCACGCGAAGTATTAATCAGCACTGATGACGTTTTCATTAAATTTAAGTCATCCAGTTTTACAATCCCAGTGGTTTCTTTATTTAAACGTAGGTGAAGTGTAATCACATCGGCCGTTTTAAAAAAACTGGTTTTGCTTTCTGCAGCCTCAAAGCCATCATTTATTGCGCTCAATATAGATTGCTCACGACCCCACACCAAAACCTTTGCACCGAAAGCTTTTGCATAACCAGCAATGATTTTACCAATTTTTCCGTAACCCCAAATCCCGATGATTTTTCCATTCACACTTTCCCCGATATTCTCCTGCCAATTGCCTTTTTTCATTCCCTCAATGGCATTGGGAATTTGCCTTAAAACATTCATTAACAAAATCCATGTTAATTCGGCAGGGGCAATTGGAGAACCAACCCCTTCGGCAACCGCCACATTATATTTAGAGCAGGCATTTAAATCTAAATGATTGGAAATTTTCCCTGTTTGACTAATTAGCTTAAGTTTATGTAATTTAGAAAGTAAGTCATCAGTAATGGCTGTCCGCTCCCTGATCAAAACCAATGCTTCAATGTCTTTTATTTTTTCTGCCAGGACATCGGAATCTTTCTCGGTTTCATTAAAAATGATAACTTCCTGCTGCTGTATTAAATTAAAACAAGACAACTTTCTAACTACATCCTGATAATCATCCAATATGGCTATTTTCATATTCTTTGTGTATTAGATTAGATTAGTTATTTAATTATTGAAAAAGGTTCCTTGATCATAGTCAGTTGAAACAAGTATAATAGTATACCCGGCTTTTCAGCCTAATAATATATTTTTAAATCATCTTAAACAACCTAAAATAAGTAGAATTAAACGCAATTAAATCAATCTCTTGACCAAGTCACTTTCGATTGCATAATCAGCAGACAGTTGGATCAGATTTAATCCTGGTCTTTTACCAACCTCTATTGTCCCCATTTGTTGATCAATCTCCAAAAATTCTGCCCCGTTTATAGTTGCCCAACTCAAAAGTTTTTCAAAAGTAACTTGCTTATGTTTCTGCAAAGTGATCATTTCTGATAAGATATTAAGTTGATGGTTACTTGCCAAGCTATCTGTCCCCAGGGTGATCTTTACGTTTTCAACCATTAACAGATCAACATCAGGTAAAGCATTTTCGATATATAAGTTGGCTTTCGGACAAAGACACCAATATAAATTGGGATTGCTTTGTTTAGCAAATTCAACATCTGCTTTATTCGTAACCGTATTATGTACGAGTAAAGTTTTTTGTTTTTTAATATAAGGCAACCAGCTTTTTAATGATGTTTTGTTTGTTGGATCAAAAAAACCTATATCTATCCCTAAAAATTCATAAAGTTTCAAAAAACCGCCACTTTTACTTTCAAAGAAAGCATTTTCATCAACAGTTTCCTGGTTGTGCACACTGATAAAAGCATTTGATTTTTCAGCCTCTTGCCAAATTAATTCGAAGAGTTGAGGTGAAACGGTGTAAGGTGCGTGTGGAACTATAGTTGCGGACAGAGGTTCAAAATCATGTTTGATTTCCTTCAAATGATTCATTATAACACCTGCACGTTCAGGATTAAAGCCCAAAGCCTCTATAAAGGTATGGTAGTGGATTTTACTGTTTTCTTTTACCTCTTTAGAGGAAATTTGGTTTGAAATATCGCCAACAGCTACAATACCGTTTTCAAACATTTTTTGGTCGGCAGTTTCCATTGCAGCTTTAATCTGCCCTGCATTGCCCTGCCTGCTTTTAATGATGCTGCGCACAAATTCTACTAATCCGGTATGCTCAGGGATTTGCCCCAGCATGTGTGAAAGTTCTAAATGGCAATGAGTATTGATAAAACCTGGAACGATGGCACCTTTATTTTTTATGATATCTAGACCAAGGCTTACAATTTCTTCTTCAGTTAAAATTTCAACGATTTCTCCATCCGGACGTACAGCTACCGCCCCATTTTTAACCGGAGCCGAAGCAACAGGAAAAATCCAATCGGCTGAAAAGTATTTTAGCATGTTGCAAATTAGCGCAATACCAGCAGCTAAAAAAATATTTTTCTTAGCCAGAGTTATTTGTGAAAATGAAATGATTTTTAAATTTCTCTAAAGAATTAAGAAAATTGGAAAAGAAAAAGAGCCTCCTATCGGAATCGAACCAATGACCTACTGATTACAAGTCAGTTGCTCTACCAGCTGAGCTAAGGAGGCTTTAATCGGGCTGCAATGATAGAAAAAAATCTTCATTTTAAAAAATTGATTTTTTTTCTGCGCTGGCAGATATTACCATCTCACAGCTAAAGGAAAGTTGGATGGGGTTGCTTTAGTTGCAATTCCACTCCAAAGATTTTTAAATCCGACAGATGGTGATATTTGACAGCAAAAAAGCAACATTAAACTCTCGAAATAACAACATATGACTGCAAAACTTGTAGTTATTCACCACAAAATGTAGATAAACTCCACAATATTAAAACTTTGGCACACCAACAACATATTGATAATCAATAATTTAATTAAAATATTCCTTTTGGCATCATTATGAAACATTAGCAAGTATTGTTACACAAATTAAATTTTAAAATATATACTATGAAAAAGTTCGTTTTAGCAGCTACAGTATTAGCATTAGCAGGATTCTCAACAGTAAAAGCAAGTGAAGTTAAAGATTTTAAAACTACTGCAATTGTTGCAGTTCAAGATAGCGCAGTGAAAACTCCGGTTAAACTGGAAGAATTACCTGAGCCAGTAACAACCGCATTAAAATCTGATGCTTATAAAGGATGGACCGCTACTGAAGCCTGGTCGGTAAAAGAAGGTACTAAAGAGTACTATTTAATCAACGTGAAAAAAGAAGCAGAAACTGGTTCTGTTAAAATCGATAAAGACGGTAAACCAGTTCAATAACTAAACTTAGTTGACGCTCTGTAATTAACAAGTATTTAACGTAACACAAGTTACAAAACATATTTAAAACATCATATCATGAAAAAGATCATTTTAGCCGCCACTTTAGCATTCGCAGGATTCACAGCAGTACAAGCAAGTGAAGTAAATACAATCAAAAACGCTGCAATTGTTGCAGTTCAAGATAGTGCAGTAAAAACTCCAATTAAATTGGAAGAGCTTCCTGAGCCTATTACAACGGCTTTAAAATCTGACACCTACAAAGGTTGGACTGCTACTGAAGCTTTCACCGTTAAAGAAGGTACCAAAGAGTATTATTTAGTAAATGTTAAAAAAGAAGCAGAGACTGGTTCACTTAAATTTGATAAAGACGGTAAGCCAGTTCAATAAATAAGATTAGTTAACGC
Organism: Pedobacter sp. PF22-3; assembly: GCF_026239555.1. Taxonomy (GTDB): domain Bacteria; phylum Bacteroidota; class Bacteroidia; order Sphingobacteriales; family Sphingobacteriaceae; genus Pedobacter. The sequence continues at coordinate 9,375 of NZ_JAPIVP010000026.1, read as the reverse complement.
TCTGCAATTAACAAGTATTTAACGTAACACGAAGTTACACAACATATTTAAAACATCATATCATGAAAAAGATCATTTTAGCCGCCACTTTAGCATTCGCAGGATTCACAGCAGTACAAGCAAGTGAAGTAAATACAATCAAAAACGCTGCAATTGTTGCAGTTCAAGATAGTGCAGTAAAAACTCCAGTTAAATTGGAAGAGTTACCTGCGCCAGTAACCACAGCATTAAAATCTGATGCATATAAAGGATGGACAGCTACTGAAGCCTTTTCTGTTAAAGAAGGTACAAAAGAATATTACCTAATCAATGTTAAAAAAGAAGCCGAAACTGGTTCTGTTAAAATTGATAAAGACGGTAAGCCTGTACAATAAAACCTAAATAATTACATCTACCTATGATAAGAAAGCCGGATTATGTCCGGCTTTTCTTATTTTTGTTACATGGCGAGAATCCTGATTTTAGAAGACGATACCACATTTGCCCAATTACTTGATGGTTTTTTAACAAAAAACGGTCACGAGATTACCCTTGTAACACAAGTAAAGCAATCATTTAAGCAAGTTGAAACCAATACATTCGATTTACTTTTAATAGATTACCGCCTGCCGGATGGAACCGGATTTGAAGTGCTTACGCATCTTCGTGACTTAGGTCTTTCTATTCCAGTAATCATTATGACCAGTTTTAACGATGTCCGTACAGCGGTAAAATCTATTCAACTAGGTGCGTTTGATTACATTACCAAACCGGTTAATCCAGATGAGCTTTTAATGGTGATCAAAAATTCTTTAACCAAAAAGGATTTAAAAAGTGTTGAACCAAAAGAAGTAAACAGCGATTTTATAAAGGGAAAAAGTGCCATTGCAGATAAACTGTATGAACATATTAATTTAGTAGCACCTACAGATATGTCGGTAATTATACAGGGCGAAAGCGGCACAGGAAAAGAATTTGCAGCCAGAACCCTGCACCAGCAGAGCAAACGTGCCAATCAACCTTTTGTTGCCATAGATTGTGGTGCATTATCGAAAGATTTAGCTGCAAGCGAATTATTCGGACACGTTAAAGGTGCATTTACAGGAGCATTAAATGATAAAAAAGGTCAATTTGAGGCCGCCAATGGGGGAACTTTATTTTTAGATGAAGTGGGAAACCTGAGTTATGAAGTGCAAATTAAACTGCTCAGGGCTTTACAGGAAAGGGTCATTCAGCCTTTGGGCAGTACCAAACAGATTCCTGTTAATGTCCGCATCATCACGGCTACCAATGATGATCTGGCCAATAGTATGCAACAGGGAGAATTTAGAGAAGATTTATATCACCGGTTAAATGAATTTAAAATCCAACTTCCACCGTTGCGGGATAGAGGCGGAGATTTAGAACTTTTTATTAACCACTTTATACAATTATCAAACCGCGATTTAGGCCGGAATGTTAAAAGCGTTTCTGCTGAAGCTAAAGCATTATTGTTGAGTTATGATTGGCCTGGTAATCTCCGCGAGCTTAGCAATGTGATTAAACGAATGGTTTTATTGAGCCAGGGCGATGTAGCCCAGATTAATGCATTACCTGATGAAATGATGATTTCTGTCCATCAGCAATCGGCACCGGGCAATTCATCTGACTTAAAGGCTGTTAACGAGCAGAATGAAAAAGCGTTGATTACAGAAACGCTCATCAAAGTAAGATATAATAAATCAAAAGCCGCAAAGATCTTAAATATTGACCGCAAAACATTGTATGCCAAAATGGAACGCTACGGCATAGAATAACTATTGGGCATTAGCATAGTCGATTTTTTCTATAAAAGCAATTAAATTATCCAATTCTTTAAGCTGTAATAACACTTCAGATTTAATATTTTCTGTTAATCCTTTTTCTACCATTTCCATTTCAAAGGTTCTAAAAGTATTGGCTAATGTCTTAGCGCCCATCTGCGCTGTGCGCCCAGCAAGGCGGTGCACCAATAACCTGCTTTTATCCTGATCATTTTCATCGAGGTGTTTTTTAAGTTCGGCAGCATCATCAATCGAGTCTTGTTTAAATCGATTAAGGATTTTTTCCAATAGCTCCTGATCACCAAAAGTCATTTTTTCGATAGAAGAAAAATCAAATTCCGGCTGCTCTGGTAATATTTCTGTTTTATCAAAAATAGACAGGATATCAACCGCCCTAAACGGCTTCATAATTAGCCCATCAAAACCCTCGCTCAAAACCATTTCACGCTCTTCAGGCAAAACCTGTGCAGTAATAGCATAAAATTTAATATTTTGTGGCAGTTTCTTTTTTAATAAGTGGCAAAGTTCAAAACCTGTCATTTCAGGCATTCGCATATCAATCAAAACATATTTTAAATCAGTATCGGGTTCAGTTTGAAGAATATCTGCCACCTGTGTAAAACTCCTGTAGGGGATTTTATTTTTCTGAAAAATCATGCCACATAAATCCAGAATAAGTTTATCATCATCAATTACCCATACCCTGCCTGGGTTTACAATGGCATAATGCGTTAAGTCTAAAGCATCATTTATACGTTCGTTGGTATTTTCATATTTCATGTAAATATTAAATGTAGTACCAATGCCAGGTTTACTTTTAACATAAATTCTTCCGCCCTGGGTTTCAATCAAAGATTTAACTATAGGTAGCCCCAATCCTGTACCTGTCGGGTTAATCATATATTTTTCAGGAGATTCTATCTGCTCAAATTCATTGAATATTTTAGGAATATCTTTTTCATCAAAACCAATTCCAGTATCTTTTATCGTAAAGTGAAAATGCAAATCCTCTCCTTGCCTTTTGTAAGTTACCGTAAGCTTAATTTCGCCTTTCAAAGTAAATTTTACCGCATTACCCAATAAGTTAAACAAAATCTGCTTTAGCCTAAAAGGATCACCCTTTACAAATTCCAAATCGGCAAGATCAAATTCTGTATTCAACTGGAGTAATTTCTGTTCTGCCAATGGCCGCATTACCGAAACAACTTCTTCCAAAGCTTTTCTAATATTAAATACCTGATTATTGAAGCTAAATTCTCCTGAAGTGATCCGGTTATAATCTAATACCTCGTTAACAATCTGAAGTAAATGAATGGAAGATTGGTAAATGGCATCCACATCTTTTTTGTTAGGTACATCCTGCTGGGTAATCAGTTCGGCATAGCCTAAAATAGATTGTAGTGGGGTTCTGATTTCATGGCTCATGTTCGAGAGGAACCGCTGCTTTGCTTTACCGTGGTATTCGGCCTCGTCTTTAGCCAGTTCCAATGCCTTTCTATACCTGTTGCTTTTTGTGATGTCTGCCAAAATCAAATACAGCAAAATAACCGTTAACAGAAAAAAGATAATAATAATGGTTGTGATTTGGGTAATGCCGTCATTAACTACTTCTTTAGCCTGGATACCATTCAAATCTACCTGCGCTACCGCTTGCCCTTCAACCTCTCTTAAGATCTGCAGCATTTTGGCGGTTAGGGCATTACTTGCACTTGATAAATCGGCCTCCCGCTTTAAAAATTTCTGGCTTTTCTGACGTTGTTCCAGCTCAATATTTTTTAGCGAACCCGTCATACTTTTCATGATACTATCTTCAGCCTTTGCATTTAAAGTATCGCGCTTAACCTTAAACTCTTCGTTTATAATTTTATAAACATCCGATTTTTTCTTACCAAAAAGTTTACTCAAAAACCCCCTAGATTTTTGTTCTTCTTCAGGTGCAACGGTCGTAGTTGATGTGGTTGTTTCCGTAGTTAATACAGCGCTATCCGTTTGTCTGCTCCGTGTAGCCACCAACTCATTCAATTTCCGAACTTCATCAGAAAAAGATTTGGTGTTCACCAATGTTTCCCTCACCTTCAGGTAGTTCATAAATTGTTTATCGCGATCGGAAAGTAAACTTTTGATCGATGTTATCCTTGCCAACTGCGCAGAATCTCCGCGGTATAACTTACGCAGCGTATCTAAACTTGATCTTAACCTACGCGATTCCTTAAGAAAACTGTAGCTGCCCTGTTTGTTAAAAGCTTCATCGCGTTGCAATTGATCCAATCTGGCTATCTTATGGGAGAGGTCGTTAACGATCCTTAACCGATCGTTCGGTGCTGAAATTTCTTCAACCGTATCCAGCATCCTAGTAAAGGCAAACTTACTGATACCCCATGCCAGGAGCAGCGCAAAACAGGCGAACAAAAAACCTATGATCACTTTACTTTTAATTGCCCGGAAGAATCTTTTTTGAATAACAGCCGCCATTGATTTAGATTGTGTAGGTTATCCATTATCATAACGGTTAAACCTAAAGAATTGATATGTATTTATCTTTTACAAATAACGTACCACAAGAAAAATTGATTAAAAAACTTTAATTTTAATCGCCTCAAAAAATAAACCATGAACCGTATCGACCGCCTTTTCGGAATTTTAACCCTGCTCCAATCCAGAAAATACGTTACTGCAGAAAAAATTGCAGAACGGTTCGATATGAGCGTGCGTACCGTTTATCGTGATATTAAAGCATTAGGCGAACAAGGAATACCGGTAAGTTTTGAACAGCATAAAGGTTATTACCTGGTACAGGGTTATTTTCTGCCACCTGTTTCTTTTAATATGGATGAGGCCAATGCCCTGCTACTGGTTGAAAGTTTAGTGAGTGGATTTGCCGATAATTCTATCCGTATGCATTATTCTAACGTTTTAACAAAAGTAAAGGCAGTATTAAAAACCGGCCAGAAGGAAAAGCTCGAAACTTTAAATCAACATATTAAATTACAGATTCCGCAGAGGTTAAATTTTAATTTCGAATACCTGTCGATTATTCAGCACGCCATTGCCGAAAAACACCTCATTGAGCTGGACTATAAAAATAATAAGGAAGAGGTGAGCCAACGGGAAGTTGAGCCAATTGGTCTGATTTTCTATGCTTTTAGCTGGCATTTAATTGCCTGGTGCCACCATCGGAATGAATATCGGGATTTTAACCTTACGAGGATAATCTGCCTTAAAAACTTAGGCGTACCTTTTAAAAAAACACAGCACATGCCACTAAGTGACTACATGCACCTACTTCCGGTAAATTATTAAAAACATTTTTTCTAGGCTGCCATAGGGTTGTCAGTAGCCAGTATTTTCTTTGTGTAAACAAACATTAAAAATCATGAGCATCGCTGATTTATTACTTATGGAATTACACACCGCAGAAAAAACAAAACAGAAAAATATGGATATTATTAATTTACTATTGAAAGAATTAGAAGCAGAATTTAATATCACGAAAAAATTCCTGGCTATTGTACCCACAGATAAATTTGACTGGGCACCGCACGAAAAAAGTATGAAAATGAAATCGCTCGCCGTTCATATTGCCGATTTGCCGAGCTGGGTTTCAATGGCTTTAACGACTGAGGGACTGGATTTTGAAACAGCACCTTATGTAGAACAAGCTGCAGAAAATGCCGATGATCTGGTTAAAATCCTGGAGAAAAATTATGCCCTGGGAAAAGCAGAATTAGAAAAAGCAACGGAACAAGATTTAAATGGGCGCTGGGTGTTGCGCATGGGCAAACAGGTTTTAGCCGATTATTCTAAATACGAAACCATCCGCCATTCACTTAGCCAAACTACTCACCACAGGGCACAATTAGGTGTTTATTTAAGATTGTTGAATATCCCAATTCCGGGAAGTTATGGCCCAAGTGCCGATGATCAGCGTTTTTAGATTGTTATTTTTCTGATGAGCTGTTGAAACCTGTTACGTTTCAATGGTTCATTTGAAATGACTATCGGATTACCAGTCCCGCTTCCTAATTTATCCGCACTTCGTTATTTTTAGCAATGAAAAAAATATTTGCGATTTCCGGCAGCACCAAAACTTCATCAACAAACGGACTTTATATTTCGGCTATTAGCCAGCTTCTGGGTAAAGATTTTGAAGTCTTCATCTTTCCTACTATTGCAGATATCCCACATTTCAATCCTGATTTAGATTCGGTAGATCCACCGCAGATTGTTTATGAGCTTCGTAAAAGCATCCAATTAGCAGATGGCATCATCATTTCTACACCAGAATACGCAATGGGGCTACCCGGTTCGTTAAAAAACCTGCTCGATTGGACAGTAAGTTCTTCAACATTATCTGGTAAACCGATTTTAGTGCTCGTAGCCTCAACCCAAGGCGAAAAAGCCTATCAATCTATTATTGATACTTTAACAGTAATCGAAGCGAGGATATCGCCCCTGCTTATTCCATTTGCAAAAGCTAAGATCACGAGCGAAGCAGTAATTATCCATAATGAAACTTTAGAATCGCTGAGAAGCCTAGTACGTTCTTTTGTTGCCAGCATAGAGAATGGATAACACAATTTATTTCCGTAAAATTGCAGTATGAACAATAATGCTGCAACCCGTTTAAATAAATTTATTAGTGAAAGTGGATTATGTTCACGCCGTGAAGCAGATCGTTATATTGAAAAGGGAACAGTCTTTATTAATGGAAAAAGAGCTAAAATAGGCGATCAGGTTTTTGCAGGAGATAAAGTAATGGTTAACGGCCATAATATCGAACCTAAAGAAGAAAGTAATTTTATCTTGCTGGCTTTTAACAAGCCTGTTGGGATTACCAGCACAACCGAAGGCAGTGTACGGGATAACATTGTTGATTATGTTAACCACAGTGAAAGAATCTTTCCTATTGGTAGATTGGACAAAGATTCTTCTGGTCTAATCTTCTTAACCAACAACGGCGATATCGTTAACAAAATTTTAAGGGCAGGAAATAAGCACGAAAAGGAATATGTAGTTACGGTTAATAAGCCAATTACGGATGATTTTATATTTGAAATGAGTAACGGTGTTCCCATTTTGGGCGTAAATACCCGTAAATGCAAAGTACGCCAGATCAGCACTTTTGTTTTCAATATTATATTAATTCAAGGATTAAATAGACAAATTAGAAGAATGTGCGAGCATTTTGGTTATGAAGTAACCAAACTCGAGCGTACACGCATCATGAATATTAGTCTTAAAGGTATCCCAACAGGAGAATTTAGGGAACTTACCGAAGAAGAAATGAAGGCGATTACCAAAAGTGTCGAAAATTCATCTTCAGAAGCTAAAACGAAAACAAAAAGCACTGCTAAGAAAAAAACAAACACCTGGGAGGAAATTCCCGAACAGAGAGAAGAACAGCCTAAAAAAGCGTTCAAGCCTAAACCCATTACTCAAAAATCTACCGGCAAAAAAACAGTTAGTCGCTCAGGCGCAAAACCTACCGGCAAAAGTAACAGCGCAAACAGAAATTCGAAACCAGCAAAAGGTAAACCTTCAAGTAAGTCAAACACAAGAGGCAGAGCAAGATAAAGCTAATTAATTGTAAAATTTGGTTGTATTTAACAACCTTACATCCTCTACCTTTTTACCTTCTGCCTTTTTTAAGTACCTTTGCAACAAATGGTAATAGCAAAAAAAACCGATATCCGTGCATTAGATCTACCTCAATTACAACAACATCTTGTAGCGATGCAACAGCCTGCTTTTAGGGCCAAGCAAATTTACCAGTGGCTTTGGGAGAAATCGGCAACGAGTTTTGAGCAGATGAGTAACCTTTCTAAAGATCTCCGTAAGGTATTGGACGAAACTTTTGCCATTAATGCTGTTCAGGTTAACAACTCCCAGTTCAGTAACGACCATACCATTAAAAATACTTTCAGGTTAGCCGATGGCAATATTGTTGAAGGTGTCTTAATTCCACTGGAAGATCGCATGACTGCTTGTGTTAGCTCTCAGGTAGGCTGCAGTTTAACCTGTAAGTTTTGTGCTACCGGCTATATGGACCGTAAACGTAATCTAAATGCCGACGAGATTTATGACCAGGTAGTATTGATTGATAAACAAGCCAAACAGAATTATAACAATCCCCTTACCAATATTGTGTATATGGGAATGGGAGAGCCACTATTAAATTATGCCAATGTATTGAAGTCAATTGAGCGTATTACTGCTCCTGACGGCTTAAATATGAGTTACAAGCGCATTACCGTTTCCACTGCTGGCATTGCTAAGATGATCAAAAAATTAGGTGATGATGGTGCAAAATTTAATCTTGCATTATCGTTGCATGCCGCTGATGATAAAAAACGTAATGAAATCATGCCCATTAACGAGGCCAACTCATTAAAAGCACTAGCGGAGGCCTTAAAATACTATTTTGCCAAAACCAAAAATCCGGTAACCTACGAGTATATCGTTTTTAATCATTTTAACGATGAAATTTCTGATGCCATGGATTTAGCTAAATTCTGCAAACATATTCCTTGCAAGGTAAACCTGATTGAATATAACCCTATCTCTTTTGCTGATTTTACTAATGCAGAAGGAGATAAAATTGATGCTTTTTCTAATTATTTAAAAAGCCAGGGCATTAATACCAACATCCGCCGTAGTCGTGGTAAAGATATTGATGCTGCTTGTGGGCAATTGGCAGTTAAAGAAGAAGCAAAGGCCTAGCACTATCATTTAAATATTTCATTTATTAGAGTATAGTTTTCAATCTTCTTTTGAAGCGCAGTTTCCTGTGCACATAGGTCGGGGCCCGTCCTGCTGTGCGCTTAATCCTTTTGGGAATCCTATTTAAACAACTTTTCTTAGCCAAAAGGGATACCGCTCCCATCAGGGCTATTTTAGCCAGGTCGGAACATGGAAGAAGTAAAATGGGTTATGGAATGGCCTCTGCGGAGATCTGCGGGAACAACCCTTAACTTTGCTTAACGCCTTAATGGTGAGAAAAACCTTCTAGTTTTTTGGAGCGCAGTTTCCTGTTCACTTAGGTTGGGTTCCGTCCTGCTGTACGTTTTACTCCGCCAATGAAGAATTGGCTCCGTGCTCACTTCCACCAGGGCTATTTTAGTTAGGTCGGAACATGGAAGAAGTAAAATGGGTGATGGAATGGTCTCTGCGGAGATCTTCGGGAACAACCCTTAACTTTACTTAACGCCTTAATGGTGAGAAAAACCTTCTAGTTTTTTGGAGCGCAGTTTCCTGTTCATTTAGGTTGGGTTCCCTCCTGCTGTACGTTTTACTCCGCCAATGAAGAATTGGCTCCGTGCTCACTTCCACCAGGGCTATTTTAGTTAGGTCGGAACATGGAAGAAGTAAAATGGATGATGGAATGGTCTCTGCGGAGATCAGCGTGGTCTGTGGGAACAAACCCTTAACTTTGCTTCACACCTTAATGGTGAGAAAAAATTTATTAATCTAATTACCATTAAGGGATTAAGGACATTAAGAAAAAAAACCTTTGCCCAATCCTTTATTTCTTACGCCTTAACGATCGGAAATAATACGTATCAAAAAGTCTATAAACGAAGAAAACCCTTCGACA
>NZ_JAPIVP010000025.1 GCF_026239555.1 Pedobacter sp. PF22-3 | reverse complement strand
GATAATTTTGGTACGAATAATTATACGGTTTACGAAGGCAACAGGCTTAAAACGATCAGTGGTTTTACCAATAGCAGTTATGATTATGATGCCAACGGCAATCTGAAAAGTGACAGTCAAAAGAATATTACCTTGGGCTACAATTTCCTCAACCTGCCACAAACAGTAAGCGGGAGCCAGAACCTGAGTTATACTTACAGTGCAGCAGGAGAAAAACTGAAAAAACAGAGCGGAGGAACTACTACCGATTATGTGGATGGTATCCAATATACCAATGGCAACATCGATTTTATCCAGACCGAAGAGGGGATTGCGCGCAATAGCGCAGGCAGTTACAGCTATGAATATAACCTGAACGACCATCTGGGAAATGTGAGGGCTACTTTCTATAAAAACCCCAATACTGGTCAGTTAGAAGTACTGCAGCGTGATGACTATTATGCATTTGGCTTAAGAAAAGAACCGGTTGCAAAAGCGGGGCTGAACAAGTATCTTTACAACGGCAAGGAGTTGCAAGAGGAGCTGGGACAGTATGATTACGGCGCAAGGTTATATGATCCTGTGATAGGAAGGTGGAATGTGATTGATCCATTAGCTGAGAAGATGAGGAGGTATTCTCCTTATAATTATGGATTTAATAATCCAATTAGGTTTGTTGATCCTGATGGTATGCAAGGTACAGATTGGGTAAAAAAAGGCAACAAATATCTATGGGATGATAGGGTTATTGATCAAAAAACTGCTGACCAGTATCAAGGTACAAATTCTGAATATATTGGTAAACAGGCACAAATAGCTACTAAAAAAACTGACGGCACTACTGTTGGTGCTATTAACTTAAATTCTGACGGTTCTGCTACAAATGCTGAAACGGGCGAAAATGCATCTAAATCAATAAGTGGACAGTTATCAATTGAGGCTAAAACCCTTAAGCCAGATGCATTTGGAACAGGTCTTTCTATTAATGCAGGTGCCGGGCTATTTTATCAAGGTTTACAAATATCTGCTGGTTTTTTTAGTGAGGGGGAAGGTCCGGGGCAAGCCTTTTTCACGGTTGGAACTCCAAAGACTCCATTGTTTTTCGATGGTTCAATTTCTGCACAAGCACTTGTAGGGAAATCAAACAGCAATACCTTTGATCTATCTGGAGATGGTCGTTCTTATGGAGCAGGGGCAGGCCCCATTTCAGGGTCTTTTAGCCAAGGCTTAAATAAGCAAGGGAAAGTCACAAATAATATAATTGGTGTTGGACCTTCAATTGGAGCAAAATATACGGGCGGAGGTTCAAATACGCGTACATATACGGTTCCATTTTGGATTCCATTTACTTTTTCTGCTGCTGCTGGCAGATTTCTTCATTAGATGATTATGAAAAAATATAGATATTTAATTTTTTTTTTTTGCTATTTGCATCTCTTTTTTTATTCATCCCATTCGGTGGAAACGATAAGTGTAAATGGCAACAAGATTTTAACACTATTTTTTTTTTCGGAGTAGTCGTTGAAAAGTTTTTAGACTCTTCTCAGCATTCAACCCCAATAGTGGAAGTAAAAGACATCAAAACTGGTAAAATTGATACCTTGGATTTTTTTGGAGATAAGTCTAATGTATTTTTACTAATTAACAAACTGGATACAATATACAAAACGCCAGGAAGCAATAAAGTTTTTCTTAAAAATAAGAATAAGGTAACGACGATCGGCAGTGTCAATTTTGACTGTAAAAATTAAATCCCCCCTAGCTGGTGCGAGCGTGTCACTCGTATCGATATAATATCCAAAGCCCGGCAGTTTAAAAATTGCCGGGCTTTGTTATTTCTGTAGCAATCCAAGTTTAAGCAATCTAGCTTTGATGGCTCCGTAAGTCCGGGAATGTAGTTTGGCGAGTTGGGTAATCTTGATGCCTTCGCTGAAACGTTGTGTGAGCAGGTTATCTTCTTGTTCATTCCAAGCTAAGCCTTGATTGCCTTTTTCGGCGAGGGCTTCGAGTTCGTTAATGGCAAAGAATAATGCCCTTATGATTTGGGGCTGGTTGTACGGGCTATCGGCAGGGAATACTTCACCGGTTACGGGGTCGATACCAGCGGCTAAAGCCTGTAGAACCTCCCGGTGGCAGTTGTTAACCTGCATAAGCTTTTTTGGCTTTAAAATCTTTTATAATCGCCTTTCCAACCGCTACGAGTACGATCATGTAGGCCGCAAGATAGCCACTTTTGAAAACAATCAACAACCAGGGAGATGTTGCACTAAACCACCTCGAATACAACGAGATCGGCCAGTTGGCCAAAAAGAACATGCACAACGATACCCAGGCCACTACCTTTGCTTACAACGAACGTGGCTGGATGAAGAACAGTAATTCTGATCAGTTCAGCATGGAGCTGAAATATAACGATGGTAGCTTGCCACAGTTCAATGGCAACATCTCTAGCCAGAATTATACCAACGGTATGGCAAATGCCTTTACTTATAGTTACGACAAGTTAAACAGACTGACCAATGCAACTGCAGGTGACAACATGGACGAAACCATTAGTTACGATGTAATGGGCAATATTACCAGTTTGGCGCGTGGTAATCTTGGTACTAACAATTATACCGGTTATAACGGCAACAGGTTGACCAGCATCAGTGGTTTTACCAACAGCAGTTATGCTTACGATGCCAATGGTAACCTCACCAGCGATAGCCAGAAGAACATCACTCTGGGATACAACTTCCTTAACCTGCCGCAAACGGTCACTGGAAGCCAGAATTTAATTTATATTTATAATGCTGCAGGCGAAAAACTGCAAAAACAGGCAGGTGGTACTACTACCAATTATATTGATGGTATCCAGTATACCAATAACAGTATCGATTTTATCCAAACCGAAGAGGGCTTAGCCCGTAGAAGCGGAAACAATTATAGTTATGAATATAACCTAAGCGACCATTTGGGCAATGTAAGGGTTACCTTTTACCAAAACCCTACGACCAACCAGCTGGAAGTGCTGCAACGCGACGACTATTATGCATTTGGCTTAAGAAAAGTTGCAACTGGGGGAACTAATAAATATCTTTACAATGGTAAGGAGTTGCAGGAGGAGTTGGGGCAGTATGATTACGGCGCAAGGTTCTATGATCCGGTGATTGGAAGGTGGAATGCCATAGACCCGATGTCTGAAACGAGCAGAAGGTTTAGTCCTTACGTTTATGGCAATAATAATCCAATTCGTTTCATAGATCCCGATGGAATGCAAACTACAGATGCTAATGGAAACGTAAGCTCTGATAATGCAGAAGAAGCACAGGCTATGTTTCGACAAATACAAAGTCAATATTCTTCGTCTAATCAAGAACAGGATCCACCTAATAAAAAGAAGCAGGACCCATTTGATTCTGAGACATTGGTTAAGAAGGCCCCTCGTATAAACAAAGTAACCAGTTGGTATGGAAGGCTTTGGTATAGCCTTAATGGAGGAAGAGATTATGAGGGCATAAACTATGATAATGATGGTAATCCCGTTCATGTATCCTATATTAAATTTGAGATCAATCCTCCTTTTGGGTCAAAAGGAAGTTTATCCCTTTTATCTCAGTTATCCGTAGAAGAAAAATTAGCGGGTTATTTACTAAATGCTGAACATGCTGTTGGGGCAAGTAAAGCAAAATGGTTTCAACAAGCTCTGGGTTATACTCAAGCAAACTCAGCGGGATTAGCAAAACAATTAGTGTTTGATTCTGGTAAAGCTGTTCAAACCGCTGTAACCCAGTATGGAACTAAGTTTAATCAAGTTATAAAAGTTACTGGGGCCAATGGACGAACCATTGAAGTTATGACAGCTTGGATTAAAAATAACGATAATGTTGTTAGATTAATTACAGCTTTTCCAGTTAAATAGTCAATTCTCACAAAATTATGATAAAGGAATATGATATTGTAAAGTCTTTAAAATCTTTAAATGATAAGGTACTCAAAGGATGTAAAGGCACTGTTCTAATTGTTTACTCCGATTTTCCTTCGACTTTTGAAGTAGAATTTGTTGATGAAATAAATGAAACTTTAGATGTCTTAACGGTTAAAGGGAATGATATAATTAAAATTGAGTAACTAAGCTGATACGTGTTTCACGTGTGAGAAAAAAACAGGATATGGCAAAGCGCCCGGCAATGTAAAAATTGCCGGGCTTTGTTATTTCTGTAGGAGTTCAAGTTTGATTAGCCTGGCTTTGATTGCCCCATAAGTACGGGAATGGAGTTTAGCGAGTTGGGTAATCTTGGAGCCATTACCAAAGCGTTCTGCCAGCAATACATCCTCTTCTTCACTCCAGGCCAAGCCTTGGTTGCCTTTTTCGGCTACTGTCCTAAGTTTATCAAGAGCAAAGAAAAGCGCCCTGATGATTTCTGGGTGGTTTTATAGGCTATCGGTAGGGAATACCTCTCCGGTTATGGGGTCGGTGCCAGCCGCCAGAGCCTGGAGAATCTTGAGGTGTCGATTGTTATCCTGCATAGGCTTTACCGGTTTTAGCATCACGGATGATGGCGTTTGCCAGGAAAAGGAGTTTGTCCTTAATGGAGGGTTCGAGTTCCTCTATCTCGTCAATAAGCTTTAGGGGCTGTTTGTCAAAGCCTGTCTTGCTGCCTTCCCCGGCCAGGTAATCGAGCGATACTTCGAGTGTATCGGCTATCTTTTTGGCTACATCAACCGACGGAGAAACTATCTGTCTGTAGTCTTGTGGGTTGGAAGTGATAATAAGGAGATTACGGATTTCTAAAGAATTATATTAGCGATTCGGATACCAGTCTCGACCAATGTTTTCAGTTACAGTTATGATAAACTGAACAGGTTGACCAATAGTACCAATATTTAAATGAGTGAGGTTCTAAACTATGACAATATGGGCAACATCAGCCAGCTGGGCAGAAATGCAGGTGTATTACTTTAACTAAAAGCCTGTAAATTAAATTTTTACAGGCTTTTCTGTTTTCTGGAGTTGCTTAAGTGATGGTTTACAAACTAGTTCTATCATTAAATATCTTGACTGTAAGTGACAGAATTAACAATTTTTTGAACTGCTTGCCCTGGAGCAATAGCCCGGTAGGGGGCAATATAAAGGGTAGACCGGTAGGATAGTCATACGATCCGGCTAAAGCCAAAATTAAGTTTTCCAAACCATTAAACACCTTTATCTATTTGCTGATTTCTTTTTTAACAGTTCTTCGTATATTTGGTTTCCCTGTTTTTCCGCAGCATTAGCAATCTTTATTCCGGCTTTCTCAAACTCACTGATTAATCTTTTATCGAAATCTGCGATGTATGATGCAAATGATAAAGAATCTTTTTGTTCAGGAATGGTTTTAAAAGGAATATTCGGCTCTTTAAATCTGTGCAAAACGGCTTCAGTACTATCATTTCCTTCCAAAAGAATCGAGTCGCCATAGTTTGTAATCTTTGCTACATAATCTTTGTTGAGGTATTTTAAAGAATCATTTTCTATTTTGTAAGGAAGTTTGAACCGGCCAACTTTCTGGTTATAGAAAACTACATATTGCGAATCAATATCAAATTCGCTATAGCCATTTGCGGTAGAAAACCGATGCCATTTTCCGATCAGTATGTTTTTATTTCCATCTATATTTTTAGGATTTGGCGAATGGCAGGCGGAAAGGATAAAAATGAAAAAGACAAGGAAATAAAGGATAGTTCTCATGGTAACTAATTGTTGAAATATTAAAAATATTTAATCCAGGTAAGTGATTAGAAAGTACCTGCGATACATACTGCCCGGCTTATGTGCCAGGCAGTAATGTTGTGCGCATTTTAAACAAATGTTTACTGTGCCCAAATGGTACAATTAATATTGCCATTAGTATTAGATCCCCATGTTTCTGAAACCATAATGGCTGGAATATTTAACTGACCAAGCGTATATCCGTAACTTTGCCATTTGTTGTAGTGGTTGGCAAAAGTAATGGTGTGATTTTGTCCGGTAGATGTTTTGGTAACCCTCGAGCTATAAATCTGCCTGAAACCGTCACCACCGTCGATATTTTTACCTGTCATCCACCGGGTCCACACGTTATAAGCTGCACCATCGCTGTTAAATGTCCCCAGGAAAGTGCCGGTGTGAGGTGAAACCGAACCCCAGGTTTCATTCACATAATATTCATAATAAGGGCTTCTGCTCCATCCGTACCAGCCAAAAGTACCACCTCCGGAATTAGAATAAGTGCTCAGGTTATAACCTATTTTATAGGTTGTTGACCCTACAGAATAACCTTTACCGCAAGTAAAATTACCGTTAAATCCGTTCCAGTTAATGCTGTAATTTCCGGCAGCGCCATTGGCGTAATTTACTGTGCCGGTTGCGCCGTCACTCTTCCAAAGCGACCAAAAGAAGCCGTTATTTGTACCCGATTGGTAGGTTTCTACCGTTGCGCCTGGTTTGGTAGAAGCTGTAACTGGCTCTGGTGCCATCTTTTGGTCTTTTTTACAGCCTGTTAAACATGCAGCGCTTGCAAACACCAAGGTTGCAGCTACAACAAAAGTAACCTTCCTGGTTACACTTGTCAGTGAGTTTTGTTTTTTCATACAATGTATATTGGTTAGGGAAGCAAAATAAAGGTATTAATAACCGATAGATGGCTAATAATCAGTAAATTTGTTATACAAATGTTCATACTTGTGTTGTATGTTTTATATTATTATGTTGTATTCTTTAGTATTATCTATTCGTGCAAGAAGATCTGAAAAAAAGAAATCACTGCTCAAAAATTGTTGGTTCTGGAGTAAAAATCATGTCGATGGTAGCGTAGAAGGGGATTTCTTCGGATTTGATGGATTTATAAGGCTATATCATAAATGTAGAATTGTCAACCTGAGGAATAATTTATTGTATAAAAACTAAAATGATTGACAGATAAAATTTATTAACCTGAGTTCGATTAATAATGTGCTTTAATTCGGGTCATTTGCACTTTGCATGAACGGTCGTCACCCTGAACTTGTTTCAGGGTCTTAATAGCAAGAAAGATGCTGACCACGAAGTAGCTATTAGGCCTTTAAAACAATAAAAACTGCTAATAAAATAAATCCGATAACTATCGGATCAGCATGACGATAGCTTTAGAAAAAGGGGGTTAAAACTAATTAAAATACATAAATATTTATCGAACTCAGGTTTTTAGGTAATATTCCTCAAGAGATCGTCATTCCAGCCTGATTGGGAACCTTATGAATATATCTTAATGCAAGCGTTTTACAGATTAGCTTCGCTGAGCACTTCGTGGCTCCCGTATGCGCGAGAAAGGCGACAGCACTATTGCTGTCTGTCAATGGTAGCCGTCTAAGGACCAACCTTAAACTTTATCTGGCATTTCAATACTTCGTTAAGCTCAATAAAGCATACACTCAACATTTAATCCGGAGAAATCACGCTTTGAGTTTAAATCAACAAAAAAGCTGTACCCATTTTTTGGGGTACAGCTTCATTATAAATGTATTCCGAGAAATGATTTTAATCCAGCAATGTCCAGGTTTTTCTGGCTTGTACCTGTTGTACAACCTGCTGTTCGGCTACTACGATGTTTTCTTTGCGCTGGCCGATGTATTCTAAACCGCTCAATTTATTCCAAAGTGCTACCAGCACATTCATAAACTCATTTACCATCAACATGCTGTTGTTAATCTGTTTATGATCGTAAACCAATTCGATGGTTTTAGCTAAAAGCTCTTCAAAATTTCCTGGGGTTACATCTTTCCACTCGTAAAAATATTTAAGCAGCTCTTCCCGTTCACGCGGATCAATCAGTTTGATGGCTGTAAAAAAGATATGCGCCAAACTAGAAAAATAACCCGTTAAAACAACGGGCGATTCACGGTGTGCAATATTTCTGTATTCGTAAAATAAGCCTGCAATATAATCTACAATCTTTTCAGAAATTAAACGGATATTCTTGCCTAATGGTGTAATATTATCACGTCCGCCTGTTTTATCAATGATTTTGAAAGCGGCTAGTTGCAAATCGTTCAATAATACACTGAAAGATTCGTAATATCTGATTAATGCCGGGTGGCTTGTTATTGTTGAACTTGGTGGGATATAACTATTGTTGATAGATAATCTTCCATTTTCATAATAAACCTGTCCGATTGTTAGAAAATAGCTGTCTGCTGTTTGCGAACTTACTTCACTTTCTGGTAAAACAGTAATAGAATAGTTTTTAGTCAGTTCAGGATAACGGATTGGGCTTTCTTCAGGATTTGGAGTACCTGTTGGCACGCGGTTAAATGGGCTCACCACCAAAAGAATAACATAGTTACGTGGTTCTGATTGTCCAAAGTAATGGTTATGGACCAAATTATCCATATTGTCAGACTGTGTAATATCGATATGGCAGCCCTCTGGCGTAACTGCATTACAGTATCTCACCCTGATTTCGATGTGATTGGTTGCTTTTTCAATAATTTCGATGTCGTGAGAGCTTTTATAACCAGCAAAAGGGGGTAAAAATCCGTAATTGCTGTTGTTTAGTTGTAGCGATACGGCATCTCGGACAAAATCCTGCAAATAGAGGTCGCTTACCGTAAAATGATCACTGGAGAGCTTCATGCCATTAATCCAATTGATGGATTTGTATTTAAGCGGCTTTATCATGGTAAAATGTGTTTTTATAGATTAGATAAAGATAGCACTTTCGCCAACTTCATTAGGCTTATTTACATTTTCTGATACGCGTTTTGCGTAAATGGTCATTTTTTCTGTAATACCATTCTCAATAATATCCAAATCGGGATCGATGAAAATATTACGTTTAAAAAAGGAAGTTTTAATAAAGAAAATCCACTTATAATTCTCCTGGTCATCGCTCCTGAATTCTACAGGGCTTTTGGCAAACTTCAGGTTGTAATCATCAATAAACTTATGAAACCAGATACCGAAGTTCATGTTTTCTACAGCTTTAACTTTTACCTTTAATGGTTCTGGATCGGTGCTCCTTTTATAGAGTTCTAACTCCAATACTAAAAGCCTGTTGAAATCGACATGATCCATGTTGATGTCTAAAGGTGTATCAGGATACCTCCATATTTTGTAGATTTCTGAAGGAATACTCAATAGGGAAACATAAGCCCACCAAAAAAGAAGTGGAACAAAGAAGCAGGCAATGCTGCCCGCGCCAAACCAGCCGAAATTTACAGAACTTAACCAATTAAAGGCGAGTTGGTATAAATATACCGATAAAATGGCCGCAACCAGGGTGGCGAAAAAGATAAATACTTTACGCTCCAGCAAATCTTTAGGATAATACTTGGTTAGTAAATAAACAAACACGACGCCCATGAGAATGTAAAAAGTACAGCAGATAATATAGCCCCAGGGCATAAAATTAAAATTGAGGAAGCCCAAAAAACCTGGAATGGCTAAAATAATACCGATAATTAGAACACTTACAATAAGTTTTTTGTTGTTTAAAAACTGGTTCTTCTTATTGATGACAGAGAGTACTGCCGTTGAGACCATAAAGATCAGCGGAAACAGGAGAAAGCGAATAAAAAATGATTTAACGTCCATTAATTTTTATAGATGAGATGTAGTACAAATATAGTATCTTTAGTATTTGATATAATATCTTATTTTTTCGATGATGGAAAAATTTAATTTATAACAAAAATGCAAGCTTAAAGTTTAAATGAAAAAAGAAACTTTTATAAATAACGAACTCTTTACAGATTACAAGGCAGTAGCCCACGCGGCTGATTTGATAGAACGTAATATTATAGCGGCCGATCGTATCGAAATCATCCCGATAGGGCCCGATAAGCGCGCTTTTGCAAAAGACATCGAAGACACCAGTGTTTATTATTCTGAAAAAAGAAGGCACGACCGTATCCGTATTAACGTTAATAGAGAAGGCTTATATGATATGCTGCCCGAAGGTCTTTTTCACCGGCCGCCAACAGGTAGTGCTGGTATGGATGAAGAATCGATGATTAAGGATATCAGGGAAAGGAGGGAGGAGGAAAAGCAGGCCCGATTGTTTTTTACCCCATTTGATGCCGAAATTAATCACGTAAGAATCATGACTGAGCTATATGAAAATATGCTCGATAAAAAAACAACCTATTCTGATTTAAGCCGGATTTTCGAATTTGGATGGGATGAGTTTAATCTCCTAAATAAAGAGCAGAGCATTATCTGGATGCACTTGTTACCGGAAATTCAACAGAAAAGAAACGATATCGATTTTGTATCAAAAGTATTAACCGCGTTGTTTAATCTGCCAATTGCGATTGTAGATGCTACAGCTAATGTTAAGCCCATAAAAATTGCAGACGACCTGCAAATACAGTTGGGCTCTGGCTCACTTGGCATTGATACCATTATAGGAGATAGTTTTATGCCAGAGCATGAATCTTTCAATATTAACATTGGTCCAACTTCCCCACAGGAGTTGGTCAATTTTATTCCGGGGCAAAAGAATAGGGCCATTCTGGATATGGCCATAAACTACTTAATGCCTGTAGATACAGATGTTAATGTTGAACTCCTTACTGCACCCGATTTACAGGAAACGGTATTGAGTGAAGATGGCGAGCGTGCTTTTTTAGGTTATACGGTTTATCTTTAAAATTCTATTAATACTGGTAGAGGTCGTCATTGCAAGGCATGAGGCAATCCTACAACGATCGCTGCCGTCGCACTGAGGACATTTTAAGTGAAGCGCCATTGTAATGACAAATCTTTTATTAAACCGTTCTGTACAATGTTGGCCTCAGCATTAATCGATAATGCACATTCATTGTGCTTCTTAAATTCAATTTAGCCAAGGTAAGGTTTAAAAGCTCTTCCCAATCTTGTGCACTGAGCTGAAGGTTATCTGCAGGTTCGATGATAATATCAGTTGTTTTAATAAAACCTGCATTTGGTTTGTTATCCATAATAATACCTTTGGCCAGCGTAATGCCTTTTAGCTTGTTGCCCAGTTCGTAACGGCAAAAATTAATTACATCTGCTTTAGTAATAATCCGGTCTGCCGTAGTCAATCCATATTTATAAGCCTGTACGCTGTTCGTGGCGTTTAACTTTGATCGGCCTCCTTTTGTTTGGCTTAACAAAAAGATACTTTCTGCATTTACCATATTGTTATCGTATAGCGCTAATCGGCTGCCCGCATTAATTAGGTTGGCCTCTTCGGCCTGTGTAACCCAAATATCTAAAAATAGAATATCGGCATCGTCAATCGGCTTTAATACAATATAGCTGGGTAATTCTTTGATGTCTTTTAATGCCGAACGGCTCTTTTGTTCAATAAGGGCAATATTTTGTTCTAAATTTTTAAGAATTGTACTTAAAAAATCGGGACCATATGCCGAAAATGAAGCTTTCTCATCCCTAAGCAGCTCAAACAGATAATCAACCAGTTCTTTTGCATTTCTGGTGTCGAAACGCTCGGTGCCACCATATCTGATGGAGAATGAACCATCGCCCGTATCGTTCTCATTGGTGTAAGGAATTTCGTTATAACTTTTTCCCTTATTGTCCTTCAGATTTTCTACCGCCAGCATCTGGTCCATCGCTTCCGTTTTAATCGGGATGATATTGTTCATGGTTTTAAGCCGGTGTTTAATCTGATTTAATTTTTTATTCACCACCGGAAAAGCATTGATATAAATATGGAGCTCATTTAGCATTTCCTGGTTAATGGCTGCGGGGAAAACTACCTTTAGCCATTTCACTTTTGGATCAATCTGGTTTAAAGCATTTGGTTGAAAAATATTAGCGAAAGCAGCAGGTAATTCTTTGCTATCATCAATATTGAAATCATTAAGATCGCCAAGTGTAATAAATCTGTTGTTATAAAACTGTAATACATCGGCCTTAATTAGATTAAGCAACTGTTTATGGTGAAACGGGGCTTCAATTTTACCCGTTAAAGGCTCATCCATAAATCTTTCTGTATAAGCCGTAATTTCGTTGTCTTTATAAAACCATTTTCCCAACGATAAAAGATCGTAGGTATTTTCGGGTACCGAATAATTTTTCCAATCGAAAAATAAGTTCAGTTTATTAAAGTCCATCCAGGTTTTTAATCCACTAAAACCAATGTATAAGGTATTCTTCTCTACAGAAAAACCTGGCAATGTATTTAGCACTGGCTGTTTACTCAATTGTTCTACATTAAAAAGTGTAGTTCCGGTGGCAATGTATTTTATTGATGCATTGTTAACCTTTACCGTGTGTAAAGGGCTAAAGAAAATGTCTGCTTTTTTAGCCTTATCATTTTCCTGTTGGATGTTTTTCTTAAAAGCAAACTGGGTATATGGTGAAAGGTAATCTTCCTCTTCAATAGGCCGGGCATGGATAATGGCATGGGCAGGTAATGATGAGGTTAAATGATCAGGAGCCAAAATGCGGCTAATTTTGTCAAAGATCCTATTTTCCAGGTTTTTTACATCATTGGATACGTTAAAAAGTTCGTTGCTTAGGGCATCAATAATCAGCTTTACAAGCGGATCAAAATCGTTACTGTCTTTAACATTCCAAAAATCTTCGGCATTTTTTAGAATTCTATTTCTGATTTCATCTTTTGATGAATAAAAAACTGGCTTCATGTGTAGAATATTTTGAGCGTTTTAATTTTAGGTTGATAGTGGACTAAGAAATAATGCGGTATTAAAGAAATATTTTTCTCCTGTGGTTTTTATCAGCGCCCTTACGCTAATATCTACCTTTTTTTTGATCTCTGTTATCTTACGTAGCGGATATACGTTTTCTACCTCGGTAATATGTACTTCAACTGAAGTATCATATATTCTAAATTCATAGTCTGTAATGGATTTTAGTAGGGATTTGCGAAATTTTTCCTCCCAAATACTTTCACTTACAATCAATTCAAAATCAAGATCCCATATCTCGCAACCAAAATTGTTGTGGTACCTATGTTCCCCAAACCGGGTAAAAATAATCAATTCTATGTGGTTCGAAATTGATTTACCCAAGTCGGTAGGCTGAAGGCCATTACCTGAAAAAATGGACTTAAATCTGAAGGGTTTGTTATAAAAATTTTCAGACATAAACGGTTTGGCTTAAAGTTTGTTAAAAGTAAAAGAAATAAAATCGTTTTTATAACCAAACAACAAATATTAAAAATTGTTATAGTACGGTGATAATTTGAAAGGAATGTGTGATTTTGAGTGAAAGTTGGTGTCAGATTAATCATTGTGCCATTGTGATGTGAAACTATTAACCCTCTATGAAACCTATTAACGCCATCGAAATTAGGAGCGCTTACACCAAGTTTATCTTAGACTTTGTGCTGCTTACACTATTCTCTATATTATGTATTTATCTGTTTTTTGCAGCTTCAGACTACGAATATAGCTTACTTGATAAAAAAGTAAAGGAAACAGAAAAACTTTCTTACCTCAGAAAAGACATCAATACTAATTTTGATCTAATCCAGGTTCGTTTTAAAGAACTTGCCCAATATCGCGATTATAATGCGAACGAAATGAGCAAGCAAAGTATCCTGCTCAGTGATATTCAGAGCGCCAATAACAGGATAAAAGATTTGATCTCTAAAAAAACCGAACCAAGTCCAAGTTTTGATCTGTACGAAAAACTGAACAAAAATGTCGGTGCAATGGCCGATTTACAAGATTCGCTGTTCCAATCAAGGAGTGATATACAGCGGTATAAAGAACGGATAAACGAGTGCCAGAAGGCAAACCAATCAGCAGCACAAAAAATCAGGAACGGTAGATACGGCAGGTAATTTAAAACGATATGATAAAGTTAAGCATAAAAGAAAGACGCGAACAATTCTTGTTTTTTATAGCGTTGTTCGTTTTTACCGTTGGGCTTTTGAGCTTTGGGATTTTTTATAGCGATAAATCGCAGTACGAAATTTCTAAGGAAGAGCTTGAAGTTAAAATCAATGAGAATGAAGCATTCGAAAGTATGGTAAAAGAAACCATGCCCACCATTGATACTACTTTTAAACAGATTACGCGTTACAATCCAAATGTACAGGCCGTTTTTTTAAAGAACGATATCCAGCTTTCATTAGGTTCAATTAAAGCTGCATTTGATCGCAAGGCTTCAGATTCACGTTATAAAATCTTCGTGCATACTGCACAGTTATACGATAGATTATTTTACGATAGACAAGAACAAAATAGAAATATTTCTGATATCGAGCTGCATAAAAGACAGTTAGATGATTGCATCACCAATCGGCGTCAGTTACAGCAAACGATGTCTGCAAGATAAACATTACCAAGAACAACCTATAAAAAACGCTACCTATGTCTGAAACAAACACCAAGCAAGTTAATTCAAATTCGCAGGGCTATGTTATTTTGTACATCCTTTTGGCTGTACTGCTCTTAACAGGCTTAATTTTCTTATTTAAAAGTTCATTGTTCGAAAAAAGAACAATTGATGCGAGAATCCTTAAGGATGAAATTTATTTAAATGAAGATCTGGTTTTTACCGATAATACTCCAAAAGCCTCAAAATGGTTATGGGAATTTGGTAATGGCGAAAAAGCCACCACAAAAACAGGAACTTATCATTACACCAAGCCAGACACTTATATTGTGCGCCTAACCGTTGATGGTGAACTCCGCCAGGAATTTCCGGTTACGGTACGCGATACAGTGCATACGCCGGTTGTAGATAGCGTACTCACCATTAGCGGCCCAACAGCTGGTTTGGTTAACGAAGAGATCAGGCTTGAGGGTGATGGCGCAGGAAAAGATTTTGAGTGGTCTTTCGGAGAAACCGGTCGTGTTGACGTTAAAGGAAAAACAGCTTTGTATACTTACCGTACACCTGGAAAATATGTAGTCCGTCTTCGGTCAGATAAAGCAGCTAAACCAGCTTTTTTAAATATTTTGATTACTGATCCAAATGCTGAAATAGTAGAAGATTTAGTTGCTCCCGGTGATGGAGAACGTAAAACCATTGACGATATCCGGGCCCGCTTACAAGCCATAGCCAATGGTGCAGATTTTAATTCCAACTATTACTACCTCATTAACAAATACATGTGCAACAATGAAAAAGTAACTGTGAACGTAGAAATGAATGGTAAGAAAAAACAGACCGATATTTATTCATACTGTATGGGCTTAACATTTGGGGGCGAAATAGCGGTAGACGAGGCGCAATTAACCATTAAGCCAAACTCAACCTGTGCCAGTTTGTTAAATATTAAACAACATTCAGGAACAGCCCAGCCCGCGGCAACAGCAACTACTGATGCTGCTCCGGCAAAAACAAAATAGATTAACCACTTAACCTAATTTTAAGCTCATCTACAAAGAATATGAAAAAATTATATGCCTTAAGCATCCTATTTTTAGGAATATCGTTTGCCTATGCACAATCACCGGCATCCTTTGGCAAAAAAGTAAAATATATGCCTAAATCTTACGAGAGGCCGGCTGAAACCATAAACGTTAACGATAATACGAACAGAAGCAGCCTGCCATGGATTGTTTTTTCCGATCGTGAAGATAATTATACAACAACAGCCCCAGGTGGAAGCCTTATTATGAAAAAAATAAGCTTTATGGAACCTTTTTATGTTTCTAAAGAACAGAATGGCTACCTTAAATTGATTAAGTATAAAGCAGGAATGATCAGGGGAAGGAAAATCAATGATAAAAAAAGTGCCATCAGTTACGGGTGGATTGCAAAATCCAAACTGCTTTTATGGCAACGTGCTTTTTCTAACCAAAAAACTGGTTATGCAGAGAAAGCAATTGGTATTGTTAATGGAAAAAATGCTTTAACCGAACCAAAATTTTATTTCGATACTACCGATTCTATATTGGTTTACAATACGCCCGAACTTAAAGACAGAAGAGCCAAAGTGAGGTTGCACGAAATTGCCTACATTTATAAAAAATCGGAAGATGGTAAAAAATATCTGATCGGCTCAGATGATCAATTGGTTGCAGATACTGCCCTGAAAAGTATTTATGGATGGGTTTCTGCCGAGGCGGTACACCACTGGGGCGATCGTTTATACATCACTTCTGTTAAACCTGGAGATTATGACAAGGATGATTCTACCGCTATGGCCATTAAAAACGGAATCAATAACGGAACTAATTTTGTAATAGATCCCCTATTGCCACGAGAAAACCTGATCCTGCGTAGTGTGCCTGTCGTTTCAAATGACGAAGCAGGCAACACAGTAGGTATTGCCACAGATGTTTACAACAAAAAGGATAATAAGATCTTAACCATTAACGGATCATCACTTTCTTATCAGGATTACCTGATGCTGCGTAAAAATAAAACAAAGGTAAATGTTGTTTTCGTAGTAGATGGCGGAAGCCCAATGACCAAGTATCTTTCTGGAATGACCAACACCATTGGTTCATTTGAAAGTATAATGGGCGATTTTGGCAAAGGAACCAAAGTAAATTATGGTGGCGTGGTATATCGCGGTGAAACTGGCTGCGGACAGCAGGGCATTTTTGTTAGCCCGATTCAGGATGATTATAGGAAATTCATGGCCTTCTTATCAAACCAGGCAAAAAATACCATGAGATGTAATGGAGAGATTACAGAAAGTCCTGTTTTTAGCGCCTTAAAAGTAGCGCTAAATTTATTTAAAGTAAAAAAGAACGAAACCAATTTAATTATTTTAGTAGGTAGTACCGGCAATACAAACGGTACCAATAATTACCTGATTAACGAGATGAGCGAACAGGTTGCCCTTGCCGATGCCCGTATTTTAGCTTTACAGGTATACAGCGATTTTAACCAGTCGTTTAACGATTTTGTTATCCAATCACGTAAACTGGTTTCAGAATCGGCCATCCGTGCAGCCGAGTATAGAAAAAATACGATGGTTAAAGGTGAAGGCTTAAAAAGCTTTCAGCCTTACAATACCAGCCTGCAGGATTCTATTTCTTACTACCTGGACTATCCTAAAAACAGTTTGATCCAAGGTGGTGTGGTTTTCCCTACTAAAGGGTCTGTAAACTCCAACCAGAGCATGACGATTGCCTTGCGCCGTTTTGTAAAAGAAACCAATATGGATATTTACAACCAGATCAGCTCTTTGGATAGTGCTTTCCGCTTAACGGGGATTTCGCGCAAAAATTTAGCCGCTGATGTAGAAGCTTTATTGCCTCAGCCAGTTGGTATGGAAGTGGCCGATCGTATGCCGCACAATGCTTTTAAATACTATACAACTGCAAACCTGTCTGCCGATGTGGTAAAAAATAACCCATCCACATTGCAATATGCGATTGTACTAAACAATATGGAGTACAAGCAGATTTTAGATGTTTTTTCGGTTATGTTAGGACAAAATCTGCAGGCAGATCAATCTTCTTTCAGGCGTAAGTTGGTTAAAAACTATGTAAGAATGCCTAAGCAGTTATTGGGTATGAAGATCTCATCTGGAGATATTAAGGCTATGACTTTAACAAACTACATCAAGTTGGTTACAGGTTTGCCCTTAAACAATGAGTTTTTATCCAAATACATTGTGAGTGATTTAAAGAACACCTCTAAAATGCCACTAGATCAGTTTGAAGTTTACATTAAATTATTGGATCAGTCGGTTCAGCAGATTAAAAGGGCTACGCAGATTGAACAGCAGTTTATTTCAAACGGCAAGCTATACTACTATATTACCGAAAATAATTTTAATCCGGCAGTATTGCCTACAACCAATTAAAGGCTATGGCAATTACAAACTTAAGCGAATCGGTAAAAACAGCGCTGCATATTGCACAGTCGCTGGCAAAAGAATATAGGAACGAGGTGTTTTCCGCAGCTCATCTCCTTAAAGGATTGATGCATAAAGATGTTGGTTTAAGGTCTTTTATTGCTTCCATTGGGAAAGATGATGAGTATATCAGCGAGTGGGCTGAAGTTCGGATAGATGAACAGGAGAAATCGTCAAGCCTTAGCGATACCGTTAGCGGTGCGCCAGAAATTGCGGTTATTTTTGAAGAAGCAGATAATGTACGCATTAAACTTGGACTTGATTTGATCACACCAGTTTGTGTGTTAACCGCGCTCGCAAAACCTGGTATCGGTTTTCAGCCTGATCAGTTGAAATCTTTTCCGATCAAAGAACGCGAAATTTTGGATATCTATGTAAAGGATGAAGAAATTTCGAAGGTAGTTTCGCCAGATAAAACAACTGCTGGTGCCGAAAATAAAAGTACCGGCAATGCCCTTTATAAATATTGTATAGATCGCCTGCAAACAGTTCGGGATGGTAAAACAGATCCGATAATTGGACGCGATAAAGAAACCCGCCAAATGATGGAGATCCTTTGCCGCAGAACCAAGCCGAATGTAATTTTAACTGGCGATGCGGGTGTGGGGAAAACAGCTTTGGTAGATGGTTTTGCTATCGATATTGTAAATCAGAATGTTCCCGAGCGTTTAAAACCAGTTCAGCTTTTTGAATTGGATTTAGGTTCGTTAATTGCGGGTGCATCTTATAAAGGAGAAATCGAAGACCGCTTAAAAAATATCATTAAAGAAATAAAACAGTTCGAAAAAGCGGTACTGTTTATTGATGAAATCCATACGCTGTTAGATAGTAAAGGCCCTTTGGGTGCTGGCATTGGCAATTTGTTAAAACCAGAACTTGCCCGTGGCGAAATAACGGTGATCGGCGCTACCACTGTTGATGAATACCGTAAGATTATCGAGCCAGAGCAGGCTTTCAGCAGACGTTTTGAAGTGCTTCAGGTAAATGAACCAAATGAAGAAAGCACCATAAAAATGTTGCAGAAACTGGCTGTTAAATACGAAGAGCACCATACGCTAACCATTGAGCCAGATGCTTTAGGCGAGTGTGTGCGTTTGGCCAAGCGTTATATGAAAGATAGAAGGCTGCCTGATTCAGCTTTTGATCTGTTAGACAGGACCATGGCGGCCATGAAAATGATGAACGATACTTCTGATCAGGCCATTGATAGCTTAGAGACAGCGCTGGGAACATTAAACGCCAATACAGAGGAATCAGAAGCCGATCGATTTGCAGATTATAAATGGCTTTTTTCATTACTTCAAAATAAATTAAGTCCGGTTTTATTGGGCCGTTTAACTGATGAGACACAGACCGATGCCTTCGAAACCGCCGATGAATACCGGGGTTATATCAGCAGCAGCCTACAGGAATTAAAAAAATATGCTGCAGAAAAAAGCGACCGCATCACCAAACAGGATATTGCTTCAATAGTGGCCTATAAAACAGGCATCCCGATGGGGAAACTACAGGCCGGTGAAAAGGAAAAATTGCTCAATATGGAGCAATACCTTAAAAAACGAGTGGTTGGTCAAGATCAGGCTTTAAAAGCTGTTTCAGATGCCATATTGGAATCGCGTAGCGGCTTAAACAAAAAAGGACAGCCTATCGGTTCTTTCTTTTTACTGGGACCAACCGGTACGGGTAAAACAGAATTGGCCAAATCAATTGCCGAGTTTTTATTTAACGATGAAAAGGCAATGATCAGGTTCGATATGTCAGAATTTAAAGAAGAACACAGTGCAGCCCTGCTTTATGGTGCGCCTCCGGGATACGTGGGCTATGAAGAAGGCGGTTTGTTGGTAAATAAAATCAGGCAGCAGCCGTATTCTGTGCTATTGTTCGATGAAATTGAAAAAGCACACCCTTCGGTTTTCGATACCTTTCTGCAAATTTTGGACGAAGGCCATATGCACGATCGTTTAGGAAAAGAAGGCGATTTTAGTAATTCGCTTATTCTTTTTACCTCAAATATTGGTAGCGAATGGATCGCAGAACAGATAGGGAAAGGCGTTATTCCAGCATCAAACCAATTAATGGAAGTTATGGCCGGACATTTCCGTCCTGAATTCTTAGCGCGGATTTCTGAAATAGTTCCATTTGCACCGATTAACGAAAGCAATGTGGTGCGCATCTTTGAAATTCAGCTGAACAGTTTGGTACAATCGCTAAACAAAATGGGTATCGAGTTTGAAATAGCAGAAGACGCCAAAAAAATGATTGCTTTAGATGGTTTTACACCAAAGTATGGTGCAAGACAGTTATCGGCGGTAATCAGAAATCTTTTGCGCAGGCCAATTTCCAAATACATCATTTCTGGTGAGCTGAAAAAAGGATCAAAGATCAAAGTAAGCAAACATGCAGAGGATGATAAATTAGAATGGAATATTATTCAGCCATAAGCTTAAATATTGGAACAAAAATTGAGTTAAAACGTTAACTATTATATTATTAGAAAAAATTAATCTTAAATCTAAATCGACATACTATGTTTAACTATGAAATTGGAGGTAACGAGCGGAAAATTGATACCTCAGAAGCTTTCGCAGAGATTGCCCATAACAAGACGCTTTTTGTACAGAAGCTTACCGATAACGAACCGATAAAACCAGAAAAGGTAGAAGGATTAAAAACGGTAAAGGAAGTATTTGCTCATTATAAACCAAATGTAAAAGTAGCTTTCGAAAAACAAGACGGATCTACCGTTGGCGAAACCATAAACTTTAACGACCTGGGTGATTTTGGCGTAAAAAATATCATCAATCAAAGTAATTACCTTACCAATGTTAACATTGAGCGCGAGATGTCGCTGAATGTAATTAAACAGTTAAAATCAAACAAAACCTTAAAAGCTACACTTGATGATGAAGAAACCAAATCTGCCTTCATCAATGCTTTGAAGAACTTTGTTGATGAATTGGAGCAAAATAAATAATTTAAACGCTGAGAAAACATGTCAAATCCTCAAGAATTAAAAGCAGACCAAAATATCTCCGAAGTAGGTTTTAAACCGGCAGAGGGTAAAACCATAGAAAAAACATCACTTAAAGATAACTTAGAAAAACTAGCCAAGGTTGGCGGTTTCGATTTGTTAGAAGCTACAGTTGATGGCCTTCAGAATTTAAATCCCGAAAGAAAAGCAAGAAAACAGATTTTTCTAACCGGCGATGAAAAGAAGAAAGAACGCGAAGAGCTGAAAAAGAAAATCCAACTTTGGATAGATGTGCTTGAGTCTTCCAACTCTGTGGCAGATATGGTAGAAAAAAGTACCGAAAAACTGAATTCCGCAGAAGAAAACTTAAATAAGAACATCGCTACCGCGCTGGAAAGCACCAGAGAACTGGAGCAGGCTTACCGTTCGGTTCATTTATTCTATAAAAATACAGAATCAGAGAAACTGAAAAACGTGGTGCTGTTAAATGCATCAATGGATCAGATTAAAGATCTTGATAATCCGCGTTTTATCGAATATGTTGATGATGAGTTAAAGCAGAATTATGATCGCTTAGATCTTCGTAATAACTATTCGTTAATGGTTGTTCCAGGTTACATGGGTTCCAATAAAGTATTAGAAAGATGGGCTAAGATCGCACACAACAATAAAGCGATGCTGGTAACCGATTTTGCCGATTTAGATCAACCGGATGATGTACTCGATTTATTTACTGCAGCAAACTTTACCGGTGGTGACGCTTTCAGATCAAACGTAATCATGACCTGTAACTGGCTGGTTGGCCGCGGTAAAGTAGCAGAAGTGGGCGAGGAAGATGATCTTACCGTGCCAGGTTCGGCCGCTTTAGCAGGTAAAATGTACTATACCCTAATGTCGCAGGTAACGGCGGGTAAAAAACATGGTGCTATAAATGAGGTTGATGGTGTAAAATTCGATTTAAAGAAAAGTGAAATCTCTCATTTAGAACGTGTAGGTTTAGTGCCGATGGTTAACGAGTATGGTAAAGTAATGGCTTTCTCTGCTAAGACGCTGTTTAATGGTGATAATATTGGTCTACAAACCTATTCAGTAGTGCGTGTATTCGATTATATTACCAAAGTATTGTTCGATTTCTTGAATAGAAGGGCTTTCGAAAACTGGACATCTAAAACCGAACAGGACTTGCGTGGCCAGATTGTTAAATTTTTAGATGGCATCCAGGGCGCTGACCGTTTGATTGAGCGTTTTAAGATCATGCGTTTTGAAAGAGACGAGCAACAAAAGGACAGAATTCACCTTGATATACACATTACGCCATATTTTCCGGCTAAAAGTTTTGTGGTAAAACTAGATGGACATAAAGGTGAAGATGAAAGTACCACCTGGAGTTCAGAATATAATCAGCAATAGTTTTTGATAGCTGAAAATAAAAACCCAACCATAGCGTTGGGTTTTTTTATGGGGTATGCATAACACTTAACAAATTCTTTATAATTTTGTAACGCATCGGCCCAATCAGATTAATCAAAAAAAATGAAGCAAATACTTATCCTGAATGGGGATATCGAAAAAAACGCATCTACAAATTTCCTGATTAACGCCTATAAGCAAGGTGCAGAAAGTGTTGGCGCTACCGTAAGGGAGTTAGCCATCATCGATCTGATTTTTAACTCGAACAAACTATTTAACAATAGACAGATTGCCGAGTTAGAACCCGATTTGCAGAAAGCTTTAACAGCGATTAGGCAAAGTAACCACATTGTGCTTTTTTGTCCGGTGTATGTAGATCATATTCCGGCAAAAATTAAAGGCTTTTTTGATCGTTTGTTTATGCCCGATCAGGTCTTTGCTACCCAACAGCAAAATGTAAATAATGACTTTAGTGGCCGCTCTGGAAGAATTGTATCTATTTTAGACGAGGCTACTTTTAAGGAGTGGAAGGCAAATAAGAAGACTACCTACCTTTCAATCAAAAAAGTAGTTTTTGAAAAATGCAAAATGAGCCCTGTACTGACCAATACCATAGGCGAATTACATTCTCTTGAAAATCATTACAGCCAGAAGTGGTTGGCTAAGATGGAAAAATTTGGGTCACAATTAATTTAAGATTCCTATGATCTGGTTTTAGGAGATATGCCAGCGTTTTGAAATTTATAAAATTGTCCTAAAATGCCACACTTTGTGTATAGTTGCTACAGTTTTGTACTGTCTGCATGTGCAGAAATGTATTTGTAACACTAAAGATAGATTCGGATTTTTCCACATTTTTTCCACAAATCATCCTGATTAACTACGTTTTTAGGGCGTAAATGTACATTTTAAGGTTCTTGGAAATTTTATTACCGCTCATTAATGAGCAATATATAGCTTGTTTGGCCTGATATTTGGTTATAAGATCATAGTAGCGGAGGCTACTGATAATCAATTTTTTAACCTTTAAATTTTAAAACTATGGCTTTCAAAGCTAGATTAAATTTTTCGGGCAAGGAGTACGATGTGCTTCACTGTGCCTATGCGTTAAACCGCGATGTAGATGCAAAAGGAAGACCTTCTTCTGGAGTTTATGGCGGTACCATCGACATTGAGATCGAATCAACCGAAGACACCTCAATTATCGAGGCGATGGTAAACAACCAGTACAAACCTATTACAGGAACCCTTCTGATCAAGAAAACAGAGGAAGATGCCAAAATGAAAGAAGTTCATTTCGAGGATGGCTACATTGTTAAATATTCCGAAGGGATAAACATTGTGGGCGATCACCCAATGACGCTTAAATTCCAGATTTCAGCGAGAAAACTAAAATTAGGAAACGCAGAGCACCTTAACGATTGGCCGAAGGCCTAAGGAAGGTTTAGGGTGTGAGGTTTAGGGTTTAAGGTGTATAAATACTAACCATTAAGCCTTTAAACGCTAAACGTAGAGAGGTGGGTTTAAAGTTCTAAACGCCTAACGGCATTCGCCAAACTCCACGCTCTCCGCTCCACGCCAGCCGCTCAGCACAATTCATTCATTTAAAAACATTTAAATTTTACTACAATGGCATTCAAAACCCGTTTAAACTTAGGATCAAAAGAGTTTGATGTACTACAGTGCAGCTTTTCATTAAATAGAGATGTTGACGCAAAAGGCCGTCCATCATCAGGTGTTTATGGTGGTACCATCAACATCGAAATCGAATCTACAGAAGATACTTCAGTAATCGAATCGATGGTTAACAATCAGTATAAGCCGCTTTCAGGAAACATCGTTTTCAAAAAAGGTGAGGAAGATGCAAAAATGAAGGAATTATCTTTCGAAGATGGCTACATTATCCAATATAATGAGGGTATTGCAGTTAACGACAATACACCGATGACTTTAAGTTTTGTGGTATCGGCACGTAAGCTAAAACTAGGTAACGCCGAACACGAAAATGATTGGCCAAAGGCTTAATCATTTTATGCATATCAATTAAATTGATACGCCCCGATTTTATCGGGGCGTATCTAGTTCAAAGCGCTTCAGTTACTATATAGTATATCTAAATTATCATAGCAAGATTGGGATAGTCCTGTCAGCTATTTTTATATTAAAGCTCAATTATGTCTGGCCAAAGCAAATATATTGCAATAGAAAACATTTACCACCCTGGTAAAATGTTTGGTTCGGCATCCGCACACAAAAATCATCTGAACAGTACTGGTATAAAAATGGAATCATTTTTACTAGAAAAGTTATGCATTAAAACTCGGCAACTGGATTTAGCTTAGGGTAATTTTGTGATCAAGATTAATCAATATGGAAAAGAAACTCATTGCAGAAATCAATATAGAAGATAAGGAAATTACCCATTTTGCTTCCTTTAGTCTTACACAGGCTTTTAACGAACACCATTATTTTGAGCTGCGTTTTAACCATGATCAAATGGGTGCACCGGGGCTGATCACTTTAGATGATAGCCGCGATTTTGTTGGTAAAACCTTAACCGCATCTTTTGGCCACTCGCCAGAAGGCATGCAGAATTTTGTAGGTCTGGTTTCTAAAGTGCAACTGTCACAAAATCATGGTTACCATGGTGTTTTAATCGTAAGCGGTTACAGTCCAACTATTTTAATTGATCGTGGACCCGATCTGGGCTCTTATCTGGATAAAGATCTGAATGAGATCGTAAAACTGGCTACTAAAGATACACCCGCTAACGATTTAAAGGTAGTGGCCAATGCCACCAGAAGTACTTCTATTGATTATATTATTCAATACAGAGAAAGCGATTTTGCTTTTCTAAACCGTCTTTCGGCCGAATACCATGAGTGGTTTTTTTACGATGGTAAACAGCTTAATTTTGGTAAACCGAACATACAGAAAGAAATATCGTTGTTTTATGGTAGAGATGTGCAGGAAATGCAATATGCCATGGAAATTGCACCGATAAAAAATAAACGGTTTTCGTACAATCCAAAGCAGAATGAAATGCTGCAAAGCGAGAGTACAGGAAAGGTAGAAGGTACCCCTGATTTATCGCATGCCGTTAAAGCTTCCAATTTAACTTTTAGCAAAACTTTTAATCAACCTGCTTTAATCAGGGTTGACAATAATAACGATATCAAAAACCTGGTAGAAAATGAAGAAAAGGCCAATACCAGTGAACTTTTAAAGGTTACGGCCAGAGGTGATAACGCAGGATTGAGTATTGGAAGTATTGCTGAAATTACGATGAGCCTGAGAAGAGAAATGGCATTTGCCACCGAAAGTTTGGGCAAGTTTCTGATTACAAATATCAAGCACCATATCGACGAGAATGGTAAATACCACAATAATTTCGAAGGCAGAATAGCCACTACGGAACGTTTATTGGTGAAAAACTTTGAAAAACCACAGCCCGATATGCAATTGGCAGATGTGATTGATAATAACGATCCACAGGGTCAGGGCCGAATTAAGGTAAAATTTAAATGGGAATGTTTAACCAATGATGTTACCGAATGGCTGCGTGTAGTTACCCCAAGTGCAGGTATTGGAGATAGAGGCAATAACCGTGGTTACTTTGCTATCCCTGAGATCGACGATCAGGTAATGATCGCTTTCGAAGAAGGCAATATTGCGCGTCCGGTTGTAATGGGTAGTGTTTACCACAGTTCCAGCGTAGATAGCAGCCCTTTAATTAAAAATCACCTTAAAAGTATTATTACCCGGAGCGGGCACCTTGTTGAGTTCGACGATAATGCTGGCACACAAGGAATAAAAATTACCGATATCCATAACAACATTATCCATATAGATACCAAAGGCAATAATATTACCATTACTGCATTGGAGAACATGACTTTGAACTGTAAAAATATGCAGATTAATGTAGGTGAAAATATGGATATACAGGTTGGACAAAACCAATCGACCAATGCTGGTAGGGATATTGCCACTACTGCAGGAAATAATTATTCTTTAAGTGCTGTTGGCGATGTTTCTGAAACATCAAACAACAGGACAGAGCTGGCAACAAAAGATTTTAAAAGAACCGCAGATACATCAAACGAAATTGCTTCAGAGATTAGCATGTTTAGTGCAAAAGAAAACATGACTATGCAAAGCGGTAAAATTGTAGAACTTAACAGTGCAGAAAAATCTAATCTTTTTTAAGGATGGCAATCATAAAACAGGCAAAGAATATTACGATAGAGGTGATTCAAAAATACGAATTGCGTGTTGGCGTTAAATTGGAAAAGATTGCTCAGGTAATGAATGTTGAAGCTACTTCACAAAATTTATCATTGGCCAGCAGCAAGAAAATTGTAT
Source organism: Pedobacter sp. PF22-3 (assembly GCF_026239555.1). Taxonomy (GTDB): domain Bacteria; phylum Bacteroidota; class Bacteroidia; order Sphingobacteriales; family Sphingobacteriaceae; genus Pedobacter. Next base: position 29,087 of record NZ_JAPIVP010000025.1, on the reverse strand, counting down.
CAAGCGGTAACAAATCATGAGTTTTAAAAAAAACAGGTATTTATTGTTGTCGTTCATTTTATTCGCGATAACAAGTTGCAAAGGACAAAAAATGGAAGAAAAATTTGAGTGGACAGGTACGGTTTCGGCTCCGGAAGAATACCCGGTTGAAGTTTATAAAGGAGCCATAATAGCCAATGATTTTACCTACAGCTTTGATGCCATTTGGGGAACCCAAAATACTGGTTGGGGCAACGATGGTGGTGTGATGAGCGTTTCTACAACGCAAATGGAAGCACCGGATTCGTTAAGTTTTACCTGGCTATCGCTAGTGGAAAAGAAATTCTATACGGGTAAATGGAAGTTGGATAAAGCCCGTATTGCCGAATTATTCCGTGCCGGATTTAAGGATAATTTAACCAATAAAAAAGACAACTACACATTGATAAAAATTGGTCTGGCGCCAAAAGGTAAGGTAGTCGTTTGGCTTAGCGGTCCAGGTTTCCAAACTGAAGTGGGTGCTTTTGAGGCTAATGAGACTACCATTTCAAAAGAACAGGCTTATCCCAATGCAAAATATATGTTGGAACCAAATTTTATCACACTTACACTGGAAGATAAAATGATTATGAAGCCGGAAATTTTAGATCGGATTAAAATCAATGGCATGCCGGATCCAGCTGTTTATGAATTATATCGCAAAAAATACCAATGGCATACAGAAGTTCATTTACCGGTTAAAGATCAGCTAATATTATGCTATTACAACTTTCTTAACGGTGAAGAAGAAAATCGATTTGGAGAAGACCTGGTCACTAATCCGTACGTTTTAAGGGCTGTTCCAAAGTATATCACGTTGGTTTGGAAAAAAGAAGACGGAACGAAATATGGGCTTGAAATAAAACCTTTTGATGAAAAAGAAACAATCGCTTCTTTTGAGAAACTTGGGAACTCTAGTGAGATAGACCTGGTTGTATCGCTGAATGCAGACGGAAAAGGAGCAAAAATATCGCTAAAAAATAGTACAGAAGAAATTCAGCTTAACAGAGCGAAAATCGATATCAGTAAAGTAGATTAGTATGACGAGCGTTAAATTGGGCAATTATGTGCCGACAAACGATAAAGTAGAGTATTTAGATCTTTTTGTAGGAGTGTTTTTTGATGGAACAAAAAACAATATGAATAATTCTCAAGAGCGTAGAGCCAATACTCCTACTTACCAGCGTAATGGCACAGATAGCGATAGCAGCTATCAGAACGATTGGTCTAATGTCGCCAGACTATGGGATATTTACGATAAAAGTCATAGTATTTATTTGGAAGGTATTGGTACTGAAGATAGGCAAAAAGATAGTCAAATGGGCTATGCTTTCGGTACTGGAAGCACAGGGATAAGGGGGAAAGTGAGAAAGGCATGTGAAAAAATTTTCACCGATAAACTGAAAGTCCCGATAAAAAGCAATGGGAAAAAGAAATTAAGAAGTATTACTTTCGATGTATTTGGTTTTAGCAGGGGTGCGGCGGCAGCAAGAAATTTTGTTTACGAGATTGGTAAAAACGAATATCGGTCAAGTACTATTACAGACTCGCATACTGGAATCACCTCAAGATTTGATTCAGACGGGGAAGCAACAAGTTTAGAGGTAATGCCGGCTTGTGGGCATCTAGGCAAAATGTTTAGCGCTGCGGGACTGAAAATATCGCCCAACCAGATTAAAGTAAGGTTTTTGGGTATTTTTGATACCGTATCGTCATATTCAAAATATTTTAGTGTATCCCCTAATTTCAATGATGTTGAAGAGTTACATCTCAACCAAATTGGTCGTGCACAAAATGTTGTCCATTTTGTAGCTGAAAATGAGCACCGTAAGAATTTTTCTTTAACACATACAAATGTAGGCAGGGAACGGGTTTTTCCTGGTGTACACAGTGATATTGGTGGAAGTTACGAAACAGGTACAGAAATAGTATCGGAGTTGGCTACCTCATGGACGTTTAAAGGCAATCTAGACGCCTTTAAAGCAAAACTTATAAAAGAGGCTTGGTATAAGGAAAAACAATTGAAAGTTACCGGGGGTAATATGTACTGGGCTTTGGAAGGAACAAGGTTTATTTACAAAGAGTATAGTTATATTCCCTTACAATATATGGCAGAATATAGTCAAAATCATAATTTGCCACTCGCTAAAAGTAAAACCGAAACAAAATATACCATTAATGGCAATCCCCTGTTACTTAGAATCAAAGCTAGGCTTAGAGATTATGTAATGGCTAATGGGGCACAATATGTTTTTTCTGCAGATTTACCTAGGGATCCGGCGCAAAGGCAACAACAGGAAGACCTTCGTGAGTTGAGAAACAAGTACTTACATTGGTCGGCAGATAGAAAAAGTTCTTACGGAGTCATACAGCCTATGACCCCAAATGCCGATGGTAACAGGGTTACTTATTAATACGCTTGGTTATGGAAAAAGTAAGTAACCTTTCAAATTCTGCAGCTCAGGGTAAAATTAAGCTCAATATCGATCATGCGATTGATTTTGCTCCAAGGCCACGTTCTACAAAGGGCTATGGTATTACCATTAAATATTATGACGAAGGCAATCAAGAAGCGACAAAAAGATTAGATTACCAGATCCACCTCAAGGTAAACCAATTTAGGGATGAACATAAAGTTTGGCAGTTATGCTTTGATAAAACAGAACTTTTCATAGATCGGCACGAACCCGATTTTGTGGGCGAACAGTTAGCCAGTATGGCCATGAACGCCATTTATCCCTTAAAAGTTGATGTAAATTCAAAAAATGAAATATTCAGGGGAATTGTTAATCATAATGAGATTTTAGACCGCTGGAAACAGGTAGCCGAAAAGATCTCCGATAAGTATGAAGGGAAATACGCAGAACTATATTTAGAAAAGATGGAGAAAAAGATATCAGATAGGTTTGAGCTTGAATATGCATTAAGGGCAGATATGTTCTGGAACGTGTTTTTTCATCCCCAATACCTAAAATACGATGGTAACTTATCTCAAAAAAGCACATTGTTTTTTCCTGTTATCGCTTATAAAAACATGGCTTTCGAAGGTGTTCAATCTGTTGAGCCTAACTATACCGATTATGGGACATTCAAAGTAAATTTTTTTTCAGAAAGAGAGCTAACTGAAGAGCAAAAAATACAAATGAGGCAGGAAGGCCCTTTAAAAATGAAATTAAATGCGGCCTTTGATTTAGATCAGAATGGAGCATTGCTTAAACATGCGCGTGTAGATTGGAATTTATATCGTAAGGAAAATGGCAAAGAAATAAGCATTAAACGCATAACATTTTCTGCTTACGAAATTGAAAGCAGCATTCAAAAAGCAGATCAGCAGTTGTTAATTCAAGAAGGAAATAGCAGTTTTCCTGTTGAAAAGAAAAAAGGATTTTGGGCAAGGGTATTGGGTTAAATAAAGGAGAAAAGAATGTCACAGAAAGAAATCATTGTACAAGGTGCCACCTGCCAATGCCAGTTTGGTACCACAACCGATAAATTGAAAGTGCTTACCCAGCAAAAGCATTATGTAAACGATAAAGATGGCGCACAAAAATTAATTGCGTCTCATGTAGATATCGGAATGACTTTTGAAAAAAACACCTTTGGCCAATGTAAACTTCAGCCAACCCCAGGTGGTTTTAAACCCTGTGTACCTGCACTAACCGAATGGAAGGGCATGTATAAAGATATGGTATTAATTAACAGTGGGCAGGTTTTGGTAGAAGATAGTAAAGGTGTTTGTACCATTAGTGGTTCGCCCTGTATTTTTTTTGCTAAAACAGGGCAGAAAGGGCAACCTTCTCAGCAGAATATTGATAATGCCGATGAAGAGCAGCAATCACAGATAAATCCATTGGTGAATATAAAGGAGCTTAATAAGGCTGATTTTTACGAATTTTTAAATGCTGAATAAAGATTATGGCCAGAGGTATAAAACATTGTTATTGGAAAAAGAATAATGGTCATCTAGGCCAGGTAGTTTTGGGTGGAGAATATCTGCTTAACGTAGATGATATAAATGAATTTATTGTTGATGAAACCTGTATTGAAGAATCTAATAAAAATAAACAGGCAACTGTAAATGGAGCGAGGTGGGCTTTTATATACAATGATTTTTTTAAAGATGTTCAAAAAAGTAACGATAACTCTTTATGGGGAAATCTTTCTGGCGGAACAGTTGCGGTAAAAAAGTGGGGGCTGGGAACCCGGTATAAAGTTGGAAGTAGTATTAAATTCGCGCCTACAGGATCAACCTTTTATTATGGTTTTAAGCAACGCGTTGAAGTGTTTAGCTTTGAACCAGGCTCTGGCTTTTACTTTTATGTAATCCCTATGGCCAAGCCTAGTATTATTTTTGCTTATTTTACCGAAAGTGAACGTGTTCGAAGGTACGGTGAGTATATCCGCTATCAGATAGCTTTTCATGGATATAATATGGATAAAGGCAAGTCTTACATGGCTAAGATGTATCTTTTCGAAAAAGAACGCGCCGCTGCATTTCGCGATACCAAAGCCTTTGAGGAAAATAATCTTTGGGATAAAGTAAAAGTATTTGATATCAGTGGAGCAGCATCGGCTAATGATTATAACTTTAGATTTAACAGCGGCTTTCCAATTGATATTTCATGGAAAAAAGGAGAAAACCGGCTAAAGAATTTTACCATTGCCCTCGAAGTTTATAGGAAAGATAAAGACAGAAGTGGTAAGGAGCTACTCCATTTAGTAACTACCAAAAATTTTGCTGCCGAACCCACTATGGACCTGCTTAAGTACGACCGCAACATACTTAAACTCGAAGATTTAGATAGCAAACCCTCTGAATCAAGCCGATTTATGGTATCCGAAGAATTGATGGATAGCTATTTGAATCGAATTGAAGCACAGAAGGTTAACCAAATCCAATACATTGGAGACGTACGTTACACGCGTAAGGAATCTGATCCATGCGGATTTTCATCTATTACCGTTAAAAGTGATGATGCGGAGGTGATTATCTTTGATGAAGACGCTACAGATAAACCGATTGATCAAACCGCTCAAACATTTGACATCATTGCTGGAGATAACCGAAAAAATATCAGTATAAAAGTTGGTAAGTTGACTACAAAAGGAGTACTATGTAATGGCCTGCTTTTGGAAGCCGGACAAAAACATAGTGAACAGAAAAATCTTTTCCAGATAAATCGTGTAATGCCTGCGTTAAGACTTAACGGGGGGGTATTTGTTACCAGACCCGATATGAGTCAAAAGGATGATTATGATGTACAGCCAGATACCAAGAGGGGTCCATCAAAAGATGTAAGTGAAACACAGGAATGGCAGTTAAACAGAGATTATAAATTCAATGGAGATGATGAAGCGGTATTGATGCTAAGGTATGTTTATAACAAAACATTTTTAGAAAAGGCACAGAGTGCCATATCAACACAGACAAGTGATGCGGTGAATGGCTATTGGGTTTTCAATTATTTTATTTTGGATGAAGCTAAATCTCAAAGTTATTATCTGCCGGTAAGTACTTGCCGTTATCCAAATCAGCTAGTTAAAATACGCGTTTTTCCTGATATGGAATGGGAATTGGCAGCTTTAATTGCAATACCCGGAACGCGTAAGGTAACCCTAAAATTTACGTCAACCCGCGAGGATTTAAGAGGATATCATAACAATTTTAATTTTAGGCATGTAACGAGAGAATTGGAGGCAAAGGCCGAAACAGAAGAAAAAGTAGGGGTCGATTTTACCTTAAAAGCAGCTACAAGTGGTACCGAATTTGAGGCTGGCTATAAAATTGAAAATGCCATTAAAAAGGTTGTTGGCACATTTAATGCCGTTTATCGTGGTCTTGAAGTATTTGATGGAAGAGGTGCCAATGCTGGCGGTTCTGCCGCAGTTAGAACAGGATCTATTCGTACTTTCGAATTTAATATTGATCCGCCCAATGTTGGTATCGCCATAAAGTGGAAGCATGCCCTAGCGAAATTAGACAAGAACAAAGGTAAAGTAGGCACAAGGATAGAGGGAGGAGTGGCATTAAAGCCTTTTGTTGGTATCGGAATTACCGTAGATCTGGTTGCTATTTTAGGTAAAGTTGGGGGCATGGTTGGTAAAGCTGTTCAATGGATTATTGAAGCATTGGAGTACGCAATAGATAATCTTGATATCTATTTTAATTTTAAACTAAATGCAGAAATTGCTGGAGAAGTATCTCTCGGATACCATAACCTTGATGGTTGGGATTCAGGCTTAAAACGTGAACTAAAAATCAAGGTAAGCGCATCCTTAGAAGCGGGTGTTGATTACGAAGGAACGGTTATTGCTACGGTTACCGGAGCTGCTCTCCCAGTTGGAACTACAGAAGAAACCGTAGCTACGTTTAAAGCAAAGGCATCAATTGGTGGTGGGGTAGAGTACAGCGAAAATTGGGACGCAGATAAAGGCGGGATATTTAAAACAGTGCAGGTGAAATTTACTGGCATGAAAGCAGAAATAGAAGTTTATTCTGCATTGGTTCGTAGGAAAAAAACGGTACATAATCCAGAATGGGAAGAAGTTTCTAATAAAAAAGTGGATGTTAAAGCAAAGAAAGAATTTGTGTTATTAAATGAAAGCATTTGGTATGGTCCAGAAAAAATTTATACAGATCAAGATGATAAAAAAGCAGCAAATAAATAAATTTAGAGTTATTCTTTTTTCGGTTTTATGTTTTATGGGGATGAATAGCTGCAAAAGTGAAGGGGTTAACCCTGTTCTGGAAAGAGGGAAGCCAATTGATCTTGCTAAGGTCGATTTCCAAAAACTCAATCTAGATAACTTCTTTGCGAAACTTGCTTATTCAAAGGAAAATGTAATGGGTGCTGATAAACATACCAATATCAAGGATACGCCCATCAAGATTAAATGGTTTACACTTTATAATATAACGGAACAGCCTTTAATAGAACGTTATAAAAAGAGGGAAAACCACGTGATAAAAAAGGGTGAAGCTTATGGCGATTTGTTCAGTATCGATCGTACAGCTCCTCTACTAAGCATGCGAAATCCAGATTTGAGAAGCTTTGGTTATTGGAATTCCAAAGAAATTGGATTCAGCAGTATTTATACAAGTTCCACGGCCAACAATAAATTAATAAGGATAAGGTTACAAACAGGTAATCTACATAATACCGGCTTAAAAGAATATAATGCATTATTAACCGACTTAAAAGCAAAAAACAAAGGTGCTACATTTAAAGAGCAACCGCAGTCAACCGGCGTTACAAATTACGAATGGTGGGCAAAAGATAAAGTTATCCAACTTAGTTTCGGGAAATCAGAAGATGCAAATTTCTTTGAACTAGCAATTGCCTACTTAAATCCAGATACCAAAGGATATTTAAAAGAGTTCGGGAATTAATTTTACCTGCGTTAACTAATTGATCGATTATAATTAATACAAACTCAATGGGTGTAAAGCCGATTTACGAATTGTTTATAGATGCCAGAGGCTGTTATTTCGAACTTCTGGTAAATGATATCCCTTTTTATTTCCATTATAAATTGGGAGCAACCTCATTCCGTTTACCGATTAATAATTTTATCCCGAAAAGTGGAAAACAGAGCATCACCTTAAAAATGCTATCGGTAAACGAGGGCGAGGAGTTTCCGGTAGGGGCAGAGGTAATTTTGAAAATTGAAACCTTTGAAAAAAATACCCCCAAAGAACGTAAAGACGTTATGGATTATAAAACCCCCGATTTAAAAACATATACTGCTGGGGTTTTTACCGACAATAAAATATTTGATGCAGATGTTCCATATACTCTATCATATGTTGATTCTGCCGATCTAAAAAAAATTGATCAGACCATTCTAAGAGAGACTTTGGAAAAAGAATACATCAAATATACCGATGCATTTAAAAATAATGACTTAGCTGCTTATCAGAAATTGACCAGCGAAAGGCAGGAGAATATTTTTACTTCGCTCTACGTAGACAGCGAAAGGAGAAAAAAACAGGAGGCATCCTATTTAAGTGGTGTTATGCATCATCTGGTTAAGTTGCACCCTTTAAAATCATACAGATTGGTTTTTTACAATAATGATAAGTTCGTTGGTTTACAGATGTTAAATGAGGCGCCTGGTGTATATATCGATAACGAAAAGGAGGAAGATGCTTTTATCGAATATGTTTTATTCCACAAAAAAACAGCCAATTCCCCCATATCTATTGTGCTTTAAAATTTTTATCTGAGAAATAATAGGTTCATTCTTTTGCAGGTAGTAATGATTTATGGTGGTAATTAAAAAAAATTAATGACAGCCAAAAGAATTTCAACTATTCTATTCTGCTATTTTCTGCTTTTTAGGCTCTATGTTGTTTGCTCGTTATTCTATTTCTTCATTACCCAAGAAACTAACGAAAGCTTAATCATAAATACCAACGACGGTTATCAACTGACCATTTTCCAGCTTGAATTTTATTTCATCCTTATTGTTTTATACAATTTCAGGCCATCATGTTTTAACAAAACGATTGCTAAAAGCTATAAGCAAGTTGGAAATGAAACAATCTCAATAAAATCTTTTTTTTGGATCGTTTATTCCGGATTTTCCAAATGCTGCATAAATAATCCGAATAAGAAAACAGATTTTTTAAATTTCAATACAGGAGACGATGAATAGGTTAATAAAATTAATTGCATTAGGGATTTATATAAGTTTACAATCCTGTGCACAGAACAAAAAAGATACAGCAGCTGAAAATAAAATCATGGAAAAAATAGAATATCAAAAAGAAGGTATGTTGTTTAAACTAAAGTATGAGCATTTAGATTGTTCTTACGAAATATTATTGAATGATATGCCGATCATTACTTATTTTGGATTAGGTGAGAGATCAGGTTTAACGGTTGATATTAACCAATATATTCTAAAGCCTGGAAAACAGGAAATAACAATAAGAATGTTTCCTGCAAAAAAAGAGGAAAATCTTTTTGTCTCATCTCTTTCTAAGAACTCCTTTGTTAAAATAGATATTACAAAAAACAAAGAGCCGATGACTATGCTCGATCAGCTAAATGCTAAAGGTAAAGGAAACGAATATAAGTGGGAAACATTAGTATATAAAACGCCTCAATTAGAGAAGCCTATGCCATATTCAGAATATAAAACTTCATTTGAAGTGGATGCTAAAGACATTAATTGGAAAATTGTGGGTTGGAGTAAAAGTAAAAAATTAATCAATGATCCAAATATCCATAGAGAAGTTGATGAGTTTTATGACAATTACAAAAAAGTATTGAAAGAAGGCAATCAAAATAAATTTCTTTCATTAGTTAGAAATACAATTTATGAAGAAGCAGCATCAAAACCCTGGAATAAGGAAATTGAAAATCAACTTACAAAGAATATGAGCGATTATGCCGTTGAGAAAAGAAATTTTATATATCCATGTAAGAAGGCAGAGTTAAAATTTTTTGGAAATGGGAGAGTGGTAACTTTAGTGTGTGCAGATACACTTACTTTCGGATATTCTCCGCTGATTTCTAAGACTGCTAAAAATATGATGCCCAAATCACACACCTTCTATCTGCATAAACCAGAAGGTAGCGATAAACTCGAAATTATCAGATGATAAAAGATAGGTTGACTTTTTTTATGTTCCTTTTTATGGGAATTGGTCTTTTTATCTCCAGTATCGCACTATCATATAGAAGTTTAAATGTTCTTTTTACGTATGAAGTAACATCTGGAAAATTAATAGATTTTGCTGAGAAATTAAAAAAGGATAATAAAACAGGTCTCAGTACACAGTACTTTTCTCCAGTTTATCAATTTTATGATAGAAAAGGGAATTTGCATACAATCAATTCTGGTGAATATTCGAATAGTAAATCATTTTCCAGTACGAGAGCTAAAATATATTATAATAAAGAATTTCCTGAAATATCAGTGACAGGTATTTTTCAATTATATATAGTCCCATTAATTTCTGTCTTTTTTTGTGTTGTCTGCTTAGGCATGGCATATGTATTCAGAAAACCAGCTGTTCCATTTCGTTAATAAAAATAAATCTAAGATTGAAATTAGTGATGAGGCAGATGAAGATAAGAATTTATGGAAATGGCAAGCTAGTCACACTGGTTATAACCAATGGTAAGTATAGAAACTGGAATGCTTTGATGAGCAAAACACCTAAAGGAAGGATAACAACCTAGGGAGTAATATTGCACAAACCTAAAAGCTCAAATACTTTCAAAAGTATTAGAAAATCAAGTAAAAACAGAACCCAAATCGCTATAAAATATAACCTTAAATCCGCAAGCTACAGACTTGGATAGTCAAATAATTTTTACATCCCTGTTTGCTTAGAAAAAGAATATAAATGTTTTTTTGGGGTGATTGAACAGCTTTTCTGTTGCATGTGTTGGTTTTCAATTTTACATTCTTATACAAGTATATCTCCATGCAGGTTGATATAAATGCAAGTATAGAAGGAATTGGTTCGGCCGAATCGGAAGCACGTATTGAAGGAAAAGCCGAGTTTGAGGTTAGAGCAACCCTTGATAAAAGAAATGATAAATGTCCAGCTTGGATGAATTTTAATGGACTGACCGCTAAAATTTGGTTAGAGTTTAGTGCAAAAGCTGACACTAAAAAAGACGAAGAAGAACCTGATCATAAATTCTCAATAGTAGATCCTAAAGATCCATGGAATATAGATATCATATGAAAATTAGTTTAACAATATTCTCAATTCTGATGATTTTTTGTAATTGCCAACAAAATCACAAAATAACATTAATAAAAACTCAGAAAAAATTAATAGACAAGAAAGCGCTCATTCAACAACAGGTAAAATAGGCTATATAGCTCACGTTAATGCACTATCTCCTTACGAACTTTATTTGGATGATATACTTGTTGATTTCTACTATGGAAATAATATAAGTAATACAACTGAATTGAATCCTTACTTATTAGGCAATGGAAAACATACCTTAAAAATCAGATTTCTTCCTAAGCAAGATTCTTCTGATCAAATGGTATTGCCAAAAGACATCATTTTTAATGAAACCGCAAGATGGCATATTTATTTTTCAAAAATTGTTTCAGACAAAAATGTTCCACTAGGCTACTCAAATGAAATAGACTATGCTAAAAGCGAGTTAAAGATTCAGGCACCTCCAGAAAAGGTTCCTTTTTGGGAACAGACTTGGGAGGTCGATGTTAAAAGTTTACCTTATCAGGTAAAAGGTTGGAGTGAGAGTCAAGATCTGAAAAAAATAGATAAAACTGTCTTGCAAAAGGAGGTAGTTGAATATTTTTCTAATCTAAAAGATTTGCTCAATACTGGGAAAATTGATGATTTCCGTAAGCTGTGTAAAAAGAGAGATGAGGAATTGGATGTTGTTACCTATACCACGCCAGAAGATTCAAAAATTGATTATCAAAACAACAAAGAAAAAATGTTGAAACTATGCCCTGGAAATATGCAACCATTTGATAATTATGAAATGAAAATCTATGGAAATGGCAAGTTGGTTACACTGGTTATACCCAATGGTAAGTACAAAAACTGGACTGCTTTGATAAGTAAAAAACCCAAAGGACGGATAACAAGTTGGGGAATATTATTACACAAACCTAAAGGCTCAATGACTTTCGAAACTATTAGAAAATAACATAAAAACAGAATTCGGATCTTTATAGGATAAAATTTAAAATAATCTTGGAAAAAACAGGTAATGGGTATCTGGAAAATGAATTGGATATAAAAACTGCTCCTAAATTCAGTTTAACTACAATAAACGACACCTTAGAATTATTCGAATCACAAAGTAATTTAGGCTGCACTGCTATTTTTATTTTATTGTTCTCAGCGATTTTATTTTTTGTAGATAGGGTTACACTTATGGTTTTTTTCTGCTTACCATTACTGCGATCGGATATCTATGGAGATACAAATACACCTTTAAGAGGAAACTTGTAATCATTATCAGCAGAATAGGCGTTGACGAAAAAGATCAATTATATTTATGATCAGAGATGCTTGGCCTTACTTGCTCCGAAGAATTCGACAACGAACGTGCAATGTTTACTGCCACACATTTAAGGTTTGTCTACTACGGTAATGTGAAAAAAATTTATATCGGTGGCTACGATAAATCTATTGAAGAAATTATTCATTACATAGCTATATTTCGGAACAGATAAGCTTATATACGGCCGATATAACTAACTTTAAAACAATTACTTTTCATAAATAGTTTTATATGTGACTAGAATTCTGAATGAATGATGATACGGAAATTGGATTACAAAAACAGGCAATCTTTCATAGAAAAAATAAAGGGGAAGCACTTTCTTTAATAAGATAAATTTATATTGTAGAATATGTTCTATAAAATTTATTTGGAAAACAACGATCTGATTATTGAAACATTCTTTTTAAAGGAGAAAATCGCTATTGATTCAATTGATGACATCATTATTTTCTATAACCGAGGTTTTAATAAACATAAATTATATACTTACTTTAATAAACCAGTACAATATGAATTAACCAGAAGATCTTGGTTTTATCAAATGTTATTTCAAATATTTTTAGCATTTAATACAGAAAAATTTAGAATTTATCGCGCTTATGACAATGAACTTATTACTAGTATGTTTAGTTTGTTAAAGCCTTATCTATCTCCACTTATTAAAACAAAAGATCTTGATTTAGCTCATAGCTTTACATGGATGACTTATGATGAGGGTGGACAATTTAAGCAAATGAAACTTGTTTATAGTAGGGAAGGCTTAGGTTTGAAAAGAGTAATGTTGAAGCATAAGATATTATTGGAAAAATAATAAATAGTTTGGAGTGGATAAAATAGGCTTAAATTAGTCTCTTAATTAGATGTAAATAGCTATTAAAGTATGATTGCCAAAAGAATTTCAACTATTCTATTCTGCTATTTCCTACTTTTTAGGCTCTATGTTGTTTGCTCGTTATTCTATTTCTTCATTACCCAAGAAACTAACGAAAGCTTAATCAGAAATACCAACGACGGTTATCAACTGACCATTTTCCAGCTTGAATTTTATTTCATCCTTATTGTTTTATACAGTTTCAGGCCATCACGTTTTAACAAAACGATTGCTAAAAGCTATAAGCAAGCTGGAAATGAAACAGTCTCAAAAAAATCTTTTTTTTGGATTGTTTATATTGGCCTGCTACTAGCCGTTTTTGGGATACCTGTATTTATATTTAAAGATTCAATTGCCGGTATACTTCAGATAATTACGGTAGCCAACCAGTATATTATTGAAAGATCTGGTTTATTGATAATGGCCACTATTTTTATTGGGTTAAATATAATAGGCTTTTACTACGATTTTATAAATGCTTTTGATCATGCCAATACTCAGTTTTTCAGGTCTTTGTTTGCGTTTATGTTAACCATCCCGATCTCTGCTTTTTTGTATCTTATTTCAATTGTATTACAGAAAAAAGCCGATGCTTTAATCATCATCTGTTTGGCCTTTAACCTTTCTTTTCTGTATCTAACATTATTAGGTTTCTGGAAGCAAAGAAAATAACGCCAACATTAAAAATTTAGATCTCAATCTGTTTCAAAAAGTAAAACTTTGTCTTTAAAACAAACATCGTCTTCTTGGTTATGTTAAACCTTATCTTTCAACAGCAAATGAATCACATTTTTTAGCGCAGGATTCCGGTTAGATTCTTTCCAGATCATGTACAGTTCTGTTCGCTGCGGAATATGGGTAAGTTCTACAAACTTTACGTTTTCCTGGTAACCATATTGCAAGCCAGTAGGTACAATGGCAATACCTAAACCTTCTTCTACCAATTTATAAATGGTGAGCGCATTAACCGATTTATGATAGGTTTTAGGTTTAAAGCCATGGTCTTCACAAATGCTCATCATCAGGTCGTAATAGAAGGGGCTATCGTCACTGGAGAAAAAGATAAAAGGTTCATCACCTAATTTTTTTACTGCTTCAAAACTGGCTTTTTTCATCTGGTGACTTTTAGGCAATACCAGCGAAAAGGTATCCTGATGAATCATGTATTTCGAAATATCAGGTTTAAACTGCTGCATCCGCACGAAACCTAGATCAAGCATATCTTTTTCTAATAATTCGATCTGCAACTTATTGGGCATTTCATCCAGATTAGTACTGATCTCCGGAAAATCTTTATTTAGTTTAAAAATAACTTCAGGTACAATTTTTTGCGCTGCAGAGCCTAAAAAACCGATGCGGAGTTCGCCCTGTTTACCCTCATTAATATTGCTGATCTGTTTTTTAATGTTCTCGATGTGGCTGAACAGAAAATCTACTTCATCTTTAAGATAAAGCCCAGCCTCGGTGAGTGTTACTTTTTTCTTGTTCCGATCGAAGAGTGGCGCATTAAAAATTTCCTCCATCTGCTTAATCTGCCGACTCAGTCCAGGTTGCGAAATAAATAAGCGGTCTGCAGCCTTTCTAAACTTCAGTTCTTCTGCTAAAACCTGAAAATATTTTAAATGCCTAAGCTCTATCTGATAACCCATGGTTATTAAATGATGATGTAATTGGTATTTATAGGTATCAAATATAGGGCTTATTTTTGTTTAAAACCTTCATCACATGAGCGCACAACAGATTTTTAAATATGGAACTGATCATTTAACCGCTAAATTGGCTCTGTCCATCATCAATGGCGAAGTGAAAGGGATATTAAGTGAAAGCACAAGGGAAAAGGTGCACCAAAGCAGCAAGGTTGTGGAGCGGATTGCTATTTCAGGTAAGCCCGTTTACGGTATCAATACTGGATTCGGCCCGCTTTGTACTTCCATGATTTCGGCTGTTGATACCCGTAAACTGCAGGAGAATATTTTAAAAAGCCACGCTGTTGGTGTTGGTGAGCCGATAGATAGTGAAATATCAAAACTGATGCTGGTGTTAAAACTACAAGCCTTGGCACAGGGCTTTTCAGGCATTAAAATCGAAACGCTCGACCGAATGATCTGGTTTTTAGAAATCGGTGCTACGCCTGTTGTACCTAAACAAGGCTCTGTTGGTGCTTCTGGCGATCTTGCTCCCCTTTCTCATCTGTTTTTGCCTTTAATTGGCTTGGGTAAGGTTCATTATAAAGGCGAATTTATCACCACAGCTGAACTTTTAAAAAAGCACCAGATGCAACCTTTACAATTGGGGCCAAAAGAAGGTTTGGCTTTAATTAACGGAACACAGTTTATTGCCGCGCATGCCGTTAAGGTGGTACAACGTTTGGAAAACTTACTTTCATCTGCCGATATTATAGCTGCGTTGATGATTGAAGGCTTACAGGGATCTGAAAAACCTTTTCATGCAGCGCTTCACCAATTGCGGCCATATCCTGCAAATATTGCTGTGGCAGAACAGGTGCGTAAATTATTGGAGGGCTCTGAAATTATGAAATCACATGCCGATTGCGCCAAAGTGCAGGATCCGTACTCTTTAAGATGCATTCCGCAGGTACACGGCGCTTCGAGAACTGCCTGGCTACATTTAAAAGAGGCTTTAGAAATAGAACTGAATTCAGTGACTGATAACCCGGTTATATTAAATGACGACTTAACCATTAGTGGAGGCAATTTTCACGGTCAGCCACTGGCTTTGCCGCTTGATTACGCCTGTTTGGCGGCCTCCGAAATCGGGAATATCAGCGATCGGAGGATTTATCTCTCCCTTGAGGGAAATACCCCAGGCGTGCCAAAATTGTTGATGAAGGAAACCGGACTAAATTCGGGTTTCATGATTGTCCAATATACATCAGCAGCGCTGGCCAGCGAAAATAAAGGTCTTTGTTTCCCGGCCAGTGCAGACAGTATTCCAACCTCATTAGGTCAGGAAGACCATGTAAGCATGGGCTCCATTAGTGGACGTAAAGCATTGCAGGTGATTGAAAACGTGGAGAAAATCCTGGGTATTGAATTATTCTGTGCCGCACAGGCGGTTGATTACCATCAGCCATTAAAACCTGGAAAAATTTTGGCTGCGGTTCATGATTTTGTTCGCACTGAAATTGACCACTTTGAAGAAGACCAGATCATGTACGATAGGATGGAAAACGCCATCGAAATGGTAAAGCAAGGTAAGATTGTAGCCGTTGCCAGCAAAGCAGCATTAGCATTAAATTAAGAATTTAATTTTCAGATTATGGATTTTAAAGCACAGATATTGGCAGGCATTCCTTCAACATTGCCGGCAAAAAGAGATAGAAATCCCATGTTGAGCCATGCGCCGGTAAGGAGAGCCATCTTAAATGTTGAGGAGAAGAAACTGAGCATCAAAAATGCTTTACGTTATTTCCCGAAATCATGGCATCCGAAACTGGCGAAAGAATTTCTGGCTGAACTGGAAAATTACGGACATATTTACATGTACCGTTTTATGCCCGATTATGCCATTTATGCAAGGCCGATAAATGAATACCCATGTTGTACACCACATGCGGCGGCGATTATGCTCATGATCCAAAATAACCTGGATCCAGCCATAGCGCAGCATCCCGAAGAGTTGATTACTTATGGCGGTAATGGCAGCGTGTTTCAGAATTGGGCACAATATCTTTTAACCATGCAGTACCTTGCTACCATGACTGATCA
This sequence comes from Pedobacter sp. PF22-3, assembly GCF_026239555.1. GTDB lineage: Bacteria > Bacteroidota > Bacteroidia > Sphingobacteriales > Sphingobacteriaceae > Pedobacter. The sequence goes on along the minus strand of NZ_JAPIVP010000025.1, from coordinate 12,447 downwards.
GCAAACGCTGAATATCTACAGTGGGCATCCGCAGGGATTATTCCCCTCGAATGCTGCGGCACCAAGACTTGTGGTTACCAATGGTATGATGATCCCTAATTATTCATCACCAGAAGATCTTGAAAAATTTAATGCTCTAGGTGTAACCCAATATGGGCAAATGACAGCAGGTTCGTATATGTATATCGGACCTCAGGGTATTGTGCATGGAACAGCGATTACTTTAATGAATGCTTTCCGTAAAAAAGGATTTTATGGAAAAGATGTTGCCGGTAAAATTTTTCTAACAGCTGGTTTGGGGGGGATGAGTGGGGCACAAACCAAAGCTGGGAATATTGTAGGCTGTATTACGGTGTGTGCTGAAGTAAACCCAAAGGCTGCAATTAAAAGGCATCAACAAGGTTGGGTAGATGAGCTGATTGAGCATTTGGATGAACTGGTAAAAAGGGTTTTACTGGCCCAAAATGAAAAACAAACGGTTTCATTGGCCTACATTGGAAATGTAGTGGACATTTGGGAACGTTTTGACCAAGAAAATATTGAAGTGACGATTGGTTCCGACCAAACTTCGCTTCATAATCCTTATTCAGGAGGCTACTATCCGGTAGATTTGAGTTTTGTAGAAGCCAATGAAATGATGGCCAATGCATCTGGCAAGTTTAAAGTTTCTGTACAGGAATCATTAAAAAGGCAAGCAATAAGTATTAATAATCACGCAGCTAAGGGTACCTATTTTTTCGACTACGGAAATGCCTTTTTACTGGAATGCAGTAGGGCAGGTGCTGATGTAATGGCCGCGAATGGAATAGATTTCAGGTATCCCTCTTATGTAGAAGATATTTTAGGCCCCTTGTGTTTCGACTATGGTTTTGGTCCATTTAGGTGGGTTTGTGCTTCAGGAAGAGAAAATGATCTTGATTTAACCGATCGCATGGCTAAAGAAGTGATGGAAGAGATTAAACTGGGTGCTCCGGCAGAAATACAACAGCAATTGCAGGATAACATTAATTGGATTAGTGCTGCAAAAGAAAACAGATTGGTAGTGGGTTCGAAAGCCCGGATTTTATATGCAGATGCTGAAGGAAGGGCAAAAATTGCCTTGCGTTTTAACGAAGCCATTAAAACAGGCGAATTATCGGCGCCAGTGATATTGGGGAGAGATCATCATGATGTAAGCGGAACGGATTCGCCTTTTAGAGAAACCAGTAATATTTATGATGGCAGCAGGTTTACGGCCGATATGGCCATTCATAACGTAATTGGGGATAGTTTCAGAGGTGCAACCTGGGTTTCGATCCATAATGGTGGTGGTGTAGGCTGGGGAGAAGTAATAAATGGTGGTTTTGGATTGGTATTGGATGGAACAGAACAGGCTGCAGAAAAATTGCAAAATATGCTTTTTTATGATGTAAATAATGGAATTGCAAGAAGGAGCTGGGCCCGAAATAAGGAAGCGCGCTTTGCTATCGAACGTGAAATGAAACGTACGGGTACTTTAAAAATTACACTGCCTAGCCTGGTTGATGATGAAGTGCTGGATGGCTTGGAAATAGGGTAGGCTTTTAAGAGAAATGCCATTATTGTCATTCTGAGCGCAGTGAAGAATCTTTCATGCTTGGATAGTAAGATTCTTCGTTTCACTCAGAATGACAAACCTGATTCAAAGGTAAAGTAAAATGAAACACAGATCCCTTACCTTCTTCACTTTCAGCCCATATCCTGCCCCCATGCCTTTCTATAATTTCTGCACTTAAATAAAGTCCGATGCCAAAACCTGAGATAGTATGGTTGCCCTGAACACGGTAATAACGCTCAAAAAGCTTATCAATATCATCGGGTTTTATACCTATTCCCTCATCTTTAATCTGAAGTTCAACCTCATTCTCACTAGTATTACAGGTAATCTCTATACGCGTTCCGTTATCCGAATATTTTATTCCGTTACTGATCAGGTTAGAAATCACGTTGCCGATTTTATCCCTATCCGCATGAATATCTACACCACAGGTTGGATTTAATATAATCTGGTGAGAAGATTGTGAAATATAAGTTTCCTCAATGGCTTCTTTCAACAGCTCATCTAAGTTAAAGTTTGTTTTTTCGATCAGTAGCTTGCCCGATTCCAAACGTGACACGTTTAAGAAACCATTGATCATGGTAGTCATTTTTCTGATCTGGCTATTCGTTTTTTCCAGCGCGATCATTTCATAATTGTCTTCGTCTTTTTTAGCTTTGCGCTGCAAAACCTGTACAAATCCATTGATGGCTGTTAATGGTGTTTTTAATTCGTGACTCACCATGCCGATGAAATCATTTTTACGGAGCTCATCTAATTTTTGCTCGGTGATATCAATAAAAAGACCAGAATATTCTGTCATATGGCCATGCTGATCTACAAATACCCTTCCGGTTGCCCTAACCCATTTTTCTTCGCCCGTAATTAAATTGGTTATTGGGTATTCATTATCGCTTGATGAGTGATTATTTAATGCATTTGACAAAGCTGTATTGAATATATCATGATAATCTAGATCGATTGCGCTCATGATATCATCCATTTTAGCGGGTTCATCAAATGGCAGGCCGAGTAAATTTTTAACAAAGCCGGACACCGTAATTTCAAGTGTTTTGGGGTCGATGCTCCAGGTACCCATTTTTCCGGTATCAATTGCTTGAAGCAGCCTTTCTTCACTATCGGCTAACTTTTTGGTATATTGGATCAGGTCTTCGTGTGTTTGGGCGAGTTCTTCATTGGTTGCAGCCAATTCCTCATTTGCCGCTGCCATTTCAACGTTGATATCCTGAAGCTCTTCCTGATAAAGTTTTCGTTCCGTAATATCCGGGCTTACCGAGGCAATTGCAGTTATTTTATCTGTTTCCTGATCTTTTATGGCAAAACCATTCCATTCAATCCAAAATGGAATCCCAGTTTTTTCGTTCCAGAAACGGATTTCCTGTTTGAAATTGTTGCCCCCCAAAACGCCGGGTAAAAGTCTTTCGGCAGCAGGCCTGTCTGCCGGAAAAATAACCTCCAGTATATTTCGATTCTTGCTATTTGCCCAGCCTAACTTTCTTAAAGCTGCAGGATTTAAATATTGGATAGACATATCTAAACCAACCAAAGCGATAAATTCTGAACTGGCTTCGATGAGTTTATTTAAATTTAAACGCTCTAATTCGATTAATTTTCTTTCGGTAATATCAATACATGAACTGATATAACCAGCAAAAGACCCATCGGCGTGGAAACGTGGCGGACCATTAGCTAGCAGCCATCGGTAATCACCTTTTCTGGTCAGGATCCTAAATTCACCAGTAAACGCTATTTTATCCCGAAGAGCTGAAAGATAAATACTCATATATCGATCACTGTCTTCAGGGTGGATCAAATCAGCCCAGCCGAAGGCTAGCAGATCTTTCATCGATCTACCCGTTAAGGTTGTCCATGGTTTATTAAAATAGATCGCATTTCCCTGTTCATCGCCAACGGAAATAAAAATATCGGTTCCCTCAGCCATGGTTTTGAAGCGCTTTTCGCTTTCAGACAGTTGGTTAAACCGCTCTACAACCCTTAATTCGAGTTCATTATTTAAAACATGTAAGGTTTCTTGTGTTTCCTGTAATTCTTCGTTTGTGGCCACCAGTTCCTCATTGGTAGCTGCAAGTTCTTCTACTGTGGCCGCAAGCTCCTCATTCAGTACCTGTTCCCGCTGTAATGCTTCTTCCTTCTCTCGCTCCCTTTCTACAGCCTCACGTCTCAGCACACGCTCGCTTACATCAACTGCCGTATGTAGAACACAGATGGTATTACCTTCGTCATTTTTAATGGCCCGGTATTCAAAATCAAAGTAAAAGGTTTTTAGCTCCCCATCAATGAGGAGGTCGGCAGCAGTATCTTTTCCCGAAATCACCAGGCCTTCCATCCAAACCCTTCTAAACATCTCAATAAAAGGTTGTCCTTTTAATTCAGGCAGGGCATCTTCAAGCGATTTCCCGATCACACACCTGTCTTTCCCCCAAATCCTGAGCATCGCATCATTTGCACTCTGTATAATGGCCGTTTCTCCAACATGTACGGCGGTTGCAGTAGGGGTATAGTTAAAAACTTCTAATAATTGATCGTTACTTAGAAAAGGACTGGATTGACTCATTATGGGATTTTACGACGTGATCTAAAATAATTATTTTACTTAAGTTTCAAAATAAAAATAGACTTAAATTGGGTTTTTCAATAGAAACTATATACTAACCATAACCTCTTTAAAAAGGTTTTTGATTAAATGAATTTCTGATGCATATTGCGTATTTTTTCTACAACCAAAGTATAAAGTGTTGGTGAGTTTTGAGGTACCTTCCCAAATCACCTTTATTTTTTCATCTTCTACTTCTTTTTTGCAAAGAAAATCGGGGATGATAGCCAATCCCTTTCCACCAGATAAGCAGCGGACAATAGAATTGAGGTTAGGTACAATATAGTTTGGACGGAAATCGGCATGCTTGCCAAAGTTAAGCTGCCAAAACCGTAATAGGTGTTCCATATCGCCCGCGGTACCATACCACTTTTGCTGCTTTAACCAGTCTTCCATTCCTGACAGATCTTTCTTTTTAACCAACGTGTCAAAAGCTTGTGCATCAGTTTCTATTCCACCTACTAAAACAATGGTTTCAGAAGAGAAGGCTTCATGTTCTATATGCTGAGAATTGCCTTTTTGCGGGGTAATAATGAGGTCTAAAATACCCTTATCCAATTGATCTAACATTTCCGGATATTCGCCAAAACGGATGATAACGTTAAAAGGCAGGGTAGAGATATATTGCTCAAGCGTAATCTGAAAAGTTTCAAAACACATGCCAACGCTAATGGTTGGGGTATGCTTCTCTGTGCTTTTCTGGAAATGTTTTTCTGCATCCTCTAGTTTGGTCAGAGGTTCTACAATAAAATTATACAAAACTTTTCCTTTTTCTGTAGGAATCATTTTCCTGCCAGTTCGTTCGAATAATTTATAGCCAACATAACTTTCTAATGAACTTAAATGCAAACTTACCCCTGGTTGCGATATAAAAAGATTTTCTGCCGCACCAGTCAAAGTTCCTGTTTTATAAATCGCCTTGAAACTTCTATACCACTCTAAATTAACCATCATCTAAGTATTATAATTCTGATACAAAGCTATGAATTAACTTGTTTTAATAATAGGATTGAGCGCTTTAATTTTGTGTGATCAAAAAAGAAAAAACGAAATGGCAAAAATATTTATTATTAATGGCGGACAAAAATTTGGTCATTCCGGTGGCAGATTTAACGAAACGATAGCGAATGCTACGCTCGATTTTTTTACTTCGCAAAAAGGATTTAAGGTAAAAACTACCAATATTAACCACGAATACCAGCCAAAGGAAGAAGTAGAGAAGTATGTTTGGGCAGATGTTGTCATTTACCACACCCCGATCTGGTGGTTCCAGTTGCCACATGGATTTAAAAAGTATATAGATGTGGTATTTACCGAAGGGCATAAAAAAGGAATTTATGTTAGCGACGGGCGCAAAGCTGAAAATCCAACCCGAAATTATGGTACAGGTGGTATGCTGCACGGACGGAAATATATGGTTACATCATCATGGAATGCGCCAAAAGAGGCTTTTACTTTGCGAGGAGAATTTTTTATGGAAACCAGTGTGGATGATGGTGTTTTGTTCGGCTTTCACAGGATGAATGCCTTTACCGGAATGGAACAAATACCAGGAATTCATTTTCATGATGTAGAAAAGAATGCAGATATTAGGACTGCACTTAAATTGTACCAGGAACATTTAACCGAAAAATTTTTAAATACAGAAATACATGAGCATTTATTTGACAGCAATTGTTAAAAGCAAACAAGAAACGACAGCAGAATTAAGAACGATGCTGCTGGATATGGTCGCAAATTCGCGCAAAGAGGAAGCCTGCATTCAGTACGATCTTCATGATGCGGCAAGCGATCATACTTTTATTTTTCATGAGGAGTGGAAAGATCAGGCAGGTTTGGATCTGCACAATAAACAGTCCTATATCTTAGATTTTGTGGCGCAATCTGGCCGGTTAACAGATGAGATCGTCATTTATAAAACAGAAAAAGTAGCCTGATCATCCTTTGGTATGCCTGGCTGTTAATGATGAGCCTGCGGAAGCAATTACCACAAAAGCTACAGCAAAGCACTCTTTTAAGCTGAGGTATTCTTGTAAAAAAGCGAATGCAGCTAATGCGGCCATGGCAGGTTCTAAGCTCATTAAAATACTAAAGGTCCGGGCAGGAAGCTGCTTAAGGGCTTTCATTTCCAGGGTAAAGGGAATGGCACTTGATAGTAGCGCAAGTGCTGCTCCCAATCCTATTAATTTAGGATTCAGCGTGCTTAAACCACCACCATAAATACCAAAGGGCAAAATGACTATGGTAGCAAATAACATCCCGATGGCAACGGCATCGCCACCTTTCATGATTTTAGAAATTCTACCACCTAAAATGATATAACCTGCCCAGAATACACCCGCCAAAAGCGCCAACAGTACACCAGCTAGATTTAGTCCTGTGCCCGTCCACGGAGTAATTAAGATAATACCGGTAGCAGCAAGTACCACCCAAAGAAAATCAATCGGTTTTTTTGAACCAAAAATGGCAAGTCCCAGCGGACCAACGAATTCTAAAGTTACGCCTAAACCAATCGGAATTCTTGCTATAGCCATATAAAAAACCATATTCATCACACCTAAACACACACCGTACAGGATCACATATTTCCATTGCTTAGCATTAAGTTTAAATAGGTTTGGCCTAAAGGCAATTAGTAAGATTACTGCTGATAAACCAATGCGTAAAGATGCTGTTGCAGCTGCCCCAATCTGTGGAAAAAGGCCTTTTGCTATTGCCGCCCCACATTGCACACTGATAATGGATAGTAAAACAGCAGGTATTGGTGGAATATTGATTTTGCTTTTCATCCAGGGGGGCGTAAAATGAGGTGCAAAACTAGGGGAATTATAGACCGATACTCATTTAAAATAAAAAAAGGAGAATCAGATTACGCTGCTTCTCCTTTCTATTACACGCTGAAGTTATTAACAGAACAGTTCCTGTTCGTCCCTGTTTTCTGTCGGAATTTTCTTCAAAAAATCATCAAACGCCGGACCTTCATTGTCGGAGTATGTGCCATAGGCATCTAATACATAACCAATATTTTTTTCTCCATCTTCTATCAGATACAATACAGAATTATCTGCAGGGTCAGAATCGCCTTCAAAACGATAAGTTTTAACAATGGTCAAATCTTCGGGTTTATAAATTTTCCCGAGCGATTTACTTTGCATCTTACCGTGATCAGATATTTTTAATTCGTTATCTTTTCCTTTCAGCCTCAATTTCTCCAAAATTTGACTTAAAGTGTTCATTTCATTTGGCTGTTCCATAGTATACTATTTTATACTGATTAAACAAGTGGCGCGCGAAATGGTTTTGCCGTCATTCTTTTTAAAGCAAACTAAATGATTGCCAATCTGTTCTTGTTTAAACTAAATTTTAATCATATGAAAAAATATTTTTTAAGCTTAGCAATTGCAGGTGTTGCGCTTGTGAGTGCCTGTACAAAAAACGAAAAAGAAATTGCCCAGGCGACGTTAACCGAAACTGCCGATAATACGAAAACCATCGGGACTGCAAAGTTTTATGAATTGAGTAATGGGAAGATTAAGATGGATATTGAAATGAATTTTGCTGCACGTGCTGATAGCAATGTGGCGGTTCACTTTCATGAACATGGCGATTGTGGCAATATGGGCGAGAACACTCACGGTCACTGGAACCCAACTAAAGAGGCACATGGCAAATGGGGATCTGCGGCTTACCATAGTGGCGATATTGGCAATATCATGTTAGATAGTAAAGGCCATGCCACACTTTCGGTTACTACAGACAGGTGGAGCATAAAAGATGGCGATATTAAGAATATTATCGGTCGTGGAATTATTGTACACGGCGGTACAGATGATTATACCACGCAACCTACCGGTAACTCCGGGCCGAGAGTGGGCTGTGGTGTTATTGAAGCCGTGAAGTAAAATTTATAGTCTGATCGTTTCTTCGAGAAACAAACTTTCTTAAGCGGTTAAATTTTTAGCCGCTTTTTTTATGCAATTTGATCAGGGTTGTCATCATCATTAAAAAAACTAAATCATTATGGCGACTCTAAACGAATCTCAAAGCGGCAAGGCTGTAAAAGGAAGAACCAAAAAAGCAACACCAAGGGTAGATCTTACTGCAATGGTAGACCTGATGTTCTTATTAACTACATTTTTTATGCTTACCACAACACTGAGTCAGTTAAATGCTGCAGATATTGCTAAGCCGGTTAATGAGCATGATATTGATCTTGCTCCCTTTCCCGAATCGCGTACCATGACCATTGTGCTGGGTAAAGATAATAAGGCTGTTTCTTACATGGGTACTTTTGAAAAGGGCAATATGAAAGTAATGCCTGTGGCAGATCTTCAAAAAGAAATTATGGCGAATAAGCTATTGGTTGCAGCTAGCCATCAGAACGATCCATCAAAGCATATGATCGTGATCATCAAACCGGGCAAAACGGCCAAATTCCAAAATTTTGTTGATGTAGTAGATGAAATGAAAATTGCGGATATTAAATCTTATAGCATAGATGATGAGCATTTCGCCGAAAAAGAGTTGTCGTTTATGAAAAATAATGGGCTTTAATATTTTTTATTTTTTTAATCAGGGAATGAATATTGAGTGTTATAGATATTGGTATTGTTTTTTTGGAAAGCAATTGCGGTAGCTTTTTTTAATGTCCATCCTGCTTTTGCTGCAATCTTTTTTGCCTTCACTTCAACTGTGGTTATTAAAGCTTGCTTAGGGTGGCAAAAAAGGATTTTCGCGGCAATCAGGTTTAGATAGGTTAGGTTTTTGCAACGATGTTAGGTTGAGCAGGTGTGCCAGAAAAACTTACGAAGTTGGCCCCTACTTGGGTTAAGCGAAACCTGGTAAGTTTGGCCTGTCAGCACCAAGCCCACGTATGGCAGGGCTTTCGGTACCGATGGATTCAGAACCATGCTTTTCAAAAAAATAGCAACGATTTTCTACTGTTTGGTGAGCCACCACACATGGTGGTGTTGGATGTTACCATCCGACACAGATTTTATACAGTCAGATGGTAACATCTAACTTCACGACAACAAAAAAGGCATTCTGCAATGCTGCAAAACGCCTTTTATAAAAAAATATTTGAAGAATTAAATGCCGAAAGCAGCTTTAACCTGATCTACGTAATCTAATTTCTCCCAGGTAAACAAATCAACTGAAACTGTTTTTTCTTCGCCGTTTGGTGTTCTAAAAGTTTTGGTAACCGTTTCTGGTGTACGGCCCATGTGTCCGTAAGCTGCAGTTTCGCTGTAAATTGGGTTTCTTAACTTTAAACGTTGCTCAATAAAATAAGGGCGCATATCAAAAATCGATTCAACAATTTTAGCAATCTCGCCATCTGTTTTACCCACTTTGCCTGTTCCGTAAGTATTGATGTAAATACCCATTGGTTTTGCAACACCGATAGCGTAAGATACCTGAACTAAAATTTCGTCAGCAATGCCGGCAGCCACTAAGTTTTTAGCGATGTGACGGGTAGCATAAGCTGCACTTCTATCTACTTTACTTGGATCTTTACCCGAGAAAGCGCCACCACCATGGGCACCTTTACCACCGTAAGTATCAACAATGATTTTTCTACCGGTTAAACCGGTATCACCATGCGGACCGCCGATTACAAATTTACCGGTTGGGTTAATGTGGTACTCAATTTTATCGTTAAATAAGTGTGCATAAGCCGGGTTGTTCTTGATGATTCTTGGGATCAGGATATTAACCAGATCAGTTTTAATTTTGGCTAACATTGCGGCTTCTTCGTCAAAATCATCGTGCTGTGTAGAAATTACAATGGCATCAATACGAACAGGTTTGTTGTTATCGTCGTACTCTAAAGTAACCTGGCTTTTTGCATCAGGGCGTAGGTAAGTAATTTCTTTATTCTCACGGCGTAAAACAGCAAGTTCCTGTAACAATTTATGAGAAAGGTTTAACGCCAAAGGCATGTAATCTTCAGTTTCGTTGGTTGCATAACCAAACATCATCCCTTGATCGCCTGCACCTTGTTCTTCTTTACTACTTCTATCTACACCTTGGTTAATATCTTGAGATTGCTCGTGTATAGCAGATAAAATACCACAAGAGTTAGCCTCAAACATGTATTCGCTTTTGGTGTAACCAATTTTCTTGATTACATCACGTGCAATTTGCTGTACATCCAAATATGTTTTAGATTTTACCTCACCCGCCAAAATAACCTGACCCGTAGTTACCAAAGTTTCGCAAGCTACTTTTGATTCTGGATCGAAAGCCAAAAAGTTATCAATTAATGCATCCGAAATTTGATCGGCGATTTTATCTGGGTGACCTTCAGAAACAGATTCTGATGTAAATAAATATGACATTTATTAAATAATTAATGATAAATAAACAAATTTATAATTGCCAAACCCCTTGGAAACAGGTGTTGAAATGATTGAAAGGAGGCATTAGCAATTTTTTTAAGTGGTTGCAATCCGGTCCCGAGGTATCGGGATAGCAAATCAATCCACTTTTTACTGTCGCAAAATTAGCATATTTTCTTTATTTCAAAAATTATAGATTATTTTGTGCACTCAATCTTACACTTTGCACACAAAGATCAATATCCTCTTTATCATAAATCCTATCTCTGGTGGGAGAGGAAAACTGCGTATCCCAGATTTTATCGACAAATACCTGGATAAGGAAAAGTTTAGTCCCAATTTCGTTTTCAGCGAATATGTAGGGCATGCCGGTGAGCTCGCAGATGAAGCTGCCACCAAAAACTTCGATGTAATTATTGCTGCAGGTGGCGATGGTACTATAAATGAAGTAGCCACAAAAGTATTAAAGCACAATAAAATTCTGGGAATTTTACCATTGGGATCAGGCAATGGCCTCGCACGCTTTTTAAATATTTCCAAAAACCTGAGGTATGCGCTTTCCATTATCAATAATTTTAAAATTGATGAAATTGATACGGCCGAGTTTAACAAAAAATGTTTTTTCAACCTGGCTGGAATGGGTTTTGATGCGCACTTGAGTGCTGTTTTTTCGAAAGATAAAAAACGTGGACTATCAGGCTATGTAAAATTGGGCTTTAAGGAGGTTTTTAATTACAAAGCGCAAACTTATCAATTAGAGATAGATGGTAAAGCTTATACCCGAAAAGCCTTCGCCATTAGTATTGCCAATTCATCGCAGTATGGAAATGATGTGTTCATCTCGCCAAATGCTTCGGTGAAAGATGGGTTACTGGATGTTTGCATTATTAAACCTTTTCCAATAATAAAATTGCCACTATTGGGTTATGTAATGTTAAGAGGAAAGGCCGAAACATCAGATATGATTGAAATTATTAAGGGTAAAAATATTAAGATTACAAGAGAAGCTGCCGGAGCGGTGCATGTAGATGGAGAGCCTTTGCAAATGGGCGTGGAGATTGAAGCTGTGGTGAATCCACTCTCGTTAAAAGTAATTGTTCCTTGAGTGTAGCGCTAAGCGTAAAGCGGTTGACGGAGATGATCGATTGGCACTAAACGATGAACTATCAATCATTGACGAATTTGGAGTTGAGCGTTGGGGGTTTGGGGGTTGGGCGTCAATTACCGATTTAAACAATTAACCAGTTAACCCTCATCCATTTCACATTTCCCATATTACATTATAAACATGAAACCAAAGAAAAACAGTTTAAGCGATCTTGGCGGAATTATGTATTCTACCAATCCCGAATTCGAATACGAAGAAGAAGTTGATGATACCATTACCTCGCCGAATAACCAGCAGGATTTAAGGGTAATGTTGGATAAAAAGAACCGTGGCGGTAAAGCTGTAACGTTAATTACTGGCTTTAGGGGACGTTCAGAAGATTTAGAAGTATTAGGCAAATTGCTGAAGACCAAGTGTGGTGTAGGCGGTTCTGTTAAAGATGGTGAAATTATGATTCAGGGTGATGTGCGCGATAAAGTGATGGGTATTTTGCAAAAAGATGGCTATAAAGTAAAAAAGGCCGGGGGATAATATTCGCTTCTTTAGTACCGAACTAAATAAAAAAGAGGTGTCATCCTGAGCGTAGTCGAAGGATCATTTTTTCGTTTGAACCCTCCCCGCAATAGTCTTCGACTCCGCTCAGACTGACAAATGTTGATCGGTTTTACATCTTACAGCTAATTAAACCGAATATGTAATGGTGAAAGAAGTGTTGGGGAAATGACTTTCAGACCTCGTAGGTTTCAAAAATCTGCAGGTCTCCTAAGCAATTTTCGCGTTAGGGATTGTAAGGGTTCAGTACCGATCC
>NZ_JAPIVP010000024.1 GCF_026239555.1 Pedobacter sp. PF22-3 | reverse complement strand
GAAATTATTTAATTCCCCCCAACTTTTCCGCTTGATCCCAAAAAACACCTTTTATGATCAACATCTCTGCAAACAACTAAAAGTAAGTTATTTAAACAAAAAAAGCAGCTCTTTTCAGAACTGCTTTTAAAACTCGGGGTGGCTGATGGGGCTCGAACCCACGACCCTCGGCACCACAAACCAATACTCTAACCAGCTGAGCTACAGCCACCGTGTTTTTGATGTCACAAAAGTACGACTTTTAACATTCCCTGCAAATATTTTTTTCAATGTTTTTACAACAAATTTTTAATTCCTTAACATTCAATTATTTGAATTTGAAAAAAAATTTCGGCAACAGATAAAATAGGCGATTTTAAACCTAAAAACATAACTTTACAACGTTTATGATCGAAATTTATACAGACGGAGCAGCTAGCGGAAACCCCGGACCAGGCGGTTGGGGAACCATTTTAAGGGCAGGACAACATTATAAGGAATTAAGTGGCGGTTTTAGAATGACCACCAATAACCGCATGGAGCTATTGGCTGTAATAAAAGGCTTAGAAGCATTAAAAAGCTTAAACCAGCAGGTAACTGTTTACTCCGATTCGAAATATGTGGTAGATGCGGTGGAGAAGAAATGGGTTTTCGGCTGGGTAACCAAAAATTTCAAGGATAAAAAAAACAAAGACCTTTGGCTTAGGTTCCTTGAATTATATAAACTGCATAAAGTGAAATTCGTTTGGATTAAAGGCCACAACGCTCACCCTGAAAATGAACGTTGCGACCGGTTAGCCGTATTTGCTTCTCAAGACAAGGCAAACCTAGCAATAGACAGTATTTTTGAAGCAGAAAGAAATAAGGCAACCTTGCTTTAGTCCAATCCGCCGACTACCTTCAAATCTTCGAGTTTAGCTTCTATATCATTTTCAACAGCGATTGATTTTTCCGTATACAAAAACATCATTTCTTCTGCTTTTTTTACCATATTTTTTGATCCGATAAAAATTGGAACCCTTTGATGTAATTCTGTTGGATTAATATCCAATATACGCTCGAAACCGGTACTGGCCTTACCCCCAGCCTGCTCAATAATAAAAGCCATTGGGTTACATTCGTACAACAACCTTAATTTCCCATTGGGCGAACGTGAAGTTGTAGGGTAAATATAAATTCCACCTTTAATTAAATTGCGATGGATATCGCCCACCATGGAGCCGATATAACGCGAAGTATATGGACGTTTTGTGGCTTCATCTTCTACCTGGCAATATTTGATGTATTTTTTTACACCATCTGGAAAATGCACATAGTTGCCCTCGTTTAATGAGTACATATACCCATTTTCCGGTATTTTCATCTGTGGGTGCGAAAGGCAAAACTCACCAATAGATGGATCAAGCGTAAAACCATTAACCCCTTTTCCGGTTGTGTAAACCAGCATGGTAGAAGAACCATAAATAACATAGCCAGCAGCTACCTGCTCAGTACCTTTTTGCAATACATCTGCTAAACTGGCCCTACCTTCAAGCGATTTCCTTCTGTAAATAGAAAAGATGGTACCTACCGCAACATTTACATCGGTATTCGACGATCCATCCAAAGGATCGATACATACAATATATTTTGCATTTTGCGAAACCGGCGAATCGATATGGATAATCTCATCCTCCTCTTCCGTAGCTACGATGCAACATTCACCTCCGCTGGTTAAGGCTGCAATAAACTGTTTATCTGCATAAACATCTAGTTTTTTCTGCTCTTCGCCCTGAATATTAGTGGTTCCCATATCACCAAGGATATCAACCAAACCGGCTTTGTTAATTTCGCGGTTAACGATTTTTGCAGCAATCCCAATATCCCGCAGCAGCCTCGAAAGTTCGCCTTTGGCATAGGGAAAATCTGCCTGTTTTTCTATAATAAATTGTCCTAGTGTTTTAACGCCACAAACCATACTTAGTGTATATTTTACATTATCTACCCGATAACTCTATAACCTCTAAGGTATGAATATTTTCATCAGTAATGCAAAATCTAATCAGGGTTCGCACTTTATGCCAACCGTGTTTTCCTGCTGAACCGGGGTTTATATGCAAACATTTTATCTTTTCATCGAACATCACTTTCAAAATATGCGAATGCCCGGTGATGAATAAATTTGGAGGGTTAGTGTATATTTCTGGCTTAACATAAGAAGAGTATTTACCTGGATACCCGCCAATATGCGTCATCCACACATCTACCCCTTCGCAGCTAAATCGATTTTTCTCCGGAAATTCATTTCTGATCGCTGCATCATCAATATTCCCGAACACCCCACGCAAAGGTTTAAAAGCGGCCAGCGGGGCAGCTACATCCTGACCAAAATCGCCGGCATGCCAGATTTCGTCTACGTTTTCAAAATGCTTAAAAACCGCATCATCCAAAAAACCATGTGTATCTGAAATTAATCCTATTTTTTTCACGAGGTAAAGTTAATATGCATTGCGCTTTACAAATTAATTACTGGTTAATTATTTTCTGTCCATTTAAAACAGCTGTTAAAAGATGTTTTTTCCTTAAAGGATATTACCAACATGTAGAAATTATAATTATGCCCGATAACCGGGTTGATCCACTCTATTTTCAGTTTTGCCTAACCTGCTTAAATGTTCCGTTAGGCTGTATAAATGAAACAGACAAAGCTTTTGTTACGCCTTCTTTCTTCTCGAATTTTAAACTAAAGCCTTTTAAATTTTTAAAATTAAAAACATCGTTTCCAACTGAAATGGTTTCGTATTCTGGCTGACCGGGTACTGAAACAAATAAAATTTTGCCTTTTAAATATACCTTGGTCATTCCCTTATCGCCGTAACTACCGATGTAACTTTCTAAGGCTGCAGCATTTAACTCAACCGTTTTTGGTTTGTAGATAAAAATGGCTGGTTTTATGCTCTGCTCAAGCAGAAGACCAATTCCTTCAATTTTACCGTCCTGTCCGCTAATAAAATTGAAACGCAGATCGCTTTCTGCCGTATCAATCTTTTCCTTTTTATCTATGCCACTGATGCTGAATACATCATAATGATAATGCCTGAGCAAAATCTTCTCTTTTCCCATCGTGGCAAATAGCGAATCATT
Source organism: Pedobacter sp. PF22-3 (assembly GCF_026239555.1). Lineage (GTDB taxonomy): Bacteria > Bacteroidota > Bacteroidia > Sphingobacteriales > Sphingobacteriaceae > Pedobacter. The sequence continues at coordinate 55,822 of NZ_JAPIVP010000024.1, read as the reverse complement.
TTTAAATGATACATTGATCAAACCATAGGCAGGGTTATCAAACAGGCCATCATAATCTTTTAAAGGATGTGAAGGTTTCGTATTTAAAACGCGTGGATTTTCTGCTGCTTTCTTCGCTGCATTTTCCCTTTCTTTCGCTTCTGCTTTTGCTTTACGGGCCCTACCGTTCCAATCTATATTTTTCAGTTCCAATAGCCTATCGGCAATGCTGCTATACACTATTTTGGGAACATTGGAAGTATTCTGATTGGTTAAAACCACAATACCTATTTTATCTGTTGGAAAAAAGGATACACTTGCCGAAAAGCCATTAATATTGCCGCCATGTTCTACCATATAGTGCCCACGGTACGAACTGATCATCCAGCCAAAACCATAGTTAGATAGGTAAATATCCTTATCCGCTTCGGGTAAACCACCGCTTATTACCATCTGGGAGCTCGCAGCCTCTCTTATATAAGATGCAGGTAAAATCTCTTGTCCTTTATAAGTGCCCCCGTTAATCCACACTTTTAACCAGTGCGTCATATCGTTCACACTGCTATTGATGCTACCCGCCGGCCCCATTCCATCTATATTATAATAATCAATCTTTTCAATAGTGCCTTTATCATTTATACTATAGGGTAACGAAGCATCATTATCCTTTTCGAATTCAAAAATATTGGTATTGGAACGGCTCATCTCCAAGGGATTAAAAAACTTTTCTTTAATGTTTTGCTCCCAGGTTTTACCGGTCAGTTTTTCAACGATCATGCCCTGCGCCAAAAACATAAAATTATTGTATTGCCATTTCGCGCGTACAGGGGCAGTTGGCTCCATATAACGCACCCTTTGTATAATACTATCGCGGTTGGAAGTATTAAACACGAACCAGGATAAATCGTAACGTGATAAACCAGTGCGGTGGCACATCATATCGCGCACGGTAATCTGGTTGTTCATATTATCATTATAAAACTTTAACTGTGGTAAATAAGAAGTAGCAATGCCATCAAATGATAGGTTCCCTTCTTTTTGCTGTAAACCAATAAGTGCAGAGGTAAATGATTTAGTGCTCGAACCAATAGCAAAAAGCGTATTCGGTGTAACCGGTTTTTTGCTTTCGACATCTCGGTAACCAAAACCTTTACTATAAATTACCTGATCGCCTTTTACCACAGCTACCGCAAAACCAGCCACCTGCTGATCTTTCAATATTTTATTGAACAAAGTATCGATCCCCGCTAAAGGATCTCCAGTTTTTTGTCTTTTTGATTGAGCAAGTGAAGATATTGCCAGGAGGCACAGCAAGAACACATTTAGGATACTTTTCATTTAAATTAGATGAGATTACACCTCCTAATTTACAAATGATAATGAGATTATTGTAAACTATATCAGAAACGGCAGCTCCTTTTTTTTGGAAAGTAAGCTGGTAAAATGTCTCAGAACTTGTAACAGTATTCTCTCATGCTAGGCTTGAGTACGAACCATACTATTACTTTAATTAAGGCGCTGAAATGTTCAATACCATTGACGTATTTCCTTAGTGCAGTTGCCATTCTCGCTCATGCAGGAACCACAAAATGCGCTGTGAAGTAATATTTTAAACGCTGACATTAAGATTATTCATATGCTTTTATTTTTTTTCAAAAGCATTTATGAGCACTTCGTGGTTCAAAATCGAGTTGGTAATGGCGATCTCTCGCAGCCTTCTATTTGCAAAAAAACAGCTATTCATATTTTTTTCACAAAAACCTACCCTCAAAACGACATCATGTTACCTAATAAGCCAGAAAAAAATCTTTCAACAAAAGCTGATAGGCTTGGGTATGTTCCTTTATAGATTTATAAATATAAAAATCACTTTCTTTTAAAGACGTTTCACCTTTTTTCAAACAGATAATCTGTCTAAAAGTTGGCTTATTTTCATCGGAATGTAAATTGATCCGCTCAGCAAAAGATAAATGATATTGAGATGCGATTGCAATCACATCGTCAGCCTGTTTAACCGGCAAAACAAGCCAGATTTGCCCATCATCAGCCAAAAGCGAGTTTGATTTTTCAATTAACAGCCTAAAAAAATCTTCACCTGCATGCCGGGCAATTCCCTTTCGTACTTCTTCATTTTTAAGATCATTCACAAAAAAAGGTGGATTGGAAACAATCAGATCGAATTGTGCAGAAGGGTTATATTGTTCAATCGCGACATGATTAATAGTTAATCGCTCATTAAAAACGGATACTTTAAAATTATTACTGGCTGTTTCTGCTGCTTGCCTGTCTATCTCCACAGCATATATATGTGATTCAGGAAAACGTTGCGCCAACATCAACGCAATAACGCCGGTACCCGTACCGATATCCAATATAGTTTTAGGTGCATTGTGATTGGCCATAGCCCCAATTAAAACCCCATCGGTATTGATCTTCATAGCACAACCTGCCTGGTCAACCTCAAACTGTTTGAATTTAAAAATACTCATGCTAAACCTCGTACAATTCTAAAGGCAAACCATCCGGATCGGCGAAAAAAGTAAAACGCTTCTCCGTAAATTCATCAATGCGGATCGGTTCGGTCACAATTCCCTGTTCATTTAACCGTTTAATTTCCTGTTCAATATCTGCTACCTCAAAAGCCAAATGGCGTAAACCCTGTGCCTCTGGTCGCGATGGACGTGCAGGTGGATTTTCGAAAGAAAAAAGCTCGATCTGGTAAACACCGTTTACTGCCAGGTCCAGCTTGTACGATTTCCTTTCTGCCCGGTACACTTCGGCCAGCACCGTAAAGCCCAGTTTATTCACATAAAAATCTTTTGATTTTTCGTAATCAGAACAGATAATGGCAATGTGATGGATTTTATTGAACATAAATTTGATTTAATAAGAAAACACATTTGTAGCGGCAATTTCTATAAAATTTCTTCTAAATAAAGTCGTCATCTCGACCGAAGCATCGCGGAGTGGAGAGATCTATACTAACAGATTTCACCACTCCGCTCGAAATGACGATCTGTGAGTTAGATTAACGTCAAAAGTAATAAAAGCGCAATTATATTGCACGCCACAACAAGCTTTTTAAAATTTTAACGCTATTTTTGCAACTTCAAAAAAAAAGCATGATTCATTTCTTCCTTAGTCAATCGCAGGCGATTTTTGTTTTACAAACAGACAAAGCGCTTTCTACTACTGATATTACTAAACTCGAATGGTTATTTGGCGGCGCCAAAATCTCGCAAGAAACAGCTTTAAAAGGCTTTTTTGTAGGTCCACGGGCAGCTATGATTACTCCATGGAGTACCAATGCGGTAGAAATTACGCAGAATATGGACATGCAGGGCATTATCAGGATCGAAGAATTTAAGCAGGTTGAAGAAACCTTTGCTGATTACGATCCGATGCTTTCTCAAAAATACGACAAACTCGATCAGGAAGTTTATACCATTAACATCAAACCTGAACCGATTTTAGAAATTACCGACATTGCGGCTTATAATAAACAGGAAGGACTTTCTTTAAGTGATGAAGAAGTTGAGTACTTAAATACATTAGCAAAAAAACTAGAAAGACCTTTAACCGATTCTGAGGTATTTGGTTTCTCGCAAGTGAATTCAGAGCATTGCCGTCACAAAATCTTTAACGGAAAATTCGTAATTGATGGCGTAGAGCAACCGACTTCATTGTTTAAACTGATCCGTAAAACTTCTGAAGAAAACCCGAACGATATTGTTTCGGCCTATAAAGATAACGTCGCTTTTATTAAAGGCCCTAAAGTACAGCAGTTTGCACCTAAACGTGCTGATCAGCCTGATTTTTATGCGCTAAGCGATTTCGACTCCGTCATCTCGTTAAAAGCAGAAACCCACAATTTCCCAACTACTGTTGAACCTTTTAACGGTGCTGCAACGGGTTCCGGTGGCGAAATCAGAGATCGTTTGGCTGGTGGCCAGGGTTCTTTGCCTTTAGCTGGAACAGCCGTTTACATGACTGCGCTTTCTCGTTTAGAAGATAACCGCCCATGGGAAAAAAGTACAGAAGAAAGACAGTGGTTATACCAAACCCCAATGGATATCCTCATCAAAGCATCAAACGGTGCTACAGATTTTGGAAATAAATTTGGCCAGCCACTCATTACCGGTTCGGTTTTAACTTTCGAACACGAAGAAGATAACCGTACACTGGGTTTTGACAAAGTAATTATGCTTGCGGGCGGTATTGGTTATGGCAAAGCCAGCCAGGCGCAAAAACTTAAACCGCAGGAAGGCGATAATATCGTAATTTTAGGTGGTGAAAACTATAGAATTGGCATGGGTGGTGCAGCAGTTTCGTCTGCTGATACCGGTCAGCATGGAAGCGGTATTGAATTAAACGCCATCCAAAGATCAAACCCAGAAATGCAAAAGCGCGCTGCAAACGCCGTTCGTGGTATGGTAGAAAGCGATCACAATCCGATCATCTCTATCCACGATCACGGCGCAGGTGGTCACTTAAACTGTTTATCAGAACTGGTTGAGGAAACCGGTGGCTTAATCGACCTGGATAAACTGCCAGTTGGCGACCCTACCCTTTCGGCAAAAGAAATTATCGGTAACGAATCGCAGGAAAGAATGGGACTGGTTATCGGCAATGACCATATCGAAACCCTACAAAAAATTGCTGACCGCGAGCGTTCACCGATGTATACTGTAGGTAAAGTTACCGGCGATCACCGTTTTACTTTCAAATCGGCTACTACCGGTTTAAAACCAATGGATTTTGAGTTGGCTGACATGTTTGGCAGCTCGCCAAAAGTTGTAATGGAAGACAGCACAGTAGATCGTAAATACAGCGCACTTAATTACGATGCTGCCCAATTAAGCACTTACTTAGAGCAAGTACTTCAGTTAGAAGCAGTAGCTTCCAAAGACTGGTTAACGAACAAGGTTGACCGCTGTGTGGGCGGCCGCGTAGCGAAACAACAATGTGCTGGGCCGTTACAATTGCCGTTAAATAACTGTGGTGTAATGGCTTTAGATTTTCAGGGTAAAGAAGGTATTGCCACCTCAGTTGGGCATGCTCCTATTTCAGCACTGATTGATCCGGCTGCAGGTAGCCGCAATGCTATCGCCGAATCACTTTCGAACATCGTTTGGGCACCTTTAAAAGATGGCTTAAAAAGCGTTTCGCTTTCTGCCAACTGGATGTGGGCCTGTAAAAACGAAGGCGAAGATGCCAGGTTATATTCAGCAGTAAAAGCTTGTTCGGATTTTGCAATAGATTTAGGCATCAACATCCCAACCGGGAAAGATTCTTTATCAATGAAACAGAAATATGCCAACGGTGATGTGATTGCTCCCGGAACGGTGATTATTTCTGCAGGTGCCAACTGCGACGACATCACCCAAGTGGTTGAACCCGTATTACAAAAAGAGGGTGGTGCTATTTACTACATTAACCTATCTAACGACAGCTATAAATTAGGTGGTTCATCTTTCGCACAGATTTTAAACAAGGTAGGTACAGAAACACCTGATATTAAAAATGCAGATCAGTTCAAAAATGCATTTAATACTTTACAACAATTAATTAAAGCAGGTCAAATCCAGGCCGGACACGATATAGGCAGCGGTGGTTTAATTACTACCCTCTTAGAGATGTGTTTTGCAGACCGCGATTTAGGCGCGCAGATAGATTTATCGGCTTTAGCAGAGCAGGATAGCATTAAATTGCTTTTTGCTGAAAATATTGCCGTTGTTTTCCAGGCTGATGCTGCTGTTGAAGCCATATTGACTGAAAACGGTGTTACTTACCATAAAATTGGTAATGTAAACTCATCAGCAACACTTGAAGTTCAAAATGCTGCAGATAGCTTTAGTTTTGATATCGATCACCTGCGCGATGTTTGGTTTAAAACTTCGTACTTATTAGACAGCAGGCAAACGGGCAATGGTTTAGCCAAAGAGCGTTACAACAATTATAAAAACCATGTTTTAAATTACAGTTTTCCGCTAACTTTTGATGGTAAGAAACCGGTAATTGACGAAACCAAACCAAAACCAAAAGCCGCCATTATCCGCGAAAAGGGAAGTAATTCTGAGCGAGAACTGGCAAATGCGATGTATTTGGCCGGTTTTGATGTGAAAGATGTACACATGACCGATTTAATCACTGGCAGAGAAACTTTGGAAGATATCCAGTTTATTGGTGCTGTGGGTGGTTTCTCTAACTCTGATGTTTTAGGATCGGCAAAAGGCTGGGCTGGTGCATTTTTATATAATGAGAAAGCGAGGATTGCTTTAGAAAAATTCTTTGCCCGCCCTGATACTTTATCTGTAGGGATTTGCAACGGCTGTCAGTTATTTGTGGAGTTGGGCTTAATTAATAAAGACCATGCAGATAAACCTAAAATGCTGCATAACAAAAGTGGCAAACACGAAAGTATTTTCACTTCGTTAACCTTACAGGAAAACAATTCGGTCATGTTATCAAGCCTCGCCGGTAGCACTTTAGGGGTATGGGTATCGCATGGAGAAGGCAGATTCTCTTTGCCGTACGCAGAAGATCAATATCAAATTGTGGCCAAATATGCTTACGAAACTTATCCAGCCAGTCCGAACGGTTCTGATTATAACACCGCAATGTTGTGCGATGAAACCGGACGCCACCTCGTAATGATGCCGCACATTGAGCGTTCATTGTTCCAATGGCACTGGGCAAATTACCCGGCAGGCAGAAAAGACGAAGTTTCGCCATGGATGGAAGCCTTTGTAAATGCACGCAATTGGATTGAAAACCAAGGGTAATATTTGAATGGAAGATGTAAAATGGATGATGGAATTAAAAACCATCATCCATTTTTTATGTCATTAGGAATAGAGTTATAAACTTTACTAGCATGTGGCAAGAAAGTTGACAACTCTCCCACTATCGATAAAAACCTGTAGATCAGCAGATACAACTCCATTATAAGCTCTTTTATAAGAAAATGAGCGGTTTGCTTTTCATGGCAACTGTACTGGCTAACCGCTGTCGGGTTTATCAAACAAAAGCCAGTTATTCAACACATAGCCTGTTTTTTGCATTCGCAATAAACCATTAATACTGCCACCAACCCGGCCACCTAAACCCGACCGAAGTGAAAAACCCGCAGCCAGAGGTACGAGAGCGAGGATTTGAAACAAAGGGCGGGGCAACCGGAACCGAAAAGCACTGTATTTGCTTTCCAAAATATATCATAATAACCTGAGCTCGAATAATATTTATGTATTTTGATTAGTTTAACCTCTTTTTTCTAACGCGATCTTCATACTGATCCGATAGGTATCGGATTTATTTTACAATTAGAAATTGTGTTTTCAATTGTCTTGTAGCTACTACGTGGTCAGCATTCTTCCTGCTATTAAGACCCTGAAATGAATTCAGGGTGACGACTTTGAGTTAAAAAATATCGGCAGAATATCTTTCAAACAGATATTAATAATCGAACTCAGGTTACTAAACAGACCCAATTCGGATGTTAAATCGAGGCAGCGTGACGGATAAGGGGCAAAAAAAACGGCCTGGACACCGCCCAAACCGTTCACCTAACCCTACATCTACCTAAAAACCAAGAGCGTTAATAGTTAAAGATCAAAGATGGTAAATGTAAGATGGAAAGATAACCATTGTCCATTTTCCATACTACATACTACATCATCCATCCTACATCCTACATCATCCATCCACTCATATCCCCTGCACATCCTTTCTCACTTCTTTTCTCCAAGCTTTACCATATTTCTTGTCCATAAAAGAGGCGACTACTTTATTGTAATCTTCAATCCTGATATCTGAAGGTCCTACACAGCCCAAATCAAAATACACCACACCATATTTTTGCTCAAATCGTTCCTGTCCTTTAACACGGGTAGCTACAATCCCTCCCTGCAACAGGAATTTGAGTTTGCCATTTTTAATATCTGCATTGGCTTGTTTAATGCTTTCTGTTCTAATACCATCAGCAATAAACAGAGGTCTGGCACTTAAGTGTACCGCCATCAAACATAGAATTATCCAAATTAAAGTGTACTTTTTCATGGGTTCAGCTAGAAATTTTAATTAGAAATCTGAAAATTAATGGCCATATTGTACCTTACGCGTACCGGAATACCTTTATTTTTACCAGGTTTCCAAAGTGGCGATTTTTTAATTACCTTCATTGCTTCTTCATCGCAACCAAACCCAATCCCTTTTATTACAGACACATCGGTAATAGAACCATCTTTTTCCACCACAAAACTCACATATACCTTACCTGACGCCCCCTCCTCTTGTGCTCCTGAAGGATACCTTAAATTACGCTCCATATATTTAGACCAGGCTTTGGCCCCACCGTTAAACTCCGGGTATTCATCAACCCCACTCAGATCTTTAACCGCATTCGGATCACCGGTACCCTCACCATCCTTCGCGGTACCAGTACCATCACCACTGCCTTTATTCTCACTGATGACCAAATTTGGCGCAACAATACCATCTTGCGTTTTATCGCTGATCACCGCGGATTCAATTTCCTTAATTGTTGGCGGATCGGGAAGATCTACTTTATTTACCACAACTACTTGCGATGGCAGTGCAATTGTTTTTACTTTCACCGGTTCAGCTTTTGCAGGTTCAATCTTTTTCTCCGGCTCGGGCATTTTTGGCTTCATTTGGTGAATCACATTAGTTAAATCAATAACTTTTGCTTTTTCTACAACTACATTTTCCTTAGGAACTAATTTGTTATAAATTAAAGGGGAGAAACAGGCGATTATGAATATACTACCTGAAACCAAAAGTACCCTGGTCATAATCGACGACGATTTGGACCTTAAATCATAAGCGCCATAGTTTTTGTTGCGGTCTGCAAATACAAGATCGAGCCACTCGGTCTTGTATACGTTAATAGAAGAGTTGAACATAGCTTTCATTTTTATACCATGATGCAGCTAAATCCTCAATTCCATAAAACATTCAAAAAATCTATTTTCTTTACAAAAAATGAAATTTCTCACCTGAAAACCATTTTTATATTTCATTTTCAATAAAATTGATTTAAATTTTACGATTATTTCACCAGAATTAATAAAATATACTATTTTTGACAAAAAACATAACGAATTAATGAAAAGCTTAAGAACCATCGCATTAAAAGAGGCTCAAAACAGAATTTCGCCTGAAGTTAAATCTCCTTCTGCTAAAATTTCTGACTTTTTTGGCGCTAATGTATTTGATAAGAAAAAAATGAGAGATTTCTTATCTAAAGACGTATATGAGAAATTAATTTCATCTATCAACCAAGGTGAATTAATTAATGCAGACGACGCAAACCAGATTGCTACGGCCATGAAATCATGGGCAATGGCTGCTGGAGCAACCCACTATACACACTGGTTCCAGCCTTTAACCGGTACTACAGCCGAAAAACACGATTCGTTTTTTGAGCCTAGCGGTGAAGGTGCAATTGAGAAATTTTCAGGCAGTGCTTTAGTTCAGCAAGAACCAGATGCATCGAGTTTCCCTAACGGTGGTATCCGTAATACTTTCGAAGCTCGTGGTTATACTGCCTGGGATCCTTCATCTCCAGCATTCATTATGGAAAGCAAAGCAGGTAAAACCCTTTGTATCCCAACCGTTTTCGTATCTTACACAGGAGAAGCATTAGATTATAAAGCACCTTTATTAAAAGCATTGGCTGCACTAGATAAAGCGGCTGTTGATGTTTGCCAGTATTTCGATAAAAGCATCACTAAAGTAAATGCATCTTTAGGTATTGAGCAAGAATATTTCCTTGTTGATGAGTCGTTATTTAACGCCCGCCCGGATTTATTGTTAACTGGTCGCGCTTTATTCGGACATATGTCTGCTAAAGGCCAGCAATTAGAAGACCATTATTTCGGTTCTATCCCTGAGCGCGTATTCAGCTACATGGTAGATTTCGAAAACGAAGCCCTAAAATTAGGTATTCCTTTAAAAACCCGTCACAATGAGGTTGCACCTTCACAATTTGAGTGTGCACCAATTTATGAAGAAATCAACTTAGCTATCGATCACAATCAATTGTTGATGGATTTGATGGAAAAAGTTGCCCGTCGTCACCACTTCCGTGTTTTATTACACGAAAAACCATACGCAGGTATCAATGGATCAGGTAAACACAACAACTGGTCGTTAATTACCGATACAGGTAAAAACTTATTGGCACCAGGCAAAACGCCAAAAAACAACTTAATGTTCCTTGCTTTCTTTGTAAACACCATTAAAGCAGTTAGCGAGCATGCCGATTTATTACGTGCAAGTATTGCATCAGTAAGTAATGATCACCGTTTAGGTGCTAACGAAGCGCCACCTGCAATTATCTCTATCTTCCTGGGTTCACAATTGAACGATGTATTAGATGAGATTGAGCATTCACGTATCAGCAAAAAAATCAAAGAAGATAACGCACTTTGGTTAGGTATCCCTAAAATCCCTCAGATTTTATTAGATAATACCGACCGTAACCGTACCTCTCCTTTCGCATTTACAGGTAACAAATTTGAGCTTAGAGCTGTTGGATCTTCAGCAAACTCTTCTGCTCCAATGACGATCTTAAACGCAATTATGGCCGAGCAATTGGTTAAATTTAAAGTTGAAGTTGACAAATTGATCAAAAAAGGTGATAAAAAAGACATCGCTTTATTAACTGTGATCAAAAAATACATCAAAGAATCTAAATCAATCCGTTTCGAAGGGAATGGTTATAGCCAGGAGTGGGAAGATGAAGCTGCAGCACGTGGTTTATCAAACATCAAAACCACACCAAAAGCTTTAGATGCCTATTTAACGGAGAAATCAGCTGAATTATTTGCAACTACCGGTATTTACAGCTCACGTGAAATTCATGCCCGTCATGAAATCATGTTAGAAAACTTCTACAAAAAACTTCAGATCGAAGCACGTGTAATGGGTGAAGTAGCGAACACGGCTATTATTCCTGCTGCAATTGCTTACCAAAATTCTTTAATCGCAAACGTACAGGGATTAAAAGCAATTGGTGTAGATAGCAAAGTTCCTATTGATATCGTTAAAAAGTTAACTGAGCATTTAGAAATTGTGAAAACCAATATCGATGCGATGTTAGAAGAACGTAAAGTAACCAACAAAATCGAAGATACCCGCGAAAAAGCGATTGCCTACGATGAGAAAGTTAAATCTTACTTCGATATCATCCGTTACCATGCTGATAAATTAGAGCAAATTGTTGACGATAGCGTTTGGCCTTTACCAAAATTCAGAGAATTATTATTCATGAAATAAGAAAGGCGTAAGCTAAAAGGTTTAAGGCGTAGGGTTTATACTCTACGCCTTTTTTGTTTTCATAAATCCGTCATTGCGAAGGGGAGCGATGAAGCAATCTTACAATGATCGCTAATAAGTAGGTTCATCAGCTGATATTCCGAAATAGTGTTCTCCTGAACTTGTTTTATTAGCATTTTTTATAGTTTCAAAGGCCTAATAGCTACTTCGTGGTCAGGATCTAATCGAAATTGCTTTACGTTGGCAAAGGCTTTTTTTTGGAAAGCAATACCTGTGCTCATCGGTTAAAATAGTCCTGCTTTCCTTCCTGCTGTAAATTTTTTCTATGTCTTTAATTCATCGTTTACAGCATCCATGCAATCAGGTTTATTTAACATAGGCCGGTGCAAGAAAAAAAACCGCCACAACGAACAACCCTCGGTACCCTAAGCCCGATTGTACGGATGCCGTTTTAATTGACAGCTTTTTTAATACCCGAAATTTAAAAAGGGAGGAGGAAAAGCGGGACTGGAGGCCGCCATTGAAAATGAACGCTCACTTCCAAAAAAAACAGAAACTTAATTTTGCAATAGCTGGTCTTTGTATACCATTCATGTTATTAGTTCAAATTGTTTTGGAAAGTAGCTCCACTACTTCTCGGTTACGGCACTCCTGCTTTCCTTCCTGCTGTAAATTTTTTCTATGCCTTTAATTCATCGTTTACAGCATCCATGCAATCAGGTTTATTTCAGATAAGCCTGTGCAGGGAAAACCCAGCCACAAGGAACAGCCTGCTGTACCTAAGCCCGATTGTACGGATGCCGTTTTAATCGACAGTTTTTTTAATACCCGAAATTTGAAACGGCAGGAGGAAAAGCGGGACTGGAGGCCGCCATGGAAAATGAAGGCTCACTTCCAAAAAAAAACAGAAACTTAATTTTGCAGCTGGTCTTTGTATACCATTCATGTTATTAGTTCAAATTGTTTTGGAAAGCAGCTCCAGTACTTCTCGGTTACGGCACTCCTGCTTTCCTTCCTGCTGTAAATTTTTTCTATGCCTTTAATTCATCGTTTACAGCATCCATGCAATCAGGTTTATTTCAGATAAGCCTGTGCAGGGAAAAACCCAGCCACAAGGAACAGCCTGCTGTACCTAAGCCCGATTGTACGGATGCCGTTTTATTCGTTAAACATTTTCCCTTTTCCACAGCTTTTAAAACGGCAGAAGGAAAAGCGGGGCTGCAGGCTCCTATGAAAAACGACCTTTCACTTCCAAAACCTTTTTCAATTATATTGTTAAGAAAAGCCCGTGAAAGTAAAAACCTCTACTCCATACCGATATTCGATCTATCGACTCCTGACTTCTGACTCCCGACTTCAGACTTTCTATCTTCTACCCTTTTACCTTCCACCTTAAAAAACTATCTTTGCGGCAACATGAGTGATAACAGGTACAATCAACGCGGCGTTTCTGCCTCAAAAGAAGATGTGCACAATGCCATCAAAAACATCGACAAAGGAATTTTCCCTAAAGCGTTCTGCAAAATCATCCCCGATATTCTAGGTGGTGATGAGACATACTGTAACATCATGCACGCCGATGGTGCCGGTACCAAATCTTCTTTAGCTTACGTTTATTGGAAAGAAACCGGTGATATTTCGGTATGGAAAGGTATTGCCCAAGATGCCATTATCATGAATATTGACGATTTAATCTGCGTGGGTGCTACCGATAATATTTTGTTATCCTCAACCATTGGAAGGAATAAAAACCTGATTCCCGGCGAAATAATTGCGGCTGTAATTAATGGAACAGAAGAGATTTTGGCCGACTTACGCGAACAGGGCATCTCGATCTACTCCACAGGTGGCGAAACTGCCGATGTTGGCGATTTGGTAAGAACTATTATCGTCGATTCTACGGTGACTTGTCGCTTAAAGCGCGAAGACATCATCAGCAACGATAACATTAAACCTGGCGATGTAATTGTGGCCTTAGCCTCATCCGGACAAGCGACTTACGAAACCGAATACAATGGTGGCATGGGATCGAACGGATTAACCTCTGCCCGTCATGATGTTTTCGAAAAATCTATAGCCAATAATTACCCTGAAAGTTTTGATCCAGCCGTTCCTTTCGACCTGGTTTTCTCAGGTGGCAAAAAACTAACCGACGAAATTGAAATTGAAGGTCATGGTAAAATAACCGTGGGCAAACTGGTACTATCTCCCACCCGTACCTATGCACCGGTGATTAAACAGATATTGGAGAAACACCGCAGTCAGATTAATGGCATTGTACACTGCAGCGGTGGTGCCCAAACTAAGGTGCTTCACTTCATCAATGATGATATCCATGTCATTAAAGACAATTTATTTCCTGTTCCTCCGCTGTTTAAGCTGATCCAGGAGCAACCGGGAACCGATTGGAAGGAAATGTACAAAGTGTTTAATATGGGGCACCGTATGGAGCTGTATGTACCACAGGAAATTGCGGATAGCCTAATCGAAATATCGAAAAGCTTTAATATTGATGCGCAGATCATCGGTCGCGTAGAAAAAGGCGATCAGAAACAGGTAACTATCGAAAGCGAAAAAGGAACTTTTGTTTATAATTGAGAAATAAAATACTTTAAATAAAAAGGGGCTGAAATAAAATTCAAGCCCCTTTTTTATGCCCTTTCTATACATTTATGAAATATACTTTCTCCTCCATCCGCTTTCTTTTCCTGATATAGGACCCCGAACTTGTTTTTATCAACAGTTTAGATCTGCCAATAATAACCCTCAAAAATTCTATTTTTCAGTTAACATTTATACTAAAGCAATTATAATGCTCATAGAACTTAATCCCATATAATAACTTCCGGCTTGTATTTCCATACTCCCATTGTAATGTATACGTGTTTGCATTGTATCAGATAAATTTGTATATCCTTGAGATATAGTTCATCATAATACATATTATTAGTTACAGCATGATCTGAATAAGGATATTCAACTTTGTATAATAAACACGAATGATTAGGTAAAACAATGGATGATCTGTTATAAAAGCGCTAAAGTTTAGGGATTAAAATTGAATCAGATTATGAGGGATGAACTGCTTAAAAAAAAACATTATGATCTAATTGGCGAAAAGGAATATTTTCGTAGAGAGTGTGCGTTTCATAATAGTATTTTGTTTTCCGTTATAAAAATACTTATCTACTATTAAGCGACTATTATTTTTTACATGAAGTAGTTAGTTTATTACACGAAATATAATTTAAAAAGATAAATGGGTTTTTGCTTAAAATACTTTACAAAAAAAAATCCCCGATGATCGGGGATTTTTTTTTGTTCTTTTAAGCATTAATTAAATAAATATCTAACCCCAACTTGTCCTTGCCATCTTGAAGAAAATGATTCTGACAAAATATTTGAAGGTGTTTCAGGTGAGAAAGTAAAGCTACCATTATTTGAGCTACTGTAACTAATTAGCTGATAAGCTTGGTTAGTGATAAAGTATTGTCTGCCCCAATTTTTATTTAATAAATTACCAACGTTAATGATATCGAAAGATAATTGCAGACGGTTTTTACTTGTACCGATCATTGTACCTATATCTTGCATGATTCTGAAATCAAACTGATGCTGCCAAGGTAATCTCGCTCCATTTCTTTGTGTATACTGTCCTCTTAATTTACTTAAATAAGGGTCATTATTAATAAATGCATCTAAAGCGGCCCATTGTTGAGCTGGAGTATAAACTCTTGCAGCTGTTCCTGTACCCACCGTTAAATTATTGATTATTCTTATTTCAGACTGGTTACGTGGCACATACAATAAATCATTTGAAAATGCTCCATCACCATTTAAATCTCCATTATAAAGATATGTGAAAGGTGAACCTGAATTACCTACATAAAATAGGGATACCGTTGTTCCGCTTGCTTTATTTTTGCCATAATTTAAGGTATATCCTAGTGTACCAATTATTCTATGACGAATATCAAAATTTGAATAAACTAATTCTGGATCATTTGCATTACGAACAACCTGAACAAATTCCCAGTTTGATAGTGCCACACTGCTGGCACCTGAGTTAACATCTTTAGATTTACCATAAGTATAAGCAGTACTCGCGAATAATCCATTATCAAAAGATTTCTGCAATTGAGCTGTCAAACTATAAGAGTCTCCTTTACTAGTGTTGTCAAGTAAATAGGCTCCAGTGTAAGTACTACTAACTTTAGAACCATAGAAAGGACGTGTATCAGCACCACCCGATACTATCGGATTTAAAGAGGCTGTAGAAGGTTTAACATTTATATCTTTATATAATATATTATTTACAGTTTTACTGTAAATTCCTTCTAAAGTTGCCACAATACCTGCTGGCAATTTCATATCTAAAGCTAAATTACTTCTAAATACTTGCGGTATTTTAAAGTTAGGGCTCATTAAGTTAACCGCATAAGTATTTCCTGCTGTTCCAACAGTTGATTGCTTTGTAACATCAGGCTGGAATCCCGTATTATTAGCAGTTGTACCACTTAATGAAATTGTTTTGTAATCCAAGCCTGTATTTCCATACTGGTTAGACATCCATACAAATGGTACTCTTCCTGTAAATAATCCGGAACCACCTCTTAGCTGAACTGAACGATTTCCTGTTAGATCCCAATTAAATCCAATACGTGGTGAAACCAATACCTGACCACTTGGGATATTACTAGTTCCATAGCCAGGGAAAGATGTAGCAACCGCTGGATTATTTGCAGGCTTATCATTAAAAATAGGCACATCAACACGTAAACCTGCGGTCATTCTAAAACTTTGATCTACTTGAATCTCATCTTGAAAGTAGAAACCTAGTTGAGCTGCCTTAAATTGAGCTGCAGGTAAAGTACCAGCTACAGCAGGATAAGTAATGTCAATATTATTAGGTTTATTATCATTGAAATTCTGTAGAGAGGTAAAACGATATCTTCCGTTGTAATTACTTACAAACAGGTTTCTGAATTTAAAAAACTCATTGTGTGTTCCCAATGTGAAAGTGTGATTTCCAACTAGCAACTTCAAATTGTCCGTAAATTCAACGATATCTTGGTCTAGTTCATTTTTAGTTGAACTTCTTTCAGATCCGAATGTAACAGTTCTACCTGAAATTCCTCCCCAGTTCTGAATCTCTACCTGAGGGAATAATGATCCAGCAGTTTCGCGGCTATCTCTAACTCTGGAATAACCTATAATTAAATTATTAGAAAGATTTGAATTGAACTGAGACCTCAACTCAAGCACACTAACATTTTGGTTGTTATTAAATTTATAAGCATTATTTTCGAAACGAAATGCTGTAGAACTTCTGCTAATATTATCATCAAATGCTTTGATGTAATTATGGCGCAATGTTAATTGATGCTTACTACTAATATTCCAATCTAAACGTGCAAAGATTTTATCACTTTGAGTCTTAGCCGGAACTTCAGCACCGGTTCCAATATCATAACCGTATTTAGAATTAACATAGTTAGCTAAGCTTTGCGCATCTGCTGTGCTAATTACGGATACAGCATCACCAGCATTATTCAATGTTGGAGTTTTAATTCTTGTCTGCTCACCTGTTACAAATAAAAACAACTTATCTTTAATAATTGGAGCACCTATTCTTAAACCATAATTGGTGTTGTAAAAACTTGTCGCTTTTTCACCTAAGAAACTTTTACCTACTAACTTTTCATTTCTACCGTAAAACCATGCAGAACCTTCTACAGTATTAGAGCCTGATCTGGTAACCGCATTAATACCTCCACCAGTAAAATTACCATAAGTAATATCGTATGGAGCTAATACAACTTGAATCTCTTGAATCGCATCCAAAGAGATTGGCTGAGTATTAGCCTGCCCACCTGGTAAACCAGAGCTAGTTAATCCAAAAACGTCGTTGTTAACAGCACCATCAATAGTTAAGCTATTATATTTACTATTAGACCCTGCAAAAGAGTTTCCATTTGCTTGCGGAGTAAGTCTGGTAAAATCATTAATGCTTCTACTTAAACTTGGTAAATTTTGGATTTGCTCTTTTGACACAGTTGTAGCAGCACCAGTTCTTTTACTATTTAAAAGAGGGTCTTTTTTACCAGATACATTAACTTCCTGTAGCACATTACTATTGTCGCTTAGTATGAGGTTTAAAGCAAATGGCTCACCCAACTTTAATTGAATTCCGGTAATTTTCTCTGGGTTGTAACCGACAAAACTAATTTCTACTGTGTAAGGTCCACCAACTCTCATGTTTGCCATACTAAATCTACCATCGTTGTTGGTTGATACAGTATAAACAGTTCCAGTTGGTGTGTGTGTTGCTTTAATACTCGCACCAGGTAAGGCGCCTTTGGCATCCTTAATTGTTCCTGTCATTGATGATGAGGTTACCTGTGCATTTGCACCAAAAGTTATACCTACAAATGCAACAATAACCAGTACTAATCTTAAAAGTAAAGATTTCTTCATACTTTGATTTTTAAATGTTTTTTTGTTAATGATAATGTAAGGAGATTTTGTTGATGCAAATGTCCTAATAAAATTTAACACATTTTAACATTCAATGTTAAATAATTATTAAGTCGGTCATATTTTTTCAACATTTAATATATACTATACTAATTACAACATTCAGTTTATCAATACATTCATAATAAATCTAAATTTTTAATAACAAAACTTGCAGTTGCTTATAATTTAAGCATAAAACTAAAGTTAATATTGGTATTTTTCCAATAACAGATATCAACAACATTTTTTGAACCATAAACATCCCTATTATTTATTTTTTTAATCGCTTATCCATATATAATTCTGCAAACTTCGATAATTAAGCCTTCATTTGTAAAGAGAATAATCTTAACAATATTCAGTCATTGTAAATTTTAACAGGTATCTGAATATTGGCTTAGCCAATTGACATTTTTTTTTTAGTTTTGGACGATGGTTAACGGAGCTATCTCCTTTAATTTTTGGTAATGTAAAGTTTAAGCCTTAAACCAAGAGCGAAATCAACACCTTGCCTGTAAATACAGAACAATTAAGAAACAGATATCTTTAATCAGATAGGAACATGCTGTCCATAATTAAATATCATATATTATGGCAAACTCGATCTGAAAGATAAATAACAAATTAAAAAAAACAGATGAATTACGACGTTATTGTTTTAGGCAGCGGCCCTGGTGGTTATGTAGCTGCAATCAGAGCTTCTCAATTGGGACTAAAAGTAGCCATTGTTGAGCGTGAATCATTAGGTGGTATTTGTTTAAACTGGGGCTGTATCCCTACTAAAGCGCTTTTAAAAAGTGCTCAGGTTTTCGAATATATTAATCATGCTGCTGATTACGGAATACAGGTTGCCGAAGCAAAGACAGATTTTGCTGCTGTGGTAAAACGCAGCCGTGGCGTTGCCGATGGCATGAGTAAAGGCGTTCAATTTTTAATGAAAAAAAATAAAATTGACGTGATTATGGGTACTGGTAAAGTAAAGCCAGGAAACAAATTAGAAGTTAAAGGTGCTGATGGTTCTCAAAAAGAACTAAGTGCCAAAAACATCATCATTGCTACAGGTGCCCGTTCAAGAGAATTGCCTAACCTGAAACAGGATGGTAAAAAAATTATCGGCTACCGCCAGGCCATGGTACTCCCTGAGTTACCAAAGAGCATGGTTGTGGTAGGTTCTGGTGCTATCGGTGTAGAGTTTGCTTATTTCTATGCTACTATGGGCACGAAAGTAACCATCGTAGAATTTATGGAGAACATTGTTCCGGTTGAAGACGAAGATGTATCTAAACAATTGTTACGCAGCCTTAAAAAAGTGGGTATCGACGTAATGACTTCAGCAAGTGTTGAATCAGTTGATACCAGCGGGGCAGGTTGTAAAGTTTCTGTTAAAACCGCTTCGGGCATGCAGACTATCGAGGCCGACATCGTACTTTCAGCAGCAGGTATTGTAGCTAACATCGAAAACATTGGTTTAGAAGAAACCGGAATCAAAACCGAAAAAGGCAAAATTGTTACCGATGAGTTCTACAACACTTCAGTTAAAGGTTATTATGCCATTGGCGATGTAGTTGGCGGACAAGCATTGGCACACGTAGCTTCGGCAGAAGGTATTATTTGTGTAGAAAAAATTGCCGGTCAACATGCTGAACCTTTAGATTACAATAATATCCCTGGATGTACCTATTGCTCACCAGAAATTGCTTCTGTAGGATATACCGAAAAAGCAGCTAAGGCAGCTGGTTACGAATTAAAAATTGGTAAATTTCCGTTCTCTGCATCAGGTAAGGCAAGTGCTGCCGGTGCCAAAGATGGTTTCATAAAATTAATTTTCGATGCCAAGTACGGAGAATTATTAGGTGCGCACATGATTGGTGCCAATGTTACCGAAATGATTGCTGAAATTGTTGTGGCCCGTAAATTAGAAACTACCGGACACGAAATGATCAAATCTGTTCATCCTCACCCAACCATGAGCGAAGCCATTATGGAAGCTGCCGCTGATGCCTACGGAGAAGTGATTCACTTATAAGGCACAAGATTTAAAGGCGGAAGGCATAAGGTGCCAAAACTTAAGTAAAACCGAGATTATTCCAAAAACCCTTTAGTTAATCCTAAAGGGTTTTTGTATTTTTATAGTCCATTTTTTCTAAACCCTAAACCCTAAACCCTAAACCCTAAACCCTAAACCCTAAACCCTAAACCCTAAACCCTAAACCCTAAACCCTAAACCCTAAACCCTAAACCCTAAACCCTAAACCCTAAATGAAACTCCACAGCATAAACACAGGCTTATTTAAGTTAGATGGCGGTGCCATGTTCGGCGTTGTGCCCAAAGCCATCTGGCAAAAAACCAATCCTGCTGATGCGAACAATCTTTGCACCTGGGCCATGCGCTGTTTGTTGATCGAAGATGGCAATCAGTTGATTTTAGTGGATACCGGAATTGGAAACAAACAGGACGAAAAGTTTTTCAGTCATTATTATCTGCATGGGGATGATTCGATGGAAAAATCACTGGCACATTTGGGCTTTAATACAGCCGATATTACTGATGTTTTTCTTACACACCTGCACTTCGACCATGTAGGCGGAGCAATAGTGAGAAAAAATGACAAACTGGTGCCTGCGTTTAAAAATGCCAACTATTGGAGCAATGAAAAACATTGGCAATGGGCTGTAGAGCCGAATGCAAGGGAAAAAGCTTCTTTTTTAAAGGAGAACATCCTTCCAATCCAGGAAAGCGGACAGCTTAAATTTGTAGCCGAAAAAGAAAATATAGAATGGAAAAAAGACATCAATATCAGCTTTGCTTACGGCCATACGGATGCCATGATGTTGCCTAAAATTAGCTACAAAGGGAAAACTATTGTGTATATGGCTGATCTGTTACCTTCAGTAGGTCACCTGCCCCTGCCCTATGTAATGGCATACGATATGTTTCCGTTAAAAACATTAACCGAGAAACAAGCCTTTTTGGAAGAAGCAGTAGAGAACAATTATATCCTATTTCTGGAGCACGATCCCATTAACGAATGCTGTACCCTTCAACGCACAGAAAAGGGAATCCGCGTGGCAGAAACCTTTAACCTAAGCGATATTTAATGATCAGGCCAGCCCAACCAGAAGACGCAGCTCAAGTGGTCCCCCTATTACTTCAGGCCATGGGCGAGCTTGCCCCAAAGTTAACCCACACAAAAAATCGCGAAACCATTAACCTCATCTTTGAACATTTTTTTCAACAGGCGGGAAATCAATACAGCTATGAAAACACTTTGGTTTTTGAAGAAGCAGAAAAAGTACTCGGTTCATTAACTGCTTATGATGGTGCAAAACTGATTGAACTCAGAAAACCATTTTTAGCTTATCTAAATCAGCCGGATGCGGATGATCACAACCTAGATGCAGAAACTCAAAGTGGCGAATTTTATCTCGACAGTATTAGCGTACACGCCAGTGCACAAGGCAAAGGCATAGGCAAACAACTCATTACAGCAGGCATTGCTTTGGGTTTGCGACTGGGACATGAAAATATTGGTTTATTAGTGGACCAAAATAATGAGCGCGCCTTGAAACTCTACCAGCAAATGGGCTTTAAGATCCAAAATGAAAAGGAATTTATGGGAGGCAGCTATCACCATATGGTATTTGATGTTAAATAGCGCATAGGAGATTACATCAAAAATCGTCGTTGCCGGGCCGAAGTAATCTCTGAGCGTACGTCACTAGCGATCGTAGTAAGATTGTTTCGCAGGCTGAAAAACCTTTATATAATGACGACTTTTTTTAAGTACTAAAACGGCTGAATACATTGCGACATTAATTTATAAAACAAATAATGATGCGTTCAGCACCTCACTCCTTCCTCTAAACACTACCCACCTAACGCTAAACATTTTTTTTTGCAATTTTATTTGTATTTAATCTAAATAATGCCAATTTTTGTAACCGATGGAAAAAGCGTGTATAGATATTAACCAACTCGTTAACGTATTCTCAAATACCCATGGTTCAATTTATCAATCAGATAAGTTAAACTGCTTTTACGTAGATTTTGGCGGTAAGTTTGCACGCTACAACTGTCTTTCCCTTCAAAAACTTAAAGCTGTTGTAGAACAGATTGATGTTGAAGCACTCCTTTTAAATACTCACAAAGCGGATTTTGAATTGGTTACCTTTAACGGTTGCGAACACATCTATTTACTTAGTGCGCTGGAAATTATCGCTTTAAAAGATTTATTACACGGTACCTTTACCATGTTTAAACTTAATCATATCATTAGCGATTGCCTTTATAGATTAGTTTACTAGTTAGTTTATTGGTTTATCAGCCATTGGTTTATTAGTCTTGCAAATTGGTTATTGGCTAATTGCAATTCCTATCACCCCATCTTCCTTAACCTGATTCAGGATCTAAAATGAGTTATTTAATTGTTAATAATCGATCATAGAGGAAATCCTTCTCCGCATATCTTCCATCACAAAAGATCCTTCATTGTGTTCAGGATGACAAATTAGTGAAAAAAGTATCTTTGTACTGGATACTGCAAATTGATTTGAAGCTTCATCCTGAGATAAATTCAGGGTGATGGCCTGGATAGAAACTGAAAACTGCCAACCGAAAATTGAAAACCGAAAACCGCAAACTGGAAACCGCCAACTGCCATCATCCTTCTGATCCTCAGCCACTATCCGTCTCGCGTTATCCATTCATTTTCCATCATCCGTTTCACATCTTACATCATCCATCCAACCTTATTTAAACTGATTACAAATAACTAATTATCAGCAATTTAGACTAATTTCATATTGCAAATAAATTAGTATCCAGAACAAATTCAGTTTACATTTGTATTGTTATTAAAGTACAGAAATATGAAAGATCTAATGCGTATCAAATGTTTAATATCTCAGGATATCGAAACATTATTAAATCAGCAAATTAAAAAAGAGGCTCACTCTTCATCACTATATTTATCCATGTCATCTTGGTGCGATCAAAATGGCTTTGACTTTTCGGCAGATTATTTCTTGAAGCAATCTGAAGAAGAAAGAGTACACCAGCTTAAATTATTCAAATATGTATTGGATATGGGTGGAAATGCAATCTCTCCGGAAGTTAGCGGAATCAAAACAGACTTCGTAAGTTTCAGAGAAGTTTTCGAAGACGCTTTGGAAGCTGAAATCTCCATTACCCAAAGTTTCAAAAACATTGCAGCCAGATGCCACAAAGAACAGGATTTCGTAACCATGGAATTTTTAAACTGGTTCTTGAAAGAGCAACGTGAAGAGGAATATAAAGCACGCAGAGCTTTAGAATTGTTCGAAGTAATTGGCGAAGAGGGTACCGGAAGATGGGAAATTGATAAATACGTGAATAAAATCTCTTATTCAGAAGAATAACAACAACAAAACATATATTGAAAAGCTATCCAAATCGGGTAGCTTTTTTTTTGCATAAAAAATTTGACGAAATACAAGCGCTAGCGTATTAAGATCCGCGCATACGCGAGGATGACGACATTTCTTAGTCCTTAACTCAATATGTGTTTAACCTGCATTTCTCATCTTTTTAATCTGGGAGAATAACCTAGAAGGCAAATTCATTTGTTTCCCGCTAATCGCGCAGAAAAGAACCGCAGATCTAGGGGGATTGTATTAGTTGTAAAGGGAAAAGCATATCGCATTAAGATTCCCGCATGCGCAAGGATAACGAAACTATAACTCTTTCCACCACGCTTTATCCGACAGTTATCCTATTGGGATAATATATAAAAAAAGAAAAGCCCCAGTTTTCTGGAGCTTTCTTGGTTTTAGGTTGTTTGGTTTATGTTGATTATGAATAAGTCTTAAAGTTTTTATAAAAAAAGCGCCGTTGCCAGCGCTTTTTTTAAACCAAATATATAATAATAATTAACGAGCATTACAAAAGTACACATTTTATTCATTATCGCAATATTTTTGATAAAAAAATTCAAAATTTTATATAAAAAAATTAAAAACACTTAAATAATTAAGTTTAAAAACACAAAAATCATATTAAAATTAAAAATAAGACAAATAAACCTCATTAAATACACCATTTAAGCATCGTAATCAATGTTAATTAAATTATTAAATAAAAAAAACAAATATAAAATCCAAAAATCAGCTACTACACTCAATAATTTAATAAAAAATAATAAAAACGAGTGTTATAAATGAAATTTCATCAGCAATCATTATATAACATATTAAAATAGCGCAATGTGATCGTACCCGAGGCTAACATGAATTAACCATTTAAAAAAACTGCAAACCGAAAACCGCAAACTGTTAACTGATACCAGTTTTTTTTCTAAATTTGCGCCTTTTACAGATAACGATATGATTAAGAGACAGCAAATTAAAGATTTATTAAAGTCGACAGCATTTGACACAGACGTAACGGTTATGGGATGGGTTAGAACTTTCCGTAATAATCAGTTTATTGCCTTAAATGACGGATCTTGCATGAGCAATATCCAGGTAGTGATCGATTTTAATAATTTGCCCGACGAGCTGTTGAAAAGAATAACAACCGGCGCGGCCATTGCCGCAACTGGTAAATTGATCGAATCGTTGGGTAAAGGCCAAACAGTAGAGATTAAAGCAACCAGCGTAGAAATTTTAGGTGATAGCGACCCTGAAAAATTTCCTTTGCAACCTAAAAAACACAGTTTAGAGTTTTTACGCGAAATTGCTCACCTGCGTTTCCGCACCAATACTTTTAACGCCGTTTTTAAGGTACGCCATGCTTTGGCTTTCGCTATCCACCAGTTTTACAACGAACGTGGCTTTGTATACATGCATACGCCTGTAATTACGGCCAGTGATGCTGAAGGTGCAGGCGAAATGTTTAAAGTAACCACTTTGGATTTCGACAACCCGCCAAGAACAGAGGAAGGTAAAGTAGATTTCTCTCAAGATTTCTTTGCCCGTGCCACCAACTTAACCGTATCCGGTCAGTTAGAGGGCGAGCTGGCAGCCATGGCTTTTGGCAAAATTTATACTTTCGGACCAACCTTCAGGGCTGAAAACTCGAATACCACACGCCATTTGGCCGAATTCTGGATGATTGAGCCTGAGTTTGCCTTTGCCGACCTGGAAGACAACATGCAGCTTGCAGAAGATATGATGAAGTACGTCATAAAATATGCTTTAGATAACTGCAAAGACGAATTAGAATTCTTAAATACGCGTTTAGCCGAAGAAGATAAACAAAAACCACAGAACGAACGCAGCGAATTTAGCTTGTTAGAGAAATTGGATTTCTGCTTAGCCAATGATTTTGAACGCTTAACGTATACAGAAGCTATCAGGATTTTAAAATCTTCTAAACCAAACCAGAAGAAACAGTTTAAATACCTGATTGATGAATGGGGTGCTGATTTACAAAGCGAGCACGAACGTTACCTGGTAGAAAAACACTTTAAAAAACCGGTAATCTTAACTGATTATCCTGCAGATATCAAATCTTTCTATATGCGCCAGAATGAACCGGATGCTGAAGGCAGACAAACGGTAGCCGCCATGGATATTTTATTTCCAGGCATCGGCGAAATGATTGGCGGATCGCAGCGTGAAGAACGTTTAGACCGTTTAACCCAACGCATGGAAGCTTTAAACATCCCACAAGATGAATTGTGGTGGTATTTAGATACCCGTCGTTTTGGTACAGCGCCACACGCTGGTTTCGGTTTAGGTTTTGAGCGATTAGTATTGTTCGTAACCGGGATGACCAACATCCGCGATGTAATTGCTTTCCCAAGATTCCCGAAAAACGCAGAGTTTTAGAAGGGTTTAGGGTTTAGGGTTTAGGGTTTAGGGTTTAGGGTTTAGGAAAAACAGTCCCATAAACCAAAGAAGTCAAGTTTTTATAAACTTGACTTCTTTTTTTTCTTCATCGCGGCCCTGAGATAAACTCAGGGTGACGACCGGGTTAATATAATCCTATACCAATTGGATGATTTTGGACAATCGTCCCAGCGGGACACCTCATGGGTAACCAATTGTTCAATTCGTGTTTTCGTTCCATAGGAACGTTTGGTGATTTTCCCGTAAATATCACCACAATTGTGGCCACCTAAACCTGATTGAAATGAAAAGCCCGCAAACGAGGAACGAGTGCGGACTTGTAATGAAAAGCAGGAAATGAACAATCCTAAGTACTGCTGCGCCTGCTTTCCAAAAAAAAAATAAGGAGTTGTGCCATAAGCTATACTTCCGAAGTTCTATCCGTACTCATGCCCTTTCAGACTTCGGAAGCCTACCCACAACTGCCCTTGCGCTAAAAAAACGTGCTTTCTTCCAGCCAGACTTATCTTCCCTCCTCATGCATGGTATCACCGTACGGATTGGCATGCGCATAATCTACTGCTGAAACCTTATAATCGGTAGGCGCAAAGCTCTGCGCAGTACTCAGGGCCATTCCTAATTCGTAACGTGTTGGATATGGAGTTTTTAACAAACTACCTGCCGGGATATAAGGAAAAGTCTCCAGATAACTCTGCATTACACTTGGACTTACGCGC
Source organism: Pedobacter sp. PF22-3 (assembly GCF_026239555.1). GTDB lineage: Bacteria > Bacteroidota > Bacteroidia > Sphingobacteriales > Sphingobacteriaceae > Pedobacter. Next base: position 29,477 of record NZ_JAPIVP010000024.1, on the reverse strand, counting down.
CTGTTGATATAAGCCCTGCTTAACTGATGTGTTTCTCTCAAACCCGCAGCACCTAACAATTCTACCGCGCTGGCCACGGTAAGGTTATGGAAGTTTTTAACACGAACGGTTTTATCCTCTACCACCAAACCTTTCATTAAACTCGGATCCTGCGTAGCCACCCCTGTTGGGCAAGTATTGCTATTACACTCTAAAGCCTGAATACAGCCTAAAGCAAACATCATTCCTCGTGCAGCATTACACATATCAGCACCAAGGGCAATATTTTTAACCAAATCAAAACCTGTTGCCACTTTACCCGAGGCAATAATTTTGATGTGTTTTTTCAGATCAAAACCATTTAAAACATCATATACAAAAGCTACCCCTTCGCGTAATGGCATACCCACCGAATTCGAAAATTCCTGTGGTGCAGCACCTGTTCCGCCTTCGCCGCCATCAACGGTGATAAAATCAGGGTAAATTCCGGTTTCTATCATGGCTTTACAAATGGCGTAAAATTCGCTTTTACGACCGATACACAATTTAAATCCCACCGGTTTACCACCTGATAAATCGCGCAATTTTTTTACAAATTCCAACAAACCGATAGGCGTATTAAAGGCTGAGTGCGCGGGCGGCGACAATACATCTTTACCTTCGGGCACTAAACGGATCCTGGCCACTTCTGGTGTTACTTTTTTAGCCGGCAGCATCCCACCATGTCCTGGTTTGGCACCTTGCGAAAGTTTAATCTCGATCATTTTTACCTGATCGGTTTGCGCCCGCTCAGCATAAGCATCGTAGTTAAAAGTACCGTCCGCATTACGGCAACCGAAATAACCTGTACCAATTTGCCAGATTAAATCGCCTCCCGGCTGACGGTGATAATCACTGATTCCACCTTCGCCTGTATTGTGCGCAAAGTTACCGAGTTTGGCACCGCCATTTAAAGCTAAAATGGCATTCTGACTTAACGAACCAAAGCTCATGGCCGAAATATTATAAATACTGGCAGAATAAGGTTTCTTACAATCCGGTCCGCCAACCGTAACACGCGGATCTAAATTCAATTCATGGTGCGAAATAGCCGCAATACTGTGACTTAACCACTCATAGCCATTTTCGTAAACATTTAATTGCGTTCCGAATGGAATTGTATCGTTATCGGTTTTGGCCCGCTGGTAAATCAGCGAACGGTTTAACCGGTTATAGGGTGTACCATTGGTATCACTTTCTACAAAATACTGATATACTTTAGGCCTCAACTCTTCCATAAAGTACCTTAAGCGCCCAAAAACAGGATAATTCCTTACTATACTATGTTTAGGCTGGTATAAATCGTATATACCGAGCAGTACAAAAGGACCTGTAAAAATGAAAGTCCACCACAAAAAAGGATGGTAAAGGCCCAACATAATGGTTAGGGCAATTAAAAATGCGGCGATCGCGACGAAGGCTTTTCTCATAAAATCAGATTAGCGTATGTTTTGTAAGTACAAAGATTAAGATTATTAAACAACTGACACCACTAAATTGTTATTTTTACGCTATGCTTATTAAGATTTATCCAGAAAACCCTAATGAAAGGGCTATAGAACAGGTTGTTGAAGTACTTAAAAAAGGAGGCCTGATTATCTATCCAACCGATACGATATATGGTTTGGGCTGCGATATCACCAATCCAAAGGCTATCGAAAAAATTTGCAGAATACGAGGAATAAAGCCTGAGAAAGCCAATTTCTCTTTCATCTGCCACGATTTAAAACATATTGCTGATTACATTAAACCGATTGATAATACTACTTTCAGGGTTTTAAAAAAAGCCCTGCCAGGGCCGTTTACCTTTATTTTTAACGCCAATAACAACGTACCCAAATTATTAAGTTCGAATAAAAAAACGGTGGGTATCCGTGTGCCCGATAATAATATTGCCCGCTGTATTGTAAAAGAACTCGGTAACCCCATTCTCTCTACTTCAATAAAAGATGATGATGACGTAATTGAGTATTCTACCGATCCCGAATTGATCCATGAGAAATACGAAAACCTGGTTGATCTGGTTATTGATGGCGGTTACGGCGATAACGAAGCTTCTACCGTAATCGATTGTACAACTGGCGAATTCGAAGTGATCCGTGATGGCAAAGGAAGTATTGAGGAGTATCTGTAATCCTCATACTTTATTGATCATACACCAACCACCAAATCGTCCTGCTGAACTTGTTTCAGCATCTAAAATAGCAGTAAGACCCTGAATGAAATCCGATGGCTATCGGATCGGGGTTGACGATCAGAAAATAAAGCCTTCATCAACTACATTTAAAATAGCTTGTAATCGAATTTAGGTGATCAGATAAATGGTATTGTTTTTTTTGGAAGTGAGCGATCCGATGCTATGTGGCGGCCTCCTGCCCTGCTTTACACTTCAAGTCCTCATCCGATGAAGGATCGGATTGCGGGCTTTCCGTTCCATCCGATAAATATCGGATCAGGCTTAATAACAAAAGTCTGTAACCACAAGACCAAACCTTTATGATAAGCTCTGCGATCTGCACCACGCTACCTGGCCTCGCAGATTTTCGCCGAAATAAGCATTGAAATTCTTGAAGTACCCTTCAACACCCTACTGCCCAAGGCAATATACAGTCCCGATTTTTCATCGGGGCCTCCATATTGCCGCACTTAGAATTTCGATAGCTTAGTTCAAGAAAAGATGCAATCCTTGATCTTTTGTTTCTTTTCTATCAAGAGAAAAGAAAGAGCCCTTCGGCGGCGGTGAGCCGAGGCAAGCCTGAGCCTGTGGAGAAAGAATAGCAAAGTGCTTTAAGGTTCCCGTCTGCGCCTATCGTGTGGACACATCTTTTTTAAGAATGTTTTGGGCAGCATGCTAGCTGACCTTAATAAACCATAGTCTTTACCGAAGGACGCCGTCAATCCCAAGTGGCGGGAGAATCAAAAAACAGGTGCACAATTGCCCAAATAGCATTGCCAAACCTGAAACGCAGTGGTTTTGTGTTCATTAGCGTTGAATTCAAAATTTAATATAAATCGAACACAAAACGAAGTGCCACTGTTTTTTTGATCAGCATGGGCGGTGAGAAGCCACATTGCTGGATTGACAAAGCGCTTTGGGTACTTTGGCGCTCCAAAATGCGAAGCATTCTTGAGCACAATTGAAAACAACTAATAAATGCGAAAAACTACCATGCCCCGCGGCAAAGAGCGGAAAAAATTAACATTTGTTCCCAAAACTATTGCTTCTTAAGGAATGAGAACCAGTTAATAGCAAGAAAGATGCTGACCACGTAGTAGCTACAAGACAATTGAAAATACTAACTTCTACTTGTAAAATAAATTCAGCATGACGATCGCATTAGGGATATGTGCTATAAAAAACGAATGCAGCTAACAGAAATGTGTCCACACGATAGGTCTGCGCGGGAATGACGAACGGTGTTCATAAAAAGACCAAAGATCTCTCCACTAAGCATTAATATATTCAAAAAGCACAGTAACGTTTATACAATCATAAAATTACATCATATTACATTTATTTTTCCACATTCGTTCGAATTAACATTAAGTTAATCTGATAATAAGGCAATTGCATATACATTTGTTGTAAACAAAACTAACTATATGAAAAGACCTTTACTTCTCATTTTACTTTTTCTGGTTTTCGCTTATAAAGTATCTGCACAGGTTTCATTAACGGCATTAAATACAGCTAAATCAGAAAATTTCGACGGCATGACGGCAACAGGAACCTCAACAGTTACCGGATGGAGCGCTGTTAAAGCCAGCGGCACAAGCACCGCAGCCGTAGGTTCGGCCTTAACATTAGCGGTTTACACCACTTCATCAAACAGTGGCGCAGCTTACAATACAGGCACAGCCGGAGCGGCCGACCGCTCGTTAGGAAGTTTGGCCTCTGCAGCATTGGCACCAAGATTCGGTGCCGGCTTCCAGAACAATACGGGCGCAACAGTAACCTCGATCGATTTATCGGGCGTGATGGAGCAATGGAGAACTGGTTCAAACGCTACCGTAAACGAAAAACTAAACTTCGAATATAGCTTTAATGCCACCAGCATTGCTGATGCATCGGCCACCTGGCTACCGCTTTCTGGTATGGACCTTAACGAAAAGTTAACCACCACTACTGCCGCGGCTGGTGTTGATGGAAATCTTCCTGCCAATCAAACCGCTATTTCGGGGAGCATTACGGCCATTACCTGGACAAATGGTGCTACGCTTTATATCCGCTGGACGGATACCGACGATTTAGGAAGCGACGGTATTTACACGATCGACGATTTTAGCATCACCCCAAAAGGCAGCGCTACCGCAACACCGGTTCTTTCAGCTTCAAATACGACATTGGTTTTTGGCGATCAAAACATCAATTCAAATTCTACAGCACAAAGTTATACTTTAGGCGGGGCCAATTTAACCGCAGGTGTTTCTGTAAATACTACAGCACCTTTTGCTGTTTCGAAAGACAATATTACTTTTAGCAATTCCATCAGCTACACTACAGGCGAAGTTGCAGCATCACCACTGGTCTATGTACGTTTTAGTCCAACAGCTGCAGGCAATGCCAATGGCACAATTACCAGTACCAGTACCGGTGCCACTCCTGTTAACGTTACGGTAAGCGGAAACGGCTTATCAACCATTTTAACGGTAAACCAAACCGCTTTCGATTTCGGTTCTCAAAATACAGCTACCAATTCAACTGCACAAACTTTTACCCTGAGCGCAACTGGCTTAACTGATGTGGTAAATATCACCTCTACAGCACCTTTTTACCTCTCTAAAGATAATGTTACCTATAGCAGTTCTCTGGTTTATACCGTGGCTGAGCTGGCTACAGGCAAAACAGTTTCGGCACGCTTTAGCCCGACAACGACAGGCCCGGCATCAGGTAATATCAGTATTTCGAGTACTGGTGCAAGCACACAGAATATTACCACAACAGGTACGGGTACAACACCGCCTGCAGCAGCAACACACATCGTCATATCAGAAATTTATGGCGGTGGCGGAAATACCGGCGCTACCTATAAAAACGACTTTATCGAATTATACAACCCTGGCAATACCGCAGTTGATTTAACCGGTTGGAGTGTGCAGTATTTAAATGCTACAGGTACAGGTACCTGGGCTAAAACAGATTTAACCGGCAGTATACCTGCAAAAAGTTTCTATCTGGTTCAGGAGGCTATTGGTGCGGGCGGAACGGTTAGTTTGCCTACACCAGATGTAATCGGCACGTTAACCTTATCTGGTACAACCGGAAAAGTAATTTTAAGCAACTCGAATGTGCTTTTAACCGGAGCCAATCCGTCAACAACTGCAGTGATAGATAAAGTAGGTTTTGGGCCAACCGCTACCGGTTTCGAAACCGCGCCCACACCGCTAATCTCAAATACCACTTCTATTGAGCGTAAAGCAAGTGCCACTTCAACAGCGGCTACTTTAGCAGTAGGCGGTGCAGAAGAATTTAACGGCAACGGTTACGATACCGATAACAACAGTACCGATTTTGTGGTTACTGCTCCAAATCCGCAAAACACCACCATTAAAGAACCAACAGGCGCCAACCACGTGGTTATTTCTGAAGTTTATGGTGGCGGTGGCAACAGCGGCGCTACCTATAAAAACGACTTTATTGAGTTATATAACCCAACACTTAGTGCTGTTGATTTAACCGGCTGGAGCGTTCAGTATGCAAGTGCTACCGGTACAGGCAGCTGGGCAGCAACCACCTTATCGGGTTCTATCGCTCCCAAAGGTTTTTACCTGATCCAACAATCAGCGGGCACAGGTGGTACATTAGATTTACCGACACCAGATAAAATTGGTACACTCACACTATCGGGTACAACCGGAAAAATATTGTTAAGCAATTCGGCTACCCCACAAACAGGTGCAAACCCGGTTAATGCAAATATTATTGATAAAGTTGGTTTTGGAACAGCAAATGGCTACGAAGGTACTGCCCCTGCACCTGCTACAACCAACACCACATCAATTGAAAGAAAGGCAAGTGCAACATCAAATGCCACCACCATGGGTATTGGTGGCACAGAAGAATTTGCAGGTAATGGATACGATAGCGATGAAAATTCGTCAGATTTTATTGTGAGGGGACCTAATCCACAGAACAGTTCGGTAACAGAACCTGTTTCTACTTCAGGTCCCTACCTGGTGGTTACGCCAAAAACTTTGGCGTTCAGCAATCAGGCCATCAATACTACATCAGCTTCAAAAAGTTATGTAATCTCTGCCGGTAATTTAACCAATGCCACTACATTAACCACCACTGCACCTTATTCTATTTCTAAAGATAATGTTACTTTTTCTACCACATTAAGTTATAGTGTGGCCGATTTAGCCACCAATCAAACGGTGTATGTAAAATTCAGCCCAACAGCGGTAGGTAATTCAATTGGTGCCGTTTTACATAGCAGTGCGGGCGCAACTTCGGTTTCACTTTCATTAACCGGTCCGGCAGTAGATCCTAACCAAACGGCTTTCAATTTCGAAAACTGTACAACAGTAGGCAGCTCGGCCCTGTCTGATGGTTTTTATCAATACAGCGTAACTGGTCCGCAAACCTGGGGCTGTACCACTACTTTCGGTCATGATGCCTCCGACCCAACAGGTGTAGCAAGTTCAGGAAATGCACTGCAGATTAACGGCTATTCTAGCGGTAACATTTTAAATGAAGATTGGTTGATTTCACCAGCCTTAAATATCAGCTCATTTAACTATGCTATTTTATCTTTCTGGACGAGATCTGCTTTCGCAGGAGATAAACTACAACTTAAAATTTCCACCAATTATACCGGCTCCGGCGATCCTGCACTGGCTACATGGACCAGTTTAGATGGTAAATTCCCTGAAACGGGCAGCGATAAATGGACCAAATCAGACAATATCGATTTATCTGCCTATAAAGCCACGCCAGTTTATGTGGCTATTGTATATAATTCTACCACTTCATCGGCCAGCCGTTGGACAGTTGATGATTTTGCGGTAACCAATTCGAACACGCCACCAGCGGTTGATATTACCACTTCGCCATCAAGCATCAATTTCGGTTTTCAGGCAACCAACACCACTTCTGCAGCCAGCAGCTTTGGTTTTTCTGCCGGAAACCTCACGGGTGATGTTACCGTTACTGCTCCGGCCAACTTTACACTGTCTAAAACCAGCACCGGAACGTATAGCAGCACCATTACCTATCCGAAAGCCGATATCAACAATACTTCACAAACGGTTTATGCCAAATTCTCGCCAACGGCAGTAAATACCAGTTATACCGGAAATGCAAATATTGCTACTGCTGGTTCGGCAAACAAAACCGTTGCCTTTAGCGGAAACACTTTTGATATTGCCAATACGCTGGAGGTAGTGAACTGGAACATCGAATGGTTTGGCAGCCCGGCTCAGGATCCATCAAACGATGTATTACAAGCTGCAAACGTTAAAACCATAGTCAACAATATTAATGCAGATATTTATGGTTTCGCAGAGGTAGTAGATACCACTTTATTCCGGAACACGGTTTTACCGGCAGGATACAATGTGGTGTTCAGCGAGTTCGGATCATACGCCGATAACAAAGCCGATGCCGATTATCCCTTGGCACAAAAACTGGCTTTTATGTACCGCACCGATCTCATTAAGCCCATTTCTACTTTGGGCATTTTAAGAGATACCTATAACCCTGCTGTACCGGCAACCAGTGCCGATGGTACCCCTTACAAAAACTGGTCGTCGGGCCGTTTCCCTTACATGATGCAGGCACAGGTAAAGATCAACAATAAACTGGATACGGTTTATTTTGTGGAGATCCATGCCAAAGCCAACACAGGCACCACAGCCGATCAGATTGATTCCTACAACCGTAGAAAAAGCGGAAATAAACAATTAAAAGATTGGTTAGATCTTAACCTGCCAGGTAAAAAGGTAATCATCCTGGGCGATTTTAACGACGTGCTCGATGCCAATAAAACCATTGCCCCAATGCCTGCAGGCACAGGTACATCGTATTCCGATTTTACACAAGATGCAGCCAATTATTTTCCTGTTACCCTACCTTTAAGTTTAGCCGGAAAACAATCAACCGCCGGATTTAATACCGTAATTGATAACGTGATTATTACCAAGAGCCTTAACCTCAATTACATCCCGGCCTCGGCCGAGGTTTTAGATGGCGTTAAAACCCTGGTAACCAACTACAGTTCTACCACAACAGATCACTACCCGATTAAAACCAGGTATTTATTCGGTAATGGTGCCCCAACACTTGATGCGGTGACCGATCAGGCCGTTTGTTATAGCCCAGCTAACCAAACTATTGCCTTAACCGGGATTTCTGCCGGTCCGGAAACTACGCAAAACACCACACTTGCTGTTACTTCAGATAATGCCAACCTGTTTGATGTATTAACCGTAGCAGCAAACGGTACCGATAAAGGAACCATTACCTACCACTTAAAAAACAATGTGAGCGGTGTAGCCAACATCACGGTTACGGTAATGGATAATGGAGGTACAGACTTTGGAGGTGTAGACAAGATCACCAAAACTTTCAAATTAACGGTAACTTCAACCGCTACAGCAACTGTAACAGGTACAGCTGCAGTTTGTTTAAACGGAGCGCCCCAAACCATCACCTTTACGGGTGCAAACGGAACTGCACCTTATACTTTTACCTATAACATTAACGGCGGAACAAGTAAAACGGTAACGACAACCGCTACAAGTGCATCGGTAACGGTTTCGGCACCCACTAATGCAGCCGGTACTTTTGCCTATAATTTAGTAAATGTTAAAGATGCAAATTGCGGTCAGGCGCAAACCGGAACCGCTACTATAACCGTAAATACTTTACCTGTGGTTTCCATCAGCAGCAATAAGGGTGTAACCATCTCTAAAGGCGATGCCATTATATTAACTGCAACCGGTGGTGTACAATACAGCTGGACAGGTACTGAAATCACTAGCGGACAAAATACCGCATCGGCAACCATCAGGCCAAAACAAAGCGGCACCTATAAAGTAACCGTAACCAACGCCAGTGGTTGTGTTAGCGATCAAACGATTTTAATAACCGTAACCGAAGATTATAAGTTAGAAGCCAGTACAGTAATTACCCCTAATGGTGATGGGTATAACGATAAATTTATCGTAAAAAACATCGATTATTACCCAAACAATACCTTAAAAATATTTGATAAAGCAGGGCGGATTTTATATACCAAACAAACTTATGCCAACGATTGGGACGGAACCATAAACGGTAGCCCTTTAAGCGAAGGCACCTACTACTACATTATCGATCTCGGTAAAGGCATTGGTACATTCAAAGGTTTTATCAACATCATTAGAGACTAATTACAGACATGAAAGCAATTACCAAAAACATAAAGCAAATGCGTCGCGTAACGTTTCTATTTGCAGCCAGTACATTATTTGCTTGCAGCGTAAAGGCACAGATCCTTCCGCTCAATGCGCAATATTTTCAAAACCGCTATTTGGTTAATCCATCCATGGCAGGTATTAACGAAGGGTTTAACATTAACGGCAGTTTCCGCAAGCAATGGTCTAACATTCCGGGGGCACCCATTACCCAAAGCGTAACTTTAGATCAGCAGGTTAACAAAGTGGGTTGGGGCGTAAACATTTATAACGAGAAATCGGGCGGCATCCAGCGCACCAAAGCCGTTGGAACCTTTGCCTATCACCTCCCCTTAAACAGTGATGATCAGAAACTGAACTTCGGGATCTCCTTTGGCGCCAGTCAGGATAAACTCGATTTAAGCAGCGTAAGAAACAGCGATATTAACGACCCATCCATCGCCCGTTTTAACGATAGGGGTTATTACCTGGATGGCGATTTCGGCATCTCTTACACCTCGAAAGGATTAACCGTTGAAGGTGCCGTGCCTAATATGCGTTCTGTTTTTAGAAAAGATGATCTAAACTTTGCCGATAAGCCAACATTTTATTCAGCGGTAGGTTACAAATTTAGTATAGGCGAAGGCATCAATGGAATTAGCCTGGAACCTAAAGGTGTTTTCAGAGGCATTAAAAATTATAAAAATTTATGGGATGCCGGTTTAAATGCCAATTTCGCGAATGATAAACTTTACGTAATGGCCATGTACCACAATACGCAAAATGCTACGGTGGGTTTTGGCATGAATTACAAATCAACCTTATATTTCATGGCTTATTACAACACCGCTACTTCGGCCATCAGTGGTTATACCGATGGCGATTTCGAAGTGAATATCAGGGTAAATATTGGCAAGAAACCATAATTTAAGCGATTTTCCGTCATCCCCGCGCATTCGGGGATCTTAATGCAAGATGCGTCATAAGCTCTAAATTTAACATCGGATCAGCATTTTAACAGATTCTGAAACAAGTTCAGAATGACGAAAAAAACGAAAAGCCGCAGATCGAAAGGTCTGTGGCTTTTTTATTGTCATCCTGAGCGCAGCGAAGGATCTTTCCATCAAAAGATCCTTTCGTACCTACCATTGATAGATACCTAAGAAATATCGTCATTGCGAGAAGGAACGACGAAGCAATCTTTCCCGCTAATGATCCCGGCTATAAAGGTTGCTTCGTATTCAGGATTGACAGAAAAAAATGAGGCAATCCTATAAAAAGTGCCAGGATACTATTTCCTAACCACCCCACCGCCCCTCCTCAATCAAGAGGTAGAGTTCCCCTCATCGTTTAGAAATGATTTTCAGAAAAAGAATCCGTCATCCTCGCGCAGGCGGGGATCTTAATGCAAGATGCGTCATAAGCTCTAAATTTAACATCGGATCAGCATTTTAACAAATTCTGAAACAAGTTCAGAATGACGAAAAAAACGAAAAGCCGCAGATCGAAAGGTCTGTGGATTTTTATTGTCATCCTGAGCGCAGCGAAGGATCTTTCCATCAAAAGATCCTTTCGTACCTACCATTGATAGATACCTAAGAAATATCGTCATTGCGAGGAGGAACGACGAAGCAATCTTTCCTGCTAATGATCCCGGCTATAAAGGTTGCTTCGTACATCAGGATTGACAGAAAAAAATGAGGCAATCCTATAAAAAAGTGCAAGGATACTATTTCCTAACCACCCCACCGCCCCTCCTCAATCAAGAGGTAGAGTTCCCCTCATCGTTTAGAAATGATTTTCAGAAAAAGAATCCGTCATCCTTGCGCAGGCGGGGATCTTAATGCAACACCCTATAAATCCTGAAATAAGTTCAGATTTATAATAAAACGAAAAGCCGCAGACCGAAAAACCTGATACTTTTTTTGTCATTCTGAACGCAGTGAAGAATCTTCCGATCAAAAGATCTTTTCGTACCTACCATTGATAGATACCTAAGAAATATCATCATTGCGAGGAGGAACGACGAAGCAATCTTTCCTGCTAGTGATCCCGGCTATAAAGATTGCTTCGTCGGCTGAAAAAGCCTTCTCGCAATGACGAATTTATTGTATTAGAAATAACGCATTTCTTTCTAGCACACATGCTATCTGCCCCCTGTTATCTGGCCTGGCAGATTTCCGCAGGAAAAAGCACGGAAATCTTTGCACTTCCCCCTAATAACCCCACAGCCCAAGGCAGGATCAAAGCGGGAGCGGTGGAATAAGCAAGGGCTAAGAGCCTCGATGCTGCCGCAATTAAGATTTCCGTAGGTTTTTACAAGAAAAGATGCAAGCCTTGGGTTTATGACCTTTTATTGTTTGTTTTTATCGGTTGTCATGCTTTTGCTGCGCTCAGGTTTGTTTCTTTTGGGCCAAGCCAACCTGCGAAGCAAGCTTGAAGGCCTATAAAAAAATATACACAACTGAAAAAAGAAAGAGCCCTTCGGCGGCGGCGGACCTGTACCGATCTTTCATCGGTAGCCGAGGCAAGCCCGAGCCAAGGACAAACCTTCAATTGTCATTCTGAACACCGTGAAGAATCTTTAGGTAAAAGATCCTTCGTGCCTCAGGATGACAGAAAACAGCCAGACAAAAGCTACATATTTGATTACATTAATAGCGAGAGCATTAAGGTTCCCGCATGCGCGGGAATAACGACAGTATTAGATAACTTTCAATAGAACCTAAATCCATACCATTAAAATAATAGATTTACTCACAAAAACTTCCCCTTCCCCCTTCATTTTCCCTATTTTTACCGCTATGCCTAAACTCATCAATCTAGAAGTATTTCAGCGTTTCTTCCGCTCCGGACAAGTGGGCGGTTTCCTATTACTGATCTGCGTAGCCATCTCCCTAATCATTGCCAATACCGCTTCAAAAGAAAGTTTCGAAAACTTTTTAGCCATCAAATTAGGCTTTGGTGAAGTAAACTACAGTATTCTCGCCTGGATAAACGATGCCTTAATGGCCATATTTTTTCTTTTGGTCGGACTCGAAATCAAACGCGAACTCCTGGAGGGCGAACTTTCTTCCATTAAAAGTGCAGCCTTGCCCGTAATTGCGGCTTTAGGAGGCATGCTTGTACCTGCCCTCATTTATACACTATTCAATAACAATACAGAAACTGCAGGTGGCTGGGGCATCCCTATGGCTACCGATATTGCCTTTGCACTTGCCATTATTGCCATGCTCGGTAAAAGCGTACCCACCAGTTTAAAAATATTCCTGGCTGCGCTGGCCATTGTTGATGATCTCGGCGCCATTCTCGTCATCGCAATATTTTATACCAACCAGATCCATTTCGAATATCTTGCCATGGCCGGCGGTATTCTTGTGCTTTTAGCGTTAATGAACTACTTCGGTATAAAGAAACTGGTCTTTTACCTCATCCCCGGTGTATTCCTCTGGTATTTCATCCACCATTCGGGCATCCATGCCACCATTGCAGGAGTATTGCTGGCTTTCACCATCCCCACTAACGAAACAGACGAAGAATCGCCATTAGAAAAACTGGAGCATTTTTTAACCACTCCCGTTAATTACATCATTATGCCTATTTTCGCTTTAGCGAATACCAATATCACTTTCCAGAAAGAAATGTTAACCGGATTAATTTCTCCTTTAGGCCTCGGCATTATCGTAGGTTTATTTGCAGGTAAAACCATCGGCGTAACCTTTTTCAGTTGGTTAGCCGTGAAACTGAAATGGGCCGATTTACCCACCGGCGCAGGCTGGAAACATATTTTAGGTTTGGGCATGCTCGCCGGAATTGGTTTTACCATGTCGATATTTATTGCGCTGCTTTCTTTTAGCGAAGTGCTGCATGTATCAGAAGCGAAGTTTGCGATATTAACGGCTTCTATACTATCAGGTGTGGTGGGGTTTGTGTTTTTGAAATCGGTCAAAGCTCAAAAATTAACCAAAGAGGACACAAAGTAAAACACAGAGGAACACAGAGCCCCTATCCGACTATCGGCACCTTTCCCCCGAAAGGGAAAGGACTGAAAGAGAATTCTATTCTTAACCGCCCGCCCCTCCTAAATCAGGAGGAGAGTTCCCCTCATCGTTTAGAAATGATTTACAGAAAGAAAATCCGTCATCCTCGCGCAGGCGGGGATCTTAATGCAACAGCTTATAGATCCTGTGCTTCATGCGATCTGCACCCTGCTACCGGCCTAGGAAATAATGGAAGGAGATCCTTTGACAGGCTATCATTGGCAGGTTTCTATCGAAAGGTCGTCATTGCGAGGAGGAACTACGAAGCAATCTTTCCTGCTAGTGATCCCGGCTATAAAGATTGCTTCGTCGGCTGAAAAAGCCTTCTCGCAATGACGAATTTATTGTATTAGAAATAATGCATTTCTTTCTTTGCACCACGCGATCTGCTCCATGCTATCCGGCCTGGCAGATTTTCGCCGGAAAAAGCACGGAAATCTTTGCACTTCCCCCTCATAACCCCACAGCCCAAGGCAGGATCAAAGCGAGAGCGATGGGATAAGCCAGGGTAAGAGCCTAGATACTGTCGCGATAAAGATTTCCGTAGGTTTTTACAAGAATTGCGCAGCAATCTTTTATACCTATAAAAAACAATATGAACACATAAAAAACGGATGCAAGCCTTTCAGTTATGCCTTTGTGTTTGTTATTTTTAATGGCAGGCATGCTTTCGCTGCGCTCAGGTTTGTTACTTTTGGATCAAGCCAAAAGAAAGAGCCCCTCGGCGGCGGTGGACCTGTACCGATTTTTCATCGGTAGCCGAGGCAAGCCTGCGCGAAGGGCAGATAATAGCAAACGCTTTAAGGTTCCCGCCTGCGCGGGAATGACGACCGTATTAGAAATTATCCCTATACATCACGCTATCGGCACCTTGCTACCCGGCCTCGCAGATTTCCGCCGGAAAAAGCACGGAAATCTTTGCACCCCCACTTCATACCCCACAGCCCAAGGCAGGATCAAAGCGGGAGCGGTGGAATAAGCCAGGCTGAGAGCCTCGATACTGCCGCAATTTAGATTTCCGTAGGTTTTTACAAGGAAGGATGCAAGCCTTGGGTTTTTGTTTCTTTTGGGCCAAGCCAAAAGAAAGAGCCCTTCGGCGGCGGTGAGCCGAGGCAAGCCCGAGCTAGGGCAACAAAATAGCGAGTGCATTAAGATTAGCTTCGCAGAGCACTCCGTGGTTCCCACCTGCGCGGGATCCGGTAGTCATCGGATGAAGACCACTACTAAACCTTAAACAGCTAGTTCTTTAAGCGCTTTGCCAACTCCCTCTCACCACCCCCACAACCTTAACCGAAGTACGCCCGTCAATCCCAAGGGCCAGAAAAATCAAAAAAACAGTTGCAGATCAGCACAACTAGCACTACCAAACCTCAAACGCAGTGAGTTTTGTGTCACGGGGAACCTACTAACTTTCACTAACCACAACCCGACACAAACCCCGAAGGGCTCAATCAGACCAAAAAAACTAACCAACATACCTGATTAAACAAAGTGCCGCTGTTTTTTTGATGCGCTAGGGCTATGCGCAAAAGGCCCATTGCTGGATTGACGAAGCATTTTTGCATACTTTTGATGCTTCAAAAGTTTGATGCCTCGCGGCATAGAGCGAAAAAAAACTTATCCCCTCTTCACTTCATACCACCTCTCCACCCCCTCTACAAACCCCTCAAAAAACTCCCTATAATACCCTTTTGGTACCTGCACCCTAAAATTTACCCTACTAAAAAACCAAACCAGCTTATAATCCATTTCAGCCTCAAGCAAATACCATAAATACGGTTTAACCCTATCGCAAACTAAAAATAGCCCAGGCTTATCGGTATTAAAATGCAGATTTTTCCCTTTCACCTTAAGCTTCAGTTCCAGTTCGTAATAATCACCCTCATCTTTTAACACAAAGCTTAAAACAGGCACCTCCATTGTAAAATCAACCAGTTTCATATCCCGCATTACAGGTTTGCCAGTAACATTGCGCAGGCCATAACTATAAAAGTAATGTGTAAAACGTTGTTGCATCAATAACGGTAAAGCCTTGTGCCATAACTTAAAAAGGGCGAGCTGGTTCGCGTCATTAATTGCATTAGTTTCGGGCAGGTGGCCATTGGCGCTAAAACGTATGGGCGCCAGCGGTTTCATGGCGAAGCAAATGCTGTTCAGCTCCTCCTGTTGTGGCGAGAGGCTTATGCCATCCACATCGTTCTCATTAAAAACGAAACGTTTAAAAGATTTTACCGTTTTTAGGTAAGCCGTGGCCGCAAAAACATAAGGAATTAAAAAAGGATAATGGTTGCTGTTGAAATGCTGCAGATCGGTATTGGCGAAACAATAACCAATGCTAACCGGGGCCAGGCGTGCCACGTCGTGTTTACCCGACAACCTTTCACGCGGTACCACCACCCGTTCCGTAACATCCGGCAAATCATCACCAGGCCTAACCAAACCGCTAAACTTTTTCTTCAATGTAATGGTAAAACCGCCAGGTTTTTTAACCACATCTACATAGCTCGATCGCTTGTTGCCCAAAGCAAAACATGCTGGCCAGTAATATTCCTGAAAATCGCAGTAACCATTCCGCATCATGGCGCGCAAAGTAAGGTAAGCATAACGCCCAAGGTAGCTTTCATCCGTATCCACACTACAGCTCACCAACAGATGATCGTATTCTACCGCAAGGTAAACCCTTATTTCTTCCCCTCCCAATTTAACCTGAACAGTTACCAAACCCTGTTCAAAAGAAAGCGATTGTATAACCAGCGGCTCAGGCTTTTTACCTACGCTGAATGTGCTGTGCGATTCAAGCGTGGCTAACCTTAACACCTTGCTCCCTTTTTCGAAAGGTAGTTTGTAAAACCGCGAAAGCGGTTTCCCCGCAATGGTAATGGGTTTAGTTTTCATACTCGTATGGTTCTACGAGTCTTGTTGGGGTAAAATATAAAAGTGGGCTTCTACCTACCATAGCTCCTTAAAGTTTCTCAGGCCTTACGTTGATATGGAATTACAGCAGAAACCCACTCTCATTTAGAAATGCTAAAATAGCATAAACTACACAAGAATGGGCTATAAATCTACTGTTTTGCATCAACGGCCTGAGATGTGGAGCTGCAAAACTCTTATTTATAACTCTTTATTAATTAATCAAATATAATAAACTCAGATTAAAAGGACAAATAAGTCCTAATATTTTTTCAATAATATTTGGACTTTGCATGGTGGGAAAACAATATAGAGATCAAGAATATTTAGTCAAAATTGGAAAACGCATTGTCGAAATTCGTGATCTTCGAAAAATTACACAAGAGAAGCTGGCGGAATTAACTGAAATTGATACTAGACAAATAGGTCGTATTGAAAGAGCTGAAACCAACGTTTCAATTAGTAGCATTAAATTGATTGCTGACCACCTAAAAATATCGGTATCTGATTTACTGGATTTTTCTAAATCAACAGAAAAATAACAAGCCATTAGAGGAAACCGGTTCAGGAAAGCGAAGAAATTGAAGATAGAAATTTAAAAGAAGTAGCCAAGCTGCTGGGTCTGACAGCGGAATCAATAAAAAAATTTCAGAGAGGAAGCTGTTTTTAATATTATTGGCAATACCGTAACCAATCATAATAACGGTTGTTTATTTAACTACCTACCATCTATAATCCATTAGATAAATTAATGGAAGCATTAGAGGCAAACAAAGATTTGTACGAAAGATTATTAGCGAGCGAAAGAGAGAAAGTGGAGCTATTGAAGAATAAATAGAAAAACTGCTATAAAAGTAAAAGCCCGATCAGAATGATTAGCTTTATGTATCCGGATGAAATTAAACTACCATCTGTTAGGAAGATGACCATTTATAATTTCGAAAAGATATTAATTTCTAGCTAATTCATTTGCTATTTTTTCAGCCTGCTTTAATACTGTTTCCGTCGCTAACATTTGCATATCTGGTGGATAGCCATATTTTCTCAAAAGCCTTTTAACAGCTACTTTAAGTTTGGCTTTTACACTTTCTTTAATAGCCCAGTCAATTGAGGCATTTTGTTTGATTGTTTCGGTTAGTACAACTGCAAGTTCTCTCAATTTATCTTTCTGCATCAGCTCTTCCGCGCTCTTATTGCTGGCTACCGCAGTATAGAAAGCATATTCAAAATCTGTTAATCCCATAGCCTTTGCCTCATTATCCATATTAACAATATCTTTGCTTAGCTTAATCAACTCGTCTATTACTTCTGCTGCAGTCAGAATTTTGCTATGATATCTCTTTATTGAATCCTCAAGCATTTCCATTAATGACCTACCTTGCACTAAGTTTTTTTTAACTCGAGCCTTTATCTCATCCTTTAGCAGTTTTTTTAACACCTCCAACGCTATATTTTTGTGCCTCATCCCCCTTAACTCCATTAAAAACTCATCAGAAAGAATCGAAATATCGGGCTTCTTGATTCCCGCTGCATCAAAAACATCTATTACCTGTTCAGAAATAAGCGCCTGATCTATCACTTGCCTTATTGTAGTTTCTATTTCTTCATCAGTTCTTCCCGAACCAGTTCCGTCGAATTTCGCAAGTCTCGCTTTTACTGCTTGAAAAAAAGAAATCTCATCCTTCACATCCATTGCTTGATCATGCGGAATTGCAATGGCAAAGGCTTTTGATAATGCAGTTACTTCATTAATGTATCTTTTCTTACCATCATCTAACCCTAAAATGTATTCCTCAGCAGCCAAAATCATCGACAATTTTCTAGAAGTATCTGCTTCAAAATAACTTTCATATTTGAAGCCATGATACATCGCAGAAACGATTTCCATCTTCTCCAGCATTAATTGCACAGCTTGCTCTTGTGCAATTGTAGGATCACCCTTGCCTCCAGCATCAGAATAGAAAGATAAAGCCTTTTTCAGATCAGAAGCAATACCTAAATAATCAACAATTAATCCCCCTGGTTTATCTTTATAAACCCTATTTACCCTTGCTATTGCTTGCATCAAGTTGTGCCCTTGCATTGGTTTATCAATATAAAGCGTATGCATACTTGGTGCATCAAAACCAGTAAGCCACATATCACGAACAATAACCAATTGCAATTCATCATCTGGATTTTTCATTCTTTCAGCAAGCATTCGTCTTTGCTGTTTAGTAGTGTGATGCTTGGCGATCTCAGCTCCATCAGAAGATGCGGAGGTCATTACTACTTTAATTACTCCCTTATTTAAATCATCAGAATGCCATTCTGGTTTTAAATCAATAATGGCATCATATAATTCGGTTGAGATCCTTCTACTCATTGAAACAATCATCCCCTTACCTTCAAATACTTCTTGTCTTTGGGTAAAGTGAGTAACAATATCACTTGCGATATTCCTAACTCTATCTTCACTACCAACAAGTGCTTCTAGCTGTGTCCATTTTGCTTTTGCCTTTTGTGTATCTGTTAAATCTTCTTGGTCAAGCTCTTCATCTAAATCAGCAACCAACTTTTTACCTACTTCACTCAAGTTAACTTTGGCTAGGCGACTTTCATAATAAATACGAACCGTTGCACCATCTTC
Organism: Pedobacter sp. PF22-3; assembly: GCF_026239555.1. GTDB lineage: Bacteria > Bacteroidota > Bacteroidia > Sphingobacteriales > Sphingobacteriaceae > Pedobacter. The sequence continues at coordinate 10,499 of NZ_JAPIVP010000024.1, read as the reverse complement.
AACTGCCTGTGCGATATCGTATATATCTACATAATTACCAAAAACTGCAGGTGTATTTACATCTGTATTTTCTATTGGTGTACCAGTAAATCCCAAATATGTTGCATTTGGTAGCGCGTCCCGCATATATTTTGCAAAACCATAAACAATTTTTTTCCCAATTACATTTCCTTTTCTATCCTTATCATCAATAGTTTTAGCCTTAAAACCATACTGGGTCCTGTGTGCTTCATCGGCGATAACCACAATATTTTTTCGGTTAGAAAGCAGTTCGTAAACATTACCTCCTTCAGGTTTAAACTTTTGAATTGTAGTAAATACTATACCACCAGATGCCACCTTTAACAAATCTTTCAGTTGGTTTCTATCCTCTGCCTGAACTGGCTCTTGCCTAAGTAGTTGTTTAGATGAAGCAAAAGTATCAAACAGCTGGTCATCCAAATCATTGCGGTCGGTTATTACAAGAATTGTAGGATTATCTAAAGCCAAAACTATTTTGCCAGTATAAAAAACCATAGACAATGATTTCCCGCTCCCTTGTGTATGCCAAACAACTCCACCCTTTTTATCTCCAATGTGCTGATTTTTTACTCCTGGCAACCCATAACTTATAGGGTCTTCCATAACTACTCCTATTTCATTTTTACTCAATATTTGGAAACCTGTAGCCCGTAGAGTTGATTCTATTGCACGATTTACTGCGTAATACTGGTGATAAGCTGCTAATTTTTTAATGGTTGAAATAGTAATAATTCCTGTTGCTAGATCTTCCTTTTTAGATTTCTCAAACACTATAAAATGCCTAATAAGATCAATTAAAGTATCTTTGTTTAACATTCCTTTTATTAGTGTTTCCAACTCACTGATTAAATGGGATGCTTCGGCTTTTCCATCTACCGATTTCCAAGCCATAAACCGACTGAAGCTTGCAGAAATAGAGCCCGCCTTCGCCTCTAATCCATCAGAAATTACTACAAAACTATTGTAAGTAAATAAACTTGGAATTATGGTTTTGTAGGTTTCAACCTGCCTAAATGCACTTTGACATGTTGTTTTTTCGTCAGCAGCGTTTTTAAGTTCAATTACAACCAAAGGTAAACCATTGATAAACAATATTATATCGGGCCGCTTATGATTTCCATTTTCAACAACGGTAAACTGATTAATAACTACAAAATCATTATTTAGAGGATTCTTAAAATCAATTAGCCAAACCCTATCCCCACGATCATCGCCGTATACCCGCTTAGATACTGGAATGCCTTCAGTAAGCATACGGTGAAAAGTTTCGTTATTAGTAAGCAACTCTGGCGATGCAATGCGTTGTAAATCTTTAATGGCTTCTGCTTGCGCATCAGAAGGAACTTGAGGGTTAATTCTTTCGATTGATCTCTTTAATCTGCCCAATAATAAAATCTGTTCGAAACTATCTCTTTCGGGTTGTTCTCCATCTGGAGCTATATTAGCGCCATAGATATATTCATATCCAAGTTGTTTTAAACGCTCTACAGCCAATAATTCTATTAAATTTTCAGTCATTGGTGGTAAAATCAATTATGATTTAATATTTCTTTTCTCCTACGCAGGATACCTACGGATATTAAATGATGTTCTATTATCTCTTTTTCATTCCAACTTTTATTATTGTTGGTAACGCTATACATTATTCTTCTTTTGGGAGTAAGCGTGCTTAAATTAAAACGTTGGTCAGCAGCCTTACCCAAAGGTTCTCTGTCATTTAATTTTGAATTTGCTCCTCTACTTACCAAGCATAAATTACCAAAACAATTTAAGATTACGTCCTTATTCAATATAGTATTTGTGTGTAAGTGCTCTTTTAATGCTTGTGGATAGTGATGCTCAATAGAGTTTCTATACGTAAAATCAAACTCCTCATCAATATTATGTTCTGCCTTATTATGGACTTTATCAACCCATAACAAATAGTCTATGAAATTAAAAACAAAATGAGGAGTATTTGTTCCCTGTGCGTAGACAGATTTATCTATACAGATATCCTCAATTTCGAGATATTCTCTAAGTTCTAATTTATCAAATTGAGATAAAGCAAATCCTTCTACTTTTCGCAAAAAATCTATTGCTGTAATTCCAATAGTCTTTGAATTACTAATTTCAAATAAGCTCAAGATGAATTGAAGATAATTCTTATTTTTACGTTGTCGATAAGTCACCTGTAGCATAGATAAGAGTTTCAAAATCCTACCTTGGTAAAACTCATTCTCAAATGTATTTTTAAAATTTAGAGTAGGGTATCTTCTTCCCTTGTATTTTGTATTTTTCAAATACATTACAGGTTTCACCAACATCCACCTACCATTTAGCTCACTATCAGCTCCCCCTTTTACAATTCCGTCACGTCTATCTGCTTGCTCACTTTCTATTGATGATTTAACAATAAAACGATCAAAGATTACCCTATAAAAAAATATTTTTTCTAGCAATTCCATCGGAGAAATTACATCTATTATAGCTGATGGTATCGATTTATATATTTTAAGCAATTTATCACTACTTAAAGGTATTTCAGCCTCATAATATGTTAATTTTAAAACATGGATTAGGAAATTTGTAAAATCAATTACTGAGGTGTACTTAATATCTTCATCTAATTCGCCTTCTTTCTCTAATGAAAAAGCTTCTTGCGATTTTATAACCTTACTATGTATAATATCATGTATGGAATAGCGTTCCACCTTACCTTTATGATATTCTAGTTTATAAAGTTTCTTAAGTTTAATTTCATCATAATTATCTCCAAATATTAAGCTTCTTTGATCTGGAGTAAAAAATTTTTGTATTGGGCGATCCATCTGAGAACAGGCATCCCAAACATTACCAAAAATAGAACGTTGTTTATTATCCTTAATTTTAGACATCAGTTGGGCTTTTAAGATTTCATGTTCTTGCAACTGACCTCCCCTGTTATTCATTATCTCAAAATAATTGGCAACATCTGTATCTGCAGGCATTTCTACTTCAACTAACATCACATTATTAAAGAAATAATTAGCAAATTCTTTCAATTTACCCGTTTTTTTTAAGTTAGAAATAGACAATACAGAGTCTAATTCCCCATCTAATTTTGAATTAAGAATAGTATCTACCGCTGAAAAGAAACTTAATAAATTACTTTGCTCTAAATCTTGGTCATCCTGTTTAATCTTACCTTTTTCTCTGCTAAGTCTATCAAAAAAAGCTTCTACTTCTTTTCTAGAATCATATCTCAAATGGCTAAATTCAATATTTTCACTATCAATTAGCTCAGCAATTAAATGCAAAGTAGTTAAACGCTGCTGCCCATCTATCACTTCAAATCGAATATTTTCTATTTCTCTTTTAAAAACAATTAAACTTCCTATATAATAATTCTGTTTACTATTGTTCTTAAAACTTTCATATATATCCTGTAAAAATTGGGTAATTTCGTTAACACCCCAGTTATAATTTCGCTGATATAAGGGCACAACATAGGACTGTTTTAATATCTGCGCAACATTTTTAGCGATAGCATTATTTAAGGCTGCCATAAACTACCTAATATTTACATTAAAATATTGATTAAAAAAGCGTTCTACAATGCCGTTGTTATGATTATTAACTTGCTTATGTATGTCTGCTAATGCGGGCTTCTTTATAAAATTCAAATCCAACAAATCTTTAGCATGATGTATCTGTGTTATAGTACCTGCTGGAAATTGAGCTACACTATCAAATTTGACGAACTTTTTCTCCAAACGAAATCTAAATACATAAGCGTAAAGCAACTGATGATATTTCTTTAAACCTACAATGCCAAATTTATCAAAAACAAGCATAACTAAAGACTTGTAGAGTTCTAATAAGTAATAATCTCCTTTTTTCTTAAATCCTATGCAATAATCCTTATAAAAATCCGCAAAAAACATTAGGTGTTGATGCAAATGACTCTGTAGAAAAAGTAATTTGTACATTTTCACATAGTTTTGGATATATTCAAAAAAACTAGTACCATTTACAATAGACTGATTAATTTGAGTGATTGGAGATAAGCCATCATCGGCAAAACGCACTACATTTTTACTATCTGTTTTTAGCTGTTGGCTATTAACAAAGTTTTGATAAGGATATTTTAAATTGCAGGTTCCGCAGCCCTTAAACTCTCCTATAGTCTTTTTAGTAAAACTATAAGCGGGGTAATGTCTTGACCAAATACGGGTTCTATATAGTTGCTCATCAATCAACTGCTTTAAATAATCCTTCTCATCATTATTTCTAGCTGAACTCTCCCATGTCCGATCATGAAGTATCTTTTCTTCTTCCGGCAAGTCACCAAAATAACGAAGATGATATGCTTTCAATAAATTGTAGGCTTCCAGAGTCAAACCTCGACCATTCTGCGAATCGAACATTTGAAAAGCCTCAGTTATGCTATTTACCCTAATTTCAACCATAGAGCATTGCGTAAGTACATACTTTAAAACAATTTCACTGTCTTCCAATTCATCATTTATCCATTGCTGAATTTCTATAGCGTTATTTTGAATATTTTCTATGGAATTTTTATGTAAAAATTGCTTTTGCTCCAAAAAGCACTGGCATGGCAATTCCACAGATTTATCACTCAACAAGTATAATAATAATGATAATGTAGTTAAGCGCTGCTGCCCATCAACAATATCTAAACGATGTGTCTCTTTGTTGTTATGTAAAATAATTGTACCAATTCTATAATCGTTTTTCTTTTGTTCTATGCTCAACAAAATATCTTCCCATAGTTGCCGCGTTTCCTTAATTGACCAAATATATGGACGTTGATAATCAGGTATATTAAAAAGCGAGAATTCTAAATCTTGTAATTGTAATATTGAGGCGTTGAATTCAGTCATAACTTTGAATCTTTCTTTAAATTGAAATGACAGAATTAGCTACTCTTTTTTCTCCCCCTATAGGTGTAGTATAAAAACGTTGTTCAATTCCCCATAGCACAAACTTTAAATCATCGTCAGTTTCAATTTTAAATTTGCCCCCTTCATAGCTAACTTGACCATATTGATTCGTATAGTTATATATCGCTTGTTTTTCATCATCAGAAAAATGACTTAAAGTTTCATTAACTAATGCTATTCTCTTTCTATTGGGAACAGTAACTTTCTGAACATTAAATGTATCGTTTACTTTAAGAAATTCATTCTGCAAAAATGCATCTGTTTCTGCCTCAGTGGCTTCTTTATATAATTGATCCATCCCTTTAAATATTTTTTGAGCAGCTGGTAACTTCTTGAAATAAAGAATATCAGTTTGCTTATCATATATAGCATCTGCGAATGGATTTATTGTGATGATTGGCTTGTTAGTTTCTAAAGACAATTCTTCAATTGAAAACCATTTTTTACTGATATAAAAACTAGAATTAATTATTTGAAAAAAATACAAATTAGCTTGTACAGTACATATAAACGATAGCTTTTTCAAATCATCTTTACTTATTTGATCATGATTTACTGAATCTAAATCATTATTTAGAAAATCAAAGGAATATCCAGACTGAGAAAAATTTGATATTTGATATAATTCTTCATTTTCGATTAAAGTTGCTGGATTATAATCAACTCCATTTAAATTTAGTTCAGCTATTTTGTAAACTTCTGTTTCTGTTTCGATTATTCTAAAAACACTTTGTTTTCTTTTTACTTTTCCGTAAATGTAATTTGCCATAAGAGATTAATTTAGAGTTCAATAAATGTATAATTGTTAATTCTTCTTAAATCATTGAATCCTGCATCACCAGGTGTTTTTAATCGTTTTTTGGTAATCAAAAATATCTTAACATTTCCCGATGTTTTTATAAAATAAAAATGATAACCAAATAGTAGGAATATAGGATTAAAATAAAGTGTTTGCGATAAAACTGTAAAAACGTATATTATTAAAAAAACAACAATTAATGTAGAAATATCATTTATTCCTAGCGATACAAAAAAATACCCTAAATAGGTAGGCAGAAAATTATTATTAGCCAATTCAATCTCTTTGATTGAAGTAGTTTGCAATCTGTCTCTTGGCAATTTTCTTGCGACAAGGAAGCTTAGCGCAGTTAAAGCAATTGGTATTAATATAAAGAGAACCCAAGAGTAGTAGCTTGGAATTTCTTGTAAAAAATTAAATCTGAATTTCTCCTTTACAAGATAAACCACCACTATTAGCCATGTTGAGTTAAATGCCAAAAAAAATTGATATAAAATCTTCATATTATTCCTATTCTTTAGCTGAAAATATTTAATTATTTTTTTTTAAATACTATTGACTATCATAAGAGCCATTTAACCAGTAATTATTTAATTCTTTGTAAAAATTTTGCAACTTATTCTCAGAATTACGAAGATTTTTAATCTCTATTTGGACTTTTTCAGATAGGACATTTAACTTTTCCTGTTCTTTCATAGTAGGAAGAACTACTTCTAAATCAAGGAAACGCTCTACTGGCGCTCTTCGTCTTCTTTGAATAGTACCGATTGAAATACCATCATACATTTTTTTCAACAAATCACTTTTCAATAATGTACCTATCAATGTTGGATTAAAGCCTTTTTTTACTCTAAGTACTTCATAGGCTGGAGAAGTAATACCAATATCAACTATCCAACATTGATCAATTGCCCCTGCCCACAATAAATAAGGGTTGTACACTATATCTGATTTTCGAACAACCATATATTTACTTGTATTGTCAGTAGCTATCCGCTTAGAGAACCTATCTTTTTGAAAAATTAACCCAGCATTCTCTGTACATGTTAAAATCTCAGGTTCTTCATTACTGCCCAATCTTTCATTGGATTTTTCTAATATTTCACTTAATTTGAACTTTTTGGTTTCTAGAGGTAACGGAAATTGTAATTGCGGTTTTAAGAATAGGTTTTCAATATCTTTAATAGATGAATTGGTTTCAATAATAGCTTGATTATATAAATTCCATTGCTTAGCCATATTTTCTTTTATCTTATCAACAGATACAACTTCTGCATAATGATCTATATCTAGATATTTAGCAGGAAAAAGGATATAATCATTATTAGCTACATTTTCAATATCAATTGTTTTGCAAAAACCAGGCAGATCTTTGTAATTTTCATCACTTTTTTTCCAATTACGATATATTGATGTAATTCTATCAATATCATCTTTTGTCAGTGAATTACTTGTTCTTGTAAGCTGTTTTCCTAAACGACTTGCATCAATAAATAAGATCTTTCCTTTTCTACCATTTGTATTTTTTATTTTATTTCTATCTAACAACCAGATACAAACTGGGATTGGTGTGGAATAAAAAAGCTTGCCAGGTATTGATACAATACACTCTATTATATCTTGATTAATTATTTTAGCTCTAATTTCATTTTCAATTTTGTTCTCAGAAGCTAATGAAGAATTTGCAATAACAAATGCAGCTTTACCATTTGGGGATAAATGATAAATGAAATGTTGAATCCACGCAAAATTCGCATTGGACGAAGATGGAGTACCATACTTCCACCTTCCATCTGTTCTAAGTAAATCACCACTCCAATCACTATCATTAAACGGTGGGTTAGCAATTATATAGTCAGCTTTCAAATCTTTATGAGCATCATTTAAAAAAGAACCTTCATTATTCCATTTTACCTGTGAGCTATCAATACCACGTATAGCCAAGTTCATTTTGGCTAGTCGCCATGTCGTTTGATTACTTTCCTGTCCATAAATAGAAATATCGTTAATTCTTCCCTGATGTTCAAGCACGAATTTTTCCGAATGGACAAACATCCCCCCTGAACCACAGCATGGATCATATACCCTACCTTTGTAAGGCTCCAATAGTTCAACTAATAGCTCCACCACACTTCGAGGCGTATAGAACTGTCCGCCTTTTTTACCTTCTGCTAATGCAAACTCACCTAAAAAATATTCAAAAACGTGGCCTAAAACATCAGCGCTTCTCGATTTAACATCACCTAGAGCAATATTACCTACCAAATCAATTAATTCCCCTAAACTGGTTGGATCAAGGTTTTGTCTGGCAAATACTTTTGGAAGTACGCCTTTCAATGAAGAATTCTCTTTTTCAATTGCATCCATTGCATCGTCTACATACCTCCCAATATCTGGGAGTTTTGCTTTCGATTGTAGGTGAATCCATCTTGCATCTTGTGGCACAAAGAAAATATTTTCTGCTTTATACTCATCTTTATCTTCCGGATCGGCGCCATTTGCTTCATCTGCTTTTAAACTTGCATACTGTTCTTCAAAAGCATCAGAAATATATTTCAAGAATATCAAACCTAACACTATATGCTTGTACTCAGCAGCATCTATATTTTTGCGCAATTTATCAGCTGTTTTCCAAAGCTGCTTTTCTAAAGGTTCTTCGTTCTTCTTATTTATAGTATTTTTAGCCATATTAAAATTTGGTGTGTTTTTTCTGCTAAAATATAGCAAATCCATTAAAGCTGCTTTAAATTGTTAGGAACTAAAATAGATATTGGAATTCAAAAAAAAATAGAACCTCATGTGGGATGATAGATTTTATCGCTTTATAATTTATTTAATTGTCTAATGTAATCATAAACAATCATACAAATGAATCTGCTATCTGTTACTCCAATAAAAAATACACTAAAATAAAAAAATAGTGACAGCAGTCATTTAACCCCTGCTCCAATAATAATTCAATTAACACGTATGGCAAGGCTTCGAACAATGCACACAACCATTAATCTATTTGTAAGCATGCTTTCTTTTCGCTTCCGCAACTGCTGGTACAATAGCTAAACACCCCTAAGTAATCGTAATTTTGTTCAGGATAATACCTGCATCCCGCTTCGTGAACCTCATAATTGCCATTGGCTTGTTGGTTCAAATTTAATCTGTAATTGGCCATAAGATTTGGTTTTAAATTATTCAATCAAATCTCTCCAATTCATATCACCCCTCTTTACGGTTTCCCCCACTCTTTTAAAAAAAATATCTCCACTCCTTTTAGTTGTAAAGAAAATAATATTAACTTAATGCCAATTAATCCAATTTATTTACCTTTTAAAACTACAAGTTATGTCTAAAACGAATGAAACCGGCCACGCCAAAAACGTAGCCAATTTCGAAACCCTTTTAAGTTATGTAACCGGTTATGGTGCCGTGTACAACCCCAGCAATGCCAACATCCAGCTGAGCAGTTTAACCGAGAAAGCCACCGCAGCCAAAACCATTAACGAGCAGGTGCACGATGCTGCCGCCAAAAACAGCAATGCCATAGCCCTGCGCGATCTGGCTTTTAAGCCCTTAAAAAAGTTGAGTACCCGTGTGCTGAGCGCCGTTAAGGCCAACAGTGTAGCCCAACAGGTATTGGATAATGCAGTAAGCCACCACCGCAAAATACAGGGGCAAAGGGCAACAGCCAAACTCACCGCCGAAGAAAAGAATAACCTGGCCGCCAGCGGTACGGTGGTTAACCAGGTTTCGGCCTCGCAACAGAGTTACGATAACCTGCTCGATACGTTGGATAAGCAGATTAAACTCTTAGCCACCATACCGCAGTACGCTCCTAACGAGGTAGATTTGCAGCTGGCCAGCCTCACCAGTTTATATAACGATTTATTGCAGAAAAACCGCGATGTGGTAGCCAACAGCTCGCAGTTGAGTACCCTACGCATTAACCGCAATAACACGCTTTACGATGCAGAAACGGGTATAGTTGCCCTGGCTCAGGATGTGAAAAATTACGCAAAATCTGTTTTTGGGTCAACCAGCCCCCAATACAAACAGATTTCGGGTATACCGTTCCGAACCCTGAACTAAAACACCCATAATACCCTAAAAAATCATCCCTAATTTATTTCCTCATTCCAATAACAGTCACCTAAACGGGTTGCTGTTTCTCTTTTATGCAATGCTTAACCGTAAAACGGCTCATTGCAACGCCTGAACTACCGACTGCAACCTCTGAACTACCGACCGCGACCTCTGAACTATCGACCGCGACCTCTGAACTATCGACCGCAACCTCTGAACTATCGACCGCAACGTCTGAACTAACGACTGCGACCTCTGAACTGTCGACCACAACCTCTGAACTGTCGACCGCAACATCTGAACTATCGATCGCAACGGCTGAACTATCGACCGCAACCTCTGAACTGTCGACCGCAATGTCTGAACTATCGACCGCAACGGCTGAACTATCGACCGCAACGGCTGAACTACCGACCGCAACGTCTGAACTATTAACTGCGACCTCTGAACTGTCGACCGCAACCTCTGAACCATCGACCGCAACGTCTGAACTAACGACTGCAACCTGACCCTTCCTAAAAAAGCTTGACAGTTTTGGTGAATAATTACTAAGGCTTTTTACACCAATTTACTTGATTTACTAATGCAATATAACTTTTAATTTTTATTAGTTCTAAGGGTTATTTTGTTTGGGGTTATTCCTGGTTTATATCCTGCCGTTTTCCTTATTCCTTGGG
>NZ_JAPIVP010000023.1 GCF_026239555.1 Pedobacter sp. PF22-3 | reverse complement strand
GTGAAGTAAATATTAAGATGCACAGCGAGGGGAAAAAGTGCTTTGGTTAATTTTAGTTTGTATTCCCAAAAATTTCCTGGTCATAATCGTAACCGGTCTCTCCAGAAAATTTCCCATTTAAATCAGGAAAAAGGATTTGAACCGATTCGAAGTAATCGTTTTCATAGAATCTGAATGTATTCAATATCTTTTCATTTACGGCCTCATTTTTTACCGGAATAATATATACAGGGAAACGATCAATTAGATTATCTAATTTTTGATTCAAAGGTACTTTCCTGTTCCTGAATGCCTGGGCATAATTGGTTATTAGCGTATTGGTTAGCCCATTTGGTAAGCCAGAAACAAAAGCTTCTGGTATCCCAAAATTTTTATACAGTCCGCTTGAATAACCAAATGGGGTAAAGTCCTGTTCTTCGAGAACATAGGTTACATGGTAGCCATGTTTTTCAATATTGTTGTCGACAGTTTCAATGTACAATCTTTTTTGCTCTTCTCTCATTTATAAGGAATTTCCTGCTATTCAAAGTTATAAGGATAGTTAATTTCTTTCAGATCAGTTTCAAGTAGTTCCCAATCTTCCAGTTCCTCAACAATTGATAAAACCATTTCTTTTGTGAGTGTATGTCCACTATAAATTTTTGATACGGTTTCAAGAGGGATTCCAATTGATTTATAACTTCCTTCAAAATAATCTGTTGCCCAATCTACATAAGTCTGAGGATTTCCATCAAAAATGCTTAACATTTCTCCAGAATTATCTTCAATATTTTCAAGTTGTCCAACTTGCCAGGTTTTTGGTTCAGTGGCCCATATGCAAAATGTAGTACCGATTGATGCGACGGGCTCCCCAAAAATAAATTCATTAAAAATTGAAGGCAAATTTGCGGTTAGTTTGGTCTTGTCTTGTTGTTTGTATTCTAGTGCAGAACCATTTATTACACAGCCGTTATCAAGAAATAATATATGCATTTCTTCACCAGAACCATTTCGCATTTGCAAACACTGTTCATTGATACCCCACTCCGAATTAAATGAATAATAACGATACTGCCATTCTTGACAAATTATCGCGTCTAAAACTGAAATCGCTTTACAAATAGCCTCTAGTGCCTTTCTATTTGGTAGTAAACTGAGATTTTTTGTCGAAATCATTAGTGCTGTAGTATTTGATAGTTATTTGCTTTCAGTTTCATTTTGACTTAATAATGAAAGCACAAGTAATTTAGCCTGTTAACCTGGACACTGAAACTTGCGCTAGTAGGGGATTATCTTATCGGTTTACTTTAAAATAAATAGTTTATGTTTAGAATATTATTGTTGGTTCTCTTTATTACAAGTAAAACACCACCAGTATGCTCTATCCATATCTTTTAATAGTGATTCTGATTTTTGTTTGCAAACGTTACAATTACGCATTATCCTTTCATCTTCCAAAGCCAAATAATTACAGGTGTAACAACCCCAATTAGTTTTAATATAAGGCTCATCTTCAATAGCCCATGTAAAGCTTTTAGTGCCGCATTTAGGGCAGATATATAAGGACATAATTGCTAATATAATGATTCATTGAGATTAAGAGCTTAGCTTACTGTCAAAAGGATAGGTTTGGACTTAGGTATACTTATTGAATTTATCATTATAATTTATACTTCTATTTCAAATCTAAAATAGGTTTATTAAGTGTTACTTAACTAAATGAATTGTTCACTTTTTAGTTCTTATACAATTCGGGCCTGGTTTTGATCATTCCCCATTTTAACTTAGGTAATTCAAAGATCTCATCGTAAAGTGTCTTAACTTGTTTATTTCCACTTAAAGAAAGGTGCACTATGTTTTTTAGTGATAAAATTGGGCTATAGTCTTTGCTTTGAAGTCTTTCCGTTAAAAGGCGAAAGAACTTGAGTTGAGGCATGTTATTTAAGAAATCTATTTGCTCAATTTTGATGTATTGCGGTCCGAAGCCATCACCTTCAATGCTCAAACTTTCTAGTGTCGATAGATTTGAAAGTTCATCATAGTTAGTTATTTTTTGAAAGTTTTCGACCGATAAACCTATCAGATTTTTAAGTTTTGTTAAAGGTTTTATCGATTCAACACCTGCTCCGGAACCAATATGCAATAATTCGACATGGGTTAATCCTTCAATTGCAGAAATATCTTTATAACCGCCCCACTTAATCTCAAGGCGCTTTAATTGCTTTTGATTACAAACCGCATCAAAAAGCTCCTGAGGCATCCTTGTTCCAAAATGTAACTCCTTGAAGGCTGTTTGATTCTGTGTTAAAAACTCACACCATTCTGTTACCACACGCTTTTTGTCTTTTGGGGTTTTGTATTGAGGTGTAAAGGAATCGCCTAATTGCGTACAATTAATAATGAGTTTTTCTTCCTCATTATATTCTGAAACTTCTACAACCGATTTGATCAGATCATGTTCTTCTTTAAAATAGTAATTGAAACCAAATTCTATTTGTTTGTCGGTTAATTCCATTGGTCGTTTTAAAAGAGTTTTTGTTTTTATAAGCTTCAACGCGATGGTGAGGGAATTGTTTTTTGAAGAAAGGATAAGATATACCCAAGACCGTAATTTAAAAAACCGTATTCCAGCGCGAGTCTTAGGATGCGCCAGCAAGTGGACATTGTATATTAATGAACATTATCTAATTCCGCTATATATGTCGGAACTAGTCTTAATTTCCTTGTAGTACTGATCTATTATTTCTTTGGAAAGATAGCTGCCTAAAAAAACATAATCTTTAGTAACATTATCTTGATCGACAAATCTCACCAAAACTAAAGCATCGGAATCATTCTGCGTTTTGCTAAGTATAAATTTTGCTGCCAAGGGGCTGATTATAACATCTTTTAAAACCACTTGACTTTTTGCGGTAAGTATGGTCGCCTCTCCCCAAGTTCCATAAGAGTTAGACTGATGTTGTATAAAATTACTTATTTGATCTAATTGAATGATTTCTAGAAGTATATTCGTGAAATGTTAGTCAAGAAAACATTCGGAAGCATTTTTGTACTAACCCTCAAATCTTCCCCATAGTTAAAGAAGCTAAAATCAATTTTATTATTTATGGATACCTCGGGCCTTATATCATACTCTAAAGTTTGCCTTAGTAAGATTCCATACTTTTCACTATAAGTTCCGATTCCACTACCACTATAGTTGTTGGGATCATTGATACTTTCAGTTTGCCCATTTGATGGACTATTAAGATCTTCAGAACTTTTTGTTTCTTGACAAGAAGAAAATAGCAATAGGTTAGATGTTATTAGCAGAAAATTAATTAAGATTTGCTTTATTTTCATTTAACTTAGATATTATGATAAATTAATTGCTATTAGGTTTTATTTTTAAAGAATAATTAGATTTCAATCTTGAATTCAAGAAGTAATTTATGTGTCATTTCAAATCAAACATTTTAGGACACTAAATAATTATACCATAACCACTAATAAAAAGTGTCCTATTATGAAAGGTTGAAACTATATCCATACTGACGCAAGTCTTAGCATGCGTGTTGCGTATGAAATAAAGATTAGGATGCACCAGTATCAAATGCACACGCGGCACGCGTGCGCCAGCAAGGGGCGTTAGCGAAAGTTACTTTACAAAACTTCATATAAAACTTCTCTCATTTCATTCTTTTTCTTTTCAGATTTTGTCCGTTTCATATTTTCAATTGTCGGTATTATTAGGTTCTCATAATCTGATTTATCTCCCACAAGGTACATTAAATAAAGTTTTTCAAATAAGTCCAATTTAGAGCCGGTAACTTTTGATATGAATTTTTGTTTATCAAAATCATACGCTAATTCAAAATTTCTATAGCGAACTTCTCTTTGATTTATTATCCATTGTAGGAGTTTTTTAGAATTTACTTTAGGAGTATCGAATAGAATTTTTAAAGCAAAGTTTAACACATTCCCAGTTTTAATATTTGTATGCCAATGTATACATTTCTGATACTTAATAAAATTTAATAGTGTATCGTAATTTTTAATTTCAATCTCATTTTTTGTTTTTAATATTGTTGGCATTAGCAATTCAAGAAACTTAAGAAAAGAATTAGTTTCATCTAGGAAATAAATTTGTAGGTCTTTTTTATTAAATGGATAAGTAATAAAGTTAACCTGATTATCTTTAACTAAAGCAAGACTTAAAGTGTTATCTTTCTTTAGGAAGATTTTAGTTGACATAAAGCTAATTATTTCATAGTCTTCCAATCCATATGATTTAAATTTCTCAAGTTCTTTAATTCGCTTTTCTATTTTTGGCAATTCTATTCCGTTGTATTCAATCTTTAAAACGTTGACAAATTCTCTCAAATCATCAATATCACTCATGCCTATAGAAAAAACACAAAAGTTTATAAAATCTACTCGCATTTTTTCGTTTTTAATTAACCTAATTGAAAGTAGTTTTTCTTCTTTTGACTTTGCGGACAAATTTAAAAATGTATCTTCTTCTAAGAGTTTTTCAATGCCACCCCGTCTTATTGTTTCAAAAGCACAATGATATTGGGTGGGTAAATGACCATTATATTTATGAAAGTAATCTTCAGAATTGATGTATTTTACAATTTCATCGCGAAACTCAGTTGTAAAAACAATATGCGATACTGGCATTACCACGTTGTAATTGAAAATTAGTTCCTTTAACTTGGTATTATTTGATTTTAGTATCTTGAATAACTCTTCAGCGACAATAGATACATCTGATTTATTCATTAATATTTGTACCAAATTAAATCTCAAAGCAGATGATACTCCTTTTTTGCTAACTTCTTTTATTATGCGTTCTACGAGATAAGACTGATACGTCTTTGCTTCAATAAGAGCCTGGATCGAATATTTGAATATTGAAACTTCTCTATTATGTTCTAATTTTCCAGAATGAATGTGTTCTTCATGTATTAAAATTTCATTAAATATTTTGTCAATGATTTGAATGAAGAATTGAAATTCAATCTCTGTATCGTCTTTAAGAATTTGAAGGATTAACTTTAGTGGTCTATACATCTCAGGTAATGTATCATTTGTGTCCCAAATACTCCTAATGAAATTAGTAGCATATTGCCTACCTAAACGACTTTGCTCACTGTATTTAAAGAGTGATGCGGTTAATTTAATAACTTCATTCCAACTTGAATTAAAAACATATTCATTTAAATTATCTTTAAAATAACCTTCTTTCCAACGTGTTTTAAATTCTATAGCAGTGAAATATTCTTGAAATGTTTGGTGAACAAATCCAAACATTGACTCTCCATGTTCGTTTAATCCCTTTTCGAATAAGAAACCTGCATCTTCTCTTAGAAAATCAATAATATCTTTTAAGTCGTTAGTTTCTTCTCTAGGGTTTTGATAGGGAAAAATATTTTCATATTCTTTTTTGAATAGCTCTTTTAATTTACTCTCTGTAATTAGACCAGTAGTAAAATTTAGATGAATGTAGTATGAAATTGGAGCTAATATTGAAATAAGAGTTTCTTTGTCGAAATTCGAATTTCTTTGGGATTCCCTTTGTCGAACCCAGTTTTCTAAAAATGTTGATGTCGCAATATCATAAAGCGAAGCTCTCCTTTCTGGCAAAGTACCACCTTGGTAGTGTATAAGTGTAATAATTGTAATAAGTAATGGGTTACTTGCCATATTCAAAACAGATTTGTTTTGTCTTATTGAATCAAAAAGTGTTTTTGAACTTTGTTTTGCGTTTTCTGAATCATTATTAGAATTTGAAACTACAGATAAGTACCAATTAGTGATAAATTGTTTGATTTGCCCCTCGCCGAATTTCATTACTTGCAGATGATTGAAATAACCATTCAACCTAGTTTCTTTATATCCAACAATTCTTGATGAAACAATTATTTTTGTGTTTGAATATTGAGCGATAAAAGCATTTATACGGTTTACTACTGTGTGTCGAAGACTTGTTACGTTTATCTCATCTATTCCGTCAACTAAGACAAGTAATTGATTACTTTCAAGCTTTTGAGTGAACAACAGTTCATATTTTTTATCAATTTGGTCAATAATATATTCTGAAAGGTGCTTGGATGTTGTTGAAACATATTTCGCAAATTCACTTCCTTTGATAATAATTGGAACCAAATCGCTAAATTGACTTTCTGTTGGCCTGTTTGTGCAAATATTATAAGCTAGATGTTTTAATATTGTTGATTTGCCAGAGCCTGGATCACCAAGGACTACTAATTTATTGAAGTCATTAAGTGCATTTTCTAAAGTAAATGTTATTTCCTTTTGGAGTTCATGTTTTTTCTCTCCGATTTCACTTTCAATTTTTAATGCCAATGGAACATAAATATTCTCTAAACTAATCTTTACGAGAGTGTTGTTTATTTTAGGTGAAAAACCTTTAATATCTAAAAATTTATAGTAATTATGAATATATAAATCATATTCGTTTAATCCTTTACAATATAAATCCCATTTGTCGAGTTCCTGTTTATTGTCGGCAAATTGCTGTTCCAATAATTCGCAAACAGAATTGATTTTATCAAGATTGTTTTGCTTGTTTAGTTCGATATATAAATCAGTTCGATCCAATATGTTCTCTATATTGAATGTGATTTTATCATCTAATACTTTATCAATCTTAATTTGGTCATATTTTTTTTGCTTTTCAGTAATTATAAATATATAAACGCTATCAAATTCTTTATAAAGATCATTCTCAATAAACTTATTTAATGTATGTTTAACCTTATCAAGGTTTGCTGTAGATGTAACTTGAAATGCAGTTTTTTTAATGCTATCTCTTAAATCAATACTTGGATATGTTTTTCCTTCGACATAATTTACATTTTCTAAATTACAGTCATAAATTACATTTAATATCTTTATTAATATATTTTCAGCATGTATATTGATGCTAAACTCACCATTTGTATTTAATATTTTTACTTGCTCTCTAAAACGAGAAAGTAATTGAGAAATTCTGTACAATTTATATTCTTGGTTCATTTCTTTTATAATTTCCGCCCAGTAGATTATATTCGCTTAATGCTCCTGAGCTAATAAATTTCCTATTTGTGTTTCCCTGCTAATGGTTTTAGTTGCGTTCCAAAGGCATATTCAATTATAGGCATTGTATCCGCCATATTACGATCAAATTCTATTATATGAACTTTTAAATCAAGTGATAAAGGTTTAGCCCAATAATACAATTGAAGTCCTTGGGTGGCGCTTACTTTATAAAATCCTAAGTGTGTGATTAGACGTCCCCAAAAGCTTCCTTTGACTTTGCCAACATAAAGTGTTTTTGAATTTAAATCAATATTTTTCTTCAACGCTGGAGTTGATTTTGCATTTGTTAATAGCTTGTACTCGTTTAAAGCTTTAATAACTTCACTAGGGTTTGTTTCAGAAATGATTTCGAACCAGTATAAGATCGGTCCGTTAGCATCTTTTAGCTGGTCGAAAATTGATTTGTATTTTTCAGATTGACGGATATCAATATGGTTGAAGTCTTCTAAGTCTTTACAATTTATAGTAAAACTTAACTCTTTTTTAGGGCCATTTAGACGGGCGCTGCTAAGATTTGAGATGGTATTATCTAAAAAGGTTTGGAGGTATTCAGTATTGGCCACTTAGAGATTAACTTAGGATGAATATTTTGAATATTAGTAAAAAACTAACCTAAAGGTATTCAATAAAATCTTCTAGCAATACGGGAAACCATAATTACACATAAGTAAGTATATCATCTTTCTTTATGTTATCCCATATCTAGCACATCTAGCGTAAATCTTAGTGGCCCTGTTTAATCTAAACAGAAAATGATTACCAACTCAATCTCAAGCCTTTGTTTGATCAGATGCACCAACGGATGCAAACTAGTCTGGGCAAGAAGATGATGACTATAAGAAAAAGCACCGTCGAACCTATAATAGGAACCTTGGTTGAGTATCTAGGTATGAAAAAGTTTTACACCAAAGGTGTAAAACTTTTCAAAAAATGTATGTTAATGGCACGAATGTGTTATAATCTTAAAAAATTATTGAAACATACTTTTAATAACAATATTCGTAAAATAAATGGCAATGAAAATCCAATAATCTATATCAGATTAATGCTCAGAATCCTTTTAATTACAAATTAGGATAAAAGCAAAGTAAATTATTACGTATAAAGAAAAATATTTTAACTATA
Organism: Pedobacter sp. PF22-3; assembly: GCF_026239555.1. Lineage (GTDB taxonomy): Bacteria > Bacteroidota > Bacteroidia > Sphingobacteriales > Sphingobacteriaceae > Pedobacter. The sequence continues at coordinate 58,991 of NZ_JAPIVP010000023.1, read as the reverse complement.
TAAGTTGTGCAACAGCCACGGCACGCTTGCGCTAGCAGAGAAATGGATACAGTTAACTATTAAAATTGTTTGTAGTAGTAATGTCACAATATAGAGTTTCAAAACATTCCGAAATATCGTCACGTTTATATATCCAACGTTCAAATAAGAATAGTTAAACTCTAGCCCTATGGACAAACAAGTACTTCTAGCAATAATTTTCTTGATAGGTCTAATTATTAGATTAACTTATAGATATCTAATGAGAAATCATCCAAAAGAAATTACAAAAAATGGAGAAACGAAGAAATATAGATAAGACAAATCCCTTTTTAGCTCAAGTCTTAGTGGCCCTGGCCAGAGCATAAGCCTGACTTGTGCTTAATAAATCCGTCCATTAAATCTCTGCTAAGCACAAGTCATTCAGCCCACTAGCGTAAACGTTAAGACTTGCGCTAGTAATGGATGGTGGCAGTAATATTAGCTTTCTACTGTCATATAATCCAGTTGTCCGTTCTCATCAGTATTTATTACTACCAAATAATTTGTTATATCTTTTCCAATTGAGTAGTCAAAAATGGCGAAGTTATCTTCATTATCAGGATAAAGACCAACTCTAACTAATTTCAATTTCGACAAAAGTTGCTGCTCAGGTTCTGTTATCGTGTCGTCAAAGTTTACAAGTTTTGTAAGTTCTTCTTTATCAAGTTCCTCAAGATGGTGTTCTAAGTAAAATTTTACGGTGTCGCCATCTTCGTCATTATAGTCATTGAGAATATATGTCTTATTCAGCTTGTCAAATTTTTCTAATTTTTCAATGAAATTTTTTACTTTGTCCAGTATTAATGTGTCAACCGTCTGGTTTTCAAAGTTAAGGTCTACTTGAATTTCATTTCCATTTAATTCAATATCAACATCATAATATTCTTCTAAATTTTCTGTCGGTAAGTTTCCGAAATATGGTAAAGCGTATTCTGCCATTTTTGTTATTAATTTATATCCACAAGATATTCATTTTCATTGAAAATGATATTCCGAAAAACTAACCAATTTTTAATGTTTTGAAAACTCATTCTTTCCAACCTATTTCCTAATCCGTTCTGTTTTGTTAGTTTTGAGCCTAAAATAAAGAATAAGATGAATCATTGGTTGGTCAAGTCAGAGCCTTTTAAATACAGTTGGGAAAAATTTAACGAAGATGGCCGCACCTTTTGGGATGGTGTGCGCAATTACCAGGCACGGAATAACCTGAAAGCCATGAAAGAAGGCGATTTGGTGCTTTTTTACCACAGTAATGAAGGTAAAAATGTGGTGGGCATTGCCAAAGTGGTGAAAGAGTTTTACCAGGACCCCACAACTGATGATGCCAACTGGGTAGTGGTTGATTTATCGCCTGTAGAAAGCCTGAAAAACCCGGTTTCTTTAGAGCAGATCAAAGCAGAACCAAGTTTGGTTGATATATCATTGGTTAAACAAGGACGTTTATCGGTAATGCCATTAAAAGCAACAGAATTTGATAAGATTCTGGAAATGGGAGCGTAGGTTTAGTCTTTAGTCTTTAGTCTAAAGTCCCAAGTTATTAGTCGGAAGTCTTGAGTCTATTGCACGAGGAGGTAATAAAGTTAGGCGTTTGGAGCTGGGAGTTTTCATGCTAAGCGCCTAATGCTACGCACTAAAGTTTGGAGTTGGGCGTTTCGAGTTGAGAGTGGATTGATCGATTTTAGTCCGAAGTCTTAAGTCGGCAGTCTTTAGTCGATTTGAACAATTAACCGTTTAACCAATTATTACAGTTAACCAATTTATACAATTCACCAACTTTAACCGCTCTCCAATGAAAATTTTCTTTGTATCGCTGTGTTTCTTTGTGGCTAATCTGTTTCTTAGTGAAACCAAGGCGCAGGAATTTATCAATTACCAGGTAAAAGTGGTTTCAGATTCTTTACCTGTTGTAAAAGGTACTTTAGAGAAAATTTCTCCTGAAGGTGTCGCTGTGAATGATGGTTATGGGAATTACATCATACTCCGTGCTAAAAATATCATCAGCATCCGCTTAAAGAAAAAAGGCATCAATACAGGTAAAGGATTTCTGATCGGGACACTTGCTGGCGCGGCAATTGGTTCTTTGGCATTTACAGATAACAACAATGGATATGGCAACGAACAACTTGCAGCGTTTTTGGCCGCTACAACTTTAGGGGCAGCAGTAGGCACAACTTATGGCCTTATAGCCGAACTTAAGGCTAAAAAAATGTTTTTGAAGATCAATAAAGATGAAAAATTGTTTGCCACTGCGTATAAAAAACTGGAAATCTATTCAAAAGCTTACTATATTGATAAACCTTAAACGCCAAGCGTGTAGCGTTTGGAGTGGATTAACCGATTTGAACAATTAACCAGTTAAACAGACGAATTGACCTAATCATTAATGAACCGCTGTATTTCTTTTGCTTAAGGTAATACCTAAAGTCATCACCAGGCTGGTGCCCAACACCACCAAAAACAGAAAAGAAGGGCCAACCTCGGCAACTTTCAGCGATTTAGGCAAATTGAAATAAAGTAAAATACTGATCAGGCCGCGTGGTGCAATATAACCGATTGGGCTAAGGGCGCCATTTTTAAATACCTTTAAAAAGAAAAACCGAACCGCGAAAATGGTGAGCAAAATGAAAAAACCATTGGCCAGTACGGGCTTATCGTTAAGCTCGCTAATGTTCATAGTAAAGCCAAAAATCACAAAGAAAAACGTTCTTAAAATAAAGGCACTTTCGGCAGAGAGCTGATATAGCTGCGATAAATCTGCAGCAAGGTTTTTATACAGAAACACACTCCTGAACCAGGCATTCCGGATGGTATCGGCATTGTTCAAAAATAAGCCGGTACTCAAAATCAAAACCAGTGAGGATAAATGGTACGACTGTCCAATGGCATAAACCAGGATCAATATGGAAATAATGAGGAAAAATTTAATGTGGTGCACCAGTTTCCCCATAACATAAAGCAGCACCACGCAGGCAATGGCCGATAATAAAATGATTAAAAAAGTGCTTAAGCCTAAGCCGATAAAGGCCGATGTGGTAATGGAGTGGTTGGTTATGGCAAAGTTGAAAATGATAATGCCGAGGATATCGGAGAAGGAAGATTCATAAATGACAAATTCCCGGTCCTGGCTTCCCAGCGCGGCAGCAGAGGGTATGGCAATGGCCGAACTGATGACGCTGAAGGGAATGGCATTGGCAATGCAGGTATATAAATCTTTATGGGTAATCTGGTAGATAATCAGCGTAATGATGGCTGCTGTTGCGAGTAAAATGGTTAATGCTGAAAAGAAAGCACTCCTGATGATTTTATTTTTTTCGCGATCGTACTTCAGTTCCAGTGAACCCTCAAAAACAATGAGGATTAAACCTACGGTACCGAGCGTGGGTAAAATGGAGAGGAAATTAAAGGTTTGTATTTTGAGGTAATCGACCAGGAAACGCAGGCCAATGCCCAGTAACAACAGCAATAAAACCGATGGTACTTTGGTTTTACTGGCCACTAAATCAAACAGATAAGAGAAAATGACTAATCCGCTTAAAATAATAAGTATGGTATAAGTTGTCATATTTTTCAGCGTAAGGTAAACACTAAAGTAAAACAATCAAACCAAGCAGAAAGGAATTTGTTGAAAAAAATTACGTTTTAAAGAAAAGTGCCTTGAGTTCGCTGGCCTCATCAGGATGCATTTTGCCACCTAAAACCAAACGTAACTGCCGGCGGCGCAGGGCGCCATCAAATAAATCGATTTCTTCGGGCGTTTCCGGAATCAGTTCTGGTACAGGTATGGTTCTGGCGCTTTGATCTAGTGCTACGAAAGTATAATAAGCCTCATTACTTTTTTGACGTGCACCACTCGGAATATTTTCTGCCCATACATCTAAACGAACTTCTACTGAAGTATTAAAAGCCCGGGTTACTTTGGCTTCTATGGTAATCACATCACCCAATTTAATGGGCTGTTTAAAGGAAACATTATCAACCGAAGCGGTCACCACGATACGGTTACAGTGTTTTTGAGCCGAAATCGCCGCTGCAATATCCATCCAGTGAAGCAAACGCCCACCCATCAGATTATTTAAGGTATTGGTATCATTTGGTAATACCAATTCGTTCATAATGGTAAAACTTTCTCTGGCAAATTTCTTTTTTAAACTCATTTAAGGGCAAAAGTAATTAAAATGTATTAGAAATAGATTCTGGCGCAGGGAAATCGCTTTTAACTTTTCTCTGATAATTCTTCCTCTTTCTGCGCATGCCTAATCATTATGTTTGCCACGGAAGCACGAAAAACACGTAAAAACTTTAACTCCTCCGTGATTTCTGTGTTTCCGTGGCTAATTAATTTTTGCACATTTTTTAAAAGCAATTTACTTCGATTATAGTGGATTGAAATGATGTTTTTCTGGGGTGATTTGCGTAATTAGCGGGAAAGTGCGCGCGAAATTGTTCCCGCAGATCAAATAGATTTTCGCAGATTTAGAGCCTGTTTAAATTTTTATAATAAATATAAATAGCCTTTTGCTGTCACCATTAGGGATAATTTATTGTATAAAAATCAATATGAGTGACAGTAGAATTTAATGGAAATAAATCTCTCCGAGCAATCTTTATAGCAAGGATCATTAGCATGATAGATTGCTTCGTCGTTCCTCCTCGCAATGACGACCTTTTTTGGGAGTCTGTCAATGGTAGCATAGTCGATTGCTTTATTAATACGTTGAAATGGTCTTCGACTACGCTCAGACTGACATACGAAATAAATTTTATTTAATTTTAAACAGGCTCTTATTATTTTGTTTTTCTGCGAGGATTGGCGAGATCAGCGGGAAAGCGTGAGTAAGGTTGTTCCCGCAAATCAAAGGGATTTTTGCAGATTTAAGTTATTTTTCTGCGGGCATCAGCGAAGTCAGCGGGAAAGAACTTGTGAAGATGTTCACTCCAAAAACAAATTCATCAGCTCTCCTGTTATCCATACAAAAAATCGAATTAATGCAAAATCAGACCCTTATCCAATTTTTCCATTGGTATTATAACGAAGAACAAAATTTGTGGACTAAAGTAGCTGCAGAAGCGAGTCATTTAAAAGAAATTGGAATAACCGCTGTATGGTTGCCACCGGCTTATAAATCGAACAACGCAACTTATGATGTTGGTTATGCCGTTTACGACCTTTTTGATTTAGGTGAGTTCGATCAGAAAGGAAGTGTGCATACCAAATATGGCTCTAAAGATGAGTATATCAAAGCTATTGAAGCATTACACGAAAATGGAATTGGCGCCTTAGCCGATGCTGTGTTTAACCACAAAGCGGGTGGCGATGAACTGGAGAAAGTATCCGTTAGAACTGTAAATCCTGATAATAGAAATGAATTTACCAGCGATGTTTTCGAAATAGAAGCCTGGACAAAGTTTACTTTCCCCGGACGAAAAGGTAAATATTCTGAATTTATATGGAACCATGAGTGTTTTAGTGGGGTAGACTGGGCAGAAGATAGAAAGGAAACAGCTATTTATTCGATCCAAAACCACTTAGGTGAAGGTTTTGAAGAGGTTCCATCTACAGAATTCGGCAATTACGACTACCTGATGTACAATGATATCGATTACCGCAACAGGGCTGTAGTTGAAGAGTTAAAATACTGGGGCGAATGGGTAGTCGAAACCACTAAGGTAGACGGTTTCAGGTTAGATGCGGTTAAACACATCAATCCTGATTTTATTGTAGAGTGGATCGATCACCTGAATCAAAAATATAACCGCGAGTTTTTTATTGTAGCCGAGGATTGGAACGTGGTAGATATAGCTGGGCAATTGAACTATATTGAAATTACCGGCGGAAGGACACAAATATTCGATTCGTTGTTGCACCATAATTTTTTCCTGGCCAGTAAAAACGAAGATTTTGATATGCGGACGATTTTTGATGGAACGCTGGTGCAGGTAAAGCCTGATTTGGCGGTAACCTTTGTGGATAATCATGATTCGCAACCCTTACAGGCATTAGAATCTTATGTCGATTTTTGGTTCAGGCCTTTAGCGTATGCCATGATCCTTTTGCGCATGCAAGGCATTCCATGCTTGTTCTTTCCTGATCTGTATGGAGGAATTTATGATGATAAAGACAAGGAAGGCGATGAGGTGCATGTTGACCTGGCCGCAATCCCTGCTGTCGAAACCATGAGTAAAATCCGTGCAGCCTTAGCCTACGGTGAACAACGTGATTATTTTGATCATGGTATTTGTGTAGGATGGACCCGTGCTGGTGATGAAGAACATGAAAACAGTGGTTTAGCCGTATTGTTGAGTACAGGAGAGGAAGGCTTTAAAGAAATGGAAATAGGCAAACACTTTGCCGGAAAAACCTTTGTTGATGCCTTAGGCTATCGCCAGCAGGAAGTAATTATTGATGAAAATGGCTGGGCAGAGTTTCATTGCAATGCCGGCAGTGTTTCGGTGTGGGTGTTGAAAGTGGGGTAGTCCTCAATAAATCGTCATTGCGAGAAGGCTTTTTCAGCCGACGAAGCAATCTTATTGCAAGAATCAGTAGCATGAAAGATTGCTTCGTCGTTCCTTCTCGCAATGACGATTTTTTTATTATTTACAAAAAATTATCCTCAGCCCTATACGCCGAAATAACAGCCAGTTCGCCTTCTTTTCCACCTTTCGAATTGCCGTGTTCCATACCCATAACGCCTTTGTAGCCTTTGGTATGCAGGTGTTTGAATAGGTTTTTATAATTAATTTCCCCGGTTGTTGGTTCTTTTCGGCCCGGATTATCTCCAATCTGGATGTAGGCAATTTCATCCCAGCAACGATCGATGGTTTTAATTAAGTCGCCTTCTGTACGTTGCATGTGGTAAATATCATAAAGAATTTTACATGAAGGACTTTTAACTGCTTTACAAACGGCGTAGGTTTCATTTGTTTTTTGCAGGAAAAGTTCCGGGGTGTCGCTCAAGGTTTCCAAAACCATAATCAAACCGTGGGGTTCAAAAATTTCGGCGCCTGCGCGCATGGCATCAATTACATTAGCAAATTGATTTCCATAAGGCAGGTTGCGCTCATAAAACCCAGGCACTACGGTAAGCCATTTGGCATTACAGCGTTTTGCGGCTTCTACCGATTTTTTACAGGTTTCGATAAATTTATCTTTAAACTCCTTTTTGCCGGTGGTTAAAGAGGTTTTCCAGTTATCACCACCATCTACTACAAAAACGCCCATGCGCATGCCCAGTTTCGCAAGTAAATTACCGATTTTCTCCTGTTCTTCAACAGAACGACCCAGATAACCGTTATCTTCTATCGAACGGAAACCTTTATCGTACATAAATTGGATCTGATCTAGAAAACTCTTGCCTGCATGGTTTTGGAACATGCCCTGGTGTGGTGCATAATCGAGGTTAAAAGTTTTATCGCTTAATGTATCATTTGTTTTTTCGGCAGCAAAACTATTGGTAATTCCTGCTCCGGTGGTTATTGCACCAGCAGTTAATAAGCTGTTTCTTATAAATTCACTTCTTTTCATCGGTTTGTTTTTAAACGGATAACCTAAGTTCGATTAATATTTATTCGTAATGATTGCATTTTTAAGCTCCCTTGCCTAACGCGATCGTCATGCTGAATTTATTTTACAAGTAGAAATAGTGTTTTCAGTCGCCTTGTAGCTACTATGTGGTCAGCATCTTTCCTGCAAAATAGACCCTGAAATGAATTCAGGGTGACGACTCTAAGCTTAAATATCGGCAGTACGTTTCAAAAGGCATATTATTAATCGAACTGAGGTTGATAGGTATTAGTGCATAATTAGTTTTTTAAATCCTGTAGTTAGCGTATCAGCCACTTTGCCATCTTTCTGGTGGTATACGAAATAAGCTTCCAGGTTTTTTCTACTTTCAACAAAGGCCATGGCATCTTTGAGGTGCATCGCCATTAGGGCATTATCATATCCATCGGCTGTAATGGCATCATTTGCGTAAACAGTAACGCTGATCATCTCATTATCTAAAGGATAGCCTGTTTTAGGATCGATCAGGTGAGAAATTTTTTTCTTTCCGCTCTGGTGAAATTTCCGATAGTTGCCCGAAGTAGTAATGGCACCAGAATTGATCGCAGCGATGTGCCTGATTACCGGAGTTCCATCCTTATCCGGACCTTCAATGCCAATTTTCATGGTTTCGCCATTGGGTTTAGGTCCTGAAATCCGAATTTCGCCTCCCAGTTCGGCTACATACTGTTTAATTCCTTTTTGTTCGAGATAAGCGGCAATTAAATCGACACTATAACCTTGGGCAATTCCATTTAAATCGATTTGTACACAGGGCTTTAATTTGCTTAATAAGCCATTCTTTAACTTCAGGTTTCTCATGCCAACACAGGCCAATATTGATTTAATGACTACCGGATCGGGCTCGTTTTTGGTCTCTTTCGGCCCAAAACCCCAGGCTTGTACCAATGGAGCAACGGTAATGTCGAAAATGCCTTTTGTATCATGGTTGATCTCAAAACTCCTTTTCAGCACGTCGTTCATAAAACGATCGGTTTTAATTTCTTTTTTGGCAGCATTAAATTGATTTATCAATGATCCCTTTTTGTAAAGCGACATCGATAAATCAATTTCGTTCAATAAACTATCTATACCAGCCTTAGTGGCTAAACTATCAGTGGCATAGTACATAATGGCATAATCGGTTCCCTGTGCAAAACCATTAATTTTATATTGCTTCAGCTCTTTTTTCAGGGAGAAAGCAAATATTACTGGTAGAATGAAAAGCAGAAACCTGTAACGCATCAATTTAATTTTAGATCACCTTGGTTTGGCCGGGCATGGCGATAGGATATAGTCCTTTTTCATCAGGCATTAACTTCGGATTAGCATCCCATGCCAAACGCTCTGGCATTAAACTGATGTTGGAAGCCAAAGCCTCATCCCATTTAATGGTCTGGCCAGAGTAAGTAGCATAACGACCGATAATTGACGAGAATGTGCTTGTTGCAGCATAGTCTACATTACTGAATTTATATTCTCCCTTAGAAACCGCATCGAACAGTTCATCATGCTCTGTTTGGTAGGGGTTGGCGTTACCTTTGGTGTTGTGGTTATAGAGTTCTTTGCCACTGTAATCTTTCATAATGGCCTGGTTGCTGCCTGAAAGGTAAATTTTGCCTTTGGTACCCTGAAAAGTTTCATCCACACGGTTACTGATGCCTTCGAAATGGCGACATTGGCTATTGATTACCGCACCATCGGCATACGTTAATTCGATAGAGTGGTTATCATAAATCTCTCCGTAGTCTTTTCCTGTTCTCCAGGCACGGCTACCTGTTCCCTGTACCGAAACCGGATGTCCGTTTTTGATCCAGTTGGCAATATCGATATTATGCACGTGTTGCTCCACAATATGATCGCCGCATAACCAGTTGAAATAATACCAGTTTCTCATTTGGTACTCCATTTCGGTCTGGTTTGCTGTACGCGGACGTACCCAAACGCCACCGCTGTTCCAATACACCTGGCCCGACATGATATCGCCAATGGCACCATCGTTAATGCGTTTCATCGACTCGCGATAGTTGGTCTGGTAGCGGCGCTGCAAACCTACTACCACATTTAATTTTTTCTTTTTCGCTTCTTCGGCTGCGGCCAATACTTTTCTGATGCCCGGTGCATCTACAGCAACAGGTTTTTCCATGAAAATTTGTTTATTCTGTTTAACCGCTTCTTCAAAATGGATAGGGCGGAAGCCTGGAGGCGTAGTTAACAAAACTACATCAGCTAGTGGAATGGCTTTTAAATAAGCATCAAAACCTACAAACTGGCGTTCTTTTGGAACATCCATTTTTGCCGCAAATTTCGAACTTAACGATTGATAACTGCTGTCTAAGCGATCCTGAAAAGCATCGGCCATGGCAACCAGTTTAATATTGAATTTGGTGCTCAATGCCTGGAAAGCCGCTCCGGTACCACGATCGCCACAGCCTATTAAGGCAATTTTAATGGTGTCTGATCCTGACGCATATGCGCCGGCCAGTGGAATACTGCTGAGCATGGCCCCACCGGCCAGCATGGCTGTGGCTTTTAAAAAATCGCGACGATCTTGTTGGTTAATTGGTTTTTTCATGTGTTTAATTTTTATTTTGGTTAGAGATGTGTTTTTAAAAGTCTTTTATCGGTTGCTTATTGTAATACGCATCTATATCTGCTTTTGATGGCGTTTTTACAGGGCGTACCAGGCGCATACCTACAAAAGGCGCTTCAGGAAACCACCAATTGCTTTTCGGAATCTGTGGATCTAATTGTTTCCACGACGGATCAGAAGCCAGTCTGGCTGTTGAGGTTAAATTATTTGGTGTTTCATCATACGAGCCGCCGCGAACTACATTTGGGTAGAGTTTTTCAGGTATTGCCACTGGGTTTTCTGCGGTTTTATCTTTGCTTTGATTGTAAAAGTCAACGATATATTGGTCATAGGTCCATTCGCTCACGTTTCCATACATATCAAATAATCCCCATGGGTTTGGTTTTTTTTGCCCCACCTGGTGTGTTTTGTTGTCGCTATTGTCTTTATACCAGGCATAATCGCCTAATTTAGCAGCATCATCACCAAAAGAATAATTGCCTTCCGTTCCGGCTTTACAGGCATATTCCCATTCTGCTTCTGTTGGCAAACGATAAAAAATACCGGTACGAATATAAAGCCATTTACAAAACTGGATGGCGTTATATTGGGTCATGGCCACCGCTGGCTGGTTGGCTTTACCCATGCCAAAGGTCATATCAAGATAGGGTTTTGTAGGTCTGGTAACGGCATCTACTTCAGCTGGAATAGCGCCTATACTGGCTTGTTTTTCATAATCACGGTAGAGGAAAGGTTCAAAAATATCCCAGGTTACTTCGTGTTTTCCCATCCAGAAAGCATCAAGCTTAACCTCATGAACGGGTTGCTCATCTGGTTTTCCTGTTTTACTGCCCATTTTAAATTTGCCTGCTGGTATGGCCTGCATATCGAATTTTAATTTGGTTCCATTAATGGATTGTGTGTACGATTCGCTGGTTGTTTGTGCTAAAATCTGCGCACAGGGATAGATTATTAACGCTACGGCAATTAATTTTTTAAACATAATTTTTGGTTAGATACGCTTGATCTTCTAGTGTTTATCTGGTAACTTTCTGAAACACTAAAGTAAATAACCACATTTAAAACAAAGAAAATTTATGTAACAATAAAGGTAGGTATTGTTATATAAAGGTCAATTTGACAATTAAAGCTATAGTCATCTTGATGGGTAATTTATGTTATACAAATCAATATGGGTGAGGGTAAGATCCAACCTATATACCTTCGCGTTAAATCGTCATTGCGAGAAGGCTTTTTCAGCCGACGAAGCAATCTTTTCAGCGACGATCATTAGCATGATAGATTGCTTCGTCGTTCCTCCTCGCAATGACGACTTTTTTTGAGCCTGTCAATGGTAAATTATTTCTGGATCTATTCGGTGAGGAATCTTTAAATAAATTCCACTTGTATCTGGTTATATTAGACCGTCATAGGCAAAGGGTTTTACCATATAAGGGATGTAAGGTCATTTAAGCTTCTGATTTTGCAATGGTACTGCTTACCTGCTGTCTGAAACTTTATTGCTTAAATTGGTAAAACCAACGAGCGTGTCCCAACGTGCGCCAGGGCGACGGTAATAAACGAAAATCTGGTAGCTGTTTTCGGTCTGGAAGAATGCACCCTCAAAAGGTTTGCTTTCCATTAGCTTGGTATCTTGATTGTACCAGGCATATTCATAGTCATAGAGGCCTTGTTTAAGGATCACATTGCCATAAAATTGTTTCCTGTTGGCATCATAGAGCAGTTTGTTTTCATTGCTCATGGTAAAATTGTTAAACCGGCCAACAACATAAGCATCGCCATTAGGGCTGGGTGCCGGGGCATTTAAAGTGAATAGAACACTCATATACTCTGCTTCTGTTTTATCTTCGCGCCCGTCGGTATTGCGGATAAAAAAGTTTCCGTTTTCATCGTACTGGTTGGCAAACGCACCTACTGTTCTAGATGCATCCTGAAAAAGTATCACATTTACGGATTGATTATCGCGATAAATATCCTTCACGTTATCTGCCTTGTAGCGCAAACTCCTCGTATCAAATTTTCTAAATTCGTTGTCTCCCCAAAAATCGTTCGTATTGAGGTCGTTATAAACCAATTGGTTTGGCCGTACAAAGGCTGGTTTGGTATTCACCTGGATGGTATTGGCATTAAAATTCTGCATCACTACCGCTTTTATATCCTGGTAGGGGTTGGGAATGGGGAAGGTGTGATTAATAGTAAAGTTGATTTTCTGTTTGTAATTCCGGTTTTCTACCTGCATGGAATTGGTTACTTCTGCCGCTACGGCAACCTGACTATCAAGGATGTAGAAGCGCTGCGAAATAACCGGTTTGTTTTTGTCGCCATCTAAATAGACTTTTAATACATAGTTTCCACCAATTTTAGGTTGGATTTGGGTATTGGGTAAGCTGATTTCGTAATGGGTGTATTTTCTTGCGGTGTTAGAAGAATAGCGATAATTGATGATGCGGTCGTCGTTAAAACTCCCTAAATAATCAATGCTCGAAATTTTTGAAGTCTCCCATTCTGCCGTACAATGTTCGATGGTATACCAGTAATTTTGGGTGCCTGCCAGCAGGTCATCGAAAGAAAAAGTGATTGTTTCTGACGAATTGAGCATAATAACAGGTAAACTTTGCTCTTTATTGCTGTTATAGCAAAGTACAGTTTTAATATTTGGAAGATAAATTTTATTCTCGTTGGTAAAGGTTTTGTCGTTTTGCGCAAAAGCCAAAGTAGAGATGAAAAATAAAACCGTAAATAATATTTTCTGCATGGCTAAAAGTAAAGTTTTATTGGGAAGGGACAAAATGGAGTTGTTGGATGGTTGTCAAGGATAGCTGTGGTGTTAGATATTACTATCTGACACGCCATCACCAGGTTTTTGACAATATACCACAGATGCGCGTATTAACACGAAAGATTTTTTGTCTGAGTTTTGTATTTCTCTTGGGTCGTCATCTCGACCGTAGCGGAGAAATCTTTTTCATGGAAGTTTGATTTGTTCAGAGTTGTCAACTTGAATAGTGAGGTGGCCTGAAAGTTGACAACTCTCCGATTAAATATAATGCATCAGCCAGATGGTAACATCAGGCTGCACACCTGAGTTGCAGATGCTTCGTGCCTCAGTATGATATAGCCTGAAATATTATTCTCCGTGTTTCTGTGTCTCCGTGGCAAAAATTATTGAACAAAAATTCATAGCAAGAATTGCTAGCATGAAAGATTGCTTCGTCGTTCCTCCTCGCAATGACGACCGAGCTAGTGGATTCTAACAACAAAAACCTTCTTCTGTGTTTCTGCGCTTCCGTGGCAACAAAAGGCCACAGCATTTCTGTGGCCTTAATATGCTTTTCTCGTGGTGTCAGATATTACTATCTGACACTGATCTTAATTTGCATTCAAATTCTATTTTTTGGATTTTCTAAGGATCACTTAACAGTCAGGTGGTAACATCTGACTGCACATTAAAACTAACCCTCCAGCTCCATAATCTCAGCAGCTAAACTTTCCCATTTACTTTGGCTGTTATCTAACTCTTGTTTAGTTGCTAAATAACGTTTGTTGGCTTCTGCTAATTTATCGGCTTTAGCGTAAATATTTTCATCTGCCAGTTCTGCTTCAATGTTTTTAACGTTCTGCTCCAGTTCGGTAATCAATTTTTCTGTTTTTTGCAGTTCGTCATTGAGCTTTTTCAAATGGTTCGCCGTATTGGGCGTAATTGGTTTTGGTTCTTCTTTTGGTTTTTCTGGCATTTTAACCGGAATAGGTTTAGGTGCAGGAATTACCCTTTTGCTATTCCATTCCTCATATTCGGCATAAGTACCAGGGTATTGTTTAATTTTTCCGCCTTCTATAAACCAGATTTTGTTGGCCACATTGTCTAAGAAATACCTATCGTGAGATACGGCAATAAAAGTACCTTCAAATTGGTCTAATGCTTGGATCAGGATGTTTACCGATTGGATATCCAGGTGGTTGGTAGGCTCATCCAGGATCAGGAAGTTAGAATCTGTTGTTAAAGATTTAGCCAGGGCCACACGCGATTTTTCTCCTCCGGAAAGCACTTTGATCTTTTTGAAAACATCATCGCCCGTAAAAAGGAAACAACCTAAAATACTCCGTAATTCGGTATCGCTATGTTTTGGCGCGAATGCCTGTAATTCTTCTAAAATAGAATTTTCTAAATGCAGCGACTCTAATTGGTGCTGCGCAAAGAAAGTGGTGGTTACATTATGACCCGTTTCGCAGAAACCTTCAAATTTTTCAGTTCCGGCAATCATTCTCAATAAAGTAGATTTACCCTTACCGTTGGCACCGATCAAGGCAATTTTATCGCCTTTTTCAATTACACCCTCAGCATCGTCTAAAATATGCACATTTGGATAACTCTTATTGGCATGCTCTATCCGCACCACGTGCCTGCCTGATGGTTTAGAGAATTTGAAAGCAAAATTTACGGTTGGGTTATCATCATCAACATCATCAATACGCTCCATCTTGTCTAAAGCTTTCATCCGCGATTGAGCCATTTTAGCCTTGCTCGCCTTTGCTTTAAAACGCTCAATTAAACGTTCTTCCTGTTTAATTTTGGCCTGTTGATTTTTAAATTCACCCTTTTGGATTTCGCCACGTAAGGCTTTTTCTTCCACATAGAAGCTATAGTTGCCTGCATATACGGTTAACTTGCCCTTACGCGATTCGACCGTACGGTTTACAATCTTATCTAAGAAATACCTATCGTGAGATACAATTACAATGGCACCTTCAAAGCCCATTAAATAGTTTTCCAACCATTTAATGGAAGGTAAATCCATGTGGTTGGTAGGCTCATCCAGCAATAAGATATCAGGAGTTTGCAACAAGATTTTAGCGAGCATTACCCGCATCCGCCAGCCCCCTGAAAAGGTATTTAACGGTCGTAACTGATCTGCCGTACTAAAACCCAAACCAGCCAGAATTTCATTTGCCCTATATTCGATGTTGTAACCATCTAAAGCTTCAAACTCTTGCTGTTTATCGCTTAATTTAAATAAAACCTCTTCACTATAATCCGTTTCGATTTTTTTAAGCAGTTCCTCAATTTCATCATGCAACTGGTTTTGGCGTTCAAAAGCTTCCATGGCCACGTGCAAAATGCTATGGTGCGAATCGTAAGAAAGTAAATCCTGGTTTAAGTAGCCAATTTTCAGGTCTTTAGACATGGAAACCGTACCCGAACTCGGTGCGTACTCGCCTACAATTATTTTTAAAAGTGTTGATTTTCCTGTGCCATTGGCGCCAATTAAACCAGCTCTATCGCCAGGTTTGATGTGCCAGTTTGCGTCGTCGTATAAGGCCCTTGAGCCAATCAGGAAAGTTAAATTATTTATTGAAATCATTTCGGCTGCAAAAGTACGAAATTTAAAGGCTTTTTTCAGGGGGAAAGTCAAATAGGAAAAACGGTCTCCTGAACGTAGCAACGAATGGTTTATTAGAAAATGTAAAATAAATTCTGATTTTAGTAAAACCTTCTTATTTTTGTACTGTAATAAAAATAATTACAGAATGAGCACGAGCAGGTTTCCGATTGCCTTACACATTTTAACCTTATTAAATGAGGCGAAAGGTAGTGTTGTGAGTTCAGCATTTCTGGCCGGAAGTATTAATGTTAACCCTGTTTTAATACGCAAAGAAATCATGAATTTACGTAAACATGGTTTTGTGGAGAGTAAGGAAGGTAAGGGTGGAGGTTCGTTTCTGGCTAAAAATGCCAAAGATATCAATCTGGGCGAAGTCTATCAGTCGGTTAGAAGCGGTAATATGTTATTGGGGCAGCATAAAAATGAACCGAATCCTAAATGTCCGATTGGCAGGCAGATCAATCAACATTTAGATAGTCTGTACAGCGCTGCAGAGCGTGCGCTGATTACAAATTTGTCAAAACAAACTTTGGAAGATTTTGCTTCGAAATTTGAATAATTTTTTTTGCATATAACTGTAATAAAAAACATTACAATTTAAATAGATACATAAATTAAAAATTAAATAACATGAAAGTAGCATTGATAGGCGCCTCTGGATTTGTAGGCAAAGCGATTTTAAACGAACTGGTAAGCCGTGGAAATGATGTGATTGCCATTGCGCGAGATACCGACAAGATTGGAAGCACTGATGAAAAAGTAAGTAAGGTTTCGGTAGATGTTTTGGATACTGAAAAATTAGCAGCAGTTTTAGCAGGCGCTGACGCTGTAGTAAGTGCTTTTAACGCGGGGTGGACCAATCCTAATTTATACAATGATACTGTAGAGGGCGCAAACGCCATTCAGGCTGCAGTAAAAGCATCTGGTGTTAAACGTTATATTTTTATTGGTGGAGCGGGTACATTGCAGATTGATGGTCAGCAGGTTGTAGATGGACCAAATTTTCCTGCCGAAATCAAACCAGGCGCAACTGCAGTAAGGGATTATTTTAACACGCTGAAACAAGAGAAAGAATTAGACTGGTTATTTTTTAGTCCGGCAATTGAGATGCATCCAGGCATTACGACTGGCCGTACCGGGAAATATCGTTTAGGTAAAACAAGTCCGGTTTTTAATGAAGAAGGCCGTTCTATTTTATCGGTAGAAGATTTAGCGATTGTAATTGCTGATGAGCTGGAAAATAATGCGCACCACCAGGAGCAGTTTACGGCAGCATATTAGAATGATGGAAAGGAAAATGGATGAGAAGTTTAGTTGTTCATTGGTTCATTAATCATTAGTTAATTGGTTACTGAAAATTGATAACTGAAAATTGTCCCATTTTCCTTTTTCCCATTAAGTTCTTATCTTCGTGGCATGTATCGCCTTATTAAACCAATATTCTTCAAATTTGATCCTGAAAACGTACATTATTTTGTGGTCAAGCGGCTAAAATGGTTTAATGATAATTTTCCACTAGGTAAAACCATTATCCGTAGCAGTTTTGATGTGCACATTAAAGGCTTGGAACGCGAGGTTTTTGGGATAAAATTCAGAAATCCTGTTGGTTTGGCCGCTGGGTTTGATAAAAATGGCGAATACGTAGAGCCGCTCAGTAATTTAGGTTTTGGATTTATTGAAGTAGGTACGGTAACACCAATGCCTCAGCCCGGAAATGATAAACCGCGTATGTTCCGTTTACCTAACGATGAAGCCTTAATCAACAGAATGGGCTTTAACAACAAGGGTGTAGATGTGATGGCAGAACGCTTGCGTCTGCTAAAAGATAAACATCCTGATATTGTTGTAGGTGGAAATATCGGTAAAAATAAGGCTACGCCTAATGAAGATGCGGTAAGCGATTACATTAAATGTTTCGACCGTCTTTTTGATGTGGTAGATTATTTTGTGGTAAATGTAAGCTCACCAAATACTCCAGGCTTACGCGAATTGCAAGAAAAAGAACCGCTGAAGAAAATTCTGAATACCCTGCAGGAGCGCAATCGTAAAAATGATATTTCACGCCCAATTTTGTTAAAAATTGCACCTGATTTAACTGATGCACAACTAGACGATATCATCGAAATTGTTGCGGAAACAAAAATTGCAGGCATTATTGCCACCAATACCACCATTAGCAGGGAAAACCTGGCTACAGAGCAGCATTTAAAAGCCGAAACCGGCGGATTGAGTGGAAAACCAGTAAAAGAACGCTCAACTGAAGTGATCCGTTATCTTTCAGAAAAATCAAATAAAGCTTTCCCGATTATTGGGGTAGGTGGTATACACTCAGCCAAAGATGCGCAAGAGAAACTGGATGCAGGCGCCAGTCTGATTCAGTTATATACTGGTTTTATTTACGAAGGACCAGGATTGATTAAAAGTATCTGTAAAGAGCTGGTTTAATGTACTCGTCATCCTGACCTGTAGCGAAGCGGAAAGGTACGCAGTAAACCGAGCCTTAAGCGAGTTCACCGAAGGTAATTTATTCCAGGGTCTATCTTGTAGGAAAGATGCTGACCACGTAGTAGCTACAAGGCAATTGAAAATACGACCACTACTTGTAAAACAAGTTCAGCATGCGATTGAATAAAAAAAGAGGCCTGTAATTACAATTAATATTATAAGTATCAAAAACACTACGCATAAAAAAAGCATCCTTTGATCAGAAGGATGCTTTAAATTCTTAAAGAAGAAATTTCTAAAAACTATTTTGCCAAAGCAGCTAAAACAGCATTGTTTTTAGCTAATTGATCGTTTTTAGGTTGTGCAGAGCGACTTCCTAACTCGATGTTAGTTGCTCTTTTTAAAAATGCTACCTCTTGGTGAGCTGTATTTTTATTTCTTCTGTCTTTTCTTTTTAATCTGGTAACTGCCATGGTAATAACCTTTTAATTATTTTATTTGTACAAATGGAGGTCGAGAGCGGATTCGAACCGCTGTAGAAGGTTTTGCAGACCTCTGCCTAGCCACTCGGCCACTCGACCTTAAATTCAAGGCTGCAAAAATAGCAATTATTAGTTAGCGCGCAAACATTATTTAAATAAATATCTAATTTAATTGCGAACTCGCACTAATTCAGCACAAAAGATTGCAGCACTTACAGCTACGTTTAACGATTCGGCTTGCCCAACTCTCGGAATGGTGACCGGCTTATTTATTTTTTTGATCACCTCTGCCGATATTCCCTTCCCTTCATTACCTAATATTACCAATCCTTCCGTTCCCCATTTTGTTTTGTAAATAGATTCGCCATCTAATAATGCACCAAATACAGGAATGGTATTATGCTCCAGTAATACGGGTAAATCTGCTTCATGGATATTTATCCTTGCCAAAGAGCCCATGGTGGCCTGTACCGTTTTCGGATTGAATATTTCTACACAGTCTGGAGAACAGATGATATTTTTAAAACCAAACCAATCTGCCGTACGGATAATGGTGCCCATATTACCCGGATCCTGAACGCCATCTAATACCAAAGTAAACTGATTTTTTAACTCTTCCGGTGCCAATTCCCTGTTTTTGGGGATATGAACAAGCGCTAAAAAGCCCTGTGGTGTTTGCAGCGTACTAATCTTCTCTAATTCGGCGTTCTTTACTTCAAATAAGTTTATATTTGCAGGCAATTTGGGTAACAAATGATATTGCTCGCTGTTATAAAATATAGTGTGGAACTGGTAACTTGATTGAAAAAATTCTTGTATGGATTTTATACCTTCAACAATAAACAAACCATGTTCTTTACGATATTTTTTTTGATGTAACGATTTTATAAAACTAATCTGTGATTTTGAAAGCATACCAAAACTCAATAAATATTAAACTGAAAAGCACTGCAATATTACTATTTATTATTGTTTTAATTCAGGCCTGCTCATCAACTAAGTACATTGCAGACTATCAATCGATAGTGAAAAAGGTAACTATTGATAGTGTTGATGCTAAATTTGAAGAACAGGCTTATAACTATGTGCAGAAAGACATCAGGCCGGCATCGAAATTGAGTATCAATGTGCCTTTATACAATTTTTTTAATACCAAAGATGGCCGGTATAAAACCAGTGATATTAAACCGTTTGGAACACCGCCAGCCATTTTGGATAGCACATTGGTTGAAATTTCCAGGACACAGATACAGAAATTTTTAAAAAGTAAGGGATACCGCCGGGCCGAAGTAAAAGCGGCGATAAAGGTTGCAGATAAAAAGGCCGAAATTGTATTCACGGCAAAACCTGGTCCTGCTTATTTTATTGATAAGCTTTCTGATTCGATACCAAATAAAAATATTAAAAACCTTTACCAATCGAATAAGGCTGCGGTAACCCATTTACATACCGGGATGCAGTATGATGAAGATTCTTTAACGTATGAAAGGGAGCAGATTTACCGCATTATGAAGGAAAATGGCTATTTCTATTTCTTAAGACCCTACGTTAATTTCGACGTGTATGGTGCAGAGCCCACTTCTAAAACCAATAAAATAGACCTAAACCTGAATGTAGCTAATCCCAATGATGGCGAACATAAGCAGTTCAACATTGGATATACCCATATGATCATCGCACCTAATCCTGATGGTTTTCCAGATTCGGTACGTTATAAACTCAATAAAGACACTGTTAACGGTATCATATTCACCGATTTTTCTAAACGCTACCGCAGAAACCCCATTGTAAGGTATGATTTTCTGAAAGAGGGCGATCTTTATGATATCCGAAATGAAAACCTTACTTACGATAGGTTATATGAACTCAATATTTTTAAAAATGTAAAAATCGATTATTACAGAAGAGACAGTACCTCAAACAAAATAAACACCGTAATCCAGCTTATTCCACAAAAGGTGATGAGTAACCGCGTGGAAGGAGAGGTGCCTTTTAATGGCGGTACGGTAGGTTTTACGATTGGAAATACGTATACCAATAACAATATTTTTAGAGGAGCCGAAAGATTTGAACTTCAGGTAAAAGGTGGTTTGCAATCAAGAATTGGTAATGGTGCTAAACCCTTTAGCGACATTTATCAGCGTGATTTTTCAATCAGTTCGAGTATTACCGTTCCAAGGTTGATGATTCCTTTCTACAATCCGGTTTTGGGTGGTAATGGCATGCCACACACTACTTTTGCATCAAGCTACATTTATGCGCTACAGAAAGATGTTTCGGTAAGGAGGATTTTTATCAACTCCATTACTTACGATTGGTTTGAAACCAAATCTAAGTTGCACTCTTTTACACCTTTAAATTTCGAATACCGTTTTGGCTATTTAGACCCTAACGTTGATCAGCAAACCGTATTGAACAACCTTTATTATTCCACGTTGTTAGGCCGTAAAGATTTAACACTGGGGATGAAGTATACTTATACCTTAAATGCAAATAAATTAAATGAATACCGGTCTTTTGTTTATTTAAGGGCTGGAATGGATATAGCGGGTAATATGTTGCAGGGGATATCCGCATTAACCGGCAAAAAAGGTGATCCTGCAAACAATAATCCTGCGAGAATATTCGGTTTGCCATTTAATCAATATATGCGCCCTGAAGTCGACCTGAGGTGGTACAAACATTTGGGGGGCGAGAAACAGTTTGTTGCCCGTTTAAATGCGGGTGTAGCTTACGCATACGGAAATTCAGTATTGACAGGTATACCCTTTGAAAAGCAGTTTTTTGCTGGTGGATCCAGCGGAATAAGGGCCTGGCAGGCAAGAACCATAGGACCTGGAAACTATGATAGAGGTATTTTAAGGAGTGATACCCTGAGGAGGGCATTTTTTGGGCTTGACCAGCTCGGAACCATGCGGATTGAAACCAATTTTGAATACCGTTTTACTGTGGCCAAAAAGTTTTTAGGTGCAACATTAAAAGGGGCAGCATTTGTTGATATTGGCAATGTATGGAACCTGCGCAGAGGCGAATCAATTCTCGTTTCCAATCCTACACTTGATGAACAAACCATATTTAGATTAAGTAAATTAGCACAACAACTAGCTGTTGGAACAGGTGTAGGACTAAGATATGACGTGCAATATTTTGTATTTAGGTTTGATGTGGGGTTAAAGCTTAAAGACCCTCAGTTTGTGGGATCGGATCAATGGGTGATCAGTAAGTTTTTATCTGGGGCACGGGATTTCAAAAATAATTATAATGCCACTCACGGACCTGATACCTATCGTTTTATACAATACAACTTTGGTATCGGGATGCCTTTTTAATTAATCAAAAAGGCTTAAGGCTTTGGGTTTTGTATCAGGGTCTTTAAAAGAAAATTCTCTATATGGTTGCCATCTTTTATCCACGTGCTTATAAACAGAGAAAGATGAAACCACAAATTCACGTTTAAATTTGCGGTCTTTAAATTCGGCGCAAATCTGTTTGAAAATAGGTTTTAAATCTCTGAAGGCTAAGGTTAAATGTGGATTGAATTTTTCTTTTTTCTCGATCAGTTTCAAAGGTTGTAATGCTTTGGTTATCTTTTTTTCGAGGTGCATTAATCCATCATTTTGTTCAACGTCGAGGTAAAAGGTATGTTCAGGGAATGAATTGAAATTTCGGAGTATCTGCGTAAAGGATTGATGGAAAGAGGCATCTGCTAAAGCTTTAAAAAAACTCTTTTCTGCATCAAATGATGAAATTTTTACCGGAGGATATAAGGTAATGTGTGCCGGACGCTTTAATGATTCATGCACATTAAATTTATCTGAAATGTAGGTTCTGATCTCATTTATGTCTTCTGCAATAGAAACAGGCGGAATCAAACAAACCAAAAATAGATTTTCCATAAAACAAATTTACTAAAAATATTAGTAATTTAAAATAGCATACTTGGGTGAATCATCCAAGCCATGGTTCGTGTCTCCACGAACCATTTTTATTTTGGTTAAGTGAACCTGGGTTAACTAAACCCGACCGGCAGTGTTATCCCGGTTTAAGCATCATTTGATTTGGCGGTTAATCTCCCGGGATTAAGCAAAGGGCGGGACTGGCGGAACCGAAGCACCGTGGACCTTGCTTTTCTAAAAAATAGAAATCGTACTATACCTTTTGTGCAAAATATAGCGTTAATCGTTAAAAAACGATTTGTTATTTTCACACTCGTTGGAAACGAGCGTGAGCATGATTAGGAATAACTGACCTTGATTAGTTAAGTGCTGCTTTAATGAATCGCCTTTTTACTGGCTGATTATTGCTTTTTGTGTCAGGTGGTAACACCCGACACCACAAATTAACCTGTTTAAATTTTTGCCACGGACACGCGGATTGGCACGGAGCATTTTTTTTTGGCCATGGTTTGTATCTGTAAGGGCCTATCTTAATTTGATCGCGGTGATCTGGAGCCATGGTTCGTGTCTCCACAAACCATTTTTATTTTGGTTAAGTGAACCTGAGTTCAATAAACCCGACCGACAGCGTTATCCCGATTTAGATGATCTTTTTTATTATCGTTTAATTTATCGGGATTAAGCAAAGGGCGGGGCTAGCGGAACCGAAGCACCGCAGGCCTTGCTTTTCTAAAAAATAGAAATTGCATTAGACCTTTTGTGATAAACACTGAAGTTAATCGTTAAAAACGATTTGTTATTTTTACACTCGTTGGAAACGAGCGTGAGCATGAATTCCAATCGAATCAGAAAGATCCTGAAATAAATTACCTTCGGTGAGCTCGCTAAGGCTCGGTTCAGGATGACGACCGTTTATGCAATTTACTCTCTCCAGACATCAAATAAGGTTCTTTAAACCGTCAAAAATACTTTCGAAAAAGGTAGAAAGGTTTAGTCCGTTGCTGTGGTTAAAATATGCAAATACCAGGAGTATAATTACCACAAATATAATGAGTTTGCGGAATGCGAAGGCAATTACAATCAATAAAATAGGGATGATGAATAACCATAAACTATTGATGGTGTAAGGGCTTAAATCAGTGTCTTTTTTATACACATACACCAGTTTGCTATGTGTGCCAGCGTCGTTTTGGTGTTTAATATAAATAAAGGTAGATTTATCTATTGGTAAGGGCAGTACAGCGATGCCATCGTTAAATTTTAGTACCTGTGTAAAACCACTTACGCTAAAGGTATAGGTTCCGTTTATATTTTCGTTAGGGTTATTTAGCGAATCGGCTGCTATAATGGCCAGTTTACTGTTTTTAAGCAAATTTTCTTTGACCAGAAAATTATTGATTGATGCGGTTTGTGCAAAGCCGAAAAGCCCAGTTAAACACAGCGTAAGCAAGAGTACGATTCGTTTCATTCGATAGAACGTTTATTGTAAATTAAATAACCGATATGCAATAATACACCATTTCTTTTAATCGCATCATTATATATATTATAACTTAGGCTAACCGGGCCCAGCGGCGAGTGATAAACCAGACCTGCAGTACCTGCATAACGTAATTTTGTTATGGCCTTTGCGTAATTGATATCCTGAAAATTATTCAGTTCAAATTCTTTATGTGGTAAAAATAAATAACCTTCCAATCTAAAGTCAAGATTTTTTTTAACATTATAAATGTTTTTTATCCCACCTGCGGCATAGGTGGTTGCCCTAAATTTATCTAGAAATAGCGAGCGGCTATCTTGCAGTGGATAAAAGGCAGGAGCGGTTAAAAGTGTTGCGTAATAATTGCTAAATAAGGGTTGATTCGAAAATACACCTTCCACAATATAACCCAAAGTATATTTTTTAAGGTGTAAAAAATAGTTCTCCTGTGTGAGTTTAATACTGGCCCAATGGCGGAGTTGGCTACTGCCCGGAATTTTCACAAAACCAGGGGTGTTACGGAAAATGTTGCCAGGATTGTAATTTTCGCGACCGGTGGTGTAATTAAAACTTAATGAAAAACTTTGGCCATTGGTGGCATACTGTTTTCTGTTCAACGAATTTTTTTCCAGGTTTAATGAGCTTCTGAAACCATTAAATATAGTTTGATCTAACAGATCGCCTACGGCAAAGGTATTGTTAGGGCTGTAACGGTCATTATTGTTAATGAATGTTGCATGTAGCACAATTTTGGTGTTATAGTTTAAGGGCATCCCCAGCATGAGATCAATCTTGCGATCTGATTGTTCGATATAAATAGGACGAGGGTTTTCGATAAAGATCTGGCTGGTATTATAAAAATTCCAGTGATTATAGGTGAGCTCTCCAGCGAAAAATAAGGGGAGTTTGGTTGGGTAATCTACACGGCCATTTACCTGAACCGATTCGTAAAAACGACCGGAGTAAAAGCTTGTTCCGAAAGTATACGATTTTCGGTTGAGGTAATTATACTGGGCACCCAAAAAAACATTACTGATAGGCCTGGTGGAGATATTGCCACCTAATTCGAGCTTAAAGCTTTTTTTCGGCTGTGCCACTACCTCAAAAGTGTAACTGTCTGTTGCCGCTTGATAAGAGATTTTAGGATATACCGTTTCAAAAGTTTGGTCGGCAACGAGCTTATAATAGCCACGTTTAATATCTTGCAGGTTAAAAGTCATTTTATCGCTTTTGAAAAGCCTTTCTACATATTTTTTCTGCTGGCTGTTTACGCCCGTTACAATAATATTGCTGAATTTGAGATCTGGTTTTTTCGAATTGAATTTTTTCCTTTTCTGTGCCAGTTCTTCATCGCTCACCCTTCTGCTGATTAGTGCTTTAATTCTTGGCATATCAGCTATTGTTGCATCATATCCTTTTTTGATCAGTTCTTCAACAGGAGCGAAATTAGATACGCTATAGGTAGCTAAATCGGGCTGGATATAAACACCGTTTTTACCGATCATGGTAGAATCTGATTTGGATAGGAACATGTACACCAGAAAGCGGTTCATTAAACGATCGTCGATATTTTTAGGGTATTCGTTATAGGTTTTGGAAGAAACATTGGCACCAATTATATAATCTGGCTTAAAATCTCTTTCCATTACATCAGCTGGGAAATTATTATAAAGTCCACCATCAAAAACATACTTTCCATCCAATTTAATCGGCCGGTAAATAATGGGCACCGTCATGGTTGCCCTTACTGCCTCTGCCAAACTTCCTTTGCTTACGGTGATGCTTTTTTGTGAAAGTACATCAGCCACCATACAGCGGTAGGGCACAAACAGGTTGTCGAAATTATCTTTAGAAACGGCAGAAGCTTGCGAGAAAAGCTCAAGAAAGGCAAAGTTTAACGGGATATCATTAATCAGGTTTGAGCGGAAACTAAAATGAAAACCGGTATCAATAGCCACTTTTGCAGTAAGCATAGAGGCATTGGGTGCATTTTTCTGGAAATAGTAGGTGTAATCGCTCGTATAACGCCCATTTACCCAGTTCTGAAAATCGCTACTGAGTGCTATCTCCTCAATCTGTTTTGGACTATAACCTGCGGCATACATGGCACCAACAATGCCACCCATTGATGTGCCGGTAATGTAATCGATAGGGATGTGGTTTTCTTCCAGGGCTTTTAACGTACCAATATGCGACAATCCTTTTGCACCACCACCGCTAAACACAAGACCTACCTTTTGCGCCTGCAACTGGCTATAGCACAGAACGAACAGTATAAGCAAATATTTTTTAAAAGTTACCACTCTCTAAAAATAGGGTTTTCTTTTAAAATTAATTCAAAATGAAAATGTTGTAGGTTAAAAATAATGCAAAACTTACCCACAGAATATAGGGGATGAATAGTAAACCCGCCCATTTGGTTATCTTATAGAACATACTTGCATTGATAATAATGATAATTAACAGTAAAATAATTTCGGCCAGGGCGAAGCCGATCTCATGCAGATAAAAGAAAATGAAAGACCAGCCAAGATTTAAGATCAGCTGGATGAGGTAAATGGCCACAGTTCGGGGGAAATGAACAATTTTATCGCGTCTAACCCAAACCAGGTAAGCAGCAATGCCAATCAGTATGTAAAGTGTAGTCCAAACAGGTGCAAAAATCCAGTTTGGTGGATTAAAAGATGGCTTATTTAAGGTTGGATACCAGGTTTTAACAGATTGAGCGGTTGCCCATCCACCTAGTGCACCAACACCCAGCGTGATGGCAATATTGATGATAAAAGCCAGCGGTTTAAATTTCATGCCTAAAATTTGAATTTAAACAAAGTCAAACCTCAAATGTTTTTATTATCTGCCGATACCTGGTACCACAGGTAAACTTTCATTGCCATCATTTCCAACGCTCTGAACGGCAAATAAATAATTATCTTTACTGTATGGCAATTTTAATTCAGTAGCTGAAGTGAAAAATTTCTTTTCCCAAACAGCGCTGCTGGTTTCGCGCATTAATACATAATAACCTTTTACTGTACCATTAAGAGGTGCTTTCCAGTATAAAAAGGTAGCGTTGCTCAGGTTTTTAACATCGATTTTTACTTCGGTTGGGCTGGAAGGGGCTTTGGCAAGATTGGCTAAAACTGCAATATTTACGCCTGTGTTTTTGCGTAAATATTCGAAATCCATAAATTCCTGCAGATCGCCATACCGCACACCATTTTCTGTTCTCAGGTCTTGATGTTGGTGGTCGAAGTTTTCGTTCATTTCGGTGATGCGTACGGCCGTAAAACCATTTTCTACAAATGGGGTGTGGTCTCCGCCACGCAGAAACCGGTCGTTTCTGTAAATTAATTTAACTTCTAACTGATCTACATACCGTTCGCCTATTTCTTTAACATAACGCGCCAACTGTCGGCTTTTACCATCATTCTCTAAGCCAAACTGGCGAATGCTCTTCGCATTTTTATCCAGATCGAAGCTGGGTAAACCCTCACTAAATACGCGCAGCCTGGTATTATCAATAATTTGCGTTTCGCTACTGTTGTTACTGCCAATCATATCATTGTTTAACATGGCATCTACATTCCAGTTTTCTTTTTTTGCTTTTGCGGCCATAAAGCCAGAGCCTAATAAAGATTGTTCTTCACCGCTTACGGCTACAAATATGATGGTTGCAGGAAATTTATATTGACTCATAATTCTTGCAGCCTCTATTACGCCTGCAACGCCACTGCCATCATCATTGGCACCGGGTGCATCGCTGGTCCTGTTCATTACATCGGTAACACGGCTATCGAGGTGTCCGCTTACTACATACACACGTTTGTCGCTTGTATCCGTGCCCTTTAGTACGGCAACAGCATTTCCTAAAAGTGTAAGTCTATCTACTCTTTTGCCATCAGGTTTAAATGTTATGGTATCCAGGCATGCGGTAAGCCTGCCATCGCTTTGCTTTGCAAATTGATTAAACTTATTGACCACCCAATTTCTGGCCGCTCCAATCCCTTTTGTTTTACTTTTAGTATCGCTGAGTGTATTTCTGGTCCCGAAAGAAACCATTTTACTGATATATGATTTAAGCGAATCGGGATTAACCGTCTTAACCATTTTTTCGATATCCTGATTTCGGTTAACTACAACCTGGGCCTGTAGCGAAAAACTAATGGCAATAAAAGTGAGTAGGGTATATGTTTTTTTCATCTGTCGACTTTTCGGAAATGATGATTTTTATTTAAAACGAATATATTGAATGATTAGTGGAATACGGAAGGTTAAAACCGATTAAATGTAACAATTTGGGCATAAAAAAAGCCCTTTGAAACGAATCAAAGGGCTTAGGTTTAATTTTAATATTATTTTGTAACCGTTGTTATTAGTTCTTGTGCCCGGTTCCAGTTGCCAAATGCTTTTTTTGCTGAAGCTTTAGCTGTATTTAATTCAACATCACCTGCAATGGTTAAAAACGTTTTTTCAGGAGAAATCTGGCTGTAAAAGTTTTTAACATCGGCTAAGGTTAAAGCGTTGATCGAATTTTCATTTACCGTTTGATCATAATCGTAATCCTGTAGTTTTATGCTGGTTAATAATTTAGCCTTGGCAGTATTGAAAGTTTTTTGATCAATTGTAGCATTCTGGATCAGCGCAGCCATTTCAGTCAAATCTTTTTCTAAATCTGCGCTGGCTGTAGCCAGTTTGCCACTGTTATCTTTAAAACTGATGTTCGCGTTTTTGCTCACATTTTCATTTAGTACGGCATTTAATAACTCAACTACGCCATCCTTTTTAGTATTAAATGCATTAGCATCTAAGGTAAAGCTTGAATAAGCTTTTGGCGATTTATTATTTTCAGAAATAATAATGTTCATGCCATTTTTAAGTTTATAGCCAACTGGCTCTTTAAAGGTTTGTGCTTTAGCTGTGTAGATAGAAAGCACGGCGACTGTGCAAAGTGCAATTGTTCTGATTTTGTTCATTTTATTTTTTATTGATAATAGGATAAATTTTTTTGCTTTGTAAATCTGACAAACCGCTAAAGCGCATTTTAAAGGCGTTATGAGTGATTATCAGTTATGATCAGGCGTATATACGCGACGAGAATTGGATCGGATTTCAACAAAGATAAATTTTATTCATTTTGTTCATTATTCATTTGGTCGAATATTCCCTGTAGCTATGCTTACTCAGCGTTTTACTTTATTCTGATACAGTTAATAAATAGGTGGAATTGCTAAAAAGAATGTGTTTAGAAGACCTGGAACAGTTCTGGTAATAGGTTAGGAGAAGATTCGCGGTGAACATATTTATAAATAATTATGCCGCTAACGATTGGGAATTTATGAAAATAAATTAGATGGATGGGTTTTAATGTTTGTCTGTAAAAGAATAAGGAAAACCAAACCTAATTATATATAACCTGAGTTCGATTAATAATGTGGGTTTGGATAATCATTATTGGCATTTCGTATTCGGTGGCCGTCACCCTGAATTTATTTCAGGGTCTATTTTGCAGGAAAGATGCTGACCACGTAGTAGCTACAAGACAATTGAAAACAAAATTTCTACTTGTAAAATAAATTCAGCATGACGATCGTGCTAGGCAAGCGAGCTAAGATTCAATCATTACGAAAAAATATTAATCGAACTGAGGTTAATTGGCTTAGACTGTAATATCATACACCTTTAGGCAAAATCCAATGCCCGTCTGTAATTTATTCAAGCTAATTTAATTAAGAACAACATGGAACGTTGGGTAGAGCTGATTGCCATCATGCTGCGAAAAGGTTAGGGAAAAAGTACCTGATTTTTGGATCAATACCCTGTACTTTTTCTCTATTATTCAGTTTTAACTACTAGTGGGCGAAATCTTGTGGCTTATAAAGATGATCTGATGCTGATTTCAGACCGGCATCTTCGATAAAATCTTTTATTTCCCTGATGGTTTCATCGGGTGCACTGATATGGGGGAAATGTCCGCTAGCTTTCATAACGACCAAAAAATTTTCGGGTGTATTTTTATGAATAAATTCTCCGACCGATAATGGAGCGATTACGTCGTTTCTACATTGCAGGGTCAGACTTGGTACTTCGAGGTTTTTCAATTTATCTCTGTAATCGGCTTTAAAGGTAGCCATTGCAAAGGCCAGCGCTACACTAGGGTCGGTGGCTTCAAAACATTCCTGTAAAAAATCAGATAGTTCGGGTTTATCAGGGTTGTCCATCACTATTGGCGCCAATTGTTTACTCCAGGCCACATAATCTTGGGCGATATGCATAAAAATGGTTTCAATATCTTCAGCATTAAATCCGCCGATATAATCACCATCGTTTAAATAGCGGGGTGATGGTCCGATAAATACCAATTTTTTAAACACTTCTGGTAGCTGCAGTGCGGCAATCATGCCGATCATACTACTAACCGAGTGCCCAATAAATATAATGTTCTTCAGATCAAGTGCTTGTATAATATCAATTACATCGCAGGCATATCCTTCGAGCGTGGCATATTTCTTTTGGTTGTATTGACTGAGGTCCGAATCACCAGAGCCTACATAATCGAATAAGATTACCTTATAATCTTCTAGGAAAGCATCTGTGATATATTTCCATGAGTTTTGTGCACAGCCAAAGCCGTGGGCAAATAGGAGTACCTGGCTGCCTTCGCCAAGTATTTTTACATTATTTCTGATGAGTATTGGATGCAAAGTGTTTGATATTTAAAATCCTTATTAAGTTAGGAAATGTAACAGTTTTTTTATAAAAAAATAAAAAATGAACAGAATGCACCAGGTTAATCTATGAACAGTCATTTCGACCTTAATTTTACTATTCTAATTCCTTAACGGTCAAATGTTTGTTTGTCTTTCTTATTACGAAGTTTAAGTGCGTAAAGTTTTTAAAATGGAAAATTAAATTTTTATGATAATGGAGATTCAAATTTTGAAATTACATATTTTGCTCATAATCATTATCTTGCCTATTCTCTACTAACCAGAAAACAAATATCCCTGATGAAAAAGTCCCTTCCAATTTTTATTATTATCTGTATATTTTTCATAAATGCATCTGCTCAGGTTAATTTAAAAGCTTTTAAACCTAATGGGGCAACTGTTTATGTCAGGCAAAAAGGAGTAATTGTGAATTGGCCGGTTGGCAATAATGCGATTGGTAAAATGGTTCTTGATCTGGAAAACGGGAAACCACTCTTTAGCAGTTTGCAGATGGGTAAAAAAGGTGCATTTAAAGTGGTAGCTGCAAATCTTGATCCTGTTTTTATTTTGAGGGTAGGTAAACGTACATTGAGTCCGGAAAGTGGAGGTTGGGATGTGTTTTTCGACCGTGTTCCTAACAGACCATACACCACCAATCTAGTCAAATTCGAAAAAGGAAATGCGAGTGTTTCTACACATGGTATGCAAACTGTGGTTAAGATAGCGGGTTTAAAGTCTGAAAATTTTAGTGGTAATTTAGAAATAACACTCTACAACGGAAGCCCATTGTTTAATGTAGCTGCTGTAGTATCTACCCAAAAAGATTCGACTGCTATTTTATACGATGCCGGATTGGTAAGCAAAAAAGAGACCTGGTCTAATGTAGCCTGGTCTGATGTAAAAGGTGATCTTCACGCCGAAAAGGCTGTTAAAACTGATGGAAGTAAAAATTTGGAGGTGAAATATCGTACTGTAATCGGTGAAAATACCGGAGGCAGCTTAGCTGTTTTTCCTGCCCCACATCAATATTTTTATCCATTGGATGAAGCTTTTAATCTTAAATTTACCTGGAAAGGGAGCAATTATTTAAACCTGGTTCCCGATTTTGGGATTGGCATCCGTCAGGATCCTTTAGGAGATAAACGTTATGTACCTTGGTTTAATGCGCCTCCCAATACCCAGCAACGCCTTAATTTTTTCTGCTTGCTGAGCACAGGGAAAGCAGATGTGGTTTTAAATGAAGTAAAAAAGTTTACCCATAATGATACTTATGTGCCCTTGGCAGGCTATAAAACCATGGCAAGCCATTTTCACAATGAGTTTATTTCGGATGTGGTGTTAAGTGGAAAACCTATTCCGGAGCAACCGGAATTTGTTGATGTATTAAAGAAAGCAGGATTGAACATTGTGAAACTGGCCGAATTTCATGGGCCCGGCCATCCGAAAGGACCAGATTCTACACGTTTAAAGGAATTAGATGCCTTATTTAAACAAACTAAAAAGCTGTCTGACCCTAATTTTCTGCTGTTACCGGGTGAAGAGGCCAATAATTTTTATGGTGGACATTGGCTGGCATTTTTTCCTAAACCGATTTACTGGATCATGGCGAGGAAGAGCGACCTGCCTTTCGAAAGCAACAATCCTAAATACGGTAAAGTTTACCGGGTAAGTGATAAGGCCGAAATGCTCAAATTGCTGGAACAGGAGCATGGCTTAGCCTGGACTGCCCATGCCCGAACAAAAGCTTCAACAGGTTATCCGGATAAATATAAGGAAGAGGATTTTTTTAAATCGGAAACTTTTATGGGCGCAGCCTGGAAAGCGATTCCGGGTGATCTTTCTTTACCTACTTTAAGTAAAAGGGTATTAAATCTGATGGACGATATGGCCAATTGGGGGTTGAAGAAACATATTATCTCAGAGGCAGACATCTTTACCATTACTGAACAAAATGAAATGTACGCACACTTAAACGTAAATTATTTACAACTTGATAAACTGCCCAACTATGCTGATGGCTGGCAACCGGTTTTAGATGTAATGCAGAAAGGCAAGTTTTTCGTTTCAACAGGTGAGGTATTAATCCCGAGCTTTAATGTTGATGGAAAAGGTGCAGGCGAGACTTTGAAAGTTAATAATGGTGGAAAAGCAAAGATAAATATGCAGCTTAATTGGACATTCCCATTAAGTTTTGCTGAAATTGTATCAGGTGATGGAAAAAAAGTATACCGTAAACAGCTAAATTTAAATACAACGCAGGCATTTGGTAAAAGCGATTTTAGCTGGCAGATTGATTTAAAAGGCCGTAAATGGGTAAGGGTAGAGGTTTGGGATATTGCCACCAATGGTGCATTTACACAGATGGTTTGGTTGGAGTAGTGGTAATACTAACGGTCGTTATTTTGAGCGAAGTGCAACGCAGCCGAGAACCACGAAGTGCTCAGCGAAGCTAAATCTGTCTCAATAGATTTCCAGTCGAAATGACTATTCTTCTATAGGATCTGTCAATGGTAGCGCAGCGAAGAATCCATGACTAATGAAGTACAAGCTGTGAATTAATATCTAAATGAAGTTAATAACTGAGTTTGATTATCTTAATAAATAGAAGGTTAATTTTTAATCATTTGTAAATATACGATCTTCATGCTGATCCGATAGCTATCGGATTTATTTTACGAGTAGAAATAGTATTTTCAATTGTTTTGTGTCTACTGTGTGGTCAGCATCTTTTCTGTAAAATAGACCCTGAAATAAATTCAGGGTGACGGGCAGAAAGGAAAATTGTTTGTAGCGTATCTTCAGAACAGATTATTAATAGCACTCAGGTTGATATATTTATTAATGATAATACTAAAATTAAACAGATTCTTCACTACGTTCAGAATGACAAGAATATTTTCTAGGGATATTAAATCGCATCAATCTTAAACTTCCTGATGGCCAGATAAAAAAAGGTAATAGAATATAAACCTGCCAGTAATCCCGCACATATCGCAGATGGTGTAATCCCAAAATCGTGATCGGGCGGGAAAGAAAAGTATAGCATAACCATTAAAATGAAAACAATTGCAATGCTATAAAGCCCATTCAGTACTGCCTTTTTCAGAATAAAAGGATAACCCGTAATTTTTACCTCCTCTTTGCAATTGATGGCACCGGTATGTTGCAGTGCTTTTATTTTCTTTAAAATATCCAAAGTGATCATAAACGGCAGTAATAGCGACATAGGCAATAAAAATCTGGCCAGGTTCTGTTCACCATTGAATAAGTGTACTGAACTTTGCGCTTTAAAAGCAAAATATGGTATTATCGTATTTAATATCATATTCGGGATGAGGTGTAAAAGCAGGTTTTTACGCACAAACTTCCTCCAGTTCGAAACCTTTGTCTGCTCGTCATCCTGCACAGCATCAAACATTGGCCATTTCGTTTAAGTTTTCTTTAATCAGTTCCATCGCTTTGTCTTTAATCTGCCAGGCTTCAAATTCCCGAAGGAACGTTTCATTCGACATAAAAGAGAAATCCAATTGTCCGTTAAAAGTACTGCATACCAGGGTGTTGGCATTTTTCCATGGAAAAGCAACTGTAGGGCTATAAATGGTTTCTATTGTAAAGTTTTTATAGTCTTTGGGTATATTTAAAAGGCCCATGTTGCTGAGCGTAATATCATGTGTGCCTTTTGTTGTTTTTAAAAAACCGATCATCTTATTTATGGATGAGTGGAAATATTCGCTCATGTTTAACAGATCATAAACTTTCATCTCAGCTACTTTTGCTTCGAGATCGGTTTTTAGTTTTCTGGTTTTTCCCCAAAAATGATTCTCCGTCTGATCAAGGTTTAATTCTACAATAGGGGCAAAAGCAAACATAGTATCTTGTTTTATGGTTTCAACAAAACGCCTGATATCAACCGGACAAATTACCTTTCCATGAGCCTTAGTGCCTTGTATGTGTTTAAAAGCTTCCATAAAGGCAACACAGATGGCCGCATGAACGGTCGTATTTTCTTGTTTACACTTTACCAATAGTTTTTTGGTATCATCTGTGCTGATTTTCCAATGCACTGCATAATTGCGCTGGTTTACATGATGGTTGGAGGTTGCTTTAAAAAAGAAAAATAAGCGGCCAAGTGCTGCAAAAATTTTTCCTTTAAAATGGGTTGCTCTAGTGATCTTAAAATCTTCTGGTAAGAGATCCTGAACGGAAAGAAATGAAGCGTAGGGTGCGAGTTCCTGTTCAGGATGATCAATCAAAGTCATGAGCTCACGCATTAAATTTAATATTGTAGTGCCATCGCAGATACAGTGTGGAAGCACCAGCAAAAGATCTGATCTAATTTCACCCTTTAACCACACTAATCTGGCTAAAGGTTCGTTTGGGGTATCAAAAAGTTTGTACCATTCTATTTTCGATTGTGTTAACCAATCCTGATTTGTTAAACGGTCTACAATTCTAACCGTTATTTTGCTGATGTTCTCATTCAGCATAAAATACGGGGTTTTGCCTGTGGCATCGATCTTCATTCGCAAGAGCGGATGCTTCTGCTGAATTTTTTGCAGGGCCATATGCAAATTATTTTCATTAATTTCTCCTGAAATTCTAGCGCCAAAAACACAGTTTAATGGTGTTTTGGCATCTACATGCATTATTCTTTCTCCTAAAATTAATCTTCTTTTCATGCGGTGGCAGTTAAAATTGCAGTTGGTTTTTTAACGTGTTCTTTAAGGATAGCAATTACTTTATCCTTTATGGCAGCTGCTTCTACTAACGATAAATAACCTTCACTGGCCATAAAGCTAAAGTCCATTTGATTGCGGTAAGTGGAAGTAAGCAGTGTAGTGGTATTGCCCAATGGTCCCATTACCGAAGGACTGAAAATGCTTTCAACTTCAAAGTTTTGATACTGGTATGGAATATCAATTTTGCCCAGGTTGGAAAACATACAATCATTACTTGATTTTCCATACTTTAAGAGATTAGTGAATTTTTGTAAGGCTGGATGGCAAGCTTCCATCATCATCATTAAACTATATGGATTGAGTTTGGCCAATTTATCGTTCACATTCCTTTGTAAAGCTTTAACACTTTTTAAAAAATCTTTTTCTGGTAATAAAGAGAGTACAATCATTAGTCCGAAGGCAAATATGTGGTCTTTTTTTATGATTGGATTGAGGTTCCGGATATCTACCGGAAGCGATATTTTGTTGAATGCTTTTTCTTTCCTTATTTCTTTAAAGGCAGTTAAAACAGTAGTGCTAAGCAATGTATTTACTGTAAACTGATTGGCTTTGCAGAACTGGATAATCTGTTGAGTAAATTCCTGATCGAATCTCCAGCGGAGCATAAAATCTTTTTTGCGTTCTATGGCTACTTTTTTAATCGGGATCAGCCATAATGCAAGCGTGGCCATTTTGCCTACCATTACGTTTTTAGTTCTGTTGCGATAATTGTTTAGTACTTTTTTGGGGATTACATCTTTTATACCCATAATCGGGATTTCAGTGCCAACATCGGCATCAGGATTATCCAAAAGCTGAAGCAATTCAGCTAAAATAGAAAGTGTGGCCGTGCCATCGCACAGGCAGTGGTGGTATACCATCAGGATTTCGGAAACGTCATCTCCTTTTATCCAGGTAATGCGGCAAAGTGGTGCGGTTTTAGCATCAAAAACGGTTTTCCACTCCAAGGTAGATTCCTGCTCCCAATGTTCGTCACTTAAACGCTCCACTATGCGGATTGGGATTTTGAAATGCTCGTTAAGATTGGTTGTAAACCACGGCCTTTTATTTTCATCAAAATCTATGGATGCAGTTAGCCAAGGATGCTTATTCTGAATTTTATGTAAAGCATGCCTCAGATCGCTTTCCTTTATTTCGCCCCTGATTTTGAAAGGTATTATGAGATTAAACGGACTTTTACCGTCTCCGTATAACATCCTTTCACCGAATAGTAGTTTTCTTTTCATTTGGGTTAGTATTGTAACGCATTTCGTCATCTCGACTGAAACGCAGTGGAATGGAGAGATCTATGCGTGATTGATTTCCCGACTGCATTGCACTCCGCTCGAAACGGTCTGGGATTAAACCGCTTCTAATGTTGTTGTTCTGGCAAAATCCTCAAGCAATTGCACCGCTTTATCATTGCCGCCAGCTGCAATGAATGTTTCTTTTATTTTTTGTGCTGCCTGGCGATATTTTGGGTTTTCTAAAAGTTCAAATACTGTATTTCTTAATTCGCTGATGCGTAAACGTTTGTAACGGATACTGATGCCGCAACCAGCTTGCTCAATTAATTTTGCGGTATGGAAATGATCATAGGCGATAGGGGTAATCAACATCGGTAAACCATTGGTAAAAGTGTCGTTTACTGTATTGAAACCTCCGTGACAAATCACGGCATCCATATATGGCATCAGTTCAGATTGAGGCACAAAGCCATTTACAATGAAATTGTCCGGCCATTTTTCAAAAATATCGGGATTGGTTGCCGCAACTATGGTTACAGGTTCGTTTTCGAAAGCGGTAATGAGTTTTTGAAAAAATGCCGCACGGATATCAACCAGCAAAGTGCCTAATGAAACAAATATTTTTGGGGTTCTAGCCTGGCTTAAACGTTCCCAATCAAAAGGTGCTAAATTTGGTCTGCCTTTTACAGGACCCACAAAATGCATGTGCGCTGGTTTTTCTTCAAAACCTGCAAAGGCCTGAGAAGTGAAAACCATATTCAGCTCGTGCGAGTGAATGTGGATATCGTCACTGTAAATGCCTACTTCTCTTTGTAAGCCTTTAATCAGGTTTTGTTGCCATTCGAATATTTTTGGTGCACTATTGGCGGTATCGCCCATCACATCGGGAGGAACCGGAGTGGTGGTAACTGATGGAATGCCTTTTAAATGCGCGCTTAGTGCACCAGCGAAAGTAATGCAGTCGTTAATAATCACATCGGGTTTCCATTTATCAACAAACTTGTTCAGCCCTTTCATCATCATCTTCGCAAAGGGTACATATGTTTCTTCGAGCGCTAGTTTCATCACCTCGGGACCCGAACAGGCAGGGCCATCATCCTGCCGTTTTAAAATACGTTGTATTTCATCTGCATGCTCAATCAGATCTTCTTCCGGATAGATAAATTCGCCGCCCTCGGGTAAATGTACCTGAGCAAGCGAAGTAATACCAAGCCATTTTACTTCATGGCCGCGGGCCAATAAACTGGCACCAATACTTAAGGTTGGACTGATATGGCCAAAGAAAGGCGGTACGACGAAAAGAAATTTTGACATAAAATGTAATTTAACTGATGAATATGTTTGAGGTTCTGTTACTTAAAGTTTCCAATAAATCTGCTGCACTTTCTGTTCCGCCAGCCTGGATAAATGATTGTTTGATCTGTTCTGCAGCAATTTTGTAACTATCGTTGTGCAGCACTTTATTTACTGCTTCTTTAAGGTGGCTGGCTTTAAACCGGTTAAAGTTTAAGCGCTCTCCCGCACCAACCCTGAAAACACGTCCGGCCACATGGCTTTGGTCGTAAGCAATTGGGATAACGACCATGGGCAGGCCATTCATTAAAGTTTCACAAACGGTATTGTGTCCGCCATGGCAAACTACGGTATCCAGGTGTGGTAAAAGTTCTAATTGTGGTACCTGGCGCTGCACCGTAAAATTCGCGGGCCATTTTTCAAATAAATCCGGATCGGAAACCACCACCACATGCAGGTCTTCATGGGCAAAGGCTTCGATTACCTTTGCGAAAAAAGCTTTTTTATGTTCATGATCGAAGGTGGTGCCAATACTAACCAATATTTTGGGCTGGCTGGTATGGAATGCCTCCCACCGAAAACGAATGGAGGTTTTACGCCGGTTAAAAACGGGCCCTACAAATTTAAAATGTTCCGGTAAATCCATTTCCCCGAAAAAATCACGAGAGGTGAATACCAGTGTAGCCAGATCGGAACAGGCAATAGAACTACTTGCCATAATGCCAAATTCTTTTTGCAACTCCACAATCTGGTTTACTTCCCATTCGTGCACCTTTGGCAACTCATCCATTACTTTTATGGCTGCAGGAGCGGTAACCGAAGTAACATAGGGATAATTTTTGTTGGTGGCTGCTATGGCACCGGCAAACATCTGATGATCAGTAATCACCAAATCGGGCTTAAACTGATCAAGTAGATCGGCAATGCCTTCATAACTGTGCCGGTTAAGTGGGATCAATACTTCCTCGTACAGAAATTTGATGCTATCGATACCATAAACAATTTTTTTGGTGATGATATCCAGGTATTTTTCTGAATCTTTTTTCTGCTGGTCGTTCTGGTCGTAACTAATCACAAGCAATTCACCGCCAACAGGAAGTTTGTTGCCCAATGATTGATCTAAAGTAATCCATGCTACACGATGGCCTCTTTCGAGCAAGGCAGTACCCATGCTTAGTGTAGGGTTAATATGGCCGGTTAAAGGAGGAACAACGAATACGAATTTTGCCATGTTTGTTTAATTTTATGTTTCCTGGAAAAAGTTTAGCAATGCTTCGGCTATTACCATGGGCTGCTGGATCGGGATATTATGGTCGCCGGTTACAGCAATCAAGGCAGCATTTTCAATCAAGCCATCTAACTGCTTGCCTGCGCTGAGGCAATTGGAATCGGTGCCATAAAGCAAAAGGGTGCTCTTTTTTATGGTTTTGATAGATTGACTACTAAAAAAGTTTTTTTCAATCTCCATATCAGTTTTAATGGAGGTTTGATAAAAGAGGTACTCGTACATGCGGTGGTTGCGCTCCATTTGTCTTTTACCCATTTTCACCTTAGTGGTATCAGTGAAATTTTCGACGTAATGTTCTAAAAACTCACGGCTGTACTCATCAATTATTCCCCTTGTTTTATCATCATTTGGATCTGGAGCTTCGATGATGGACAGTTTATTAATGCGCTCTGGAAAACGGATGGCCATTTTTAAAGCGATTAATCCGCCAAAACTATAACCGCCCAAATGAACATCGTGCAGGTTTAATTCATCCATTAAAGCCAATAAATCATTGGTCATGCTTTCCAGATCATACCCTGTTAATGTCTTTTCACTCATGCCATGACTTTTCAGGTCATAAAGTACCACATGGTATTTTGTGGCCAGCAGAGGAGCGATGTTAAAATAATAAACAGACAGGTTACTGAACATCCCGTGAACCAGGACGATGGTTTCAGCAGCTCCTTTATTAAGCTCCTGAAGGTGAACCGATTTGCCGTTTACCGTTATGATTGGCATTCTTCGATATAAGATATGATCATGCCCAGATTTAAATTGATCAGCTGATCTAAATCCATTGCTGATAACCAACCTGTAAAATCGATCTGCTCACCAAAATGTGCTTTTATTTTCTCAGAAAAGGATACAATTTCGATGCTATCCATTTCGAGGTCTTTGGTAAAAGAACTTTCTGGAGTGATATCCATTTCTTCAACAAACTCTTCGCCGATTACTTCAGTGATAAATTGTTTCATGAGGTTGAAGATTTCTTCGCTGCTTAATTTTGTAGTTATAGTGTCCATCCGATGATATAGTTTTTATGTTTAATTGTTTTGATTGTGATGTTATTAATGCGTAATTCTTCGCCATCTACAGATTCTACAGTATAGGCTTTAGGGTTCCCTTGCAGGCCTTTGCCCAGGTATTTTCCAAAGGCTTCCTTAGCTACCCAGAATCGCGTTGCCCATTCTGTTTTATCGAGGTTTTGGAGTAGTTTTATTTCATGATCGTTAAAAACAAGATCAAAAAAGCCTGCACTGCGTTCCTCTATGTGCTCAATGTCGATGCCAACTGGTTCGTTAAAACGGGCTATTCCAACGGCATCGGTACCTTTATGTGCAATAGAAATGTTGATGTTATCTGTTAAACCTCCTTTAACATAAGGCTTGCGATGTTCGTCTGAATAAATTTCGAAAGTAATGGGGTAACAGGCCTGATTTTTCTGTGTATTAAGTAAGTTTCTTACCGCATCTTTTGCTGCTACCCGGCTAATCATCCAGGTTTTTCTTTTGTTCGGCAAAAGGCTGTTGTGATGCTTTTTCTCTGTTTGATTGAAATATCTTTTCAGGATAAAATCCCATGATACCACGCGGGTGTAAGCGTTGCCGAAAAGAAAAACGCCAGGTGCAACTTCTTCCGATAAACGGTTGTGGAGTGGTGACATGGATACATTCCAAAGTGGTTCATCAATTTCGAGTCGGCGGTTCTGCCAGCCCGAAATAATCAACCAGGTAATGCCGTCCCTTTTCATGATGATGTCGGCCGTTGCAAATTCATCGTTTATTTCGGTAAGTACACAGGTACACTCGAATTGTCCTTCCTGATTGGCCATATCACCGAAAAATTCTATTTCCTGGATTTTAACAGGAAAAGCAATCCGGTCTTTTTCTAATGTAAGCTGAAGCCACAAACCGAACAGTTGGCCCGCATTATCAAGTAAAGAGCCTTTTCCACCTGCAGCTTCAATAATGCCGGTAATCCCTTTTTCGCCAACAGCGATTAATTTTTGAATGCCTTGGTAATCTGGTCCGTGGAACATGTGTGCGTCGTAAATCTGCTCAGTCGTTCGATCGATATCCAATAGCTTTCCGATATCGAAATCGCGGTTTGGAGCAGGGTTTAACTGTGCTGCAAGCTGTACTTCTGCATTGGCAAAACGCTCCAGGTTCAAATAAACCCTTTGTTCGTCTTTCCATTCTCCGGTTACGGTTTCCTGAAAAGGTTTAACCACATTCATCCATTGGAAAACACGCATATTCATAATTTTATGCACTTTTTCTCCGGGCGATTGCGCATTGGCTATTTCGGCAAATACTTCAAAAATCATGGTCATCGGGATCACCGGATCCATATCTTCAACGGTCGGCCATCCCTTTGGCTGCCTTAACAAGGAATGATCAATGAGATAAGGACAGTTATCCAGGCTTACATCAAGTTTTTGACTAAAAGGCTGTCTGATTGGTTTTGTCGGTTCGGCAGGTGACCAATGGCTAGGTCGGTCAATCTGAAAACCGGTATTTTCGAACAGTTCCATCATTTCGTTCTGCATACTGATCATTTCCATCACATTCTCATTAAAAGCCTGCAAAACCGGATGTTTTACCTCCTCGACAGTTTTGGGCTTTGCTGGTTGGGTTTGTTTAATGGTTAAACCTTTAAGTGTTTGCAGGTTATGGATGATCGGCGAGCCCAGTTCTAGTTTAATTCCCTTGTTACTCAGTGGGCGGGTTGATTTAATGTTACCCAGGTAATCAAGCCCGATTTCTTTTCCTTCCACAAAAAGTGCTGCCAAAACCCTTTGCAACTGTGTAATGCCCGAACGGATGGGCACATTAGCACTAATCGTGCTGATTTCTTTTCCTTTTAAGGTATCGTCTATAAAGCCGACCAGGCCACCCGAACCTACCTGGATAAATACGCGTGCGCCCTCAGCATAGAGTTTTTCGGTAAGCTCGCGAAAACGGACTGGTTTAATCAGATGCTCGGCACTTAACTGGCGGATGGCTTCGAAACCTTCAGGATAGGTGTCTAAAGTGGTCGCCGACCAAAGCGGTGTGCTGGTTTTTCGGAATTGCATATTTTGCATGCCTTCGAGGATCAAGCCCAGTTTATCGGCCACAAATGGAGAGTGAAAGCCCGATTGAAAAGGCAGAATCTGATTAAAAATCTGTTTCACCTTTAGGATCTGAACGAGTTCATCAAGCGCGGTTTTACTGCCACAGAGAATAACCTGTTGTGGACAGTTGTCATTAGAAAGGTATAAATCAGGTATGCTTTCTATAATGGGTTGAAGGGTGTCTAAACCTGCGCCTACGGCAATAAAGCGCGAATCTTTCAGTTCAAAAGTTTCTGGATTAAGTACACTCAGTAAATTCATTACCGAACTTTCTTCGGCCAGTTCAGAAGATCTTGCTGCAAGCCATTCGCCAAGGCTGTGGCCCGCATTCATATCAGATTTAACGCCCAGTTGCTTCAAGGCCTGATCTAAAACACTGCTTTTGTTCAGGATATGGAGGGCTTCGCTTAAAAGGCCATCTTGTTTCTCGCTATCATCAATAGGGATCCTGAAATAATCGGCTACCGATTTAATTTCACCACCAGCAAGTCCGTCTAAACCTGGAAAAACAAAGGCTATTTTACCATCGTTGGCCAATAAAGGTGAATTGGTGTACCAAATATCCTGTTTGTTTCTCCACGGAGAATTTTTAGCTACAATTTTTAAGGCTTTTTTGATCCTTTCTTCGCTTGGATTAAATAATACCAAACGGAAATTACCTTGTCCGGCACTGTAATTCCCATTTTCCAACGATTGGATCAAACTTTCATGAGTAGGTCTAGCCATCACTAAAACCTCATCTTTTTTAGGCTTATCGTAAGCGGATAATACCACATGGGCATTAATTCCCCCGAAACCAAAGGCGTTTACAGCCGCTAGTTTCGGTAGATTAGATTGGTTCCAGTCTATTGCCTTTTGAACAGCAGAAAAACGGGTTTCGGCCAGTTGAGCA
Source organism: Pedobacter sp. PF22-3 (assembly GCF_026239555.1). Lineage (GTDB taxonomy): Bacteria > Bacteroidota > Bacteroidia > Sphingobacteriales > Sphingobacteriaceae > Pedobacter. The sequence continues at coordinate 15,911 of NZ_JAPIVP010000023.1, read as the reverse complement.
ACGGGTTCTTCACAATGTAAAGTAGGTGGGATAATACCATGATATAAAGCCAAGCTTGATTTGATCAAACCCGCAATTCCAGCTGCGGGCATGGCATGGCCAATGTTTGATTTAACAGAACCGATACCTGCTTTTGGCAGATCTGTATCCTGACCAAAAAACTGTTTTAAGGTTTCTACTTCGGTTTTGTCGCCAAGTGGCGTGCCGGTACCATGAGCCTCTAAATAGCCAATGTTTTTACGCTCCAATCCGGCATTTTTCCAGGCTTCTGTAATGGCTTTCAATTGGCCTTTAACTGATGGACTCATTACACTGGTGCCGCTTCCATCGCTGCTTACGCCCACGCCTTTAATTACCGAATAAATTTTATCCTGGTCTCGGATGGCATCTTCAAGACGTTTAAGTACCACAAAACCACAGCCTTCGCCAATAATCAAACCATCGGCATTTTGATCGAATGGTTTGATTTTTTCCTGTTTAGATAAAGCGCCCAATTGAGAAAAGATACTCCAGAAAGCTGCATTCTGCCCCAAATGTACGCCACCTGCAATAACCATATCGCAACGACCGCTATTCAGTTCCTGCACACCATGATCTACTGCAATGAGCGAACTGGCGCAGGCAGCATCCAGTGTAAAAGCTAAACCGCCTAAATTAAGGCGATTGGCTACCAGCGAAGCCACAAGATTAGGGATCAACCCCATTGCCGTATCGGCACTAAAACGGCCCTTGCGCAATTGGAATTCATGTTTTACCTTATCAATTTCAGTTTCTGTAAGTTGTGGCATCAGGTCTTTCAATATGCTCGAAATCTGTTCCCCTGTACGCACAATTTCGATCGCCCGGGTTGCACCAGGTCCTACATAATTGCCTTTCCCAATAATAATCCCTGTTTTATCCAGCGCATATTTTTTTTCAAATATACCTGCATCTTCCAGTGCCTGGTGCACCAGATCTAAGGTTAACAAATGATCGGGTTCGGTACCTTCTACAGCCAGGGGCAAAATGCCGAAACGTTGTGGATCGAATTGATGATCGGGGATAAAACCGCCCCGATTGCAATAAAAACGATCTACGCCACTTACCGTTTTATCAAAATGTACAGGGTCAATCCGGTCGGCAGGTACCTGTTGTGTCGAATCTACCCGGTTGATAATATTTTCCCAAAAGGCCTGCATGTCTTTCGCGCCTGGAAAAATGCATGACATTCCAATAATTGCTACATCGCTTTTCTTCATTGTTTTCGTTTGGGGGATCTTGCTACTTTTAATTCTTTTAATATTTATTTGTACTGGCTATTTTTAGCTTGCTTAACCAAATCGATCATTGTGATGTCCCGATTTTTACATCGGGATCAGCATCTTTTCTGTCAAATAGACCCTGAAATAAATTCAGGTTGACGGCCGGTAGCTAAAAATCCTGAAAATGATTTTTTCTATGTCCAGGTGTTTCCGGCCATGATCAATACCTGGCTTTCTTTACCATATTTTAGTTCGTTCAGGAAAGTTTCCATTCCATCCTGTAGCGGGATCAATGCAATTCCCCTCCGCTGGTATTCTTTCTCCAAGGTTGGCGAAACCATGCCTGCACCTTTCCAGGGACCCCAATTGATGGCCATAACCTTACCTTGTATTTTCTGCTTTAAAGCCCAGGCGTATTTATCCATTACGCTGTTTGCTGCGGCATAATCGGTTTGTCCACGGTTGCCATACACCGAAGCAATGCTCGAGAACAGGATTACAAATTGAGTTTCAGGGCGTAACTGTTCAGCTAATACCCTTAAAGGGGTTACTTTGGTGTCGAAAACACGTCCGAAAGATTCTGAGGTTTTACTACTGAACAATTTGTCTTCCAATAAACCTGCTCCGTGTACCACACCATCAATACGGCCGTAATCTTCATAAACCTGGTTGATTAAACGGGTAAGCGCTCCTTCATCTTTTAAGTCTAAGGATTCATAAACTACCGTCGATCCTCCTTCTTCTAAAGTTGCAATGCAGCGTAAAATCTGGTTGTTTTTATAGATCCGATTGGTTTCTTGTTCAATTTCTGCAGGCTTTTTGATTTCTCCCTGTTTAATCAGGTATTGCCTAATCTCATCTTTGGTTTTTAATGAAGCGCTTACTTCGTTTGCCGATGCGATAGGGTTTGCCGAACGGCCAACCAGTATGTATCTGCAAGGATAATCTTTAGCAAAATGGATCATCAATTCGGCAGTAATGCCTTGTGCGCCACCTAAAACCATTACTACTGCCTCTTTATCCAAATGGATATGTACATCGGTTTCGGTACTTAGAGGTTGGGGTACCAATTCCATAATGTGCCTTTTGTTGTCATTATAAATGATCTCTGAAGGTTTATCAGGATTCAGGATTTCATTTAAGGTAATATTCGTGATTTCATCAGGTGTCATCTTGGTTTCCAGGCTGATGAAACGGCATTTTGTATGTTCATACTCACGGTCTAAACTTTTAAAGAAACCAGAGTAGCCCTGATAATTTCTTAAGAAAGAAATATCCGATTGATCGTTAAAATATTGTTTGGTATCTGCAATTAGGTACACCCATTTTACGGTATCAAAATTCAATTTTTTAATGGTAGCGAAATGATCAAGAATACCCACTTTTTGCTGTGCTTCAAACATGTTCAGAATGATGAGGCCCTGATAACCATCCAGTGGATCTTCAAAGTTCACCAGATCGGCAATGGCGCCATGTTTCTCCAGTACTTTTTTGATTTTGATGGCTTGTCCGCCACCATCATCTGTTAAAGCGAAACGCTGTCCTTTTAAAATGGCGGCTTCGGTAATGGTTAGTGCTGCAGGAGTTAGCTCAAATCTTAAACGTGATAATTTTTCTTTTACCGTTTGATCATCGATGCTCTCCTCAATAAGCTTTTTTGCTTCTGTAAGCACCTCCGAACTTTTTGCTTCAACGTTGGCAATCCAGTTAATCAGTGCATTTAAGGTTTTGATTGCAGTTAATTTTTCCATTAAATCATCAGTTTGATCGCTTTGCGAACCAAAACCTATTTTTTCTTTAAGTGAAGCAATAATTTCCATTCTTTTGATAGAATCGATGCTTAAGTCTGCTTCCAGATCTAAATCCATGCCCAGCATTTCTTTAGGATAGCCTGTTTTTTCGCTTACGATCTCCAGAATAGTTGATTTTAACTGATCAATGGAGAATTTTGGCTGGTCAGTTTCTATTGTTACCCGTACTGTTGGAGTAGCTGCAGCGGTAGTTTTGGGCTGTACTGTATTTTCTGTAAGCCAATTTACCAAACTGCTCAAAGTTTTAAGGCCTGCCAGCTGTTCCATAATTTTATCTTCCGGAAGATTCAGTTGAGAAAAACCACCCAGTTCGGTACGTAGTGCACCGATAATTTCAACGCGTTTGATGGAATCGATACTCAAATCAGCTTCAAGATCCATTTCCATCCCCAGCATTTCCTGTGGATAACCTGTTTTATCGCTTACTAGCTGCAAAAGCACCAATTTTAAGTCTTTTGCTGCGCTTACTGGTGTAATGAGTTCAATAGTTTGTACCTCAGATACCTCTTGTTTGATCGTGATCTGATTTTCAACGCGCACTGGTTGAGGTGGCTGATATGATGTTAAGGGCTGATTAATGATTTGCGAAGGCATGGCTGGCGCTTGTCCTAAAAAGGAAAGCATCACGTCGCGCTGTGCCTGAATCAGCATTTTCATACTGTGCAGGTATTCCTGCAGCATCAGGTCTTTAGCTGAGCCATTAACCTGTTGACTTTCGGTTGTAGTAAAGGTGTTGTTCATGAGGGTAATTGGTTTAGTAATAGGTGATGCACCATTTGCCGGAAGTTTGCCAGTTGATGGAACAGCATGCTGACCATTGACATACCAGATCGCGGGACTTTTTTTATAACTGGAAGGTTCGTTTAGGTTGATGGTTTTAACAGAACGGCCTTCGAATAATTTTTGGAGTTTAATTTCCCGACCAGTGGCCATATAGCCGGCCAATGTGCCCAATAAATTGCTGAGTTTGTTGTGGCCTTGATCTTCGGTATGCAAAATCACTTCATCTTTGCCAATACATGCCTTGGTTAAACCACTTAGCACCTTGCCAGGACCAACTTCTACGAAAATCCTGGCTCCGGTAGCATACATATCCCTGAGTTCTTCAACAAAAAGGACAGGTTTTATCAAATGGTCAGTTAAACGTTCTTTAACTGCATCAGCATTTGTTGGGTATTCTTTTGCCGTGGTGTTAGACCATACCGGGAGTTTTAAATCGTTAAAATTTACACGGGATAATACTTCATGGTAAAGCTGTTTTGATTTGGCTACCAAGGGACTATGGAAAGCACAGGCTACTTCGAGCGGACGGAAAGATATTTTGGCATCTTTTAAAACAGCCGCTAATTTCCCTATGGCTGCTGTGCTGCCCGCAATTACACATTGTGTTGGTGCATTAAAGTTTACCGGGTAAACCGATTCAATATCGGCAAGATATTGTGCAAGCTGCTCTTGTTTTGCGCTTACGGCAAGCATTGTGCCTGGATCACCGTTTTCTACAGCATTTAAGATAGCTTTTGCCCTTTCTGCACTGAGGTGAACCAGTGCTTCTTCTTCAAAAGCACCTGCAAAGCAAAGTGCAGGCAGTTCGCCATAGCTATGCCCCGCAACCATATCAGGCACAATGCCAAGTGATTTTAAAAAGTTGGCAATGGCCAGGTCAACAATACCCAATAGCGGTTGTGCCATGCGCGTATCTTTAATGCGTTCTTTTTGTGCTTTTGCATCGACATCGTTAAATACTGTATTTGGAAAGAGAATTTTTTCATATTCTGGATAAGCTTTCAGCAGTTTTCGCATTTCTGGGAAAATGACAAAAAGATCTCTGGCCATGTTTATCCGTTGGCTGCCTTGCCCTGGAAACATAAAGGCTACTTTACCTTCCTGTTTTTGAGTGAGGTAGGTATCTTTACTTTCTACGCCAGATAACACAAGATCTATTTTCATCACCAGGTCTTCCGCATGGTTGGCCACAATGCTCAATTGAACGGGTTTGGTGTCAGCAGTAGCCAGGCTGTAGGCAATATCTTTGAGTTCGATCTGATCGTTTAGTTCTAATAGGTTTTTTACTGATATGACTCGGTTTTTAGCCTCCTCATAGGTGTCACCCCTGAAAACAAAAAGTTCTGATGGCCATGATTTTAATATCGGATTTTTATCTTCTGTATTTTTGGCACTTTCCAATACGGCATGGAAATTTGTTCCGCCAAAACCGAAAGCACTAACGCCAGCATAGCGTTTTTCTTCCATCCATAACCCAGCCTCGGTATGGAAAGCAAAAGGACTCGTTTGTGCGTTGTAGAAACTATTTGGCGTTTTTAAGTTAATAGTAGGTGGTTTAATGCCATGATAAACAGATAGCGATGCTTTAATCAGTCCTGCAATGCCTGCGGCACATTTAGTATGACCAATTTGTGTTTTTACAGAACCTAGATGTGTTTGTCCGGCTGTTGCGCCTGATTGGTTAAGCATATCGGTTAATGCACTGATTTCTGTTTTATCACCAACTACCGTTCCTGTACCATGTGCTTCAACCAAGCCAATCAAAGAGGGTGTAATCCCTGCCTGACTGTAAGCTCTTTCCAATGCATTTACCTGTCCGTTTTTACGTGGCGCAGTTAAACCCAGGCTTTTGCCATCACTCGATCCACCAACGCCTTTAATAATAGAATAAATGGTGTCGCCATCGCGTAAAGCATCGTCATATCTTTTTAATACGATCATGGCAATGCCTTCGCCAAGGGCAATTCCATCTGCTTCGGCATCAAATGTTGCACATCGTCCTTTTTTAGAAAGGGCATGTGTGCTCGAAAACATCAGGTAATCGTTAATGCCGTTATGCAGATCTGCTCCACCGGCCAAAACCATATCTGATTTCTCTAAAAATAGCTCCTGGCAGGCCAAATCAATGGCTGCAAGAGATGAAGCACAGGCTGCATCAACAGTATAATTTCTGCCGCCCAGATTTAACCTGTTGGTAATTCTGCCTGAAATCACATTCGCCAAAATGCCGGGAAAAGAGTCTTCTGTAGCTTTTGGTAAAGCAGCATCAAGTTCAGCTGGCATTTCGCCAAAAACCTGTTTGTAATATCCCCTAAAGCTATAGCTATTGGCAAGATCGTTTCCACCTTCTGCTCCGATAATTACAGAAACATTTTCATTATCCACACCACCATCGGCATAACCTGCGTGTTGCATAGCCTGTTTGGCAACCATCAGGGTAAGCAGTTGGGTAGGCTCAATAGCAGCGAGCGATTGTGGTGGAATGCCAAATTCTAAGGGATCGAAATCTATCCTTGGGATAAAACCACCCCATTTGGAGTGCGACATATCGCCTGCAGTAGAATCAGGGTTATAATATAGTTCTTTGTTCCACCTTTCGTCTGGAACTTCCGTAACAGAGTCTTTGCCTAGGATGATATTTCGCCAGTATTCTTCAAGGTTTCTGGCACCTGGGAAAATACAGGCCATGCCCACAATAGCTACATCAAGTGCTTTTGCCTGATTAACAGGAGGCGCAGGAAGTGTTGCATTTAATATATGTGTATAGTTTTTGTCGGCTACATCCTGATGAAGATCGAGTAATGACATTACTTCCTTGTGCATAGGAGCAACCTGGCCGATCATGTACATACCCAGGTCAGTCTGTTCTGCCTCATCAATTTTTACCAGTTCATTGCCACGTCTTTCAATTCCCTTTGCAGCAATGCGCAAACGGCCAACATTAAGCGACTCGAGTTTAGCCCAGATTTCTTTTTTATCCAGGCCCTCTGCCTGAAGTTTCTCTTTTTCTTTGTTAAAGAAAGTAGCAAAAGCAGAATTCAGGCAGCGTGTTTCGTGTCCGGGAGCCGTTTCCAGCAACACGGTATCGTTCGCCTGCATGGCTTCCTGCTGAAATTTATCCAAAATAGCTCCTTTACTTACCGCTTCTTTGGTGTATAAATAGGCTGTGCCCATTAAAACGCCGATTTTCATGCCTTTGGCCGCCAAAGGAGCCGCCATTACGGAGATAAAAGCGGTAGAAAAAGCATCATGAATTCCTCCAGCAAAGAAAACACTGATCTGATCGGCATTTTCTTCTTTTAATAAACGTTCGATCTGTTTTTCCCATAAAACCATGCTGGATAGGGGGCCAACATGCCCGCCACATTCGCGGCCTTCGAATACAAAACGTTTAGCACCTTCTTTTAAAAACATATCTAAAAGAGCGGCAGATGGTACATGTAAAAAGGTCTTTATACCTGCTTTTTCAAAGGGTTTGGCTTGAGAAGGTCTTCCACCTGCAATTAATAAAACAGGAGGTTTGGCTGCTAAAATATATTCCTGTTGCTCATCCCTGAGTTCTTGTGGGGCAAAGCCTAAAATACCTACACCCCAGGTTTTTTCGCCTGCCAGCTTTTTGGTTTCTTCAATCAGGTTTTTGGCTGATATTCCTTTTAATAAGGAAAGTGCAATGAATGATAAGGCGCCAGCTTCCGAAACGGCATCTGCAAAAGGCGCTACATCACTTACCCTGGTCATGGGCCCCTGTGCGATAGGGTAAGTGATGTTCAGGTCTTGAGCAAGTGGGTTTTTTGCCTTAATAACGTTGATGGCTTTAGCTTGTTTTAAATGCCCATAGATGGCTTCTTTAATGCCAAAAACCATTTTTTCTAGCTTTTTGTATTTAGTTGCCAGGTCAGTGGATAAGGTAATATCCTGGCCCATTGGAAGATAATTTGTTTCCAGATTATAACCTTTGAAATATTTTTGAAGGTCATTATAAGTTGTGTCTTCTGCCAGCACCGGCGAATTGGGGCGGGCCAACACACGGCAGTTATCGATCAGTTTGGTTTCTGTTCCACTTAATTTAGCACAAACATTTTTTAAATCCTCAGGAGCAGAACATTCTGGGAATAATGCAAGCTGACTATCCAATATTACTCCTGCTGCGCCCTGCGCCATTAAAGAGGCAGTTGTATGGATACCTATGCCACCCTGAACCCAAACGGGAATGGAGGTGATTTCTTTAATAATACGCTGAAAAAGAACAAATGAAGATTCGTACGCCACTCGGCCTGCACCTTCATTGCCTTTAACAATTATTCCATAAGCGCCATTTTTTTGTGCATTGATAGCCGATTCAAGATCAAAAACCTGGTAAATGATTTTTGCAGATGTTTTGGTTTTTAGGGCAAGATCATAAGGTTTAATAATCAAGCTCACCTGTGTCGGTAAATCAATATCTACTAACGAAGCTGAATTGATGCTCACGCCAAAGTCGGAAATGCCTGTGGCAAGGAGTGTGGAAAGTGCATTTTCAGCTTCCTGGTAGCTATGGCCAAGACTTAGGACCGGAAAGCAACCTGCTTTTTGTAGATTGGAGACTAATCTACTGTCGGGTATTTCGAAGGGAGTTACTGCAATAATGACGTGTTTATTCATGGCTTTAGATTTTGATGCTACTCTTCTGTTTGGTGGATTTGATCCTGAGCGAAACATAATGGTTCTTTATGCCTGCCTTAATACTCAATAACACAGCTTTTTAAAGCTAATATTGTTGTGTATTATTATTTATACTAAAATGATAATTAAATATGTCAATATATTTTAATAATTTATAAATGAATGAACTGAACAGGATACTTGCTGAGCCATCTAAATTTTATTAAAATGAGTTTTATGAACGAAAATTTAATCAATATTTTAAATAATGGTACTAAATGTATTGTATTGAAATTTTAATACACAAAGAAAGATTATCACTATTTAATTAGTATTAATAATGGGTTAATTTACGAATTTATTTTTTGTAAGTTATTGTTATTGTGAAATTTATATATTTTTTTTAGCATTTTATCTAAAATAAATGGCTTAGATACAATTTTTTGAATTAAAAATTAGGTTCTGGGTGTTATTAGTGCATATTTCAGATAAGTAATGATTTTTACTAAAAATTATCATTTAATTATGATGTAAATTGAAACCAATTAATTTGTAGTATTAATTACTATATAAATATATGGATTTGTGTTTTGTGTAGAGGATGCCTAAGGAATTCGGTAAGAAAAAATGCCCAAATGTTAAATGATTTGGTCAATACTGTTTTAATTGGTAATTGTTTTTATATCTTCGTTTTATAAATGTCTTTAAGACGTTTATTTAACCAAATGTGATCAGTATTCTGTTTGGCTGGTTTTAATCATCAAGCAGATGTTGTATTAAACCTTTAATTGTATGAGCGTTCAACCATTTACCAGTTAGTTAATATTCTGGGTATAATTAGCTAACTGCAAGCACAAAAAAGCCCGATTAAGTTAGTACGGAAGTTTGTTAAATGTTATACCTAATCTTTACCGACTGCATTCAATTATACTTGTTATGATGATGTTTTTAAAAATGAAAAAAATAATTCCTGCCATTTTGTTTACCGCCTTATGCGGAACTGTTTTAGGGCAAACTGCCTTGCAGCCATTTAGTTTGACAGAAGTCCGCTTGCTTGCTGGGCCTTTTAAACAGGCACAGGAAACCGATAAAAAGTACATGCTATCGCTGGATGCGGATAGGCTTCTGGCGCCATATTTAAGGGAAGCGGGGCTAAAACCTAAGGCAGCATCTTACGGGAATTGGGAAAACACAGGCTTAGATGGGCATATTGGTGGACATTTTCTTTCGGCACTCTCTTTAATGTATGCCGCTACTGGCGATTTAAAGGTAAAGGAGCGGATAGATTATATGATTGCCGAGTTGGATAAATGTCAGCGCCAAAATGGCGACGGTTACCTGGCAGGGATTCCTGGTGGCAAGGAAATCTGGAAAGAGATTAAGGCTGGCAATATCAAATCATCCAGTTTTTCGCTAAATGGAAAATGGGTACCCCTGTACAATATCCATAAAATTTATGCAGGGTTGTATGATGCATATGCGGTTGCAGGTAATGCAAAAGCGAAGCAGATGCTGATCAAGTTAACAGATTGGTGCATGGATGTGGTCTCCAGTTTGTCCGATCAGCAAGTGCAGGAATTGTTAAAGAGTGAACATGGTGGATTAAACGAAGTTTTTGCACATGTTTATGCGATAACAGGCAACCAGAAATACCTTAAACTGGCAAAACGGTTTTCAGATCAATCTATCCTGAATCCACTATTAAAAAATACAGATGCCCTGAACGGCTTACATGCCAATACGCAGATTCCGAAAGTGATTGGTTTTGAGCAGATTGCCTTATTGGATAAGGATCCTGCCTGGGCAGACGCTGCTGCGTTCTTTTGGAAAACGGTAGTGGAACATAGAACAGTTGCCATTGGAGGAAATAGCGTTAGAGAGCATTTTCACCCTGCCAATGACTTTTCTTCGATGACAGAATCGCGGGAGGGACCAGAAACCTGCAACTCTTACAACATGTTAAAGTTGACGAAAGAACTGTTTTTAGCGGATCCTTCTAATACTTACCTCGATTATTATGAACGTACACTTTACAATCATATTCTTTCATCGCAAAGGCCAGAAGGAGGTTTTGTCTATTTTACACCCATGCGGCCAGGGCATTACCGTACTTATTCGAATCCGCAGGAAAGTTTCTGGTGCTGTGTAGGTTCGGGATTGGAAAACCATGGCAAATATGGAGAATTGATTTATGCACACCGAGCGAATGATGTATTTGTGAATCTTTTTATCCCTTCAACCTTAAACTGGAAAGAAAAAGGCATCCAACTTACACAACAAACCCTTTTTCCAGATGCTGAACAAACGACAATCAAACTTCAATTGAAAAGTAAACAACGCTTTGCGTTACATTTCCGTCAGCCTGCATGGCTGGAGCAAGGGAAAATGACTGTACTGGTAAACGGAAAAAAGGTAGCTGCTAAAAGTGGGGCAAACGGTTATGCCAGTATCGATCGCACATGGAATACAGGTGATGTGGTTAATATTTCCCTGCCCATGCATACCACTACGGAGTTTATGCCCGACGGTTCTGATTGGGTAGCTTTTATGCGTGGACCAATTGTACTTGCTGCGGAGATGGATACGCTAAATCAACCTAATTTAACCGCTGATGGCAGTAGAATGGGACATATTGCTTCTGGTGCTTTATTCCCGATCAGCGATGCACCATTGGTTACGGGACCTAAAAATACGCTTGCCAATGAAATTACGTTGACCGATAAAAAGAGTTTAACTTTTAGTGCCGGAAATGCGATTTATCAGCCAAGATTTAAATCCTTAAAACTGGTTCCTTTTTATACCCTCGCCGAAAAGCGGTATGTAGTTTATTTTCCTTACAGCAGTGAACAGACATTGCCAGAACGGGCAAAGGCGATTAAACTGGCTGAAGAAGAAAAGATGAAGATTGAACAGAAAACAGTTGATCTGGTTAACCCCGGAGAGCAGCAACCAGAATCTGATCACAATTTTAAAGGTGAACAAAGTGATAATGGAACCTACCAGGAAAGGCATTTTAGAAATGGGAAAGCATGGTTTAGTTATGTGCTTAAAAACAAAGACTTATCCGGAAATAAACTCAGTTTAACCTATTTTGGAAAGGAGAAGGACAAAAACTTCACTATCCTGATCAATGGGGTTAAAATTGAAAATGTAAAGCTAGATGGAAGCAGGGGAAATGTTTTTTATACGCAGGAATATCAGATTCCAAAAGCGTTGTTAAAAGCAGATTTAGAAGTAAAATTCGTTGCCGATCAGCGATCGGCTATTGCGAATATTTATGAAGTAAGGCTGGTGAAGTAAATTTGTGCTATTGTAGTCTGTGCGGACACAGGCTACTAGATATAAGAGACCCTTCAACAAGCTACCATTGAAAGGATTTACTAGGATGGTCGTCATTCTCGCGCATGCGGGAATCTTAATACGTTTGGATTAAGATCCCCAATCAAGTTGGGGATGACGACCTCTCGAGGGATATTACCTTATTTCAATTCCAGAACTACAACAGATTGAGCTGGTAGTTCTACTTTTAACGAATTGCCTGATTTTTTTGCGCCGGTAAATTTTGCATTGTGCACTTTGTTCAAATCGTTAAATGTGTTTACATCTGTTAATTTAGCTGAAGTTAAAATCTGTCCGGTAACCGAGCTCCATTTTAAACCGTCCAAAACGGTACTTAGCGCAATTTTTTTATTGGGATCTAAATTAACCAATGAAATATGAATCGCGCCGCTGGCATCCTGCGAAGCAGAAACATTTAGCGCCGGGATTTTTTGACCACCTACAACATAATCAGGACTGGTAAATGCAATTGGTAAATATCTTGCATCCTGGTGTACCTTGTAAAGATCAAAAACATGATAAGTGGGGGTAAGGATCATTTTGTCTTTTTCGGTCAATATTAAGGCCTGTAAAACATTTACTGTTTGTGCCAGGTTAGCCATTTTTACACGATCAGAGTGGTTATTGAAAATGTTTAGCGTAGTGCCTGCAATTAAAGCATCGCGTAAACTATTCTGTTGGTACAAGAAACCCGGATTGGTTCCAGGTTCTACATCTGTCCAGATTCCCCATTCATCAACCACTAAAGCAACTTTCTTTTTAGGATCGTATTTATCCATTATTGCGGAGTGCTTGGTCACTAGTTCTTCCATATGCAGGCAGTTTTTCATGGTCGAAAAGTATTGTGCCTCATCAAATTTAGTGGCTGATCCTTTTTTGCCCCAGTTTCCTGTTGGGATGGTATAATAGTGTAAAGTTAATCCCCACATTTGGTCGCCAATATTTTTCATGCAGGTTTCGGTCCAGTTGTAATCGCCTGAATTGGCTCCACTGGCAATTCTTTTTAGCGGGGCACCAGGATAGTTGCGTGCATAAGTGGCATACCTGCGGTATAAGTCAGAATAATAGGCCGGCGTCATGTTACCGCCACAGCCCCAGCTTTCGTTACCAACACCCCAGAAAGAAACTTTCCATGGTTTTTCTCTTCCATTTTGGCTACGGATAGCCGTCATTGGGCTTACGCCATCAAAATTTAGATATTCTACCCATTTGGCCATTTCCTCAACTGTTCCGCTACCTACATTTCCTGCGATATAAGGTTCGCAATCAAGCATCTGGCAGAGGTCTAAAAATTCGTGTGTACCAAAGCTATTGTCTTCTGTTACACCGCCCCAATTGGTATTAACCATTTTTGGCCGCTGGTTTCTCGGACCAATGCCATCTCTCCAATGGTATTCATCAGCAAAACAACCTCCCGGCCAGCGCAGGTTCGGAACCTTGATCTTTTTTAAGGCCTCTACAATATCTAATCTTATTCTACCTTTATTTGGGATGGTCGAATTTTCACCTACCCAAAAACCATCGTAAATACAGCGGCCCAAGTGTTCTGAAAAATGACCGTAAATATGTTTGCTCACCACCTGATCGCCTGCAGGCTTAATGGTGAGCTGGGTTTCATTTTGTGCATGCACTAAAATAGAACTGCAGAATAGGGCTGCAGATAAGAGAAGTTTTTTCATCATGATTTCGTTAAATCTATTGGTTAAATGGGATTTTGATCACGTTAAAAGAATAAGGTTTTAACGCAATGTTTAATTTTTTGCCTTTTAGGTTGATCGTGCTTTTTTTCGGACTTACCGCTTCAGGATTTTCAAAAGAATTAACCTGAGTAAGGTTGCTGTTTGCTATTTCTTCATTAGTGGCCTTACTTTTTAGTTTCATTTTCCCTTCAAGGTCAAAATCTATTTGCTGCGATTGATTGGAGTTGTTGGCGATTTTAATGATCAGTTCTTTTTTGGCCTGATCGGTTACGGCAGAAGCATAAAGCCCATCCTGGCCAATAATGTTCTTATCATCAAGTGTAATCGAAACTACATCTGTTCCCTTATTGGTAGAAAACTGTTTCTGCACATAATAATCAGGGGTGCCATACGATTTTAAGTTATCTACCCAGATCATATCGGGTGCCCACTGCCAGGCGTCGATATTAGCGAAAAGCGGGGCATAAGAAGCCATTTGTACCACATCTGCATTGCGCTCCAAACCTGTCATTAAGGAAGCTGAAGCTAATGCACTTTGCCAGTTGTTGCGGTTACTTCCAACTATACTATTGTCTGCATGAACCGCATATTCGCCAACAAAAACCTTCGATCCGTTTCTGGGATAGTTATCATAACGGCCAGCATTTTTTAAAAACCAATCGGCAGATCGGTAATAGTGTTCGTCAATAAAGTCAGCATTATTGCCTCTTAAAGTTGTATTCAACAAATTAAATCGATCACCTTCCGGATCAGTTCCCGAGCTGTTAATCAGTTTAAAATCAGGATATTTGGCTTTTATGGCTTTGGTGAAAATGGCTAACCTTTCCAGGTATTGTGGTCCCCAGTTTTCGTTTCCAACACCCATCATTTTTAGGTTAAAAGGTTTCGGGTGACCTAAATCGGCCCGTACTTTGCCCCATTTGGTTGTCACATCGCCATTGGCAAATTCAATAAGGTCTAAGGCATCCTGTACATAAGGATCCAGTTCATCAAGCCCGGCTACTTCAGCCGAGTTAAACTGGCAGGCCATACCGCAATTTAATATCGGTAGTGCATCTGAACCTATATCTTCGGCCAGTTGGAAATATTCGAAAAAGCCTAAACCGAAACTTTGAAAATAATCCGGTGCAGCACGGTTTGCAAATTCAGTATTCCAGCGGTTGATAATTAATTGCCTGTCTTCAATGGGGCCAATGGTTTTTTTCCACTGGTAGCGGTTTGCCAGATCGGTTCCTTCTACAATACAGCCGCCAGGAAAACGGATAAAACCAGGTTTCATATCGGCCAATAACTGCACCATATCTGCCCTTAATCCTTGCGGACGGTTTTTCCAGGTATCGCCAGGAAAAAGACTAATCATATCTACATCAATATTTCCATTTCCCTGAAACAGAATAGAGAATTTAGCTTTTGGATCAGTTTCCGTAGCAGTAAAACTTGCTGATTGTTTTTTCCAGTCGCTACCCGTTTGGTTAGGTGTTAAAGTTCCCTGTCCGATGATTTTATTGTTCGCGTCTTTTAACATCAGTACCAGTTTAACCCCAGGGGCTGATTGGCGGTACATCAATGAAAAATCGTAGCGTAATCCTTTTTTTACTCCAATACCTTTAAATCCTTCATTTACGAGCTCAAAATCGTCGGTTTGTTTTTTTATCTGTAAATATCTGGGATTGGCGGTATTTACCTCTTTGCGGTTTACCACCAATATTTCGCCTTCCTGCTGCTTTTTCCGCTGAATTGTCCAGCCCATTAAAGGTTTGGTAAATTCGAAAGAGCGGTTTTTAATTAGTTCTGCATAAATGCCGCCATCGGCACCAAAGTTAATATCCTCGAAAAAAACACCCCACATGTTCGGTTGCACTTTAGCAATACTTTGGTCTGTTTTAACTTTAATTACTTTTGCAGTTTGAGCCTGCACTGCAGTAGTGTATCCAATTCCAACGGCAGCGTACGCAATACATGCTGAAAAGATACTTTTTATAGGGTAATTTAATTTCATACGGTTTATACTTGGAAGATTCTCATGGTAAAAGTAAAATTTTTAAAATAATAAACGTTATATGAACATTTATTTTTTTCTTCTTCAGTCGTTTTATTAGTAAATTCTACAATCTTAGTATTGGGGAATATAAGGTAAGCAAAAGAAATAGGAATGCAGGTAGTAAAGGCTTTAGTCATTAACTTTTTACTTGATATTTAGCATTAATGAGGTAGAAGCATTTAAAGTTTTTTTAATCATATTGACAGGGCAAATTTTGATAATTGGGCTACAAAATCTGCAGTATTTATATTTTGTTCTCTTGTTGATATTTGGAAATGAACGGTTGGTGGTTCTTGGCAGTTTTAGTCCCGCTTTCGCTTATAGTCCTCGCTGCGCTGTGGGCTATTCCGCTCAT
>NZ_JAPIVP010000022.1 GCF_026239555.1 Pedobacter sp. PF22-3 | reverse complement strand
AAGCGGAGTCGAAGACCCTTTAACACAGTTTAAAGATCTCTCCATTCCGCTTTGCTCCAGTCGAGATGAGGGATTAGAGGAAGAGCCGAAGACCAGTTTAAATAATTTACAATGAAAAAAAACTTTGTTTCAAATTCAACGGCATCCATCAGGATGTTTAAAAACGACTTTATGGAAAGCCTCTCGAAAGTGCAATTTTACGTGCCTTTGGTGGTATATATACCCGTTATCGGTTTTCTTCTTTGGAAAGCGCTATGGGAAATCGAGATGCCGGTTTTAACCTTTGCAGGTTGGTTTTTGTTGGGCTTAGCTATCTGGACCATCACGGAATACATCTTACATCGTTATGTTTTTCATTTCGAACCTGAAGCAGAATGGGGCAAAAAAATCCACTTTATTTTTCATGGGGTACATCACGATTACCCTAATGATGCCAAAAGATTGGTGATGCCACCCTCCGCCAGTATTCCGATGGCATTGGGTTTTTACTTTCTTTTCGATTGGTTGCTACCTGATACAATAGTTTATCCATTTTTCTCAGGTTTTATGATCGGTTATCTGTTTTACGATATGGTGCATTATGCACTTCACCATGCTAATTTTAAAAGTGGTTTCTGGAAAAAGCTCAAGCAACATCACATGCTTCACCACTATTCTGATTCGACCAAAGGTTATGGGGTAAGCTGGACTTTTTGGGACCATATTTTTAGGTCTAATTTTGATAAAAAATAATATGCAGCAAGAAGTTTTGCTTAAAAACAATTTTTATAATATCCGGAATATCTATCTAACAGTGGCTATATCTGTTGGATATCTATTGTTGTCAGTCCTGCTGGTCGGCTTTAAAACCGATCAGTTGGTGCTGATTTTTATTTTTAATGCTTTGTTTTACCTATCGAGTGGAACCAGAAAGTTTATCCTCGGCTTTTCGATCTTTATTGTCTATTGGATTCTGTTTGATTACATGAAAGCCTTTCCAAACTATCTTTTTAATACGGTACATATTGAAGATTTGTATAATTTGGAAAAAAATACTTTTGGCATTAATTACCATGGTTTAATACTTACACCTAACGAGTATTGGAAAATAAACAGTACTTCATTTCTAGATGTGCTGACCGGATTCTTCTACCTGATGTGGGTACCTGTACCGCTGGCATTTGCTACTTATCTTTTCTTTAAAAATAAAGAACAGTTTGTTTGGTTTTCACTAACCTTTGTTTGGGTAAATTTATTGGGTTTTGTGGTTTATTACGCTTTCCCGGCTGCTCCACCATGGTACGTACAGGAACATGGCTTCGAATTTATAGCCAAAACGGCTGGCAATACTGCCGGATTGGCCCGTTTTGATGATTACTTTGGTCTTACACTTTTTCATGGGATATACAGCAAAGGTTCCAATGTGTTTGCGGCCATGCCATCGCTGCACTCCTCATATCCGGTTATTGTTTTATATTATGGTTTGAAAAACCGCTTGGGGAAAATTAATATTTTCTTCTTTACCGTAATGTTAGGCATCTGGTTTTCGGCGGTTTATACCAGTCATCATTATACGCTCGATGTGTTTGCCGGATTATTATGTGCGCTTTTGGGCATTATTTCTTTCCATTATTTAATTCGCTATACTAAGTTGAAACAGCTTGTAGCGAAAATGATAAGTGCCATTGGTAAATAAAAAAAGCCCAACAGACGATCTTAAAAGATCAGCTATTGGGCTTAGTCATAAAATTTATTAGCGTGAACTCGTTATTTAATGCTTATCCATCTGTTGAGCATGTTATCTGGTGCTTCAACCAAGACTTTATAGAAAGAGGATGGGGAGTTTTTAAGGTCTGCAAAATAATGTTGCTGATTAACATCAACCTCTCCCAATAAATGATATTTATCTTTTCCTCCTGTTTTAAAATCATTGGTGGTTGCCAGCCAAACTTTAACCTTTCCTTTCTTTTGTAAGGCTTTCCAGCTGATATCGAGGTGATTTTGCAGGTGATTTACTTTTAATCCGGTTATAGATACTGGTCCAATAAATGATGTGCCGTCAATTTCCTGTTCTGCACTTTTTGGCAGCTTTACATTAAGATAAGCTGCGATTGAAGGCATAATATCTACTATACCAAGATCAAAGTACTGGGCATAAGTATTCAAGTTTTTATAATTGCTTACCATCCAGGTAGCGCGTTGACGATCAGACTGGCCGCCATGTCCGCGACCAGTTTTTTCATCACGGCCATGATCAGTCGTAATTACGATTAACCAATCTTCTTTAAATTGCTGTTGACGGTAAGTAATGGCATCCCAAATCTTGCCCATTTGTTTGTCCAGAAGTTCAACAGCTTTATAAAACTCCGGACTGTCTCCATAACGGTGTCCCATATCATCAGTATATTCCAGATATATCCACGAAAGATCAGGCGCTTTATCATGAATGGTATTTGCAGCCTGTTTAACTACTTCCTCGTCAATAAGGTGCATGTAGGCCGAATTTTTATCATGTTTAAAGCGGGCGGTATCTAACTCGAAACCATCTGCTACAAAATCGGGTTTAAAGTTTCCGGTTTCAGGAAGGCCATCACCAAGCAATTTGGTGCGGTTATCGGTCCAGCTGGAGAAAATTGCCGTTTTTTTCTCAGGATACTGGTTTTTAAACAACCTAAAAATGTGCTGATAGTTATAATTTGGTGCCTTAATATCATTATCGGGTACGTTATGCTTGTTAACCCATGTGCCAGTAAGCAAACTGTTGTAGCCAACGGCAGATATGGTGGGCGTTTCGTTATAACTTGCTTTATCGCCACCTACATGCATGCGCGAATACGAACCTTCGGAAATAATCCGTTTAAAATTTGGCAGGTCTAAGCGTTCTACTACATCGGCAGGAATACCATCCGCAATAACATATACCACTTTTTTAGTCTTGATTTTCTGAGCCCAGCTATTTACTGAAACAAAAATCAGGGACAGGAAAAATATTTTTTTTATCATTTTATACTTCGTATTGAAATTTGAAAAGCGGTTAAATACCAACAGCACCGACAAAATTGGCCGTGCTGTTGTTTGTCTATTTATGGTTTCAATAACCACATTATCCCGTTAATGTTATCGCCTTCGGGGTACTGTCTTGATATTGCGGCGGTAATATTTTGCTGATTCAATCGTAATTCAGATTCTGGGTACATCCATCGTTTTGGAATGCGTTTATCATTTAACACTCCAGCTCCTGTAGTATCAAAAACCG
Source organism: Pedobacter sp. PF22-3 (assembly GCF_026239555.1). Taxonomy (GTDB): domain Bacteria; phylum Bacteroidota; class Bacteroidia; order Sphingobacteriales; family Sphingobacteriaceae; genus Pedobacter. Next base: position 70,781 of record NZ_JAPIVP010000022.1, on the reverse strand, counting down.
GGAAACCGGTTCTCCGCTGCTCAAAAAATGGCTGCCAGCTGCTGTTCATGAATGATGCGATGTATTTTTGGGTAATAATGTTTGCCATTGGATTTGCAGCAGCATTTAATTGCACTGTTGCCTGCGCCAGATAAGTATTGATGGTTGCCTCGTCGATATTATAAAACTGCATTGATGCCCTGATTCCTTTTTGATAATAGTCATTTGCATTTCCGGAAATCCATCCCCTTACAACGCCTTCGGCAAGAATGAACTGCTGCTCAGCATAACCCAATGCTATACTTGGTTCATTTACAGGATTATTATAAAAGCGAGGGTTAATTTTAGAAACTTCTCCAGCAAGCGTACGGGCCGTATTCGCATCTTTTGGTGCGCTACCGTTCCCTCCACCGTAAGCGTTAAAATCTGTTGCGGCAAGCGATGCGAATTTCGGTGCTTTATCAGCAAAGCGGAACAAACGAGAATCCTGTAAAGATTTTAACAAATTGATAAAAGTTTCATCCATATAGTATGCAGTCTGCATACTATTGCTATTAAAATATGGATAGCGGTTTCCCTGAAGATCGTAAAATCTAAGCTGGGCATTGTCTGCATTTCCCGTAAACAGTGGATAATCCGTTGGATTGTTCACTATCTCAGCAAAACGTTTTTTGATCTCTAACCTGGTGTCGTTTTCCTTAGCTGATAAACTGATTAATACCCTTAAGGAAAGCGAGTTGATTACGCGTTTCCACTGCAATATATTCCCTCCGAAAACAATGTCACCCTGTAAACTTGCTGTATTTCCGTCAATCATTCCGTTGGCGGCTTTAAGCTCATTTAAAATACTTAAATAAATGTCTTCCTGCTTGTCATATTTGGGCGCAACAATATCTCCCTCTGCTTTTAAAGCCTCACTGTAAGGAATATCGCCAAAGGTTTGTGTTAGTTGTAAAAAATTCCAGGCCTTAAAAAACTTCACAAGTGGCAAATACTGAGGTTTGTTCAGATTTGTGGCAGCTTGCTCCATCTTAACTACCTGGCGCAGATTATTATAATTAGCATAGCTTCCCCGGTTCCAGCCATAATATTGGTTTAAGTTAATTTCATCCGTATTTATCATTTGACGGGAAGCAAGCGCTACATCAAGATTAGTTGATTGGAAGGCACTTTGCTCAACGGCATTCAATAATAGATCGGGGGTTGCAGCGGTGGTTTTGTTCGGGTCTACCTGAAACTCGCTAAATTTTTTGCAGCCAATTTGTACGGTTGCTGCAAATAATATAATATATAATGTCTTTTTCATATAATTCAGGTTAAAATTTAAGGTTTACGTTAAAACCAAATGAACGGGCTGAAGGCGTCTGGAGGTTATCTTTTGCGGGATCAGGATCAATATTTGGCATTTTTGAGAACAATAAAAGATTACGGCCAACGACTGAAACATCTAAACCTTTAACAAATGATTTGCCCAGCAGCTTGGCTGGCACCTGCCATCCTAATGTTACCTCTCTTAATTTCAGGAAGGTTTGCGAAAAATAGTTGTAGTTATTGTAGGCACCATTGCTGGTCTCGATCATATAATCTATGTAATTTACGGCTTTGCCATTTGGGGCGAAAACACGGGTATCACTTATAATATTGCCTTTTGCATCGTAGGTAGCTGCTCCGCTGGTCACCACAACACCATCACCAATAAAGGTGGCTTTCCCTGCATTGGCATCAACACGGTACTGGTTAAGTGTGCCCGGATGTGTACCGCCCCACCACATTTTCTGGTTGGTTGTTGAGTACATCATTCCGCCAATTCGGCCATCAACCAGAAACTTTAGTGTGAAACTCTTATAATTAAAAGTATTTTCAATGCCGTAAGTCCAGTCTGGAGCTTCATTTCCGATAAATCTTGAAAAATTATCGTTTAATGGAAAACCATTGCTTCCGTAAATAATCTGCCCCTGGCCGTTAGTCTGATAAACCGAACCATAGATTCTATCGGTTCTATCACCCACATGAAGATTACCCAAAGTTTCGGCACCTCCATAAATTTCTTTTAAATACCTCTGGTACTGACTTAAATTTATGGCCATATCCCATTGAAAATCGTTGCTTTTCAACAAGGTTCCGTTAACCACAAACTCCATTCCCTTACGTTGATAAACGTTCCCGTTAACCAACTGGCTGCCATAACCGCTTGTTATTGAAATATCCTGAGAAGTGATATTGTTAAAATCGCGTGTTTGGTAATAAGTGGCTTCAACACTTAATCTGTTCTTAAAAAACTTGGTATCCACACCTAGCTCCCAACTGTCTGACGTTTGTGGAGTAAGGTTAACTTGTTTAAGCAAACTGCCAAAAGTTAGTGCGGGTATGCTATTCCAGCTTGTTCCTTTATCAAATGCCGGAAGATACCCATAGGTGTAATTATCATCCCCAAGCGTACCGCTTGAAACTCTCGACCACGAACCGCGCGCTTTTAAATAGCTAAACCATTCTGGTAATTTAGTTAACTGTGAAACAACGATCGATGAACCTATTGAAGGATAAAAGAAACTGTTATTATTGGTTGGGAGCGTAGAAATGATATCGTTTCTGCCAGTAGCTGTTAAATAAATTGCATTTAAAAATTCCAGATCTAAAATCGCATAAACGCTGCTTGTTCTTCTTTCTTCAACAGCATTACTGCCCTGAAGCGGATTTGCAGAATTACTGAGGTTATAAAAACCAGGTATGGTTAAACCATCAGTATTTGTAGAACCGTATTTGTGGTTTCTATAATAATTAGAGCCACCTACCTGCGCGTGTAGCTTAAATTTATCGCTGAAAGTATGGTTGTAGTCGCCAATTAAATCTGTAACCAGGTCAATGTAGTTTTGGGTAGCAACGGTAAACTGTCCTCTGGATTTGTTGCCATAGCCGATATAACTCATTGGTTCTTTATAGGTTCTATTTAGGCCATAAGTGTTTATTCCGTTTCTAAACTGAACACTAAAAGCCGGGCTGATTTTGTAATTCAGGTTTAAAGAGCCATAGGTGTTGTCTTTGTCATAACCACGCAGATATTCATAAGCCTGGAAATATGGATTATTATAGTAAGAAACATTATAATTGCGTTGTTGAATACCCTCTTTGCCAGGCACCCAATAATCTTTTAAGTCCTGTACGTTTACATCGGTTCCTGTCCATAATACCAGGTTGTAAAGATAATTGGTTGGTCCGTATCCTGTTTCAGGAAAGTTCTTGGTAAACTGGCGGTTGTAATTTAATCTTGCATCGATTGTAAAGGCATCTGAAAGTTTATAATTGCCGGAAACATTAAAGGAACTATTGTTTAAATCGGTATTCGGCACAATACCTTTTTGATAAATATGCGATGCGGAAGCCCTGAATGAACCTTTCTCCGAACTTTGGGTAATACTAATGTTATTACTTGAAATTACCCCGGTTTGAAAAAAGTCTTTTACATTGTTTTTTCCTCTTGAAAGGAATGGAAGCGGAACCAGTTTTCCAGTAATCGGGTCTCTCGGGCTGTTAAATTGAGGTGTCTCAAAAAAACCACTCGGCGTAGTGGGATCCGGCTGATCGAGTTTTGGACCCCAAATCCATCCGGAACCTTCTTGTCCTCCTCCTGATCCATCAACATAGGTATACTTTCCCTTATAGCCTGCACCATATTCTGACTGTACTTCTGGAATCCTGATAAAACTTGGCTGTATTTGCGTAGAACTATTTACGTCAATACTAAGATTATTCCCCTTGCCACGCTTTGTAGTAATCATAATTGCTCCGTTTTGCCCGATAGAACCATATAATGCAGATGCATTAGCACCTTTTAATACGGTCACAGATTCGACATCATCTGCATTTACACGGAAAAGATCTGCAGATTGGTCTGGTATACCATCTATAACAATAAGTGGCTTTCTGCCCCTTAATGAAATACCAGGATCCTGGAACAAATCAGTAGAATTACTGATGTTAAGGCCGGCAACCCTTCCGGTAAGCGAACTAATAATATTCGGCTCCCGTGCCTTAACTAAATTATCACCTTGCACCGTTTGTGCCACATAACCTAATTTTGACCGTTCTTTTTTAACACCTAAAGCGGTAACGACCACTTCAGATAATGCTTTTGCATCCTCAGTTATTATAATCTGATACGTATCGGATTGACCAACTGTGATCTGTTTGTTCACATAGCCGATACTGCTAAAAACAAGTACATCGCCATCGTTGGCCTTGATTGAAAAATCGCCTTCCTGGTTAGTAACCGTACCTGTATTGGTTCCTTTTATCAATACTGATACTCCAGGAATCCCAAGTTTCTTTTCATCAGTAACATGGCCTTTAATAATTCTGGCATTTTCTATTGTTTTTTTTTGCTCCGAAGGCTTTAAAACAATCTTATCATTTGTTTTGGGAATAGAAAAGGCAGAATTGAAAATAATAATAAAAAGGCAGGTTAACCATAAACTCTTCTTCAGGCAAACCAAAGATGAATAAGTAAATCTTTTTTTCATAAAGCTAATTCGTTAGTTAAAGTTTTAAATGGTTTTTATCGAAACCTTGTTCAATTTGGTTCCCTGTTGGCCTATTCCTAACATAAGCTCATTGTTTACGGCCGGGAGCGTTTCTCCCGTCATTGCGTCAGTGATCATACCTTTAATGGTAATCCTTTGAGCAAATGCGCTAGCGGATAGGATCAACGAGGTGAACATCCATGGTAGCTTTTTTTTCATTTTACTTAATATTTAGTTGTTTGTTTTGGAATGATAGGTGCTTTTCAGCGGCGCTAAATTGAACATATCATATTAAGAATAGGTTAAGTGTAAATTAATATATTAATTGAACGTTCATTCAATTTATTAATCAAAATAAATTTGCAGAATCCAGCTACTTTTGATTAGTTTGCCTCATTAAATTAACTGCACAATGGGACGCAAAAGCCTAAAAGAGACAAGAAGACTTGAAATTATTAAGGTATTTTACCAGGTGGCGAAGAAAGAGGGTTATGAAAATACATCTATTGCCAAGATTGCCAAAGTGATGGATATCAATCCAAGTCTTATTATTCATTATTTTGATACCAAGGAAGGACTCACTTATGAATTGATCGACCACATACTCGACCGGTATTTGTTAATCTATACCATTAAACATAAAGGGCAAGCAAGCTTAGGTGATTTACAAAAAACCATAGAAATGTTGTTTTCTAAAAAATGGAACCTGCTTTTTGATGACGGTTTATTTTATACTTTTTATGCTTTGGCATTTAGGGAAAAAAAAATAAAGCTAAAATATAAGCTAATTCTGGATTCGTTGCGTAACGGACTTGCAAAGATGATTGAAGAATGCAACCAGCAAAGTTTAACAAATGTAGATGACCCACAGGTTGCTGCCGATTTTATATTTGTATTGGTTGATGGGGCTTATTTTTATCTTTCGATGGAAAGCGATAAAAAAGCCTATTCAGAACGTTTAGCTTATTACAAGCAAAAAGCCTACGATACGCTTTGTATATCGCCGGTTAAGGTTGTTTCTGCTCCCGTTTGCTAAACTGACGGCTTAATGCGAATAAACCGATTGACATCCACAGAACATTTGCTGCTGCATTGGGAAGATCGTGGGTACCAAGAGCAGTTACCGCTAGACATAACCCACCCATGATATTAAGTGCCTGGAAGGAGATCGAATCTGCGCGGATTAATTTCATGCTTAATAAAAGATACCCTAAGGTACAAAATACTACTCCAGACCATCCAATAATCGGCATCACTAAATTCATCATGTTGTATTGTTTGCTGGTAAAGCTATGAAATAATGTGATTACGTCTAAATGAATTGGAACGCAAAAAATCACATCTGTTCTTATTACAATAAACTACGAAACAAAGAGCGGCTATAAATTTAGCTATAGCCGCTCTTGAAAAATGAATTAAATTAGTTAACAAGTTTAGTCCAACCGGTTGACCAGCTGGGCAAGGTAACCGTAGATGGAGAACCTGGTGTATTGTACCAGGGTTGAGGAACACCAAATGCACTTGCATAGCTAGCGTTAACGATTAAAGTGTTACCACCACCGTCAACATAAGTACCAACTGCTGCTGTAACAGAACTTGTAAAACCATGGACAGATGTAGAATTAAGATCTGAAAGACTTGCATTGGCATCAGCATCGAAAGCAATGCCTTTTGAATAACCAGATACAATTACATCCACTAATGTAACTTCCGAACCTCTGCGCTCTCGGATACCATTACGGTAACCTAAGCCGGATATACCGTTGGTATTTTCAGTTCCGAAAACATTAACGTTAATTAAAATTGGGTGTGTTTTAGGCGTTAGACTAAAGGTAGGATCTTCTGCAGGATAATTATTATCAGATTCGATACCGTTTGAATCGCTGTTGCCGCCGCTGGTGCTGTGCCAGGAGTTTTTATCAGCAATGGCAACTGCGTCTGATATTGCACCTGTGTAACCGTTGTCAAAATCGAACTGATCATCATAAGATGCCAAAGCAACTAAATTAGATGCATTAACAGTTCCACCGAAAAACTCAAATCCATCATCAAGGCTATAAGAAACCTGAACATGATCGATAGTGGTACCATTGCCCACACCACCTAAAGATAAACTGTTGATTTGCCAATTGGAATTCACAAAAAAACCAGCATATTCTATCCTTACGTATTGGAGGGTGCCACGGTTATCTTCATCATTGGTACCTCCATAATAGAATCTACCATCGGACGGTAAACCCTCCATCGATTTGCTGTAATTTACCCGTGCGTTTCCTAAAATAATTACACCACCAAAATCACCTGCGGTGGCTGTTGTATTCGGATTTCCATCCAGAAGCCTGTAACTGGTAAATACAATGGGATCATTAGCCGTGCCAACTGCATCGATTTTACCATCTCTAGCGATTACCAAAACTCCATTTTGGACATTTGGATTGTTTATTAATGCTTTGATGTAGGTGCCAGGTTGAATAGTAAGCGTTGCGCCATTCCGTACCGTCACTATGCCTCTTATTTCGTAAACATTCCCGGCTGTCCAGGTCACATTGCTGGTAATGTCTCCGCTTATGCTTACTACGGGTAGCGATGATTGTGGATAATCTGCTGCTGTAGTGCTGCGGTTGTTAAATGGGGCGGTTGAATCTGTGTTTTTTTTACAGGCAGAAAAAGAAACGGCAACAATCGATAAAAGAACAATTGATTGTTTTAGATTTTTCATTTTGTTTTAAATTGAGATATAATTTTAGATCTGTGATTTTTGCCGGGATGAATAGTCCGCTACTGAAAATATTGAGAAAGATCTGTTAATCTTCCACCTGATACATAAATAGATCTGGTTGGTGTGGTAACGGCTGTTCTGGCATCTGCAATTACAAATAACTTTGATTTTCCTGCCTCAAAATTTATCCCGTTTTCAGCAAAGGCTGCAGTAATTCTGCCCTCATTAGGCTTTAGCGTATAACCATTAAGCACTAAAGGAGTACCAGGGGTATAAGGCTCGGTATTGGTTCCTTTCTCAACAATATCAAAACTGTAAATATAATTTGGCCCTGGTAAAGGAGGTAGTTCTATCGAATTAAAGGATCCATTTTTGGGTAAGGTAAATCTAAGCTCGGGTATTACTTTTGTGCCTGCAGTTGTATTCGATGCCGTTTTTAGCCTGGTATAGAAAACAAGTTCTACATCAACATTTTTAAATTGATTCGGAAAAGTAGTTTCAAATTTGGCTGTCAGCATCATATTAACAGGGTTAACGGGAGGATCAACCTTTACATTATCTACTATTTTAATACCATCAAAAAAGAAGCCGATATTTTGTTGTGCTGTGGTCGATTCGATCGTTTTGGTTAGGAGTACAGTAGTTTCTCCTTTTTTGCGAACGGTGATTTCTCTTGTAGTACCTTTATCGATCAGGATGGAAGATAATTTATCTATGGCGCCACTACCTGAAGAAAATACGGTCCCATCCAACAGGAATTCGAGTTCGCCAGATAGTGCATAGCCTTTAAGTTTTAATGAAATGGCATTATTATATATTTTGGTCCCATCATAAAACAGGCTAATATGCTGATCGAATGGTGTAGCTATAATATTTCTGGTAAGCAATATTTCTGAAGTGCCTTTTTTTCTGATCTTTAAAACGGCATTCTGGTCTTTTACGGCAAGCAATGTTTTTAAGCTGATGCCACCTGCCGGAGGAGTAGCTATAATGCTGTCCTTATATAAGTATTCGAGCTCAACACTGGTTGTTCCGCTAATGCTTAGCTGAATTATTTTAACTGGTTCTGGCTGTAGAAGTTCTGCTTTGCGACAAGATAAACTTAAGGCTGCGAAGGTAGAAAGAAAGAAAAGGGTAAAGATTTTTAGTTTCATATAAAGGGGTCATTACATTTAAAAACAGTTGCCTGTTTTTATAATAAAGAGACTATACCCCAAGGTATAGCCTCTTTGTGATAAGAGAGAAAAAAATTAGAATACAAGTTTAGACCAGCCAGCTGACCAGGTTGGTAAAGTAACCGTAGCTGGAGAACCTGGAGTATTGTACCATGGTTGGCTTACACCAAAATAACTTGCATTAGTTGGGTTAACTACTAATGAATTACCACCACCGTCAACATAACTGCCAACTGCTGCTGTAACAGCGCTTGTAAAACCGTGAACAGATGTAGAATTAAGATCTGAAAGACTTGCATTTGCATCAGCATCAAAAGCGATACCTCTTGGGTAGCCAGAAACAATTACATCGATCAAAGTAACTTCCGAACCTCTACGCTCGCGGATACCGTTACGGTAACCTAAACCGGCAATACCTGAAGGATTTTCAGTTCCGAAAACATTTACGTTAATTAAAGTTGGGTGGGTTTTAGGTGTCAGGCTAAATGTAGCATCTTCTGCAGGTGCATTGTTATCAGATTCGATACCGTTTGAATCGCTTGCGCCACTGCTTGTGCTGTGGGTTGAGTTTTTATCGGCAATGGCTACTGCATCACTTAATGTACCTGTAAAACCATTGTCGAAATCAAATTGATCATCATCAGAGGCTAAAGCAATTAAATTACTTGCGTTAACTGTACCACCGAAAAATTCAAATCCATCATCAAGACCGTAAGAAACCTGTACGTGATCGATAGTGGTACCGTTACCTACTCCACCTAAAGTTAGGCCATTAACCTCAACATTTGGAGCCAATTGGAAACCTGCATACTCAATACGTACATATTGGAAAGTACCACGGTTATCCGCATCATTAGAACCTCCGTAGTGGAATTTAGCTTCGTTAGCTAAACCTTCAATCAGTTTATCGCCAACGTTGATTGTTGCATTACCTAAAATGATCACACCACCAAAATCGCCAGGAGTACCTGTTGTACCGGCGTTACCATCTAAAAGGTTACGGCTGGTAAATACGATTGGATCAGCAGCTGTTCCAGCGGCATTGATTGTACCGTCTTTTGCAATCACCAATACACCATTTTGTACACCTGGGGTATTTGCTGATGCTTTAATATAAGTACCTGGTTGGATGGTTAAGGTTGCACCATTTCTAACGGTTACTATACCACTTAATTCGTAAACGTTACCTGCTGTCCAGGTTACAGAGCTGGTAATGTCTCCGCTAACTGCCACAACTGGCAATGATGACTGTGAATAATCTGCTGCAGAAGTGCTGCGGTTACCGAATGCAGATGAACCGCCTTCATTTTTTTTACAAGCTGTAAAAGAAACAGCAACAATTGATAAAAGACCGATTAAACTTTTGAAATTTTTCATTTTCGTTTTTTTTGTTTTCATAGGATCTGATAGGTATGATCCATTTTTTTTAGGTTGATTTTTTTGGTTATTTAGCGTTGGAGGCAGATAAATCCTTGTTTTTATGGAAAATAAATGCCTAAGTGTCGCTAAACAGGATGTTTTTTATATCTTAGTATTTCTTGTTGATAACTAAGTAGGTCTGTTGGCTGCCCTAGGCATTTAACAGCAGGTTTTTTTTAAATATTTCAGGTTTATCCTGGATTGGCCGTTCCACTAGAAATGATCGGTTTAAACGAAGGGTTCTGGTACAACCTTTCGTTTTTTTATACCTGTACAGGAAACTTTGTTCCTCCTTTCCTTTTTGATGGTGTAAGTTTATTTATATTGTTTTTCATGGTAGCTTTAAAAATTATAGGTAATGGATGTGCTGTAAGTGCGACCAAATTTTTGCGAAAACAATACCTGGTCACCTTCTTCTAAAGCATTGGTGAACCCAGGTTTTAATCGGTATTGATTACTGTAGTCGGCAGTACCGGCAACATAATCGGGATTACGCTCATAGCTGCCCATATTATTGAAAATTACAGATGCTTTATTGAGCAGGTTACCTGCATTTACCTTGATTTCGAACTTGTTTTTGTAAAATTTATAACTTACCTGCGCATCAATCTGATCTCTCGGCTTTTCATATTCTATACGCATCAGTTCCGAACTCACCAAAGTGGTTTTAAGCCCGGATTTGTTGTACGAAATATTGAATCCGAAATGCGCATCCAAATATTGTATTCCGGCATTAATGAGGTAGGGAGATTGCCCGTACATGTTTCTTTTTACCTTTGTAGTTACAACAATTGGGCTTCCATCAGCTGCAGTTGCCTTATAGGTGCCCACAACATCTGCCTTTTGCAGGGTTAAATTGCCATATAAGGTAATGTGTGATAATAATGGGGCAGCAGCAATAAAACCCAGATTTTTTCGGAGTTCGAATTCTAAACCATACACTTTGGCTTCATCCGAATTTAAGATATAATAGAATCCACCGTTACCGTTAGACAAACTGAAAGTAACTTCAACTGGCTTATCAAAGCGTTTGTAAAAGGCACTTGCCGAAATAATTTCGCCCAATCCGGGGAACCATTCTGCTTTAATATCGAAATTTTTGATCTCTGTACTGGCTATACCTTCGTTACCAAATTGGGCATCAAACATGGGATCGTACCTAAAAAACTGGCTGTTATCCATTAACTCTGGTCTCACTGCTGTGTTGGAAAATGCAGCCCTGATATTGATTTCCCTGGTAGGGCTATAGGTAAGATTGGCCGATGGCAACCACCGCCATTTCTTTTCGTAGGGTAATGTAAATGAGCTGTTTCCCCTTACATTAATATCGTTACGCAGCTCGGTATATTTGTAATATTCGGCCCTCACACCCCAAACAAGACGTAATTTTTCGCCCAAACGATTATCCATCATCGCATAACCGGCTTGGGTAATACTTTTTCCTTTATAGCCGTTTAAAAAGTAATTGTTGATATAATAGTTGTAACCATTATTACCGATTTTGGCCGGATCGATCATCTGGGCAATCGGAATGTACCTTAAACTATCGGCCAGTGTGGCGCTTTGTACCAACGAAGCAATCTGCCAATTTAACGATCCTTCTTTGTAGATGCCAAAATAGCCACCTTTAATGCTGTTGTTTAATGGGCCTGTTTTAAAAGGCATACTCGCATCACCGCTCCATGAAAAATGATGTTCATTATTACTGTAGTTATGGCGCGATGTGGGTTTGATATAACCTTCAGTTTGTGCACTCGAAGCATAAAAATAGGCGTAATCATTTCCAATTTTGGTTAAATTTTGAGACGCAATACTGAGATCTTTCTCTTTACGGTCGATCGATGTTCTTGATAAATTCCAATCCAGTTTTACTTTGCCAATCTGGTGCTGCCCGTTTAACTTATTCTGCAATAAATCTGTATAAGTTGGGTCATCAGCTTCTACAATGCGGTTTGGCTTTAAACCCGCGTCAAAAAATGTAAGTCCCTGATCGTTATCATATCCTATGGTACGAACCAGATCATTATTATAAATGTGCGTATAGGTATTGCGGAAACCGAACCTGTTTTTATTCAGTTGTAAGCCTACATTAAACATGGCCCCCAAAGTGGTATTAAACATGTATTTATTTCCGGTATTGGGGGTATTCGGATTCCAATCGCTCCTGGTTTGTTGTTCGATAGTATTTATATTCTGCGTATTCCGGTAATTTAATGATGCCGTAAAACCCAGTTTTTTGTTGTTGGTGGTATCGATGCCGATTAACCTGCCAATGGTGAACTGATAATTCTGCGATGGCGCGGTTTTATATTTATACATCGTAAAATTATCGTTCGTAAACTTTTGACTCTGCGTAATCAGTTTTTGTTTGTACTGTTCATCCGTAAGCGTGTTATTGGGAACAATAGTACGGTCGGTATGCTGTAAGTCTGTAGGGAATTTTCTCCTGCCATCATCAAAACCCAGATAGTCATTTTTACCACGTTGGTGGCTTAAAAAATCTTCGCCTGTACTTTGGTCGTTATATGAAGTACCCGCGGTAAAACTCATAAAGTTTTCTGTAGGGATATCTTTGGTGTTAATCTGGATCAAACCACCACCAAAACTGCTGTTCATATCTGGTGTAACTGTTTTGCTTACCACTACATTGTCAACCAAACTCGAAGGGATCAGATCAAACGAAAAATTGCGGGTTTGGGCTTCCGTGCTTGGTAAAGTAATACCATCTAACTGTGCCGTATTATAACGTTCGCCAATGCCACGTACCAATACCAGTTTATTGTCTATTGAGCTCACCCCACTAATGCGTTTTAAACTTTCGCCGATGTTTTTATCCGGTGTTCTCGAAATCTGTTCGGCACTGATTCCATTACTGATTTCGGAGGCGTTTTTCTGACGGGTTAATAAGCCTTCAACTGATGCTTTTTTGTATGTAGCAGTTACCACCACATCCTGAAGCCCCTTTGCATCTGGTTTTAAAGAAACATCCAATGGCGTGGCTTTGTCAGCCTTTACTGTTACGTCGCTTATGCGTTTAGTCGCAAATGAAATATAACTGATTTCTACCGTATAGGTGCCTGGATCTACATTAATGCTGTAACTTCCGTCGCTGGCCGTTTGGGTGGCTCTGCCCGTTTCGATAATTTTGATGGAAGCACCAGGGAGGGTTTCTCCTTTTTCGTCGAATATTTTTCCAGATATCCGGCCCGGTTTTACCGGATCTGGTAATTTATAAAGCAATATCGTAATGGCATCAGCAAACCTATATGTTACTTTGGTGCCCGACAATATTTTTTTGAGGATTAACTCAGGTGGCATATTCTTTGCCTCAAGGTTTATTTTTTCGATCGGGCTGAAAATCGATCTGTTGTAATTGATGGAAAATCCTGCTTTTTCTTCTAATAACGAAAGTGCATCAGGTATACTTTTTGCAGCTATCTTAATACTCAAACCGCTTTCTTTAGGCGTTTGCGCAAAGCTGCTGGCCATACCCTGGTTAAATAAAAAGGTACACAGTACCATTATAGCTACCATAGGGCGGTAATCCAAATTGATAAAATATTCTTTTATATAGTCGTAAAATCCTATTTTCATAGGTTCAAGATGTTTTTTAATTCTCACGGGTTAAAAACTTTTGTTTTAGGAGCTGGATTGTTCGAGCAATCCGGCTCCTTGTTCATGTAAAGTGGTTTAATTTGTTTTTCGTAGGTATAAATCCGGTTTATTGCGCCTTTTGTAGCGCTATAGCATATCGCTAACTCATCATTGACAGCCCTCCCCCCATACGGTAATTGTTTTGTTCGCAGTATCTATTTTATATTTTATTTTCTTGCCGCTCATTATGCGGATTTCTTCCATTATATCTTCAATGCTTTTGTTTGTAAATGTGGCATTAAACCTGCACAGGTTTAATTTATTATTCTTGAGTTCGAAATGAACATTATAATACCTTTCTAATGATTTAAGCATATTGGGCAGGCTCATGTCTCTAAAGGCAAAGCTGTTTTTAATCCAGGCATTTACTTCGGTGATGCGCTCCTTACTTATGGTATAATTGTGTGCCTTTAGATGATATGATAACTTCATTCCTGGAGTGAGGAGTGATAAATGTTTTAATTTACCTTCACGGTCTTCTGAAACACCTACTTTTCCAGTTCTTACTGCTACACTGAAAGTACCATCTTTAGGGTAGGCATATATGTTAAAAGAAGTGCCCAAAACCCTGGTCTGCATTTGTCCGCTGTGTACTATAAAAGGGCTGGTGATATCATGTTTTACTTCAAAGAAAGCTTCACCTTCCAATCTGATACTTCTTAGTTTGCCCTTAACAAAATGTGATGGCCAGGAGAGTTTACTTCCGGCACCAAGGTATACAATAGAACTATCAGGCAAAATCAACTTTACTTTTTCGCCTTTTTGAGTGGTTTTAGTTAGAAAGGCAATGGCTGTTTGAACAGGTTGTTGCGCTTTCTTAAATGTATACCAGCCTAGCGCTGCAGAAATAATTACTACTATTGCTGCAGCATATTTTAATAGTAGGAAGCTTGATCTCACTTGTGGTTGGCGTTCTTCAACTTTATCCCATATCTCTGCCAGGCCTTGAATAGCAGTTAAAGAATGATCGGTTTCGCTTTTTTGTTCTGCCCAGGCCCTTTCCATTACGTCATGAAATTCACTATCTGCGTTTGCCGGATCGGCCAGATACTCCATCAGGATTTTTTCTTGTTCCTGAGTGGTTTCACCTGCTAAATAATGTTCAAATAGTATTTTAATGTTTTCTTTCACTTTAATATTTGTAAGCTTTTATGCTGCGCACTACTGTATATATGCGCGAGGCTTGGCATACAGCTATAGGGAAATGAAATTTATTTTAAAAAATTAATGGAGATGGATTAATTGCCAATTTTGTCAATCCTGAACATAGTCGAAAGATCCATTACAATGGAAGTGTAAGATGGATAATGAATAATTGGATCTCTCCATTTCGCTGCGCTTCAGTGGAAATGACGGCCATTTTATTATTGATCAATTTGTCATCCTGAATGCAATGAAGGATCTTTATAATGAAATGAATAATAGATCTCTCCATTTCGCTGCGCTTTAGTGGAGATGATGACCATTTTATTAGATCCTTAAGATCGAATAAAAATTACGCTAATTCTGGCCACGGAGGCACAGAAACACGGAAGATTTATCTCGTTTTGTCATCCTGAGGGATAATTTATTGGATAAAAATCAATATGAATGACGTATACATTTATTTTTTTTGCCCCATGGCAAAGCCTTGCCTCGGCTCGCCGCCACCGAAGGGCTCTTTCTTTTTGATGTCAAAAAGAAACAAAAAACACCGGCTGAAAATTTTTCTTTCGAAGCCAGTGGGATGGCTTTGTCAGTGGAGCCCGAAAAATTTGTTAGGCCGGATTTAAGTAGAACGGGGATACCGTGGTAGGGCCTAATTGGGTGGAAATGCGAAAGTATTTAAAATGCTGATTAATAATAACTTGTAAAATGGCTTCAATGGTAGCCTAGTCGAAGGATCTTTTGCGATGGAAAATATAAATAGAGGATCAAGATGATGATCGCGGTAGCAAACACTCCAAGGTGATCGCTCAGCAAAACATCATTACTACCAACGATATTATCGTTTCTGGCGAATAAGTCTTAAAGTATTTCCGCATAATGCCCAGTGATTTTTTAAGGTGATTGTTCACCGTGTTTTTAGAAATGCCCAACAACTGCGATATTTCTTCATGGGTATGGTAGTCATTACGGCTCAGTAGGTATATTTTTTTTACTTGCGGAGAAAGACTTTCTATCGCTTCATGGGCCAATTGTTTCGATTCTTTTGCATCAAGTTCATCTTCGATTGCATTAAAAGATTGCTCCTGTACTAAATTTTCGCAGCTATAAGCTTTTTCTCTTGCTTTTTTACGGAGTGTGCCCAAAAAATTATTACGGATAAGGGTGTAAATAAAAGCATCGAAATTTTTTTCCGGATCTATTTTAGACCTGTTTTCCCAGAGCCTAACAAAGCTGTCTTGTGTAAGTTCTTCAGCTTCTTCGCGGCAGCGGGTAAAATGGAAAGCATAACCAAATATCTTTTGGCGGTACTTGTGGTAAATTTCATTAAAAGCGGCCGAATTGCCAGCCTTTAATGCATTCAGGAGGTTTATGTTTTTAAAATCTTCCAACTTTTCCATGAGTAGCGGTTAACGGTGGCAAGTTAGGGCTTGCGTTTAAAGTTAATGTTAAGCTAATGAGAACCTTTTCTATCGGTGGGTAATAACCATGCCCTGCTGCGCAGATTCGGTCCTCGAATCCATTAAAATATTTCCAGGTTGGAAAGTTCCTAAAAGCTGAGAATTAAGGTTGAAGCCAGTTTTGTTTACTTTACCGCTTATCCTTGCCATCGCTGCTTTTACCAGCGGGTCGGCCTGATCGCCAAGCGGGAGCAGGGGTAAAGTATTAATTTCATTTACACTTACATCGGGTAGGATACCTGTACTGTAATTCCCGGCTCCTTGAGCATTAAATAGTTTATAAACAATTGGGTGCATTTCCCAATTGACCTTTTTTGGGATCCGCGCATCAAATATTTTGAACGACGCTTCATCTTTTCCCCTGGTTTTTTCACCAATCTGTATCACCTGGATATAAGGTTTTAAATTATTGATCATCACTTCCGAAGCGGATGCGGTGGCGGCAGTTGATAAAATATAAACTTTGCTTAAACCCAGGTTTTGCTGAAGCAAGACATTGAAATTTACCGTTCGATCGAAAGTAGCTGCAGTGCCGATAGATTCTGTTCTGGTTCCGCCGTTTTTATTGCCCTTATAGGTAATGAATGCTTTATCGTAAGTTATATTTTGTGCAATCATGGCACATATCGCCGCTGCTTCTGCTACCTGTCCGCCAGAATTATAACGTAAATCAAGAATCAGGTCGGTAATGCCTTCAGATTTGAAATTACTGAAAACCGGAATTAATGAACTGGCCAAACCACCATTAAAATCAAGAAAATACAGGTAGCCAATTTTTTTTCCATCACTTACCATTACTTTACTGATTTCTTTTTGATCGAGGATTATGCCTTTGGTCAGTTCTACGGTACGTGTATCCGTCCATACGTTGTTGTTCTGCTCAGCCAGACCAAGCGAAAAGCGGTCGCCGCTTAAAATTTCGTCCTGCAAAGTTTGTGCATTGGTTGATGTTAATATTTTCCCATTTATCTTACTGATGTAATCTCCGCGTTTTAAACCCGCCCTTGATGCAGGAGAATCTTTTAAAACCAATTTGATAATCCCAATAACTTTTGTACTATTCTGGTCGCTAACGGTTACATAATCAAAACCAAAGTTCCGGTTGTTAGGTGTAATGGTTGAGGCATCATTTGGGATATTGATATAAGAAAAACGGTCGGAAGCATTGCGGACGGTATTAAAAAAATCTTTTGGCGATAAACCGATATTTGGAGCGGAAGGCAATTGCTCACTCCAATAATAATAACGCTTCAGGCTGTCGAGTATCCAGGTATTGATGTTTTCATTGCTGCCTGACGGATAATCGGGTTGCTTGCTGTCTTTTTTACAGGATTGCAGGGAAAAGATCAGAATAATAAGATAAGAACAGTAATAAGTGATTCTTTTCAAATGAGTGGAGCGTTTTTTCATAACCTTCTGATATTTAACAACAAACTTAAAGCTACTATTGTTAAGAGAGGATTAAGTTTTAAACCATATCTGCTAAGCTTAAATGAAAAAATGAACTCAAGTTAATTTATAAATAATTTGAGTTCATGATCGAGAAATACATGAAAAAGAGCAATAGGCATTATTATTATTAGATTATTGGGGAAATTTCTGCTCAAAACCAGCTAACGCCAGCCGCCTAAACCAAACTCACATTAAATTAGGCAGAAATAGGAAATGATGCCTGACCTCTGTGCTTTTTTAATGCTACTGCATTGTTTTTGGCATTAGCGAATAGATAAAACTCTACGCTTGCAATAAAAATCAGTGCATAGCCAAAAAGTTCTAGAGACTCTTCCGATACATTTTTGACATCACGGGCATATTGCGTCTCCATAACGGCCATCCAAAAAACTTTTCTTCCATATAAGCGTGCAAAAACATAAGTAGTTACAATACCTGATAATAAAATTCCAAAAGAGAACTGGTGTACAAAATTGTTTAAATTGGAAAAAAAGAGTACTTTCTTTCTGTAAATAAGTAAAGTTGCCAGCAAGAGGAGGCCAAATGCACCGGTTTGCCAGGCTCCATCATATACGTGTTGGTCTAAAAAAGCATCCTGTTCCCTGATAAAAGAGGCCATCATAAAAGCAAACAGGGCGAAAGAAAGTGGAAATAGCGATTTATATTTAAAAGAAGCATAGAGAAAAATGCCTGAACTTAAAAGTAGCAAAATACTCTGAACGTATTCTACCGCAGAATCTTCACTAAACTTATTGCTTACTGCTTCGTGTTTTACATTCCATTTAAGAAATTCGGCAATCAGATAAATGAATGCACTATAGGCAATTAGCCGTATAATGGCAGTTTTAAAGCCTTTTGGCTTTGATGTGATTGTATAATTAGCCACCTTGATGAATTTGGGTTAGTAATCAGCAAAATCAAATTATTTATGATTCTGCTTTGATGAAATTTAGACTACAAATTTCGATCAAGGACCGCTTTCAAAAAAGGTCTAAAGCTCCTATAAATTGGTTGAAAAGTACGAATATGCGTTGGCGTTGATTACAGCATTGCTAATGAGGTTTATCATAAATTAAAATTCCATCTCTAATCTGTCAGGTTGAGCTGAGCCTGACGAAGTATCGAAACGCCTTCAAGCGTTGAAAAAGATCCTTCTACAGGCTCAGGATTACAATTTTATACCCAGGATACAACAACCCCGTCATACTATTTATTTTATCGCACCAAATGCTGCAAAATAACAGTTCTTATGTAGGATCTCGGTAACACTAAACCCAACTTTTTGTAGCAAAGCCAGTTGGTAATTTACAGAACGCGGGGTATCTTCATATTCGATATAATCCAGTACTTTTTGTTTATATGTTTCACCGCCAAGTGTTTCCAGGTAAGCTCCGTATTGATCCTGAAAAAGTTTATCGATCAGAACTGAGTCGTGTGCAATGAGGTCAGAAATCCAGATACTGCCGCCGGGTTTTAAAGCCTGGTAAATTTTGGTGAAAACAATTTCCCAATCGGCATCAGTACGTAAATGATGGAATGTTGCTGCGGCCAGAACAATATCGAAATGATTATCGGGCAAATTCAGGTTAAGCATATCATCCTGTATCAATGTTATTTTTCCGGTAGTCTGTATTGATATCCTGTCTTTTGCACGTTCCAGCATAGGTAAGCTCAAATCGTTAAGTGTACAGTTCAGGTTTGGGGTTTTACTGAGCATTTTTAACGTGTAATTGCCTGCCCCACAGCCAATATCCAATAGTTCTTTTGCGTTTGGGTTAATGTATTTGGCTGCCTCCGTGCAAAGTTCCATGGTAAGTGGTGCATCAATAGTAGTTTGTTGACCGCTTTCCAGGTTCGAGAAACGTTCTACATCGCTGTCAAACCTTGTCTTAATTTCCTCATTTGTTGCTTTATGCGAATAATCTTTATTCATGACTTTTAAATTTTTTTGTAAAGTTATTGTTGTTGATCATATTTGTAAAATATCATTTTTGACATAAATTAATACCTATTAAGTATCATAGATATGGAACTTAGACACCTGTTATATTTTAAAACTGTTGCAGAAGAACTTCATTTTACCAAAGCAGCCACCAAGCTTTTTATTTCGCAACCACCTTTGAGCAGGCAGATTAAAGAATTGGAAGAAGAACTCGGTGTACAGTTGTTTGTTCGGAATAATAAACGGGTTGCCTTAACAAACGCCGGTAAATATTTTAAAAATGAGATAGATACTATGTTTGCCAAGCTGGAAGAGAGTAAAGAATTGGTTCGTAAAATTTATGAAGGTGTTAGCGGTGAATTTAAGATTGGTTATATCAGTTCGGTTTATCAATCGCAACTGGCTGAGATTTTAAAATTGATGCATCAGGAATTTCCCTATCTGAAAACGAGTTTGTTCGAAGTGCCTACGCTTGCCCAAATTACAGCGCTGGAGCATGGTGGTTTAGATGTAGGGATTTTAAGAGCTCCCGTGTTATCTGACAAATTGAAAGTAGAATCCTTGTTTTTCGATCCTTTTGTGGTGGTTTTGGGCGGAACAGATCATAAAATTGATAATCAGCAAGAACTGGCTGCTTTTTTAAGCAAGAGTCCATTTATATTTTTTAATAAAGAATTTGCACCACAGTATAACCAGAAACTTATAGAAATTTGCCAGAGAATGGGCTTTAGTCCGGATATTACCCACGAAGCTAACAATGTACACTCTATATTACAATTGGTAGAAGCGGGCTTGGGTGTATCTATTTTGCCACTATCTTTAAAAAAACAATATGCACAGTTGAAAGTGTCTTTTATTGAGCTTGGAGCCATCCCGATTAACACAGAGGTGGTGTTGGCTTATAAAGAATCAAATAAAAACCCGGCATTAACCTGGTTTATTAAACATTATACCCAGTTTAAAATTGATTGATTTTCATTTCGATATCTCTTTTTTAAGGATTTTTTCTAATTAGTTAGTCGCCACCTTAAAGATGATCAAGGTTTTTTAAGATAATGTCTGCTCTTTTCAATACTTCTGATCTCAAATGAGCATCCATTTTATCCCAGATCCGGTACACCATAGAGAGCCTGTGGTTTTTGCCAAGCTTGCTTCTGTTTCTATCGTGAAAGTCCCAATACAGGCTGTTAAATGGGCAGGAATTTTCTCCAATTTTTTCAGTGCGGTCATACTTACAGTTATCGCAATAATTGCTCATTTTATGGATGTAGTTGGCCGTTGCAGTATATGGTTTTGAGCCTGTAATGCCGCCATCTGCATATTGGCTCATTCCCCTGGTATTGGTAATTTCTACCCATTGTATGGCATCGATATAGATTCCCAGATACCAGAAATCAACCTCATCCGGATTAATGCCTGCAAGCAGTGCAAAATTCCCTGTGATCATTAAACGCTGGATATGGTGAGCGTACGCATATTCTAGAGACTGATTGATGGAATGCTTTAAACAGTTCATATCCGTTTTTCCTGTCCAGTACCATTTTGGAAGTTTTCTGTTATGATCAAAGAAGTTCATTTTCTCAAACGCTGGCATTTTCATCCAGTAAATCCCCCTCATGTATTCGCGCCAGCCCAAAATCTGCCTAACAAAGCCCTCTATCTGATTCATGGTGATCGATTTCTTATTTTCCTTCCAATATTCAATCGCTGAACTGACCACTTCTACCGGTGAAATAAGTTTGGTATTCATGCTAAACGATAAGCGGGAATGATAAAGAGACCATTCTTCTGTTTGCATCGTATCCTGGAAGGTGCCAAATAAATGGAGGCAATTTTCACAGAAATAACGTAGCAGTTTTAAAGATTGTTCCCTGTTTATTGGCCAGAGGAGGTGTTTAGGGTCAATATTGCCAATGGTTTTAATTTCTCCATCTTTTATTCTTTCATACTGTTTGCTTACATTATTCTCAAATAATAAAGGCGGATTTGGTTTGTGGTTTTTAGGAAGTTTCTTGCGGTTTTCTACATCAAAATTCCATTGGCCTCCTAGTGGATCATTGCCATCATCTAATAAGATGTGGTGTTTTGAGCGCATAGCCCGGTAGAAGCTTTCCATCAACAATTCTTTTTTTCCTGAAAAGAAGTCTCCGAGTTCAGTTCTGCTGGTGTAAAAATGTTCGGTATCAAAAGCCTGGCTAGCGATATGTAAGTTATCGCAGAACTTGTTCAGTTCCTGATCAAGGCGATATTCATCAGGCAATTGGTAATGAAATTCCGTTATTCCAAACTTCTCTATTAAGTAGCTCAGGTTATCTGAAAAATTTTGTTTGTTCTTCGGATCGTCAAGTCGAAGGTACAGTGTTTCAAATCCTTTACCGTTTAGCAATTCGGCAAAATTTTCCATGGCTGCGAAAAATGCACATGCTTTCTGGATGTGGTGCCAAACATAATTGGTTTCCGTTTTAACTTCCATCAACACATGAAGCGTATCAGGCGCTGCTTTCTTAAACCAGGAATGTTGTATGTTAAGCTGGTCGCCCAGAACGAGCCGTAATATTTTATATTTTCTTGCCATGGCTAAGAATGAAATAGTTTTTAATTCGGGTGATGCTTCATTAACCCATCGCTTTTTCCAAGTAAGGCCTGCACATTTTCCAGTACTTGAAAAACGATGGAAAAGCGCCGGTAATTTCAGGAAACATCCATTCATAACCATCTTTAATGCCTATATAGTAAACATATGCCGGGTGATCTTTGGATATGAAAATGTTATCTGAAAATAAATTACTGTCTTTATATAACAAGGCGAGTTCAGATAGTTCACCAGTAAAAAGCTGAATCCCAGGAATATTGTTTGAAAGAGAAATGATAAAATCGATCACATTTTTACTAACCGGGTATTTCAAAAAGTGGCTTGGCTCCAGTAATAATATTCGGTTGGCATGATCATTCTTCCGCCAGAGCGGATCAAGGTTGTAGCTGTTGTAAATTAAGGTTGGTTTCGATACGTCTATTGATGGTACTGCGGTTTCTGGCAAAACAGTTTTTAATTGCAGGGAGGTTCGATGTTTTAATATACCTGGTATAGAAATTAAGGGTAACGCTTCATAGCCTTTATCTAAAAAAGTTTCTTGCTGGTTATCCAAGGTATATTTATTGATATTCTCCTGGTTGCAGTAATATTTTTTAGAAGCAAATGCACCAGATACCCACTGCCAGCTGGCATTATTGCTTGCAAGATCTCCATCCAGTAAATGGTAGTATAACCAGGTCGCGGGTTTTTTCCAATGGGTTTTACCGATGTTGCATACGATCGAAGCTACATACATTCTGATGTGGTTGTGCATATAACCTGTTTGATATAGCATATTTATGCCTTTGTCGATAGCAGCTATTCCTGTTTTGGCTTCCAATACTGACGTTATCATTTCATATTCCGCTACATTTTCCTGAGGTTTACCCATATCTTGCCAGATCAGATCCTTTTTCTCCTGCCAGATCCGCTGATAATATTCACGCCAGGCCAGCTCCTGTAAAAATTTTTCAGCCGCGTCCAGTTTGATGCCCTGATTAATAATTTGTTGTTGGATCTGCTTTAGGCTGATTACCCCACGGGAAATATATGGAGATAGATAACTAACAGCACCATTTATGAAATTTCTGGTTTTTGCATATTGCACAACATCCAGATTTTTAATTTTACTTAAAATTATATTGTAATCTGTAGTAAATTCCATTTCAGCCAAATTACCTTTTGGTTATTTTATTATTTGAAATTGCCCTTTGTCGGTCGCATTTAAAGCGTGAAATTGCATTAGCCTTTAATGCAGCATGTTTGGTAGATTTATTATTCATCCTTTTTCGCCACATTTTAAAGCTGCGCTTTTTCATTTCTTTCCTCATTAACACGATTACTTCCTGGTGTTTCAGTCCAAATTGTACAAAGATCGCATCAAAGGTAGTCCGGTCTTCCCATGCCATTTCTATGATCCTGTCAATTTCAACTGCCGAAAGTGTATTGATGTTAGTCATTTTTTAATTCATTAGCGGTTTTATATCGGCTCTTACTTATTCGTTATATTTTGTTGTATCTGCTTTTAAGTGCTGAACCAAACATCAGCATAAATTTATGGCTGTTGGAAATCCTGACCCGCTCATTCATAATCTGTGTTGCTGTTTTCTTCTTTATCTTCTCGAAAAGTGCCCTGTAGTAAACGTATGCCAGGTATACACCACCTCTCGATGATTTTGGCAATGCTTTTATGCCATATAGCGCAGCATCGAATTCAGCTGAAATCTGATTTTCTATCACCAGTTTTTCAGCTATTGAAAATTCAGACAGGTTTATATCCGGGAAATAATTTCTGCTTAACGAATAAAAATCTGCTTTTACATCCCTCAAAAAATTTACTTTCTGGAAAGCGGAACCCAATTTCATCGCAGGTTCCTTTAAACGCTCGTAATTGTCCGAATCTCCATCTACAAAAACCTGCAGGCACATTAGGCCCACAACCTGTGCCGATCCCAGAATGTAACGGTCATATTTTTCAGGAGTATATTTTTGCTGATGAAGATCCATCTCCATACTTTCCAGAAAGAGCTCAATGAGTTCTTTTTTTATTTTGTATTGGTTTACCACCTGTTGAAAGGCATTAAGGATTGGGTTTAAACTGATCTTGTCGTGGATAGCCTCTTCACAATCCCGTTTAAATTTATACAGTAGGGTGGCCTTATCATAGTCATGGAAACTATCTACAATTTCATCTGCAAGCCTAACAAAACCATATATCGCGTAAATGGCATCCCGATGGCGTTTGTTTAGGAAACGGATGCCCAGTGAAAAGCTTGTGCTGTAACTTTTGGTAACTACCTTACTGCACTGCGCAGATACGCTGTCATAGATTATCTTCATTTATTAATAATTAAATCTTTTCGAAATTTTGTTCGTAATGGAAATCTTCAAGCTTCTTAAGAATAGCAATCAGCCTTATTTTTTCATCGTTATTTAGTGGACCGGTAACTTTGGCAGATGCCAGGCGAATGCTATCCATACATTTATTAAGCTCATTATTTCCCTTCTCGGTAATGGCTATGATTACGCTTCTTTTATCTACACCCGAAGGTTTTTGTTCGATAAAACCTTTATCCAGTAACCTTTTAATAATCAATGTTCCTGCTGGCTTATCGTGCACATTTTCTTTAATAAGGTCTGTTTTGCTCATTGCACCATGCGAAACCAGATTGATGAGATAAATGAATTCATCTGGAGTAGAAAATGAACTTCCTGCTATCGCATCTTTTGCATGCATCTTTGCATACCTGTAAAGGTGAACAAGTGTTGTATTGATCACACTATCTGCAGATCTTCCGTTTATTTTGCCGCTCCATTCAGGTTCTACATGTGGTAACAAAGCATTGCCTGCCGAGTGTTCACTAAGCCATTTTTGAAAAGCGTGTAAATCATCTTTCGGTTTTGTAGCGGTGTTTTCGTAAGTTTTAACCAATGATAATAGTTCGTTTATGAGATTGTACAGCATGTTTTTTAGATTAGAACAGTTATGGATGCGGTTTCATCAGCGCCAGTTTTACAGTTAAAATGTTGTTTTTAAATTGCTCATGCCGCCATCAATGGGAATAACCTGACCCGTTATCCAACTGCTTTCTGGTGATAATAAAAATTTGATGGCGGTGCTGATGTCTTTAGGTGATCCATATCTTCCTATGGGATGCCTTTTTGCAGAAGCTTCCATCTTTTCAGGGGTATTGAGCAGTTTAGACGCCAATGGTGTATCGGTTAAAGATGGTGCCAAAACATTTACCCTAATCTGGCTTCCGCTCAACTCCGCCGCTAAAGAAATGGCTAATCCCTCTACTGCTGCTTTGGATGCGGCAATGCTGGCATGATAAGGCATTCCTGTTCTCGCGGCCACAGAACTAATTAGCACAATGGATGCAGCTTCAGCATTTTTTAGTGGTTTAAGCGATTGTTGTATAGATAAAGCCGCCCCAACAACATTAAGTTTAAAATCTGCTATCAGGTCGTTTTCTGTAATTCTGGAAAAAGGTTTAAGATTAATGTTGCCAACGCAATAAACAAATCCATGCAGTTCAGCAGGTAGCATTTCAGATAAGGTTCCGGTTTCCTGCATAACATCCAGCTCAATATAGCGGACAGATTCAGGCCAGCTGTCTGAGCGGCTTCTGGATGCAGCAAAAACGTTTGCACCTTCACCACTGAGCAGGTGAACCAGATCAAGGCCTATACCAGAGCTTCCGCCAATAATGAGTATGTTTTTATTTTGGAATTGCATGAGATGATTACTTTAGTATCAATATAGTTTATAAATACGTAAATCTTAATATTTTGGTTTATAAATAAACTAAACATTTATTAACAATGATTCTAATTACCTAATTTTCAGTAAAATAACTTTGCTGCAAGATAGGGGAGCGCAGCTAACCTTAACTACCTTTCTGATATACAAATGGCTCAATATCTCCGGCATACCATTAATACCTACGTTAAATCCTTAGTATTTGTCAGAATTTTAATTAATATTGAAAACGATACGGTTACTGAAGTTCATTTCTTAAAATTTAATACATAATATTAATCTATGATTCGTTTTTTATTTTGCCTGTTTGTTTGTTCCGGTTTATTTTTTCGATGTTTTGGACAAAAAAACGATTTATTGTGGTACAATACTCCGGCAAAAAAATGGACTGAAGCTTTGCCTGTTGGGAATGGCATGTTGGGTGCAATGATTTTCGGCGATCCGTCGAATGAATTACTCCAGCTTAATGAAGCCACTTTATGGAGCGGTGGGCCGGTAAAACCGAATGTGAATCCCAAAGCGCCAGAATATCTGATGCGTACCCGCGAGTTACTTTTGAAAAATGAGAATTATCAGGATGCAAATAAAGAGGCAAGTAAAATGCAAGGGGTTTATTCTCAATCTTTTTTACCCATGGCCGATCTTAAGTTGAAACAGGATATTGGTGCAGTTCAATTTGAGCAATATTTAAGAGACTTATCCATTGATGAAAGTATGGCAACTGTTCGTTTTAAGGCAAACGGAGTGGCTTACAAACGCGAAATTATCGCTACTGCTCCAGGCAAGGCCATTGTTGTTCGCTTAAGTGCAGATAAACCCGGTATGATCAATTTTTTTGCCAGTGTAAGTAGTCAGCTTAAAGGAGCTGTAACTGCTGATGGGAACAATGGTATTATTTTTAAAGGAAAAGCCCCATCACAGGTTGATCCCAATTACATAGATTATAATTCGAAGCCTATAAGATATGATGATGGAGATTGCAGCGGTATGCGGGTAGCCATGCAGGTTCGGGCTGTTTTAAAAGGTGGAAGCGTACGGTCTGATACTTCGGGTTTGAAGGTTAAAAATGCCGATGAAGTGTTATTGTTTATTTGTGCCGCTACTAGTTTTAATGGTTTCGATAAATGCCCGGTAAGTGAGGGAAAGGATGAGGTTAAAATTAGTAACGATAATCTTTTAGCTGTAACCAGGCGACCATGGAAAACACTTTTTACGGAGCATGTAGCCGATTACTCGCATTATTTTACTCGTGTTAAATTTACGCTGGGCTCAACAAGTAATGTTACAAATGCTAAACTTCCCACAAATGAACGACTGATTGGATTTAGTAAAGGCGTAACCGATCCGGCATTCGAAACACTTTTATATCAATACGGAAGATACCTGCTCATCAGTTCTTCGCGTCCTGGCGGACCTCCTGCTAATCTTCAGGGAATCTGGAACGCCTCTATGCGACCACCATGGAGCTCAAATTACACCATTAACATCAATACCCAAATGAATTATTGGCCTGCTGCCATCAGCAATTTGGAAGAGATGGAATACCCTTTATTTAAATTTATCAATGATCTAGCAATAACAGGAAAAGAAACTGCCAAAGATTTTTATCATATGAAAGGCTGGGTAGCACATCATAACAGCGATATCTGGGCTTTAAGTAATCCGGTAGGTGATTTAGGTAAGGGTGATCCGAAATGGGCAAACTGGTATATGGCCGCTCCATGGCTAAGCCGGCATTTATATGAGCATTATCGGTTTACCCAGGATAAGGACTTTTTGAAAAAGGCTTATCCGGTGATGAAGGGCGCAGCAGAATTTTTAGTTGATTATCTGGTAGAAGATAAAAACGGATACCTGGTTACCGCTCCTTCATTCTCGCCTGAAAATGAATATTATGACGATAAAGGGAAACCCGCAAATACCTCTGTCGCAACAACGATGGATATGTCTATCATTCGCGACCATTTCCGCAATTGTATAGAAGCTTCTGAAGCATTAAAAATTGATGCAGCATTCAGAAAACTACTTCAAGCCAAATTAGCGAAACTATATCCGCTTCATATCGGTAAGGCGGGTAACTTGCAGGAGTGGTACAAGGATTGGAAAGATGTAGAACCGCATCACCGCCATGTAAGTCATCTTTTTGGTTTACATCCGGGACGGGAAATATCTCCCTTAATCAATCCTGATATTGCTGCAGCAAGTAAAAAGACACTTGAATTACGTGGAGATGAGGGGACTGGCTGGAGTCTTGCCTGGAAAATCAACTTCTGGGCCCGTTTACTTGATGGCGATCATGCCTATAAATTGGTTCGCGATTTAATGCGCGATTTAAGTGTCTCAAAGGGCGGCGGTTTATATCCTAACCTTTTTGATGCACATCCACCATTTCAAATTGATGGAAATTTTGGGGCAACATCAGGTATAACCGAAATGCTCTTGCAAAGTCAACTTGATGAGTTACATTTATTGCCTGCACTTCCAACAGCATGGGCTAATGGAAAAATATCCGGACTAAAAGCCAGAGGCGCTTTTACTGTGGATATGGAATGGGATGCAGGTAAATTAAAGTCAGCATTGATCAGATCTGGAAATGGTGGCAATTGTATAATCAGAACCAGTAACAAGATTCATGTGGATGGCGTTAAACAAAAAGTTACTAAAACCGGAAATGGATACCTCACTACTTTTTTAACCAGTAAAGGAAAAGTTTATAAAATAATGGGTTAAGTAGTTTTATCAAAGTTCTTGCAGAATTTGTCTGCTATGCAGAAATATTGGTAACTTTATCGTATGATATGATGCGCTTGTTATCTTCAAGTGCCTGATATTAAATTTCTTAACTAAGGAATTTTGCTGGCGTGATTACGATTTTAAATCCAAGTAATTACCTGACTCAAGTATATATCCAATCTACACGATAGGAAATTTATTAAAAAAATTAAGATTATTCGAAAAAGCAGATTCATCGGAAATTTATCCTATAAGAGATTTTTTAAAGCGTAATAATGAATTATTGTGCATAATTTCTTGATACTGATTGAAACTGTTGCACATTCACGGCATTAACATAGAAAATATCGGGAGCAGACTTTAATTATCATATGATTTTTTGTTTTCGATACGCCACAATATCCAGTTTTTATTAGAGCAGACCGGATGCAGCGAAATTCCCTTTAAACTAAACATTTGTATCATATCGGCATTCAATAGTCCGAATGGATCATATTGGCTTTCTTTTTTTGTGGCTAATATGTAAGATACATGTTTTTCTGGCTGGGCAAGTGCGGCCAAAAAACTATTTTCCCCTGGAGTTAGAAATACTTGAGCAGATCCTGTTAATGCGATGATCCGGTAGGCATTGGCGTCATCTGCAAGTATAGCATCATCAGATTTAATGTTTCTGATGTAATTGGATATTTTTTCAGCATCGCCCCTGTAAAGCGGTTTACGCATAATTAAGGATACAAATGCATTCAGGTATTTTTTCTCTTCAGGCACATGGCTCGAATTTATGGTAATGTATGCGGTAAATAGCTGTATGATGATAATTGAAAGATAAAAATATTTGCTGAATCTCAGTTCTTTGATATTTTTTGCGTTTGCTATAACGGCCCAGGAAAGGCATATAAAGGCCGCGTAAAAATGAATGGGAATGTAAACATTAGGGTATTTTATCTTTAAGAATTCCATGAAGAAAAAAAGGGAAAAAACCACAAAGATGTTTCGGTTGATACTCTTGAAAATACCTAAGCAAAACAGTAGTAGGGGCGCAAATAACCATATTCTTACCGTTGTTAAGAAATGAACCTCAGGAAATATACGGCCCAGTTTGTTCTGTGCTAAATTCTTTAGATTATCTGTTTGATCTGTAATTGTGCTGTAATTTGCATAAGGACTATTTAAGTAATA
Source organism: Pedobacter sp. PF22-3 (assembly GCF_026239555.1). Classification (GTDB taxonomy): domain Bacteria; phylum Bacteroidota; class Bacteroidia; order Sphingobacteriales; family Sphingobacteriaceae; genus Pedobacter. The sequence goes on along the minus strand of NZ_JAPIVP010000022.1, from coordinate 41,071 downwards.
ATCGGCATCTCCGGTGTAAACCTGGTTCAGTAGCCTGAAAATCAACATCGCGGTTATCGGTAGCGCAAAGATAACGAGGTATATGGCCAATGTTTTATTGACCAGTTTACGCCTTATCGATTCCGTATTAAATGCAATTGCAATCTTGTCCATGTGATCGTTTTTTGCAACTGTCATAGATTGAAGCGCTACAAAAAAAATGATGGGAAGGATAAACAGCATTAGCCAGAAAAACTTAACCGAACAGAAAATAAGCAGTGTAAAATAGATGCTGGCTACCGAAATATGGTAAGATGTATTGGTGCGGAAATACCTGAAAATGCTTATCAAAAATAGATAAAAGAAGATGAGCATCATGTACGAACTTTTTCCTGATACAGCGAAATAAATAAACGCCGGATGCAAAATAAAGGTAATGAGTATGCCTAAAAACAACCAGTTTCGGTGCTCGTGCGTTCTGATTGAAAATGTAATGATGAAAAATAGTGCAGAAGTACCTAATGCTGAGGCAAGAACCGGAGAAAACCTCAAATCTATAAAAGAGAAAACCCATGACAACATGAAAGGCATCTGCGGGAAAGTAAGTCCGGCGAGCTTGATCTGGTCTACATCGCCCTCGCGCAGAAGCGCAGATTTTTCTGTAAAAAAAAGGGCTTCATTACTGTGCACTCCTCCATAATAAAGCGTGTAAGCGATATATAGATAATAACCGAACAATAAGAACGATATCAGGATTAAGGATTTATTCGGTTTAGCGCTCATTTTGTATCCGTTTTGATCTCTCTGTTCGTTTGTAACTTACTTAGGCCATGATCCGTTTTTTCCCAATAAAATGGTTTGGTAATCAGTTGCCATAGTCCCTTATACGCAGCAATGGAGTGCATTAACCAGTAAAACGGGTTAAGAATGGAGAATAAAATGAGTTCATAATATCTTCGTTTGAAGACAGCGATCATATTAACGTAGATAATGAGTATGTTGCCTATTGCCAGGTTGAAAATCGAAATATAAAGAACCCAGTCAGGAAATACGGTACGGATATTGTCAAGATCGAATATCAGGTAGCAAATAAAAATCAGGAGCAGAAGCGGGTAGATGAGAAAGGTAACAGGTGTTGCGCCTATAAAAAAGTTAAAGCCCAAAAAACCCTTCCAGCCTATTTTTGCTATCAGTTTTGAAGGATTACGCATATGTACCAGATAGGTTTGCATATAACCTTTTATCCATCTGGAGCGTTGCCTGATCCAGTTGAAAGGTTCGTTGTTGGCTTCCTCATAAGTGGTAGAGTTTACCAGTGCAACCTTGTAGCCTTTTGCAAAAGCCCTAATACCAAGGTCGGCATCTTCGGTAACATTAAAAGGATCCCAGCCGCCCAGTTCCATCAGCTTTTCGAACTTAAAATGGTTACTGGTACCGCCTAATGGAACGGGAATATCAAGTGTGCTTAGGCCGGGCAGCATATAATCGAACCAGTACGAATATTCGAGGGTAAACATTCGTGTAAGGAAGTTTTCATTCCTGTTAAAGTAATTCAGTGCACATTGTATGCAGATGTAGTTTTCAGGAAGCTTGCTGAATAGGATCACAACCTTTCTCAGCTGGTCATGGTCTGGTATATCTTCAGCATCATAAATGGTAAGATACTCGCCACGCGAAAAATAGAGACCATAGTTACAGGCTTTTGGTTTTGTTTTTGGCATGTGGAAAGGAACAACAATCACTTCAAAAATGGCCGGAAAATCAAGATCTCTTACAGCATTTAATGTTTTGTCATCATCTTCTTCTATCAGGAGTTTAATATCAAGTTTCTCTCTCGGGTAATCTAACGATTGTAGGTTCCAGATCAGTTTTTTGATCAGCTTATCTTCTCTGTAAACTGGTAACTGAATGGTAAAAACAGGCAGTTCTTGTTTCTTTGCCCCTAAAATCTCTTTTTTGCTTACTGCCTGGAAAAGTTCGAGCTTTGATCCGGTAAGGGCAAGAAACAACTTAAAAGTAACGGCCACCAAAAAGAAGCTGCTCATTAACATATTAATGACGATGGTGGTGTTTGTAAAACTGAGAAAGAGAGAAACTGTAACCAGCGCAATAACTGAAAAGATGATAATGAGCTGGGATTTGGTAAAAGTGACAAGAGCCGAGCTTTCCGGATCCCTGTTGAGTAACTCGAAAACCGCTTTTTTAACATAGGTTTCACCCAGTAGTTTATGTCCGAGCCAAATGATATCAAGATCGGAGCTAAGCAGTACTTTTACAGGGCAACCGTACTTTTCCTCAATCAACAGAAAATCTGCTGTTGCAGTAGGATCGGCAACGGCAACAACTACATAACCATCTTCTATTCGCAACGGCAGGATTAGATCGCGATCAACGGATTTAAGATCCGTCTGCATCATTACCTCAAGATCAGTCTCTTCCAATCGAACGTCTTTAAAATCATAGCCTTCTTCCAATAAGCATTTTTGATAATCTTTCCGGCTGATGTACCCAAAATTAAGCAGTATTTTAACCAGTGATAATCCGCTGGTTTCTCCAAAAGAAGCAATCCGCACCACATCATCACGCGTTATATAACCATGCTCAGATAGTATTCCTATAATATAACGCTTTTGTTCTTTGTCCATATTAAAAGCGTATAATCCCGGTAACTGTAACGCCTTGGCCAATACCGGAGTTTCTGTTGAATATATCATGGAAAAGGCCTGCGAATATCCAGTTATCACCAGTAATGCGCTGTCCAAAGCCGATATTGGCTTTTACAAATGTAAATTCGGTGTTTGAAGCTGGATTTTCTGGATTAAATTGGTTCGATCTTAACGAACTGATCCCGTTTATCTCTCCCATAAGTTGATTGTTTTTGCCCAAATGCAATCCTGATGTTGCGATGTAGCTTACCTGTCCTACGTTACCAAACGTATTACCGAAATACTGCCTGTAACCTGCTTCTACATTAAAATAAGCTGCCGGGGTAGTTCCACTAAAAAGTAATTTTAGTTCGGAACCGAATTGGCCATAACCCGTGCTTGGGTTACCATTTTTGCTATACAGCGGAACCGCTGCCAATGCCTGGGCCGAGAGAAAGTACTTTTTTTGATTAAATTGCAAAAGATTGTATTTAAGCCCTATTTCTACGTCCGAAAGTGCCGTATTGCTATTTCTTTGCATATTATCTTTAAACTGTGCAGAAGTTAAAGGAAGTTTTGCAACCAGATCAAGGTGGTCTGTAATGCCATATTCCAGATAAAGCTGCATCGTAAAAGAACTGTATTTTCCGTCATTTGCATAATTATACTTCTGCCCATTAAGATCGCGGTACTGGTTGGCCACGAAATAACTGAGGTAGGGGGCCAATAGCGCTTTGCCTTTTCGCATAGGGAAGCCACTTGCTATAGCATACTGTACCATGAAAAATGAAATAATTGTTGCGAAAATAAATTTTATAGCTTTGGGCTTCATGGCAATAAATTATTGATTTACAATTTTTTGTGACTTTTTTACTTTTGAGCGTACATATAGGTAAGCCAAAAAAATCAGGAACAGCGCACCCGCAAGCAAAAGCAATTTGTATTTGAGCCACAGCGTTAGCCAATGGCCGTTGCCATCACCTTCATAAACAATATTGTTGCTGTTCCTTTCGAGGTTGAATATGAGGTGGTTGTTTTTGCTGTTGATCATTGTATTTCCTGACAGCAGGTTTAACTGTTCATTTAAATCCAGAATGCTATTTGACAAAATTTCTGTAGCAGCATCGTTGGGCAGGGCGGTAACAGAAAGTATCAAAGGATAATTCTGATCACTAAAGATCTGCGAAATTGCTGCAGCTTCTGGTGAGGAAAGTTTATATATCGCTTCACCAGGCTGCTCCCCATAAATGGTGAAATCATTTTGATACTGTAAGGGCATCTCTTTAAAACTAAGAAGCAACTGATCCTGCCTATCGCTTATTAATACAATGTTGCGTCCTTTATACTTATCCGCATTGTTACTAAAATCGACAATGGGACGGTATACGATCTCATTACTCGGATGGTCATTTAACTGATAGGCCAATTCACAAATTGCTTTTACTGCATGAGAAAGCATATTCTTTGCTACCAATATGGCCGTTCCCTGTTGAAAAGCATCAGGATAACTGTAAAAACTGGCTTGCTTTTCCTCCATGTCATCAGATACTTCTATATAAGATTTTGAGGCATCAACCTGTCCGATAAAATGTCGAAAATTACCCTTACACATTCCATCCGCCGGGTAAAAAATAAATTCTGTTCTGAGTACATTAAATTTTTTGATCTGGTAGCGGTTAACTGTTGTAACTACCTGCAATGCGCCTGATTCATTCAATTGTCTGCTTGTGAGTAGGATATCGTTTAAATAAACATTAAAATATCCCCTGTCATTTTGCCCAATACCAGAAAACTTAATCTCAAACTGGCAGTTCAATGCTGCCGGAATAGAGTTGAATACCGATGTTTTAAAGCGATAATCATGCGTAAGACTGCCTGTCCCCGTCATTAGATTGTTATTGTTTTCCAGGACAGAGAGATTCAGTCTGTTTTTTTTCTCCAATTCCTTATATCCTGCCTTTTCAACTTTTAATACGTCCTGAAAGCTACTATTCAAAATTCCAGGGGTCAGCAGTGCGTCAGCAGCTTTGCTCATACCGGCAGCGTCAGCTGCGGTTACAAATAGGATCTGCCTGAGCGATCCATCCTTTGTGGTATCGGTTTCTTTATGCAGATAGAGAATACCCTGGCCTTTTTTAGGATCTATATTTAATTTGGAACCAAATTTCGACTTAAGCTTATGCGCTAATCCAACAGCAATAAAATTATCTAGACTTTTTGGCATCTGCGAAATTGGATAAAGCGCTATGCGCTCGGTACCGCCCCTTAACAGTTTAGCATAGGTTAAAGCAACTGTTTGCAGTTCAGCAGCCGAAATATCATTGGGATAAACAATCGCTTTTTTGCTGAAAAGGGCATTGGAAAGATTGACACTAGACGGACCATACTGCTTATTTTTGGCCCAGTACACAGTAGAGCTTGGCAAAATGTTTAGCCATAAACCAGCTTGGTTCTCATCCTGGCAAACATCATCTCCAATCATTAGCTGTGATTTGACGGTAATTTTTAGAAAGTCAGCAGTGCTGTTGTTGCTTTTGCGTATGTGTACTACAAGCCTGTTGATACTGTCTGCCTGAAAATTGCTGCTAAGTGCAGGCATATCATTAACCATGATATGAATAAATGACTTTGCAGTATTTAGTATCTTTGATGCCTGGAAATCGATTATTAGGGTGCTTTTATCCATCTGTTGGCTGGGCAGTACGCGGATGTAATAAATATACTGTCCTTCAGTTCCCCTTATCAATTGGGATTGATAACCGTAAGATTCGAATGACTTTTGTGCGAAACCTGATAGGGAGCAAATAAACAGTGCGAAAAAGATCAGTAGTTTTTTCATCTGGATAAAAATTTGAATAGTATTATTGGTTAAAAGCAAGTACGTAACAGCTATGGGTTTGGCTTTTATGATATATGAGTTCGCCTCCCATTTTTTCGGCAAGCAGCTTGGCAATATAAAAACCAGGGCCAAGACCCTGATTAAGGCTTTGTACCGTTGGTACTGCAGATTCCCATTCGTTTACCACACGATCTGCTTCTATGCCAGGTAGTATACAGTTGATGATCAGATGAAGTTTGTTGTTGCTTTCCCTCATCCTGCAATCAATAAGTTCGTTTTTGTTGCAGAATTTAAAACAGTTCGCGAAAAGGTTAAAAAGAATCTGTTCGGTATAAAGTTGATCCAATTGGACCATTGGCCATTTTTTGTGCGGGTCTATATTAAAGTTTATGTGGGGATACCCAAAATCGTTAACCATGCAATTGACTACCGCTTGGGCACTGGCAAAAAGATCGACTTTTTTTAGAGATACTACAACGTCACTTGATAGGGCCGAATGATCATTAGGGAAAAGTTCTGCAAGTTGTTGCAGCCTAAGTATATTTTGGTTTATAGTTTCTATGTGATGTAAATTTTGGTGCTCATACTCGGAATTTCTTATCGCATTCGCCGATAAATTGATCGAACTGACAAAACTCAGTATATCTTCCCGCACAAATGCCATAAAGCTATCTTGCTGCATAACCAGCCCAGTTAATCTAGAATTCGATAGTTCAACTTGCTGGTTTTTCTCTACCAGTTCATCATGTAGCAGATTGAGCTGGGTTGTTGTATTTTTTAAACGCAGATTGTTTAAAGTATTTCTTCTAATAATGTCATACCTGGCCATTGGGATAAAACAGGAGAAAAAAAAGATGATTATAAATAGTCCAGCACCTTGGGTAATATAGGTTTCTACACTAACCGTATTAAGGAGGTGATATCCTATTGCCATAAATATAAGTGTGGCAAAAAAATGACCGAATGAGTTTACAGGGTTCCAAAAAACTACGAGGTTAAAAAGCATTGATAAACTCGCAAAAACCATAAAAAATATAGGCGCAATATCAAACGGTACAATATTGCATATAATGGAAACATTAATTGATATGAGCAGAATTGTGGTATGTAATGCAGGATCGGCAGATTTTCCAAGTCTCAACGAAATGTCGTAAACAGCATATATTAGTAAAACTATGATTATTTTAGTGAGAAAAAGTTCTTGATAAATAGGGTAGGCGTACACATAATCCAATATGCCCAGTAAGGGATATAGGAATATAACTGTCCAAATAATGATATTGGCGTAGTATGTCGATTTTTTTGTTAATTGCTTTTCATATGCCATTTCACTGACATAAATAGCACTTGAGGTACCTGTTATGGTTGGGGATTTCATAATGTCAGAGATGAATTTTAAACATAATAAAAAAAACGAATTGAAACAAAAAAAATACATACTGTTGCTTCTGATCGTTTTTGAGCAGTTTGGCTATGCACAGCAAAGCAGTCTGTCTTATTTGCGCGCTAACCAATTAGGACATGGTATTAATGTATCCTGGCTTGAACAGTACTGGAATCCTAAAGCATTGGACTTAAATAAATTAACCGATGCCGATTTCCGGTTAATTGCTGGTTTAGGGCTTAAAACAATCCGTTTGCCTGTTGCTTTTCAACAGTTCTATATCGAGGGCAGCGATATACAGAAAGCGAAACTGCTTTCTAATATAGATGCAGTGATCAAAAAATCCATTAAATACCGGATGAAGTTAGTGCTGGTAAACCATTATGGTAACCTCAGGGTAGATCATTTGCAATACGATACAGAAGAACTATTGGGGCTATGGACACTTCTTGAAAAACGTTACCGAAAAATCAGTGGCAACAGCCTGTATTTTGAGTTGCTGAACGAACCGGTGATCAGTGATCAGCAATGGCTTCCGGTTGCACAAAAACTGATAGCACGTATAAGGAAGATGTCGCCTGGTAGGACAATTATTGTGGGAGCCTCAAATTATAACAGTATTTACGAGCTGAGTAGGACAACTCCTTTACCATTTAAAAATATCATATATACCTTTCATTTTTATGAACCATTTATATTTACACATCAGGGTGCCGATTGGATAGGGAAACAGGTATCTACGACAGGCATCCCTTTTCCTTATCAAGATCATCAGATGCCCCCTTTAGCCCCGTCTGCAAAGGGAACGGCCGGTGAGGCAAATTATAATAATTACCACAATGAGGGAAAGGCCGGAGCCGTGCACGATAAATTGATGATCATTAAGCAATGGTCTAATACCAATCACGTACCCGTATTATGCGGTGAGTATGGCGTATACAAGAAATTTGCATCCGGGCAGAGCATATGCAATTATTTAACCGCTGTTAAAAACGAACTCGATCGGCTATCCATTCCATGGATGATCTGGGAATATGATGAAAATTTCTCTGTTTTTAAAGGTAAACCTGGTATAAAAATGTTGAGCCCCTGTATGGTAGATCTGTTTAGGGAGTAATTTTAAGGTGCTTGTTCCCGCATAAAGCATAATTAAACTTGCGAGTAAAGCCCAACATAATGCCATGGATGTTGTAACAATTTGTGCTTTAAAGTTTTATTTGCTCAATTGAAGGTGCTTTGGCAGTTTCCTTAGTTAACTTGATTTAATGAGGAGAAAAACTGAGTCCACGCAGTGCAAATTCTATTGCATCATGTAATTTGTTTCCTGCCAGATTATATCCTAAAAACCACAACTGACATTAAGTCAAGTTGTGGTTTTTCCCGTATTAAAAATTCGACTTAAAACTAAGAGATTTTTCCGATTATCATTTCGTTTTCGCTCTTTTCAGCGTGCATTTTCCAATGTGTTTCCGCAACCTCTTTTGAAGAAATAACAGGCGTTCCCGGAGGGAAATGTTTTAATAATTCTTGGTCGGGTTCATCAGTATTATAAACCAACCCGCCAATTGACACAATGCCTACAAAAATATTTTCGGCTGACAAATCGTTGTTCAGCACACGGACATAATTTAATAAAGCACCAGCAGCAATTCCGAAACTAGCTGTTGTAGCACTTGGTTTTTGTGCAGACGAAGCAGTCGTAAATAACAAACTCCCCTCTTTTTTAGAAAGCATATCGGGCAGTACTGCTTGTACTACTGTAATTGCACTTAACAATTGGAAATCTAAATGGAATGTTGCATTTTCAACATCTATTTTTCTTGGTCTACGCATGGTTTCCATTGACGGAGTTGGGCTAAACTCTATTATATCAATAGCACCAAAATGTTTTTTTACAGCAGCCAAAGCATCTTTTAAAGAATTTTTATCCAATACATCAGCGTAAAAAGAAGCAGCAGAAATTTTTTGTGCTTCAAGCTGTTTAACCAAATCATTTAATTTTTCCTGATTTCTAGCCAAAAGCGCTACATGATAACCTTCTTTTCCAAAACGTTGTGCTACAGCCAATCCAACACCTGGACCGGCACCAATAATTGCAATAGTTTTTGCCATTTGTTTACTTTTTATTTAGTGCCACAAAAATACCTAAATTGCTAAAAAATTGCAGGTAGTTACCAAAATGTAACTACTTACCTTTAAGTAATCGACTTTATGATTGAGATAACAAAACGACTACAGAAATCTGCCGAGCTATTTCCTAATGTTACGGAATGTAAATCTTCCATAGGCCCAATACAAGATGCTTTATACGTATTGGGCGGAAAATGGAGGATTCCTATTTTGGTAGCCATGCTTGAAGGCAACAGGCATTTTGGTGAAATTCAAAAGACAATAAATAAAATTTCTGCGAAAGTGCTTGCACACGAATTAAAGGAACTTGAATTAAATGGTTTTGTAAACCGACATGTTTATGACACGAAACCTGTAGGCATTGAATACGAACTTACTGAATATACAAATTCGCTGGGTACTGTAATTGTTGCATTGAGGGAATGGGGAATATTACACCGTGAAAAAGTGAAGACAGAGTGGAATTGAAAAACAACAGACTTATAGGCCACACCCCGAGCTTTGACACTAATAGGCTCTGCTAGCATTTCCCGAAGCGGATTCTGTTCTACGGACTTTAAAATCATTTACAAAAAATTGAACTCAATGGATAAGGTCAATATTTAATGCCTGTAAGTTTGAAACGTTGCCTCAATAAGAATCTAACAGGAAAATAATTTGAATTGAAATGCATTGCCAGATATAGAAAAATATGTCTATAATTGATCTCAATTTATTCTTAAATTGGCTTCAGACAAAGTTTTGGCACTAAAACCCCTTTTTAATGAGCATGAATTGCTGGCTAAAATAGCTAAAGGGGATGAGCGTGCCTTTACGGAACTTTTTGAAGGTTATTATGGTGCATTGGGTGAGTTTGTATATAAAATTACTGAATCGAAAGCTGTAACTCAGGAAATTGTCCAGGATGCCTTCATCAAAATTTGGCTACGAAGGGAGACTCTTGTCGATATTAAAAGTTTCAGTAATTACCTGTTCATCATTTGTAGAAACCAAACGTATAACCAGTTAAGGAAAATTGCTCTTGAACGTAATTTTAATTTGCCAATCGAACAACACATTAACAGGGATTTTGATATTCAGGAAGAGCTTGTGCAAGTTGACCATTACCGGGTACTAATCGATAGTTCTATTGATAAACTTCCGGAACAAGCTAAAAGAGTTTATCTGCTCAGTCGCCACGAAAGGCTAAAGCACGAAGAAATTGCTAAAAAATTAAATATTTCATCTGAAACAGTTAAAAAGCACATTCAATATGCCGTTAACTTCATTAAGAAAGACCTTGATTCTAAAATCGACATCGTTATACTGATGATTTTAATGAATTATTTAATGATTTATTAATGTTTAGTTAATTTTTATTAACACCACTACCCCTTTTTTGCTGGTCTTGTGTCTTTAGTGCAAAATGTCGATAAATCCATTTTTTATGCAGGACGTACGGTTAAATATACTCTTCAAGAAATACTTCGATAAAACAGCAAATCAGCAGGAGCGGGAAGAATTGTTTTTGTTGGTCAGCACAGTAGAAAATAGAGAAAATATTGAGCATGAAATGGAATTGCATTGGGTAAATTTTAATGCAATAAATAATCCATTTTCAGTGCAGGACAAATCTGCAATGATCGAAAATATGCTTCACTTTATTGGTGAAGAAGCTGTAAAGCCAAATAAACAAGTTAAGACTTATAAATTATTTTTGAAATGGGTTGTAGCAGCATCTATTGCCATTGTAGTAATGTTTGGAAGTTATTTTTATTATAATAATGATAAACAATCAACAGACGCAGTAGCTTACGAACAAGATATCGCTCCGGGGAAAAATGTTGCAACTTTAACCCTGGCAAATGGGCAAAAGATTTTGGTTAATAATGCATTATCAGGAAATATTGCAATGCAATCTGGTGTAAAGATTTCCAAAACACCTGATGGGCAGATTGTATATGAGATCATGGATAATGGTGCAAAGAATTCAGGATACAATACTTTATCGACTTCTCGTGGGGAACAAACTCAGTTGCGTTTACCTGATGGAACACTCGTGTTCCTGAATGCAGCATCTTCATTAAAATATCCGGTAAGTTTCGTTGAAAAAGGTAAACGACAGGTCTTTTTAACAGGTGAAGGATATTTCGAAGTTGCTAAAGATCGTTTGCACCCTTTCATTGTAAAAACGGCGCGACAGGAAGTTCGGGTTTTAGGAACACATTTCAATATAAATGCATACGAAGATGAGGCAGCTACAAAAACCACATTGCTGGAAGGAAGTGTATTGATCTCAAATTCAAACCACAGCCAAAAAGTACTAAAGCCAGGGGAGCAATCTGTCCTTGATGCTGGTCTAATCCAGGTTGCGCCTGCAGATGTTGAAGAAGTTACCGACTGGAAGAACGGGGAATTTATTTTTGGTGGGGATGATTTTCGTACGGTGATGCGCAAGATTGGGCGTTGGTACAATATCGAAGTAATCTATGAACCATCAGCTCCTGTAAATCTGCAATTAGGAGGGTTCTCGTCTAGATCACGAAATATTTCTACTGTATTAAAGATGATTGCAAAAACTGGCGAAGTGCATTTTAGGATAGAAGGACAAAAGGTGTTTGTAAGCAAATAATTATAATATCAATTAACAGATTATTAATTTTTAAACAAAAAGGATGAAAATACTTGTACGACAGCAAAACTGAGCATAAAAGGTCAGGGGTATGCGGAAACATCCCCTGACGATAGTTCAGCATTAGTAAAATCAACTAAAACTGCAACAGCCCTGAGCTTCGAACCACATGGGCTGATGCTAAACCAAACCAAACAAATGTATAAATTTTATCTCATTGAAACGGATAGATCCAACCGTCTATTCCCTAAACTCTGGCTTGTAATGCGCCTAACCACCGTTATTATATTAATCACGCTGATGCAGGTAAGCGCAGCTGGTTTTGCACAAAATGTGACCCTAAATCATAAAAATGTATCTCTTGAAAAAATTTTCCGGGAAATTCATCGGCAAACTGGCTATGATTTCCTGTACAACCGGGATATTATCTCGAAAAAGCAACCTATCAATATTGCTGTAGACAATCAGCCACTTCAAACAGTACTTACCTCATGCCTGAGCAAACTCTCATTGGAATTTTCTATAGAAGATAAAATGGTTGTTATCAGAGAACAGGTAAATACGGGAAATGATGGTAATGTTGCTGTTGATCTGACTATTTCGGGCAAGGTGACTGACTCCACAGGTACGGCTCTATCCAATGCAAGTGTAAAGAATGTCACGCAGAACAAATCTGTCGTCACTGCAGAGAACGGTACTTTTACCATTGCCGCCAATGTTGGGGACCGGATTGAAATTTCATTTGTCGGATTTATAAAGATCAGCTTTACAGCAAAGGAAAATTTGCCCTATCAATTGATTAGACTTAATGTAACAAGTGATAAGCTTACAGAAGTGCAGGTTGTTTCTACAGGTTACCAGACCTTACCTAAGGAGCGGAGTGCAGGATCTTTTGCAAAGCCCGACATGGAGATATTGAAAAACCGGACGGGAACAATGAACATCCTCCAACGTTTGGATGGATTAATTCCTGGTCTAACCATCAACAATGCAAATACAGACAACTTTCAAGTCCGTGGACTAACCTCCATTGGTGTGCTTAGTGGGGGTACAAGTGGCGTTTACAGTGGTACCGAGCGTGGGCCACTTATTGTTGTAGACGGGATCGCGATCAGTAATATTGCTTCGGTAAACCCAAACGATGTAGCTGATATAACTGTGCTGAAAGATGCTACAGCTGCATCCATCTGGGGTTCCAGGGCTGCAAACGGCGTAATCGTAATTACAACGAAACAAGGGGGGCGTTCAGGGAAATTAAAAATTGAATATGATGGTTTCGTTAATTTTTTAGGCAAACCTGATCTGGACAATATGCCCTTACTAAACAGCCAGCAATTTATACAGGCTGCGAAAGATATATTCGATCCTTCCGTTACAAGCTGGCAAACGGCAAGCAATGCCCCGTTTGCAATTAGTACCGGCGTTTCTCCTCACGAACAAATTTTGTTTGACTGGTCGCGCAAGCTAATTCCAACCTCGGTAAAAGATGCTAAACTGGATAGTCTGGCAGGAATTAGTAACCATGCACAAATCAGGGATCTCTTCTATCAAAATGAGTTGTTAACCAACCATACACTTTCGGTAAGGGGAGGAACCGAAAAATACAGCATTTACGGTTCTTTTGCTTATACTGGAGCTCAGAATAGCAAACCCGGATCTTATACCAATACGTACAAAGTCAATGCCCGTCAGGATTACCGTCCCTCACGCTATCTGAGTATGTACCTGATTACCGATCTTACCAATTCTAGAAGTAAGACAACACCTTTGCCGAACGCCAATTATACTTTTTTACCGTATCAGTTGTTTAGCGATGCGAATGGGAACAATATTCACATGCCCTGGTTATCAAGGACAGATTCTTTACGTAAAGCTTATGAGACCAGAAGTGGTATAAGTTTAGATTATAGTCCATTAGATGAAGCAGGATATGGTTATACCCTTACCGATAACCTGCTGGCCAGGCTCACCGCAGGCGTTTCACTCATCCTATTAAACGGTTTAAAACTGGAAGGTATATATGGATTGGTAAAAGGCAGTGACAACAGCCGTAATTATCGGGCACAGGAAGCTTACGAATCCAGAAATGAAGTGGTAAGTTTTGCCACAGGGAGTGTGGCCACAAACAACATCCGTTATTTTATGCCCCAAAAAGGAGGACGATACATATCGGGGAATAATGTACAGGAAAACTGGACCATCCGTCATCAATTGGCATACAATAAAAACTGGAAAGCATCAGACCACCAGTTATCTGCCATTTTTGGTGCAGAAATGCAAAAGGCGTTGACAAGAAGTACATCGATTACGCAAAGAGGTTTTAACCCGCAACTTGGTACATCTCAACCGTTAAACTATGATACTTTAGCCAAAGGGGTCGTTAATACGATTATGCGTTACAACTCTTCGAGGAGTACTTACAATACCAATGATTTTAGTTATGCAGAGGTAGAAACACGGTTTCGGTCGATTTATGCAAATGCAGCCTACACTTTCCTACAGCGTTATACCGTTAATGGTAGCTGGCGTCAGGACAAATCCAATCTTTTTGGCACTGAAAAATCGGCTCAGAATAAGCCTGTATGGAGTATTGGCGTAAACTGGGCGCTTTCAAGAGAGCATTTTATGGAAAATATCAAATGGCTTCAAAGATTCAACCTAAGGGCAACTTATGGAATTACAGGAAATGCACCAACACCCGGAACAGCAGCCTCTAAAGATATTATTATCGCAGGAACTGGGTCAGCAACATTTCCCGGATCAATCGCTTATGTCATTTCAAGTTATGCCAACAGAAGCCTTACCTGGGAATCGACGAAAGTAACCAATGTTGGAATGGATTTCACAATATTGAACGGCAGGATCAGCGGGGCCTTGGATTTATATCATAAAAAGACGGAGAACTTACTTGGCAATCTACCAAGCAATGGTTTCACAGGTGTAACCACAATCGTGGGTAACCTGGGCGATCTCACCAATAAAGGTATTGAGTTAAGCCTTACTACCATAAATGTGGTCAGCGGTAACTTCAGCTGGAATACTTTATGGAACATTGCTTACAATTCAAATAAAATCAATCGCCTCTCCACAGCCCTTACTGCAACGACAGGTAATTCGGTCATCAACAACAATGCTTACGGGGGCTTCTACCAAGGGTATGCAGCTTATGCACTTTTTGCCTACAATTATGCCGGACTGGACAATATGGGTGATCCGCAAATCCGGTTGGCAAATGGTACGGTAACTAAAGCGTTGAACGTAGCCAAGCCGGAAGATATGGTCTTCATGGGTACTTATCAGCCCAAATGGAGCGGTGGTTTTTCCAATACCTTCAGGTATAAGTCACTTTCACTTTCTGCTAATGTGATCTACAACCTGGGGCATGTGATGAGACGTGACCTGGACAGAACCTATACCCTCAATAGCCTGTCTCCGAACGGCATATCACTAACAGGTGCGAATGTCCATTCAGATTTTGCTTTACGCTGGCAGAAGCCAGGCGACGAAAATTTCACGGACATACCTGGCTGGGTAAGTAATGCAAACACGAGTGGGAGCAGACGTTTTGTTAATTATTATCTATACGGAAATACGAATGTGATCAGTGCGTCATATATTAAATTACGGGATGTTACACTTGCTTACAAGCTTCCTGATATGTTATCGCGCCGCATTAACGCCGAAGGAATAACAATACGGGTGCAGACAGGTAACATCATGCTATGGAAAGCAAACAAATTTGATATTGATCCGGAATTTCAGAATGCACTGTTGGGTATACGAGGACAAGTAGCTAATCAGCATACTTTTTCCGTTGGCATCCACGTAGACTTCTAATCATTTAAAATAAAGAAAAATGCTAAAGAAAAATTTAATCACCATATTATTTTTTATAGTACTGTCATATTGTACGGTACTTACCTCTTGTAAAAAGAATTTCCTGGAGGTTGATCCGATTGGTAGACTCATTGCAAAGACAACGAACGATTATAACAATCTCTTTTACACAACAAGTTTGCTGGCCACGGGCTCTTCAGATATACAGATTACCCTGAGTGACGAAGTTGCAGGGGTTTCTACTTACCTGAATCCGGCGGCTGTTAGAATTCAGAAGGCCTTTCGCTGGGAAAACGACATCTATCTGGATAATGAAGATGCTGTTGAATTTACCCGTTTAACAGCGCAGGTCTATTTGCTCAATAAGATTGCGAATGAAGTAATGAGTTCTACAGATGGTTCTGAATCTGAAAAAAGAGCGTTACAGGCAGAGGCACTTGCAACCAGGGCCTGGAGTTATTTTATGCTCATCAATTACTATGGCAAACCATACAATCCGGCAACAGCAGCAGCTGATCCGGGCTTTCCTATTGTTACAGAAGCGGATGCAGCAGTAACTTCCTTTAGTAGAGCCAGCGTACAGGAAGTTTATGATTTCATTATAAAAGATCTTACTGAAAATATTCCTGCTCTTCCACGGAACTCAAATTTTGGATTGAGACAGCGGATGAACAAATCGGCAGCTATTGTTTTATTGGGCAAGGTCTATCTTTTTATGGGTAGATACACAGAGGCGTTGGAACAATTAAATTTGGCTGCGACCCTACTACCAACCAATGTAACTACAGAGCTCTATGATTATAACCAAACGCTTGTTCTTGGCGGTAGTTGGGGCTATTCGCCAACGGTAAATTCATACACGAATGGCCCACTTCCTTTTCAAAGTAACGAAGGCATGCTGGCAAGAAATTTCACTTCCAGTTTTATGGAATCCTCAAATTTACTGCTTTTGACCCAGGAAGCCTACCAACTGTATGGTGCGAACGACCAAAGGAAAAAATTATTTACGTCAAAGGCTAATCCCATCTCAACTAACGTAACCTTTCCATTAAACATGGTAAGAAGGTATGGCTATAATACAGTTCCTTCTTATGGGATAACCTATCCTGAATATTTCCTCCTTCGTGCAGAATGTAAAGCCAGAACCAACGATTTGACTGGCGCTAAGGACGATCTTGAAACACTTCGGAAAAAAAGAATGCCCGCAGCTGATGCTGTTGTGAATATTTCAGATCGTAATCAGATGATTAGGTTTGTTATAAATGAGCGCCAGAGGGAGTTTGCACTTAATGGTTATCGTTGGTTTGATATGAGGCGGTTATCTGTTGACCCACTTTTTGCTAACGATGTTTATACACATAAAATTTTCGATATTCAAGGCAATATTGTATCTACTTACACCTTGCCTAAAGAACGCTTAACCCTCAGGTTACCGCTTAAAATAATGGCCCAGAATGCTAACCTAACAAATAATCCATAATCATGAAAGTAAATATAATCGCAATTCTTCTGCTGATTTGTTGTCAGGGAAAAGCACAATCGAAATATACTGGATCTTTTACCATTAGTGGTGATGTTTCTAAAGTATGCAAAACAGGAATGATGACTATGGCCTATGCTGATGCGAACGGCAAAGCTAACAGGGATACTGCAAAGATCGAAAACGGAAAATTTAAACTTTCAGGCGAGGTATCAGAGCCTGTGGTCGCAATACTTAAGATAAAATTTCCCCAACCTACCGTTGGACCAGCTTTATACGATCCGAAAAATGTGTACAGGATTCTGTTGGAACCAATTCACTATAAATTGAGCACAACAGGAGAAAGTCTAAATACCGCAGTTGTAAAAGGAAGTCAGATCCAGCAGGAATACACCAGTTATTTTATCTCGGTACAAAAGTTGCATTATGAAATGCGGCCTTATAATGCGCAATCGCAGGCATTTGAGAAGCAAATGGACGTAAAAAACTTCGTTGATGTACAAAAAAAGCTAGACTCTTTAGACGGGGTGGAGCGAACTATGGTTGACAATTATGTATCGGCTAACCCTCGCTCTCCTGTTGCGCTGTTTGCAGTTGAGGATTACAATAGGGCCATTATGTCGCCCAAGCCTTTTAAGGCCTATTTCGATAAGCTTGATCCTGAATTAAAGAAAACAAGTATAGGTCGGAAGCTGGCCAAAAACATTGAGGAAATGGAATATTTTTTACCAGGCAGTCAATCAGTTGATTTTACTCAACCAGATACATCAGGAAAGCGTGTTAGCTTGTCGGAGTTTAAAGGGAAATATGTGCTCTTGGATTTTTGGGCAAGCTGGTGTGGTCCTTGTAGGGCACAAAGTATTTTCATGAAAAAGGCCTACACTCAGTTTAAAGATAAGAACTTCACCATCATCAGTGTGTCTTGTGATGATAACAGAGAGAAATGGATCAAAGCCATAAGGGAAGATGGGGTTGGCATATGGACACAACTTGGAGATATGACCGGGAAAAAAAATATAGTCAATGATATTTATAAAGTGAGATCAATTCCACAAAACCTGCTAATTGACCCTACAGGAAAAATAATAGCCAAAAACTTAGGTGGATTGTTACTTGAAATGAAGTTAAAGGAGATTTTAAACTGATAACCTGAGTTCGATTAATAATGTGCTTTAATTCTGGTTATTTGGCGCCTTGCATGAACGGTCGTCACCTTGAACATGTTTCAGGGTCTTTATAACAAGGCGATTTAACAGGAAAGATACTGACCAAGTAGTAGCTACAAGACAATTGAAAATATTACTTCTACTTGTAAAATAAATGCGATAGCTATCGGATCAGCATGACGAAACGGCTAGCCAATTCGTCCTAATAAAGTACATTAATTTTAAAACATTAATCGAACTCAGGTTATTTCTATTATCACTGTATTTCGCCATGCCGATTTAGAATTAATGCAATAAAAGCGAATAAGGTTTTTGAACAGGGATTGTCAAATCTTAAACCTATTGATGGTACGCTTGACCTTTATGAAGATGCTATCAGATATAATTTCGAAATAATGGTTAAAGTTATTGCTGAGAAACAGGTACATAACGACAATGGATGTGGACGTGCTAAAAAATAAAATCAATATATCTGATTAGTAGCCTTTGCCTAAAATAAAAAACGAGACAAACAGCGTAAAAACTGATTTGTCTCGTGAGGTGCTCCCGACGAGATTCGAACTCATATCGATGGTACCGGAAACCATAATTCTATCCATTGAACTACGGGAGCAAGGCTGCAAATATAGGATTTGAAAACTTATTTTTTTGGCATTTTTAATAAAAAAATACAGTTAATTCAGCTATGATCGTCACAGTTCAGGCTAAGTTCTGCCGGATAATAGAAACCTATCTTCAATATACTTGCTAAAGGCAGCCTTATAATGAGCTGCCATCAATACTTCATACTTTCCGAGATTTATCTTATTACCTTCAATTTTCTTTACGAAAGCCGAATTGATGATGTACGATTTGTGTACCCTGAAAAAGCTGGTATTGTGTTTAAGTTTTTCCTCCATCTCCTTAATGGTCATGTAAACCGAGTGATTTTCAGTAGGGGTGTACAGATGAATATGATTATTTGAACCCTGGATATAGATGATTTCGTTTTTTGGTACAGTTAATATTGTACTTTTATCGCTGGATTTTCTAAAATAGAATACATCTTCACTATCTCCTTCAAAATTATGGCTTCCGTAACATTCTTTTAACACATCATTTATCACTTTTGCAAATTCTGAAAGATCAAATGGCTTAAGAAGATAATGCTTTGCCCTGACTTTAAAAGCCTCAATCGCATATTGCGGGTAGGAGGTGATAAAAATAATATGGTGCGATTCACCTTTCAGATTTTCTGCAAAGTCAATTCCAGAAAGATGAGGCATGTCGATATCCGTGAAGATGATATGGCTTTGCTTCAGCATGGTAATATCATTTAGTGCCGGAACTGATTTTGTGTAGGTTAATGCTAATCTGAGTCTCGGAAATTCTGAGATAAATTCTTGAAGAATGTCAATAGCTGACTGATCATCATCGATAATAATGCATGGGATTGTGTTGTTCATGAGAGATAGATTAGATATGACAAGATACAAAATATTCCTGATTAGCATCTGGGGGTGTATGAAAGCTTTTTTAAGGTAACTGACATCGCCACGCTTTCGGGCATTGAAAAAGTAAAAAGATTTTCCAGTCATTTATGATCTGTAGATGTTAGCCATAATTTGTATGTAGTTTGGAAAACTGATAGAATAGATGCTAAATGAATTGGTTTTATGATCTTCTTTTCAGTTTTCTACTGTTTATAGATGATATAGTGCTAATCTATGTGCCCAAATCTTTTTACCCGATTTATTTTATGTTAAAAAATGATTAAATCATTCATCAAACATAAGCTGATGTTGACTTTGTGCACTTGTATTTTTAAATTAGGCTTTCTGCTATGCGGATTTTAGCGACTCAGGTTGGCTTTTTAAGAAATAAAAATGCACCTTTGCGAACCGTCAATTAAGGTTTAAGCATGTAACAAATTAAATAGCTGTGTATGGAAGAAATGGTTGTGGAAGAAATTCAGGAACTACTTGAAAAAGAAAATGATAGAGCGTTAAAGCAATATCTGGATCAACTGAATATTTCGGATGTTGAAGAACTGATAGATGAACTCCCACAACATGCAGCTAAATTTATTGAAACCTTATCCCTCAACAGGGCGGTAAATGTATTCAGGATTCTGGATTTTCCTACACAGGAGCGTATCATCAAAAAACTTTCGGGTAATAAACTCAATCAGATCATTAAAGATCTGCCACCTGATGATCGTACTGCACTTTTTAGCGAATTAAAAGGTGATGTGGTTAAAAAAATGATCACCCTCTTACCGCCAGAAGAACGTAAAGAATCGCTCGCACTTTTAGGCTATAAAGAAGACAGTATCGGCCGTTTAATGACACCCGATTACATCGCCGTAAAACCCGAATGGTCTATCACAAGGGTTTTGGCACACATCAGGCGTTACGGAAAAAATTCCGAAACCATCGATGTGGTGTATGTAATTGATAAGGAAGGTGTTTTGCTGGACGACATTAGGATTCGTGAAGTATTACTTGCTGATCCTGAAGCTATTATAGGTGAATTGACCGATAAACGTTTCATCGCCTTAAAAGCAAACGATCCCCAGGAAGATGCGATTAACATCTTTAGGATGAACAACCGCGTGGCTTTACCTGTGGTAGATGAGAACAACATTCTTTTAGGTATTGTTACCGTTGATGATATTTTATGGATTGCCAACGAAGAGTATACCGAAGATATGCACAAAATAGGGGGTACCGAAGCTTTAGATGAGCCTTATCTGGATATCCCGATTCTAAAACTGGTGAAAAAACGTGCTGGTTGGCTGATTGTGCTCTTTTTGGGCGAAATGTTAACTGCAACAGCCATGCAACACTTCGAAATTGAACTCGAAAAGGCAGTGGTGTTGTCTCTTTTTATTCCATTAATTATGAGTAGCGGTGGGAACAGCGGTTCCCAGGCTTCAACATTAATTATTCAGGCCATGGCCCTGGGCGAAGTAACCATTGCAGAATGGTGGCGTGTGATGCGCCGCGAACTGGTTTCAGGAGCTTTACTGGGAATCATTTTAGGTACAATTGGTTTCGTGCGCATTGTAACCTGGCAAGAATTACACCTTTATAACTACGGTCCACACTGGCTTCTTATTGCAACTACCATATTCTTTACCCTCGTCGGCATTGTTTTATGGGGTAGTTTAATCGGTTCAATGATGCCAATTATTTTGAAAAAACTCAAACTTGATCCCGCAACCTCATCAGCACCATTTGTAGCCACCATGGTAGATGTAACCGGAATTGTAATTTATTTTAGTGTAGCCGTATTGATCTTAAAAGGCGTCTTACTTTAAATTTAAATCATGCAAAAGAAAATTACCACACTTTTCACCGATATCGGGGGCGTTTTGTTAACCAATGGCTGGGATAGACATGCAAGAGGGGAGGCATCCGTAATTTTTAATCTCGATTCTGTTGATCTCGAAGAACGCCACCACCTTACTTTCGATACCTATGAAGTGGGTAAATTAACGCTTGATGAATACCTGGAGCGTATTGTTTTCTTCAAAGAACGCAATTTTACCTATGATGACTTTAAGGAATTCATGTTCAAAAAATCGCTTCCTTATCCGGAAATGATCCAATTGATCTGCGATTTAAAAAAGAAATACAATTTAAAGGTAGCCGTAATCAGCAACGAAGGTAGAGAACTCAACCAATACCGCATCAATACCTTTAAGCTGAATGAGTTTGTCGATTTTTTTGTCTCATCTAGTTTTGTGCACTTTCGTAAACCAGATGCCGATATCTTTAAAGTAGCGATCGATATTTCGCAAAGCGACGTGGAAACGAGTTTATACATCGACGACCGTATGCTTTTTGTTCAGGTTGCTGAAGGTTTGGGCTTAAAAGGTATTCATCATAGCAATTACGAAGATACTAAGGCACAGTTAGCTGCGTATGGGTTAGAGATTTAATTGATAATTATTTTCCGCGGATTTACACAGAATATATTTTATAATATTAATAGAAGAGGCGTCATTCCCGCGCAGGCGGGAATCTTAATGCAAGATACAGGCTTCAATCAAATATTTTAATTATTGTTTGCAAACTAAGAAAGTATATTTATCTTTACATCGTGAAAAATACAACAGCAAAATATTGTTTGAACTCGTGTTTTTGTTACTCAAAAAGTAACGGGTTGACTTTATTTATCTGATAAAATATAAAAAGAATTTAGAGCCGCTTGTTACAAATGTAATAAGCGGCTTTTTTATTTCTAACCGTTTGGTATGCACAATGGATGTGTGCTGGTCTGCAAAACCAGTGTAGTCAGTTCGATTCTGACACCAAACTCGCAAAAAAAAAGAGGTGCTTTGAATGATTTTCCTAGCGCCATATCAAAATATTCCTTTGTATTTGAAAAGCAAAGACAGAAGCTTTTTTGAAAGTTTGTTCCCGCTTTCTGTTCAAGGCCTGATGAAGGATCAGGCGCTTTCACTGTCAATCGGGTTTAGATGGCAAAATAACTGCTAAAAAGAAAAAGAACAGCGCTTCATTATCTGTGTGCATCTGTGGTTAATTCCTGTAATGCTGCTAATCGCCCCTAACAGCATAGCATCTTCCGTGTTTTCTAGTATCTGTGGTAAAGATCACTTATGATACTTGAAGAGTTGACAACTTTCTGTGCAACCGAGCTATTAAAGTTGTCAACTCTAATTAATAGATTCTGTGCCTCATGACAAAAATCTCTAAACAAAAAAGCCACTCTTTCAAGTGGCTCTAAATTATATTTTTCAAAATCCCCTTTAGGGGATTTAGGGGTTATACATTAAACCTGAAGTGCATAATGTCTCCATCTTCCACTACATAGGTTTTTCCTTCAACACCCAATTTACCAGCATCTTTACAGGCGTTTTCAGAACCTAGGGTTACAAAATCATTATATTTAATTACCTCAGCACGGATAAAGCCTTTTTCAAAATCAGTGTGGATTACACCTGCAGCTTGTGGCGCTGTAAAACCTTTGGTGATGGTCCATGCCCTTACTTCTTGTACACCAGCAGTAAAATAAGTATAAAGGTTTAATAATTTATAAGCTGCACGGATCAATTTATTAACGCCAGATTCAGTTAAACCTAAATCAGCCAAAAATTCCTGACGCTCTTCATAGCTGTCCAGTTCAGCAATTTCTGATTCAATTTTGGCAGAAATCACTAAAACCTCGGCATTTTCATCCGCAACATTGGCTTTAACCAGATCAACATATTTATTGCCGTTAATTACCGATGCTTCATCAACGTTACAAACATACATTACCGGTTTTTGCGTAAGTAAGCCTAAATCTTCAATAAAATCGAAATCATCTTGCGCCAATGGTGCTGTACGGATCGATTTACCGCTCTCCAAATGAGATTTAACCACGGTTAAAATTTCATAAGTACGTTTCGCATCTTTATCGCCACCGGTTTTAGCCATTTTTTCAACTTTTTGAATACGTTTGTCAACAGTATCCAGATCTTTAAGCTGCAATTCGGTATCAATAATTTCACGATCACGGATCGGATCAACAGAACCATCTACATGGATTACATTTCCATCATCAAAACAACGTAAAACGTGAATAATTGCATTGGTCGCACGGATATTTCCTAAAAACTGGTTTCCTAAGCCTTCACCTTTTGATGCGCCTTTTACCAAACCTGCAATATCTACAATCTCGATCGTATTCGGTTGCACTTTGTTTGGTTTAACCAACTCAGCCAGTTTGGTTAATCTATCATCAGGAACCGTAATTACACCAACATTAGGTTCAATAGTACAAAAGGGAAAGTTTGCAGCCTGCGCTTTTGCATTTGATAAACAGTTAAAAAGAGTAGATTTTCCCACATTTGGTAAACCCACTATACCACATTGTAATGCCATTATTTATTAGTCTTTAAGTCTTTAGTCAACAGTCTTTAGTCGGTAATCGCTTTATCCATCACACCATCCATCTTACATTTTCCGTATTACATCTCTGCTAAAACCGCGCAAAGATAAGCTTTTAAAACCTTTATTTAAACCCTTGGTCTTGTATCAAATCTATATTTTATCTAAGTTTAGCCCAAAATACATAGAGATTAAATGGAAGATTTTGAAAAAGAAGTGCCCCAGGAAGTAAAGTTGGTTGTTACCGAAGAAATGCGCAGCTATTTTTACGATATGAGTAAATGGGCAAGATTTCTATCGGTTGTTGGTTTTGTTGTCTCTGCATTTTTAACCTTAAGTTCATTTGGAATAGGGGCTGCAATATCAGCAAATCCTGCAATGCTTAATCAATTAGGGCCGCTGGCCGGTATTGGCGCAACAGGTATTACCATATTTTACCTGCTAATGGCCTTATTGTTTTTTTACCCAAGTTTATTATTGTTGCGTTTTTCGGCTAAGGGTAAGCAAGGAGTGCTGTTTGGCGATCAGGAAAATTTAAATGATGCCATTGCGAATGTAAAATCACTGTTTAAATTTTGGGGAATACTAACCATTATATTATTGGTAAGTTATTTTCTATTAATTATTGCAGTAGCCGTGAGCGCTATAGGTATAAAATAAAAAATAACCCATAAAAAAGCCTCCTGATTTTAACAATCGGGAGGCTTACTATTGAAATTATAATTACTTAAAAAGTAAAATCGTCGCTTGCTTTACTGCTATGTTCTCCATTTTCAGAATATTCATAACGTTTTTCAACCACATCCTGGTGAGTTTTGATGTAATCTACAGTTTCATTTAGTCCTTCTGCAAATTTTTCGAAATCTTCTTTGTATAAAAAGATTTTATGTTTTACAAACACACCGTCTTCTAATCTTTTCTTGCTCTCGGTAACTGTTAAATAGTAATCACCCGATCTTGTAGCCTTCACGTCGAAGAAATAAGTTCTCTTCCCTGCTCTTACTTTCTTTGAAAAAACTTCTTCTCTTTCCTTGTTGTCGAATTCTCCCATGGTTGGTATTGATGTTGGTTTTTGGTTTCGGTAAATATAAAGCAAATATTTAAAGTTCAAAATACAATTTTAATACAATTTAAATAGTGCGCGTTTCCTCCTCTAAAAGTTGGTTATTATAAAGCTCCGTATAACTCCCGTTTAACCTAAGTAATTCATTGTGTGTGCCTTGTTCAATGATTTTGCCATTATCCAGTACCAGAATTTTATCCGCATTTTTAATGGTCGAAATCCGGTGGGCAATTAAAATACTTGTTTTACCGGCCATGATTTTACCAAGGTTTTGTAGTATTTCTTCTTCTGTTCTTGTATCAACAGCAGAAAGGCAATCATCGAAGATTAAAATCTTAGGCGATTTAATCAATGCTCTTGCAATAGAAACCCGTTGTTTTTGCCCACCAGACAGGGTTATTCCGCGCTCACCCAGCATAGTCTCAAACTTTTCTTCGAAATCGATAATGTTGGTATAAACCGAAGCGTTTTTAGCGGCATCATGCACTTCTTCATCCGTAACCTCGTCTAAACCAAAGGCTATATTGTTTTTTATCGTATCAGAAAAGAGGAAAACCTCTTGCGGTACAAAGCCAATCTGGCTGCGGTAATCTTTAAGGCTTAGTGTCTTGATATTCTTTCCATCAATGTCTATAACGCCATTTTCTACATCATACATCCGCATAATCAGATTTGCCAATGTCGATTTTCCTGATCCTGTTTTGCCGATAATGGCTACAAATTCACCGCTATTGATTTCAAAACTCACATCTTTCAGAGCCTCAATGCCCGTATCAGGATAGATAAAACTCACGTTATCGAATTTGATATTACCCTTTAGCTCAATTTCTGCAGTCTCTTTCGATTGAATGTCGGATGGGATATCTAAAAACTCATTTATCCTTTTTTGTGATGCAGCTGCCCGCTGAATTAAAGAAGTAACCCAGCCTAGCATGGTTACGGGAAAGGTTAACTGGTTAATGTAAATAATAAATTCGGCAATATTTCCCGCCGTAATACTGCCATTCATCACCTGTATACCGCCGATATATATGGTTAAAATAGTACTTAATCCAATTAATAGCAGCATGGTAGGGTAAAACAAAGCCGATACTTTAACTAAACCCATCGAGTCCCTTTTATAGTCATTGCTCTGGATTTCAAACATGTTCCGGGTATAATCTTCACGGACATATGATTTAATAATCCTGATCCCTGAAAAACGTTCCTGTACAAAACTGGAAAGATCTGATAAACGCTCCTGTATCTTTCCGCTTTTTTTAAAGATCAGCGTGTTTACATAATAAATAATGATTACGAGGAAGGGAAGGGGCAACAGGCAATAGATGGCCAGCCTGGAATTCACATCAAACATCGACCAGATAACGAGCAGTGATAAAACAAAAGTGTTAATCGTGTACATAATCGCCGGACCAACGTACATCCTTACCCGGGTCACATCTTCGGTTGCCCGGTTCAATAAGTCGCCAGTATTATTCCGGCGGTAAAAACCTAAGCTCAGCTCCTGGTAATGTTGGTAAATATCGTTCTTCATGTCGAACTCTATATGCCGCGACATTAATATGATAGTTTGACGCATAAAGAACAGGAATAACCCTCGCAATAAATAAAGTGCAATAACCAGCAAACCAAAAAACAAAAGGTTGTTGCTAAATATATCGTAAATGATAGGTTGCCGATCGAAACCATCAAACAGGTTAAAAAGCTGAATGTTTTCGCTAATCAGGTCTACTGCATAGCCAATCACCTGGGCAGGCACTACGCCAAAAATATTAGAAATCACCACGAAAATACTTCCGGGTATAATCCACCATTTATACTTGAGAAAGTATTTGTTTAATCGGCTCAGATGTTTCATGTTGTACAAACTTAGCTAATTTTGTTATTTCATCATGTATATTTATCTAATCGGGGCTAAGCTTTAAAAATTAATGACACTTCTTCAAGCCTTACAGGTTTGGGAGACTATGACGTTGTATGGCAGATTAAGAGTTTTACTGTTTGGGCGTTACCCAGGCTGCGCAAGGGGCGGGCTTTGCAGGGCTCCGCTTCGCTCCGGTACCGATGAAGGATCGGTACTGAACCCTTACAATCCCTAACGCAGTATTTGTCGCAATAAGTCATCGAGAGCTTGGTAAGTAGCCAAAAGCAACTGAGTTTTATTAAATAAACCTGATAGAACGGAAAGCCTGGAATAAAAAATGAATGAGGACTTGGAGTGATAGCAGGGCTTTCATAACCTAAAAGAACCGAAATCTGCTTTTCTAAAAATATAGCTAACTATTCGTTGTTATGGTTTAACCATACAAGTTCTCTCCAAAGCCCTGGTTCGTCTCTCCACGAACCAAAATATTTCCATAAATGATGCTTTTTTTAAATTAATAACTTTGTTTATTTAATCCTGTCCAAATTAATTTTGTTATAGTTTGGTTAAATACATGTAATAATGGTTTTTTATTTTAATTTTGCAGCAGGTTAGCCGAACGTTAATATGCCAGCAAATTCTCCGTCAGATTCATCAATTTTAGATCAATTAAGTGTCTATGGGCATAAAAAATTGGTTTTCTGTAATGATCCAGATACAGGTTTAAAAGCAATTATTGCTATACACGATACCACATTGGGGCCTGCTTTGGGTGGAACGCGTATGTGGAGTTATAGTACCGAAGGCGAAGCATTAGAAGATGCATTGCGTTTATCCCGCGGAATGACCTATAAAGCTGCCATAACAGGGTTGAACCTGGGCGGTGGAAAAGGTGTTATTATCGGCGATTCCAGAAAAGACAAAACAGAAACTTTAATGCGGAGCTATGGTAGGTTTATCAAAAACCTAAATGGCGAATTTATTACCGCAGAGGAAATGGGTACCAATACACGCGATATGGAATATATCCGTATGGAAACCAACTATGTTACCGGCGTTCCTGAGTCAATCGGTGGTGCGGGCAATCCGGCACCTTTTACTGCGCAAGGCGTTTATTTAGGTATTAAAGCCAGTGTTAAAGAGGTTTTTGGTACAGATATGCTTGCCGGTAGAACCATTGTAGTACAAGGTATTGGAAATGTTGGTGAACACCTCGTTGCACTGTTGAGAAAAGAAAATGCCGAAGTATTGATCAGCGATATTAACCAGGAACAGTTAACTTATGTTGCGCGGAAATATAAAGCAAAACCAATCGAGGCCGATAAAATATTTACCACTGATGCTGATGTTTATGCCCCATGCGCAATGGGTGCTACCGTTAATAACAGGACCATCGAAAAAATGAAATTTGCAATTATTGCAGGTTCCGCAAATAACCAGTTAAAAGATGAGGTTTTAGACAGCGAATTACTCTTAAAGAAAGGGATTTTATTTGCGCCTGATTATCTGATCAATGCAGGTGGATTAATTTCCTGCTATTCGGAGTTAACCGGTTTTGGTAAAAAACGTACTGTACAGCTTACCGAGAATATTTACGATGCTACACGCAGTGTAATTAAATTGAGTAAAACCGAAAAAATATCAACAAACATTGCTGCCAACCGGATTGCCGAGAAACGGATTGCAGATATTAAAAAAATTAAATCGTCATATTAAATCATAATTATTAAAACAGGTTTTAAATAACCACACTCGTTCTTACATTCATGTTAAACAGAAGGCACTTAAGAATCAAAGCTTTGCAAAATATTTTTGCTTGGCACATGGCAGACAAAAAAGACATTAAAGGTGATTTGAAAACCTTAATGCAGAGCATCGATAGCGTGTACGAAATGTACATCTGGATGTTATCTTTAATGGTAGAAGTTACCGAATTTACGGCCAACGACGCCGCAGAGCGCGCAAATAAGTTTATTAAAACAGCAGAGGATATTAATCCCAACATGAAATTGCTACACAATAAGTTTAGCGTTTTATTGCAGCAAAATCCCGAATATGTTTCTGCAATTAAAAAATATAAGGTAGACTGGGGTTTCGATCCGGAAATCCGTAAAACTGTTTACAATTCTTTAAAAGCATCAAAAGAATATGCCGATTATCTGGCCGATCCGAACGAAAGCTTAGAATCATCAAAAGATATCATTAAATACATTTTCCGTAAAATTATCTTAAAAAACCAGGCTATTATTCAGGTTTTTGAGGAGAAATTCATCAATTGGCAAGTAGATCACGAAGTGATGAAAGGTATGGTTGCCAAAACCTTAAAAAACTTTACATTCGAAGATCCCTTCAAAAATAAACTGACTGAAATTAGCGCTGATTGGGTTGAAGACAGCAAATTCGTTCAGGATTTATTTGTTCATACTTTGCAGAACGATGCAAAATATCAGGAAATGATTGCTGATCGGACTAAAAACTGGGAATCGGAACGTATTGCATTAATGGATACCATTTTAATGAAAATGGCCATTTGCGAGCTGTTAAACTTTCCATCTATTCCGGTTAAAGTAACCATTAACGAGTATTTGGAGTTATCAAAAGATTACAGTACACCGAAAAGTAATTCATTTATTAACGGTATTTTGGACAAAATTTTAGGCGATCTTAAGAAAAATAATACCATTAAAAAGATCGGTCGCGGATTAATCGAAGATTAAAAATGAAAAGAACCTTTATTCTGGCTTTTGCTGCACTATCATTTGTAGCATGTCGTAATGCAAATAATCAAACCAGCGAAACTGCTTCAGCTGTTTCGGTTGGTAATGATACATCAAAAACAGCGAAAGTTGCTCCTGCAAACGCACCTGTTATCGTTTTCGAACGCGATATTTTCGATTTCGGTAAATTAACGCAGGGCGAAAAAGTTAAGCACGATTTCAAATTTAAAAATAAAGGTAAGAGTCCGCTCATCGTTTCCAATGCAACGGCAACTTGTGGCTGCACTATTCCGCAAGTACCAGGCGAACCTGTTTTGCCAGGTAAAGAAGGTGTAATCAGCGTAGTTTTCAACAGCGAAGGCAAAATGGGCATGCAAGATAAAGTGATAACGGTAACATCAAATGCCAATCCAACGGTAAGCACTGTTCATTTGGTTGGAGAGGTGCTGGAAAAAAAATAAATTGCTTCGATTGTTATGGCATCATCCATAATGATCAAAATTCATAAAAAACAAATAATAAGAAATGACATCAACAGTAATATTACAGGCAGCAGCAGGTGGTAGTAACATGCTAACTACAATTGTACCAATGGTTCTGATCATGGTAGTTTTCTACTTTTTCATGATCCGTCCGCAAGTTAAAAAAGCTAAAGACCACAAAAAATTGGTTGAAGAATTAAAAAAAGGAGATAAAATCGTAACAACTGCTGGTATTCACGGCCGTATTGCAGATATGAATGAAACCACTTTTTTAATTGAAGTTGAAGGTGGTGTGAAAATCCGTTTCGATAAATCGGCGGTTTCTTTAGATGCAACCAAAGCTGTAGTAGCGCCTAAAGCTTAATATTTTAAAAGAAAATTAAACAAAAAAGCCATCCTAGAGATGGCTTTTTTGTTTAGCGCTGCGCCAAATTAATATTGATATTATATTTTACCCTTACCGGAATACCGTGCTGTACTCCGGGAATCCATTTTGGACATTCATTTAAAACCCTTACAGCTTCTTCCTGAGTGCCATAACCCAGGTTATTTTTAAATTCATAATCGGTTAAGCTACCATCTTTTTCCACTACGAAAGAGATATATAATCTGCCATTTACGCGATTTCTTTGCGCTTCGGAAGGGAACTTGTAATTCCGACCCAAATATTTATAGAATTCAGCAATTCCTCCCTTAAATTCAGGTTGATGCCCTATGTTGTCATACTTCACCTGCTTTCCGTCAGCAAGTGTAGTTAAACCTGACTTAAAAATGCCTTTCTCGTAAATTTCCTCATAACTGGCTGTTTTGCTCGTGCCTTTCCAGATTCCGTCTTTATAGCCATTAAGGTAACTTCCTTCCTCTGTGAACCCGCCTTTATCCGTTTTTTTATATCGTCCATTGCCATCTTTAATAAACTGATTGCCTAAGGAATCTATTCCGGTTATCCATTTTCGCTGTTTATCAGGATTGTTATCCTCTTCATTATACTGAAAAACATTCTCAAGTTTTCCATCGTCGTAGTAATAAGAGCATTCTCCAACCAGCATACCATTTTTGAAATTAACCTTCGAAGTAAGTATTCCCTTCTTATTGTAGCCCTTAAAAAGTCCTTCGTAAATAATTTTAGGTTCTAATTTCGAAACCGTTGCCGAGGTTTTTTCGGTATTGTCCGGATAAAATTCCGATAACCTGTAAAGTGCCGGTGTATCTGTTTCCTCTATTACCCTCCGATAATCGTAATCGTCTTTGTTTAAGGTTACCATACCTTTTTTAAAGTAAGTAACCATTGTAGCCTTTTGTGCATAGGCATCAAAAAATAATGAAGTGATAATAAATGTTAAAATATACTTTTTCATGTTGTTTGATTATCTCCTGCGAATATAGTTATCTGTATAAGATCTTACCAAAGCCCCCTTATTAATTTATCATTAAATACATTAGTTTTTGAGCAGCAGGTTAGTTTTGCTACATTTGGCATTATTAGTGCAGCGTATGAGAATCTTTGCACATATATATATACCTTATATTTTGCTATGCCCTTCATTACGTTAACGAAGATTGAAAAAAGACGTGTATTTAGCTTATTCGCCTGCCTTTTGCTGGCTATAGCTGCATGGCTTTTTATGGCATTAAATAACAAGTATGTTTATGTAGCCAAAACGGTATTGGTTTTTAAAAATAGTCCCACCAAAAGAGCTTTTTATCCTTTACAGTCTGATACGATAGATTTGCAGGTAGAAGGCACGGGCTGGCAGCTGCTTTTTGCCCGTTTAAGAATCAGCCCACCGTCTGTTTCTGTTAGCCTGAGCCAGCTCAATACCAAAGATTTTATCGTTTTCTCTGATCAGCTTTTTAATATTAACAGGCAGTTAGAAAGTACACAAAAGGTAATTTCTGTTAAACCCGACACCCTTTATTTCGATTTTACCAAACGCGTAGTAAAAAAAGTTCCGGTAAAATTGATTGATAAGTTGGGTTTTGCAAAACAATATGGTATGTCGAGCGATGTTATCCTCAATCCTAAATATGTAAAGGTTGCCGGACCTTTAGAAGAGCTTTCTAAAATAACATTTTGGCCGACCGATACGCTCAAACAGGATAAAATACAGGGCAGTATTACCACAAGGATAGCTTTACAGCACAGCATCCATAAAAATGTAAGCATTTACCCATCATCCGTTGAAGTTAAGCTCCCTGTAGACGAATTTACGGAAAAAACCATCGAGGTGCCTTTAAAAATCACGAATAACCGGAGCTATAACAGCATTAAACTTTATCCAAAAAAGGTTAAGGTTACATTTTTAGTTGCTTTAAGTAATTACGATCAGGTTGATGAAAGCTTTATAACCGCAACCATTGATGTTGATGAATGGCAAAATTTGGGGCATCATCAGTTTACGGTCAAGATAACCGAATTTCCGGATTATTGTAAGCTGGTTAACATAAGCCCATCTAAAATAGATTTCATTGTAGAAAAATAATGTATAAAGTAGGCATAACAGGTGGTATAGGTAGTGGCAAAACAACGGCTTGTAAGGTTTTTGAAGTATTGGGTATTCCGGTGTTTTACGCTGATACTGTTGCTAAAGAAATCATGAGCAAAGATGTTGTATTGGTAGCAGGAATCAAGTCTGCTTTCGGACAAGAAAGTTATTTTGAAGATGGAAAACTGAACAATAAGCATATTGCAGGTATTGTTTTTAATAATGAAGAAGCGCTAACCAAGTTAAATGCATTGGTTCATCCGGCCGTTTTTAGGGCGTTTGATGCCTGGGAAGAAACTATACCCCAGAATGTTCCTTATACACTTAAAGAGGCCGCCCTGCTCTTCGAAAGTGGTTCTTATAAGATGTGTGATACCAATATTCTGGTTACTGCACCATATGAAATTAAGCTGAAAAGGGTAATGCAGCGCGACGGCGTTTCGGCAGAACAGGTTAAGGCCCGCATGAACAAACAGCTTAGTGACGAAGAGAAATCTAAACTAGCCAGTCATTTTATCGTAAATGATGAGCAACAGTCCATCATTGAGCAGGTATTAACCTTGCATCAGCAATTTCTAAAGGCCGCTGAAGCCATTAAGCGTGTCAATGTATAATATCTCCTTCAATCAGATCATCCTTAAATCCTTTTATTTTATATGATTTTAGCAGATTTTATCACTGTTACCCCAATTGGTTTATATTGTATTTACGGCGATTTTTACCTCGATCCGCAACAGCCAGTTAAAGAGGCAGTGGTTTCGCACGCACATGGCGACCATGCCATCGGTGGAAGCCAGAATGTATACTCCACTGCTGCTACCGCAACTTTCATGAAACACAGGTACCGTAAATTTGCAGCGGTTGATTTTTTTACCAAAAGTTATCATGAATCTTTCAAAATAAAAGAAGTTACCATTACTTTTTATTCTGCCGGACATATTTTGGGCTCAGCACAGGTATTAATGGAATATATGGGGGTTAAATATCTCTATACAGGTGACTATAAGATTGAACCCGATAGTACTTGTGAGCCATTTGAATTTGTAGAAGCGGATGTATTAATTACAGAAAGCACTTTTGCCAATCCGGAAACCAAACATCCCTCAGCCATAGCAGAAATTAAAAAGCTTAACAACACCAGTTCAAATATTATGCTGGGTGCTTATGCACTAGGCAAAAGCCAGCGGATCATCCAATTACTCAATGAATATTGCCCTACAAAAAACATTATGGTTCACCATAGTATTATGCCCTTTGTTAAAATCTATGAAGATTATGGAGTAAAAGTAGGGCATTACAAAATGTACGATAGAAAGGTGATGAAAAATAACCAGGAGCACCAGGTTTATATTGTGCCGCCAATGGTATTTCACAGTTACCATAAAGCCATTAATGTAGTACGGGCCTTTGCATCCGGATGGAAGAACCTGCAACAACAAAATGGGATTTCACTTTATATTTCTGATCATGCCGATTGGGACGCAATTCTAGAAACCATTGAGCAGGTTAAGCCAAAACAGGTATGGACTTTACATGGTGACGGTAAACAGCTTAAAGAATATTTTAAAGATAAACTTGAGGTTAAAATACTTAATTAATCAAGGGTCGTCATTCTGAACTTGTTTCAGAATCTTCAGATATCCAATAAACATTCAATCATTCATTATTGCATTATGAAAGAAGGCGAAGATTTTTATTTTAACGAAGATGGATTAATGGTTTTTACTGAAACTTACCATTTAAAACGTGGTTATTGCTGTAAAAATAAGTGCAAACACTGCCCTTGGGGCTATGGAAAGAAGAAAGAGAAAAAGTAATTCAGTTAACAGTTTCCAGTTGCCAATGAAACTGTAAATAGTTTGCAGTTAGCTCTTTATAGATCAAGACTTTATCTCAAAAGCGAACATAATAGTAAATATCGCTTAGTGCCATATCAAATCCCATCGAAACAAAGGTCAAAGTATCAGAAATATCTTTATGCTCACTTAGTGTCCACTTTTTTTCTTCATTAATGTAATATGCCTGCACAGAAATAGATTCCGAATCTATCATAATGTATTCTTTTAAAGATGGAATATCTTTATATAAGGTAAATTTTTTATTCCTGTCGTAATTTTTGGTTGAAGGAGAAAGGATTTCAATAATCGCAGTGGGTAAAATAGAGGTATCTTCATCAACATCGCTAGGTGTTAAACCATTGCAATAAATGGAAATATCCGGATAGGTAAATAAAGTATTCTCTGGAATATTCATTCGTTTATCACTTCCGTAAGGTCTGCATGGCTTGCCTTTAAGCTTGCTGGCTATTTCTCCAAAAACATTACTGAAAATTTCGTTGTGATTCTCTCCTGCACCAGACATGGCGAAGATCTCACCTTGATAATACTCATGCTTTATCATTGATGCTTTTTCCATCTCCAGGTATTCTTCGATAGTATAATGTCTTTTTTGATAAGCTACAGCAGGTTCATTTACAATTTCATCCATATCATTATTTATAAAATCGGTAAGAAAGGTTAAGGATTTAAATTCCCAATTAAAGATGCAAACACAATCAAATTGCATCATTAAACAACGCATGATTATAAATGTCGGTTAAGGCTATGCCGAATCCCATTGACACAAGATTTACCCGATCAGAAATCAATTCATGTTTATTGACGACCCAATTTTGCCTATCATCAAGATAATAGGCTTCTACTGAAACCGATTCTGAGTCAATCATAACATATTCTTTTAATGACGGGATATCTTTATAAAGCGTAAACTTTTTGCCTCTATCATAATTTTTGGTTGAAGGTGAAAGGATTTCAATAATTACAGTAGGTAACGTAAAACTGTTTTCATCAACATCGCTTTGTTTTAAACCATTGCAGTAAATGGAAATATCAGGATACGTGAACAAGGTATTCTCCGGGATGTTCATGCGCATATCACTTCCGTAAGGTCTGCATGGCTTGCCTTTAAGTTTGTTGCCTATTTCCACAAAAACATTACTGAAAATTTCATTGTGATTAAGTCCGGCACCAGATATGGCAAAGATCTCTCCTTGATAATACTCATGTTTTACTGGTGATGATTTTTCCATCTCCAGGTATTCCTCAATAGTAAAATGCCTTTTTTGATAAGCTACGGCAGGTTCATTTACAATTTCATCCATATTTAAATTTATGGATGTTTTTCCATAAATGTTAAATAAATAAGCGATTTAAACGTTTAATACGGATAATGGATTTGCTTGTAATGGTTAACTGCTAACCCTCTAAACCATCAACCATCAACTGAAAAACTGTCAACTGAAAACTGCCAACTGAAAATTGTTAATTGAACTAGTGCCCCGTAAAAAAACCGATCAATGCTACTCCAATTCCCAATAAAACGGCGATCATCTTACGGGTATTGATTTTATGATCAGCACTCGATTCGAATAATATGGTGGTAGAAATATGTAAGAAAATACCGATAACAATACCCATAATTTTATTGAAATAAGCATCAAGGCCGCCAATAGTGCCGTTGCTTAAACCAACGCTTACATAAAAGCCAAGCGGAGCCATAATGGCAAACACAATCAGGTAAAATATAATACTGCCTTTTTTAAAATGGTTCTGCATCAATATACTCGCCAACGCAAAAGCGGCAGGAATGTGGTGTAACGAAATGCCAAAAATCAATTCGTTATGCTGTTCTTTAGCCAGGGGCATTCCTTCTAAAAAAGCATGCAAACATAAACTGATCATAATACCAAATGGGAAAACATGCCCATCATGATGTTTGTGGATATGCCCATGTTCTACACCTTCTGAAAACTGTTCTAAGAATATTTGTAATAAAAATCCAATAAGGATAAAAATGCCAATCTGCCCTTTATCCGGTCCGCTATAAGCATCTGGAATTAAATGTAAAACGGTTATGGCAAATAAATAGGCTCCGCTGAAAGATAAAATCAGTTTAAGTAATTTAG
Organism: Pedobacter sp. PF22-3; assembly: GCF_026239555.1. Classification (GTDB taxonomy): domain Bacteria; phylum Bacteroidota; class Bacteroidia; order Sphingobacteriales; family Sphingobacteriaceae; genus Pedobacter. The sequence continues at coordinate 4,545 of NZ_JAPIVP010000022.1, read as the reverse complement.
ATTTATCGCTTTTAACCAAAAAGATAGCGGTTCCGCCTAAAAAGGCACAGAAAAAGAGTACGCAGAGTTTCCAGATTTCCATAGGTTAAAAATCAGGTTGTAATTTTTTAAATATTCTTGAACAGATAATGCCTATTATTATGCCTAGTAAGGCACCTGTGGTTACATCAACGGGGTAATGAACGCCAACATATACCTGCGCAAAACTGATAATAAAAGCCCAGAAAAGGCCAATTGGTAAAATAGGTTTCCATCTGCTGTAAAAAATGCAGATTAAAAAAACGGCTATAGCAAAATGATTGGTAGCGTGCGCGGATGGAAAACTTAAACCGCTTCCACAAGGCACACGGTGGATGATATCGTTCGTTAAACTTAAATCATTGCAAGGCCTCACACGCGATACCCAGGGTTTTACAACCCTGGAGGCAATTAAATCGCCTATAGCAAAGGTGAACAGTACCATCCCAATGATATAATAACCTTGTTTTTTATATTGCTTAATGCAGAAAATAACAATAAAAAGATAAAGTGGCGACCAAAAGAAACGGTTGCGCATGAGCGGCATTAGCCAATCAAAAAAGCCGTTTGAAAGTCCACGGTGGATTTTCAAAAACAATTCTACATCAAACTGCTGTATGCTTTCTATCATGCTTTTTTACAGATTAAAATTAACCGGTCTGAACTGTTTTTGTCAAAATCAGCTAAGTCGTAATTGCCGAAGGTTTTTTCGATAACCATCCCTGCTTTGCCCAGCATGCGTTCAAAATCTTCAAAACTAAATGCCTGTACACGCTCTTCAAAGTGATATACTTTGTGCTTATCTTCGAAATTGATCTTTTTAATAATTTTCCCATCAATAACATTTTTAGTGATGTGAAAAGTAATGTCATCCAGTGATTTTGTTTCACAGGAATTTAAATTGCGGATGATCTTCTCGGTATTGAAATAATCCAGCACCAAAATACCCTCTGCGGTTAAACACTTGCGAAAAGTTTTAAGCGCATTAACATGATCTTTTTCTGTGTCAAAATAACCAAAACTAGTAAATAGGTTTAAAGCTACATCAAAATAATTGATGTAAAACAGCTTGCGCATATCGTGAACAAGAAAGTGTAATTTGCTGTTTTCGAATTGCTTTGCGTACTTTATGCTTTGTTCTGATAAATCTATGCCCGTAACATCGAAACCTTTTTTATTCAGGTAAATAGAATGCCGGCCTTTCCCACAGGCAATATCGAGCATTTTCGCTTCGGCTTTTGGATGGAGATAATCCGTAAGCTTATCAATAAAAAATTCGGCTTCAGCATCATTTCTTTGTTGGTAAAGAATATGATAATATGGCGAATTGAACCAATATTGAAACCACTTGCGCTGCATATAAAAGCCGTTTGTATCTTTAAAAAGATGCAAATATAAGGTTTTACAATCGCTAGTAAAGGTAGAATGTGCTTTTATGCAATAAAGTTGCAAGAATATTATGAATTGATTTTTTATTGCAAGCAAATCAACTTCTTACATGAAAGCTTGAAAAGATTATTTATAAAAATCAATCACACATTTAAATAAACGAGCATTTAGTTTTGGTGCTTAACACTGCTCTATAAAATTGATCGTATAGGTAGATATAAAAACTATGTAATTTAATGCCTGCAACTCGGTTTAAATAACAGCTATCTTGTTTTTTTTCTTATTTTTGGCCTCTAATAATTATAAGAAGTGACTCTAATAAAATCGATTTCAGGAATACGGGGAACCATCGGCGGAAGTGCTGGAAACGGCTTAACACCGTTTGATATTGTGAAATTTACAGCGGCCTTCGGTAGCTGGGTGGTAAATAAAACAGGCAACAAAAGAATAGTTTTAGGCCGCGATGCCCGGATTTCGGGCGAGATGGTCAACAATCTGGTTGTTGGAACCCTGCAAGGCCTTGGTATTGAAGTGATTGATTTAGGCTTATCAACCACGCCAACCGTTGAAATTGCCGTTCCTGATGAAAATGCCGGAGGTGGAATTATTTTAACTGCTAGCCATAACCCTAAGCAATGGAATGCTTTAAAGTTATTAAATGCCAGCGGAGAATTTATTAGTGATGCTGACGGCAAAGAAGTTTTAGATTTAGCAGAAAGTGCTGATTTTGATTTTGCAGAGGTAGATAAACTAGGTAAAGTAATCAAAAATGATACTTACCTGCAAAAACACATCGATAAAGTTTTGGCCTTACCATTGGTTGATGTGGAGGCGATTAAAAAGGCTGATTTTAAAGTTGTAATTGATTGTGTAAATTCTACAGGTGGTATTTTTGTGCCAGCTTTATTAAAGGCCTTAGGTGTAAGTAAAATTGTAGAATTATATTGCACGCCAAACGGGCACTTCCCGCACAATCCAGAACCGCTACCAGAAAATTTAACCGAAATAGCTAAAGAAGTTCAGAAACAAAATGCTGATTTAGGGATCGTTGTAGATCCTGATGTTGACCGTTTATGTTTTGTAAATGAAGATGGCAGCATGTTCGGTGAAGAATATACCTTAGTTGCTGTTGCCGATTATGTATTAAAAAATACACCTGGAAACACGGTTTCAAATCTTTCATCAACCCGTGCATTACGCGATGTAACCGAAAAATCAGGTTCAGCATACAATGCTTCAGCTGTGGGCGAGGTAAATGTGGTAAACAAAATGAAAGCGACCAATGCCATTATTGGCGGCGAAGGAAACGGTGGTATCATTTATCCTGAATCGCACTACGGTAGAGATGCCTTAGTTGGAATTGCCTTATTTTTAACGCATTTAGCTAAATTTGGTAAATCTATTTCGGTACTTAGGGCAAGCTATCCCCAATACCACATTTCTAAAAATAAGATTACCCTTACTCCGGAAATGGATATCGATCATTTATTGAAACAGGTAGAAGAGAAATATAAAAACCAACCCTACAGCACCATTGATGGTTTGAAGATAGAATTTGATAAAACTTGGGTACATTTGCGCCGCTCTAACACGGAGCCAATCATCAGGATTTACAGTGAAGCAGAAAATGAAACCATTGCCGAAAATTTGGCGAACAAAATGATTTCCGATATTAAAGAAATATTACACCTTTAATCTCTAAAACGGATTTTGGGATCAAGCATACCTGTTCAGGATTTAATTATTTATTAATCCTGAACATTTAAACAGAGCTGCCGTACAAGGCTTCTTTGCAACACTAACTTTTAAATATTCATAGAAATGAAAAGGGTCTATTTAGATAACGCGGCCACAACGCCTTTAGATGCAGCAGTAATCGCAGAAATGACAAACGTGATGGAAAACTATTTCGGTAATCCATCTGCTATTCATGCACTTGGCCGTGAGGTGAGAACGCTGGTAGAAAAGGCCCGTAAAACCGTTTCTGGTCTGCTAAATGCATCTCCATCTGAGATATTTTTTACTTCCGGAGGCACTGAAGCCGATAATACCGCTATCCGCTGCGGCATTTCAGCTTATGGCATCAAACATGCCATCACCTCAAAAATAGAGCACCATGCTGTTGAGCATACTTTAAATACCATGCTTAAAAATGGTGAAATTGATAAATTAAGTTTCGTAAATATTGATGAAAAAGGCAATATCGATTACAACCATTTAGAAGAATTGCTTCAAAATAACGAACGTACTTTCGTTTCTTTGATGCATGCCAACAATGAGTTGGGCACACTGACCGATATGGTGAAAGTTGGCGATATCTGCGAGAAATATAATGCCATTTACCATGCTGATACCGTTCAGACCATGGGTCATTATCCACATAACGTACGTGAGCTTAAAGCACATTTTATTGTGTGTGCTGCGCATAAGCTTCACGGACCTAAAGGCGTTGGCTTTTTATACGTAAACAGCAATATCAAAATCCCGCCGATGATTTACGGCGGTTCACAGGAGCGCAACATGCGTGGCGGTACCGAAAATGTATATGGTATTGTGGGTTTAGCTAAGGCCTTAGAAATTGCTTATGCAGAAATGGATCAGCATCAGTCGTACATTCAAGGCCTAAAAGATTATCTAAAAACACAATTAATTGCCGAAATTCCAGGTATTGGCTTCAATGGCGAAACCGATGCCGATAAAAGTTTATATACGGTACTAAATGTTTCTTTCCCTGAAATGGACATGGCCGATATGTTATTGTTCAATTTGGATATCAATGGTATCTGCGCTTCGGGCGGTAGCGCATGTTCTTCAGGTTCAAACATTGGCTCGCATGTGCTAAATGGTATCAATGCCGATCCAAACCGTCCATCGGTGCGTTTTTCATTTAGTAAATACACTACTAAAGAGGATTTGGATTATGTAATCGAAAAAGTTAAAATGGTAGTAAAGCAGAATGCTTTAGCATAAAATATCATTAACCAAATAGGAGCGTCCCGGTGAAAATCGGGACTTTTTTGTGGGCAAAAAAACTGCTGATTTTTTAGGAAAGCAAACGCGGCTTTTCATTTTAATGTTCGTCCTGCTTTTCGCTCATACGCCTGCAGGCCTTAGGCACATGGCCGGTATCCGCTTTAT
>NZ_JAPIVP010000021.1 GCF_026239555.1 Pedobacter sp. PF22-3 | reverse complement strand
CGCTGTTTACAACATTGCAACGGCAACAGGTAAAGATCCTAAAGGGAACAACGTTAGCGATCAGTCTGAGAGCGGTAACCCTTCAGGTCCCGGTACACCTCCTGTTGATCCTGCCTGTCCGGATTGTACGGTTACACCACTTCCACAGGCCCCGGTGATCAGATTAACTAAAACCGGAACATACGCAGATACCAATGGCGACGGCAAGGTGAACCTTGGCGACAAGATCAGCTATACTTTCAAAGTTGAAAACACGGGTAACGTTACGGTGAGTGACATCGTTATTACTGACCCTAAAGTAACCGTAACCGGTGGACCGGTAACTTTACTTCCCGGTGCAGCCGACCTATCAAGCTTCACTGCTTCTTACACGGTAACACAGGCCGATATTGATAAAGGTGCGGTTTACAACATTGCAACGGCAACGGGTAAAGATCCTAAAGGAAACAACGTTACCGATCAGTCAGAAAGCGGTAACCCTTCAGGTCCTGGTACTCCTCCTGTTGATCCTGCCTGTCCGGATTGCACAATCACACCACTTCCACAAACTGGTGCTTTGGTACTTGTTAAAAAGGTAACTAACGTGGGGACTGGTGTACAGGGTGCCTTCGTGTTAAACAACAACATCGAATACACCTTCACGATCACTAATACAGGCAACACAACATTGAGCAATATTGTTCTTAATGATCCTTTGATCTTTGCCGGTACAAAAGTGATCTCTGGAATACTAGCGCCAGGCGCCTCGTTAACTCATAAGGAAACGTATAAAATTACAGCTGCAGACATTGATAACGGAAAGGTAACAAACACTGCAGTGGCAACGGCCAAAGATCCTAAAGGTAACGATGTGAAAGACACATCGGGTACAGATACCGACAATGATAAGGCTACGGAAACAACTTTAGCTAAACCGCCAGTAGCGAAAGATGACACTGGTAAAACGCAGCAAAATAAACCGGTAACCGTTAATGTACAAACTAATGATCTTCCTGGCAGCAAGCCATTAGTGCCTGCAAGTACAACTGTGATTATCAAGCCTGCTCATGGTACGGTAAAGGTGAATACAGATGGGACTGTAAATTACACACCTGATAACGGATATACCGGAACGGACACATTTACCTATACCGTCACCGATGAAAACGGTCAGGTATCTAATACTGCAACGGTAACAATTACTGTGATTCCTTCTAAACCGGTTGCAATTGATGATCATGCGGAAACGGAATACAATAAGCCGGTATCAATCCTTGTACTTACCAACGACAGGATCGACGGATCTCCATTCGACCGATCGACGGTTGAGATTATTTCGTCTCCGGCACATGGAACACTGGTCGTTAATGCCGACGGAACTGTAATCTATAGACCATATAGCGGCTATACCGGTAAAGACCAGTTTACTTACCGCGTAAAAGACGAGAATGGAAACTGGACCAATGTGGCTACCGCAACTATCGATGTAACGGGCTTCTTTATACCTAATGTGTTTACACCTAACGGTGATGGAAAGAACGACCTGTTCGTAATCGTAGGTATCGAAAACTACCAACAGGTAGAAATTGCAATTTTTAACAGATGGGGTAATGAAGTATATCGTAATAGCAACTACAAAAACACATGGGACGGTCAGGGCTTAAACGAAGGTACCTATTACTACATGATCACGCTGAGAAACGGTAGCGATAGGCAGATTAAAAAAGGTTGGGTTTTAATTAAAAAATAAATGTACGGCCGGGCAACCGGCCATATCAAAAAAGTAATGAAGATAAAAGGCATAAATAAATTAATACTGGTAGTAGCTTTGCTATGTTGTGAAGCTACTCCTGTTCTTGCACAGCAGAACATTCAGTTTACACAATATATTTTCAATTCTTTAAGCGTAAACCCGGCATATGCCGGTTATAAGGAGGAATGGTTTGCCCAGATGGCGCTCAGAAGCCAATGGACAGGGATTCAGGGTGCTCCAAAGACCGGGCAGATTTCTATTGATGGGGTTCTGGATCCGTATACGAAAAGAATGGGCCTGGGCTTACAGATTACGGCTGATAAACTCGGTCCGCAATCGGCAAACGCTGCTTACTTGAACTATGCGTACCGAATCCGGTTAGATGATGAGGACACCAAAAGATTGAGCTTTGGTATTGGTGTTGGCCTTACACAATATGGTTTGGACGGAAGCCTGCTTAACCCGGTAGATGATGGTGATCAGTCGTTACCGATTGGTAAAATCAGTAATATCGTTCCTGATGCCAGGTTTGGTGTGTACTACTCAAGTCCTAAATTTTATATTGGTGCGTCAGTAATGGATCTGTTTTCTAGATCCTATGACAATGCAATCTTCCGTTGGAGTGATGGTACTAATGAAAATATCAGGCGCCAGCGTCATTTTTATTTGATTACGGGTATGTTGGTCGATCTTAATGACGATACTAAACTGCGTCCGAGTATTATGGTTAAGGAAGATTTTAAAGGACCAACAAGTTTAGATGTAGGCGCAATGGTCATCTTCGGCGGTAAAGTATGGTTGGGTGGGGCATACCGCACCGGTGTAAAAATCTGGAACAAAAAATATGCTGAAGGGCAGGATCTTAGTCAATTGAACTCAATTTCAGGCATCGCCCAATTTTATGTGGACAAACGTTTTCGCATCGGCTACTCTTACGATTATGCGCTAAGTAAGTTCGGAAGTATCTCAAACGGCACGCACGAGATCACCCTCGGTCTCACTTTCCCGCGGAAAGATATTCGTTTACTGAGTCCAAGATTTTTTTAATATGATACTTTGTTACATCCTAAAAGCAACAGCAGGCGTAGTCTGGCTGATGTTATTATCCATATTAGTGGTCTCGGCTTTCGTTATTGGCCTGGTAGAATCAATAGAACAGATTAAGATCACTTTAACCAAAATTTAATATGAACAACCATTATAGAAAATTTAGTTTAGTAGTTGTTGCCCTCTCCATCCTGCTCGGATGGGCAAATGCTCAGGAACAACCTGGGATACGTGAAAGGGCTCAGGCACTTTTAAATCAATATAGTTATGCAAAGGCTGCCACCTTAATCCAAAAACTGGTAGACAAGGATAATCCGCGAATTACAGACCTTGAAAATCTAGCACTGTGTTACCGCAACATGAATGATTTTGAAGCTGCGGAAACCTGGTACTCGCGCGTTATCGCCAGGCCTGAAAGTTCGGCCATCAATCTACTCTATTATGGCGAAATGCTGAAAGCAAATCTGAAATACGCAGAGGCAAAGAAAGTGTTTGCTGACTATGCCACCAAGATCGGCCTAACGCCTCAGGTGGCCTTACAAATCGCAGGCTGCGACTCTGCCATTACCTGGATGGCAAATCCAACCGCTTACCAGATTAGAAATGAAACGGGAGTAAATACGCCGCTTTCTGAGTTTTCAGCTTATCCTGTTGGAAAACTGGTGTATTTTACCGGAGAGCCGGAAAATAAAGGATTGAACAAAACTTATGGCCGAACGGGAAATAGCTTTCTTAAAATCTATGCCTCAACATCAGATATGCAGCATAACCTCACTAATCCTGTGGTGATAAAATCTGGCCTTAATGATGCGCCGTTTCATCAGGGGCCACTCGTATCGGACAAGTCCCAAACCGTTTTCTACGTTACCCGCACTTATACAGGTAGCCAGGGTGAAGTGGGTAAAGCTGGCAAACGAAAGTACAAAACAAGTAACCTGGAACTTTATATTTACACTAAGAATAAACAGACCGGAACTTACCAGGTGGAGCCATTTGCGTATAACAAACCTAAGGAATACTCCGTGGGACATGCAAGTCTGAGTTCCGACGAAAAAACCCTTTATTTTGTGTCTGATATGCCTGGAACGTTAGGTGGAACAGATATCTGGTATAGCGATCTGCAGTCTGACGGTACTTGGGGAAAACCTATTAATGTAGGTCCATCGGTAAATACTGCAGGCAACGAAATGTTTCCTTCGGTAAGTGAAACTGGCACACTGTACTTTTCTACAGACGGATTGCCCGGAATGGGCGGCCTGGATATTTTTAGCAGCAAGGGTGATAAATCCAACTGGACAAAAGCAGTAAATTTAAGGTATCCTATTAACTCTGCTGCAGACGACTTTGCTTTCTTTACCGCCGGCCCAACCGCTGATGGAATTACCGGATATCTGGCATCTAACCGTAAAGGTGGACAGGGTTCTGATGACATCTATACCTTCAACTACTCCCGTCCGAAAATCATTCTCGCGCTACGTGGGATAGCGTTTAACAAGAAAACGCATGAACATCTTTCTGATGTGACCGTTACTCTGTCGAAGAATGGATCAGGTATTGTAGCAAAAAAAATCAATGAACAGGATGGTACTTTCTTCTTCCAGCTTGATAAAGAAAGCGATTATAAAGTGCTCGGGGCCAAACTAAAGTTCTACGCAGATTCAGCAATATTAACCACGAAAGGGCTGGCAAAATCAGACACTTTATATGCCGAGTTGCGCTTAGAGCCTTTGTTTGAGCAGGGGAAAACGCTGAGACTTGCAAATATTCATTACGATTTTGATAAGGATAATATCCGGGCTGATGCGGCAAAAATATTGAATGAGTTGGTTCGCACCATGAGAGACAATCCTTCCCTGGAAATTGAACTTGCTTCTCATACTGATAGTCGGGGCGTAGATATCTATAACCTTGACCTTTCTCAACGGAGAGCAAGATCTGTAGTTAATTACCTGGTCAGCAGGGGTATCGCGAGAAGCAGGATGATTGCCAAAGGCTATGGCGAAACACGTTTGCTTAACCGCTGCTCAAATGGAGTGAGCTGTTCTGCAGCAGAACATCAGCAAAATAGAAGAACAGAATTTACCATTTTAAAATATTAGTAATAACGCTTTCCTACCTGCCAATTAAGGTAGGAAAGCTTGTAAATTATGGATGATCAAGCATTAAAAGAACTGAGAGCCCGCGTGTGTTTAAAAGCCGGGCTAAGTGCTGTTACTTCCTGGGATTGCAAATTTTTGTCGAAAGAGATTTCTAAAAGCACTAAAAAAATGATCAGTGAAACTACCGTGAAAAGATTCTTCGGCCTGGTCGCTGTAAACTACAAACTATCCAGATACACGCTAAGTATATTGGAGGAATACGCGGATTAAGGTTTACTGCTGCACCTGATGGCTCTACGGTTTTAATGACACTTTTTATCGTCTCAATAGCAATCTGTAACATCGTTTAGATCAGTTCTTACGTATTTGCCTTATATTTGATTGATGAATACTGAGGAAAAATCGCGCGATCCCTTTTTTGGCGAAGATCTTATATTACAAGCATTAAGCTGCTCTACCGAACCTACCGCTATATACGCTGGTGAAAATGTGACTATCCGGTTTGCTAATGCAGGGATGCTTTCGCTATGGGGCAAGGACGCTTCTGTTATTGGTACTCCGCTTATCAGTGCACTGCCAGAACTGGAAGATCAGCCATTCTTATCTCTTCTGCAAGAGGTGTGGCGTTCGGGCAAATCCTATTCGGTTACCGATGCACCTGCCAGGCTCATTAAAAACGGTATTCCGGTTACGGATTATTTCGACTATGAATATAAGGCGCTGTTGGACCAAAATAATAAAACCTGGTGTATTTTGAACACGGCCCGTAATGTTACTTCAAGATTAGAGCACCAGAAAAAAATTCGGGAAAAAGAAGAGAATGAACAAAGTCTGCTGGAGGAAATGGCAGCAACATTGGAGGAGTTGACGACCACAAATGATGAACTCAATCATTCGTTAAAACTTCTGGCAGAAAGCCGAGAGCAGGTGAGGACAATCATCGAGCAAGCGCCGGTAGGCATCGCTATGCTGCAGGGGCCAGACTTGATTATTGAGATCGCTAATCCTGTAATATTGAAGATCTGGGGGCATGAGTTGTCAGCTGTACAAGGCATCCCACATAAAACCGCACGGCCTGAACTGGAAGGCCAGCCGGTGAATCGATGGCTGAAGGAGGTCTTTGAAAGCGGGGTAAGGAAAACAAACAATGAATTTTCGGTGTTTTTACGCCACCATGAGGGACTCAGAGAGGCTATTGTGAATTCCATTTACCAACCTGTTTTTTCATCTGATCACCAAGTTACAGGCGTGCTGATCATTCTGGAAGAAATCACAGATGAGATACTGGAACGGCGCAGAAGCGAGAAAGACCAGCATATGTTATCCATGGCCATCGAGGCAGGGGCGCTGGCCACGTTCTACTATGAGCCCGATACCAATCTCTTCTCGGGAAATAAATTATTAAAATTATGGTTCGGTTTAGCTGATGAGGAGCAACTGGACCTCTCGATCGCTATTGCTGCTATTGTAGAAGAGGACAGGGAACGTGTTACTGCAGCCATTAATGATGTGCTGGGCGAAGGATCTGATGGGAATTACTTTATTGAATATCGTATCTTCCATCCCCATGACCCGAATGGGAGACTGGTGCAGGCAAGGGGAAAAGTGTTTTATGATGCTAAGGGAAAAGCGACAAGTCTGAATGGTACTTTACGGGATATTACTGAGCAGAAGAAAGAAGAACAGCGAAAAAACGATTTTATAAGCGTGGTCAGTCATGAACTTAAAACACCACTAACCGCCATCAATGCCTACCTTCAGTTGATGCAGCGTCAGGCCATTATGACAGAAAACACTGCTCAACAAAACATTCTGGAGAAGTCTGTTAAACAGGTTGGTAATATGAGTAATATGATCAATGGTTTCTTAAATATCTCGCGGCTTGATTCTGGAAGAATGCTGATTGAAAGGTCAGATTTCGATTTGAAAACGCTGTTTGCAGAACTGGAAGAGGAATTTCAATCCAGGATTCATACGCATGAAATCGTTGTTGATCAGCTACATTCTTTTCAATTAAATGCTGATCGGAATAAAATCGCTCAAGTCATTCAAAACCTGGTCGAAAATGCAGTTAAATATTCACCGATGGGAAGCCAGATCACCCTTGGCTATTCTGCGGCCGAAGATAATACAGTGGAAATTTCTGTCAGTGATAAAGGGATGGGCATTGCGGCGGAAGACCGGGAACGGATATTCGAGCGGTATTACAGGGCAGAAAAGGGGCAGAAAGGAATAATCTCCGGTTTTGGGATAGGGCTGTATTTTTGTCGTGAAATTATAGAACTCCATGATGGCCATATTAGTGTTGAAAGCAATATGGGAACAGGAAGTATTTTTAAAGTACAGCTCCCTGCCGGGCTTTAAAATTTTACCATCCGGAAGATAAAACATAACCTGATTTAAATTACAAGATGATCATTTATTTCCCGAATTGATAATCGTATCGTGCATTCACTTACATCCTTAACAGACGATAAGGGGGGCTGGCAACGCCATTTGTTAGTTTTCTACGAATATCAGCCGATCTCTGGCGTACTGTTGTTTGAAGGCCTTGGTAAGGAAGGATAACCTATAAATACATAATCCGTTAATGTGTGAGTTGTTTGAATGAATGGTATCAATGAGGGTTACTTTACCAGCAACGCCTTTAACGACCAGTCCGGTTGATTTAGTGAGGTAAATGATCGTGTGCTGATCCAGACTTTTTGGCGATTTGCTTAGAAAGCTGTTGCTTGCCGATATTACAAATGGCAGTTCGTTACTGCCGTAGTGTTTTAAGGCTCCGGCAATGGCATAATCGTCAGTTAAAATTACTTGCGCTTTACCCAACGTGCTTGGTTGTCTGCTGGCTTTTTCTACTTTCGTTGTCAGGTATTCCCAATCGGTCATGTCGGCGAAAAACTGTGGCATTTTACCATAAGAGCCATCCTCATAGCGAAGCGGTCTGGAAAAACCCGTTAGCTTTACCATTTCAGACATATAAAATTTATTATTGGTAAGGGAAAATATAGGAATTACCACAGGAAGACTGAAGAGTGCAAAAACATAGAGCATTCCGATGAACATCACTTTATAAGCAGTTTTAAAGTGATTTAACATGAGCGCCCAGCAATATCCACCGTTGGCAAATAGCAGGGGGAAGAGGCCTAGTCCATAATAAAGCTTGCCCTTTAATACGGATAGTATTGCAATCACCATTAAAGATGCGATGCCCAGAAAAAAATATTCTTTGCTTTGCCGGTTAGTCATCAGGAAAATAAGTCCTGCAGACCAAACAGCTACCGCTGCTCCGTGAAAGAAAAATAGTTGCAGGAAGTAATCGCCGAGATCAATGTCGAAGTTTGTTTTCGCCACCTGGGTTGTGAATTTATAAATAGGAAAGTTTTGTTCAAATTGCCATGCAATGTGTGGGGCTAAAATCAACAGGAAAACCAGGGCAGGAAGTATCAGCTTCTTCCAGTGGGGCGCAGTTGCACTCCTTCCACAAATTAACCAGGCGATGAGTACTGTAAAAACCAATAACAGGATGCTGTATTTGTTGAGTATGCCAAATGCCAATGCTATTGCCATAAGCCATAAGAAAGATGTTTTACGGGTTTTAAGGTAAGCGATGAGGGCGAAGGAAAGGAGGGTCCAAAAGAACTCATCGAACACGGCCGGTTGCAAGAGGTACGAAGTTGCTAAAAATGCAGGCGAGCAAATAATTGCCGAGCAGGCGATTGTAATGGCTAAACGTCTTCCGCCTAGAAAATAAGTGATGTAGCCAGTGATTACGACTATTGCCGCGGAGAAAAAGCAAGGCAGGATTCGGTAACCGATTAAAGAGGAGCAAAAAAGCAGCTTTGAAATATACGCTATCCAGGTTACAAATGGTGATATATCGGGGAAACCCCATTGCCATTCCTTTCCGAGTTCAACGTAGTAAATTTCATCAGCATGGTAGCCATATCCTTTTAAGGCAATTACATGGATCAGGAATTTTAAGATTCCGAAAAATATAATGAAGAGATGTAGTCCCCGAATGCTGCGTGATGAATCTAGGTGACAGGAAGTATTAACCATTAATAAAGGGAAATTGGGTGAAGTGCTGATCTCGACGCTGCAGATTCATATCTATTAATAACAGCAAAGGGTTAAATTAGTTTAAAAAGGGTATAATTCTGGCATCAACTGCTCAGATTGTACTATTAGAACAAAAAGGACTACATCCTGTTCTTTGTATAAACAGGAAAATAAAGGATCGTTGATATTGCCAGACTAACCGATTAGATATTAGTTCCAACATCCGGATACAACGATTTTTATGACGGATATTTTGTACTTATCTTTGCTTCAGAAATGAAAAGCGAGCAGATACAGGAAACCTTCGGAAATATTGATATTTATTTATTTGACCAATTGTTAAAAGGTACTTATGATGAGTGCAAAACCGTTTTGATGCTGGATGTGGAACCGGAAGAAACCTGCTTTACTTCCTGAAAAGTGGCGTACAGGTTTATGGGGTAGATTTAAATCCTGAAGCTATAGCTGAGCTTAAAAATCTGGCAGGTGCCTTCCCTCATATTAACCCCGACGAAAACTTCAGCATAGCGCCTGTAGAACAGTTACCTTTTGAAGATGAAAAATTCGATCTGGTTGTTAGTTCTGCTGTGCTCCACTTTGCAGAAAACCAGGAGCATTTTGAAGCGATGTTGACCTCCATGTGGCGTGTGCTTAAACCTGGTGGATATTTCTTCTGTCGCCTGGCTTCAGAAATCGGTATTGAATCAGTGGTCCGTTTTATCGGAAACGGGAGGTATATTCTTCCAGATGGATCAGAGCGATTCTTGGTTAACCAGGAAATGCTGGTTCGGCTTACCAAAAAACTTGGTGGACAGCTTCACGAGCCGATCAAGACGACCAATGTGCAGAACATGAGGGCGATGACGACTTGGTGTGTGCGAAAATAAAATCGCTTAAGTCAATGAAAGTCTATAGGTAACGAAAAATTAGAATGAGCTGATGCTGGAGAATGACTAATCCACCCAGCACCAGCTTAAGCTCCTTACGGATGACCGTTCCCGCCAGCGGCGCCATATATCTGTCCGGTTGCATAGCTGGCATTACTATCTGCCAATTGCACAAAAATAGATGCAAGTTCCGCAGGCTGACCAGGGCGCCCAAGTGGGGTGACTTCGCCAAATTTTACAATGGCATCTTGCGGTTGGCCTCCACTGGTTTGCAAAGGTGTCCATACCGGGCCTGGTGCTACTCCGTTAACCCTGATCCCTTTTGGTCCCAGCTGCTTGGCAAGTGATTTTACATAAGCAACGTTTGCGGCTTTGGTTTGTGCATAGTCAAAAAGATTTTCTGACGGATCGTATGCCTGTACCGAACTGGTTGCGATGATGACTGCACCCTCTTCAAGCAGCGGAAGTGCTGCTTTGGTGATCCAGAAAGGTGCATATACGTTGGTTTTCATGGTGGTATCAAAATCTTCAGTCGTGATGTCGAGTAAAGATTCAATAGCCTGTTGGTGTCCGGCATTATTAACCAGGATGTCGATCCCGCCAATTTTTTCTGCAGCTTCCTCAACAAGTTGACGGCAGAAATCTTCTGAAGTGATGTCTCCCGCAATACCAAATCCCTTTCTTCCGGCTGCGGCGATCAAGGCTAATACTTCATCCGCATCAGATTGTTCCTGCGGAAGATAGTTGATCACGACATCAGCGCCCTCGCGTGCATAGGCTATCGCTACCGCTCTACCTATTCCGGAGTCACCACCAGTAATTAGGGCTTTGCGCCCTGCCAATCTTCCAGAGCCTTTGTAACTCTGCTCTCCATGATCTGGAACCGGATTCATTTTTGATGCCAGCCCGGGTACCTCCTGCGGTTGCTTCACAAAAGGTGGTCTTGGATATTTTGTTAATGGACTTTCCATTTTTTTTTCGTTTTCAGACATTTTTGTTTTGTTTAATTTGTCAATGTATTTGCTGATCATGGTAAACGCATGCGTTTTTGATCGTACTCTTATTTGTGCAACATTGCTTCTTTAACTTTTGTTTAATAAAAGCACAACTATCACAAATCAAGCATTTGCCTTAAAAGCATTAAACGGATTTTGGCCTTTCAATGCCTATCATTGAAAAATTGATGCTGCTCTAGGCTGAATGATTAATGGAACCTTTATCTTTAGTCGAAAAAATGGCTATACCTGTTAATAAACTTCTGCTCGGGCTTGAAAAACCTTTTCTGATTGGTTATGCTACAATCTGGGCAGCTGTGTATCTGCTTTCGAGGTTCAACCTGGAACTTTATACTGACCATGCGCCTTCGTTGGTATGGTGGTTATCGTTGCTTGCTATTCTTCCGGTCAGCTTATATGCGATGTTGAGGACGAAATTTTCCAATAAAGGCTGGTATGAAAAGGTTGGTATTTTGGTGATGTATACTTTGATTGGCCTTTTCACCTGTTTATACATCATTGTTAATGGTGATCTTTTGATTAGCGCTGCCATTAATCAGGAAAAAGCTGCAATGGTGAAGTTGACAGCGGTGCGTAAGGTATTTTATAAGAGCGGTTTTGACCATACCTCGGTAAGCGTAGAAACTGCTTCCGGTACCGTTGTTTTAGAGGGCAGGCCATTTGTCTATTTTTATCTTTATGATAAAAAAAATGTACGGATGCGTTCGGGAAGATCCTATCTGGGGAATGAATATTTTTACACGGTTGGCATTGGACCCAAAGAGAAGTTCGGCGCAAGGTGGCTGCATTTCAAAGACCAGCTGTACCGAATGTGGGTTTTTATTGCAATAATAGCTGTAATGATCATTGTGGGATTGTTCTGGCCTGAGCGTTTTTCTCAAAAAAAAGTTTCTAAAGCCAGCAGGTGGGGCTTCTGGAAGCAAGTGGGAATTGTTATAGGTATACTGTTTGCAATATTCCTCCTGCTGTATCTGGGGCTGCTGGTATATGTAAAATTTTTTGCCGCTCATCATCGTTAATCTCCATATCATATTGCTGCTTAAATTTCTCTGTTGGAGAATAAAACAGAGGCTGCTGTTCGGAATAGCGGTTACAAAACGTTCCTGGCATTTCGTAAAGATGTCTGTGCAAAAAAATACCAGGCGAAGATAGAGAGGATCTTCGAAGATGAAGCGGTTTGAAGGCAATATGTGCCCATCTTACTAATTATAAACTGTGCTGATAGTTTACTAATCATATTTAGCGCATAAAATTTATAGGACACAAAAGAATGCTCAATTCTGGTTATGAATTTGTTCCCGTTCACTGGAGTTGGAATTATATAGGCGCTTGAATCGAATATATTGCTGCTTTTTACCATCTGATTTGCGACGAAACCTTAACATCAAAAATATAGATCTTCGAGTCCTAATTTTTTGATTCTCATACTGATGGCTGTTCTCGATCGGCCAAAATGCAGGGAGAGATCGCCTGGGCTGTAACCATCAGCATACATGATGGTGAGTTCGTTGTCCAGTTCCACTGTCCAGGATTGATTTGCTGCATGCTTGTTTTGCTCACTGTTGATCGTTTTCATGTCCGTAAGCTTTTTCTGATTCCCCCTTTGTGGATTGATGGTCTCTTGCGGCTGCTTAAGGGCGGCAATGAGGTATATCTTGGGCGAAACCGGGAAGTGCTTCGGAACCAATGACTCGGGGATATAAAGACCGTTTTTGGCTCTTGTAATGGCGACGTATAACAGGTTGATTTCTTCGTTCATCCGATTAAATTGAGCGGGCTGGGCATTTTTGTCTTCTCTGAGCCTTCTGATTTTTTCTTCTGTAACGAAATCATCTGCTAGGAGTACCGCGTCATATTCCATTCCCTTGCAGCGGTGAACGGTGGAAAAAACAATTTCAGCCTTTGCTTTTTCATCCTGATGCACATGTTTTTCTTTGATGGCTTTGATCATGCCGGGAATGCTATTGCCGTATAGACGCACCAGTTCGATCATCATCGATAAGCCGGTGTCCATGGTCTGTTCAACATATGCTTCCAGATCTTCCAAATCCCTCATGGATCTGATGATCGGATCCCTGATCTGATCATGATTGGCGTTGTACAGGCTCAGAATATCATATAGGGAAGCGCCCTCATCGGCATACGTGTATGAATTTATGTTCCCTTCGAAATAAATATGTTTAATGTTTTTTCGCTCGGTTACATATTCAATGGCTTTAACGAGCAGCCCAAGGTTCGTACGCGCAATCACCGCATTGGTTTTGATCTTTGCATCTCTGCCTTTGCCCAGGATAGTCATGGGACGATGAGGCGCTAACAGGTTTTTAAGTCTTAGTGTTTCCATGGCCAGGTTGGCGATGTCCTGTCCAAAGCGGAAACTCATCGAGAGGTGATAGGTTTTGAAATTTGCTTTTTCCAGGGAATTTACGGCGTAACGCCAGCCATAAATCTGTTGGTGGGTGTCGCCCACGATGACTTTGGTCGCTTTTTGCTTTAAAAAGATGTCGAGCATGGCGGGGGAGGCATCCTGCGCTTCGTCAAAAAGGATGTAATCAAAATCCAGCTGTGGCTGCTGAAGCTGGTATTTCTTTAAATAAAAATCGTGGGTGATTTCGATTTCTGCTTTATCCATTTTACCCAGAAAAACCCTTGTCTGGTTAATGATGTAATCATAAGCATTACCAACAAAATTTTTAGCCTCATCATCTGCTAATAGATTGATATAATCTAAATTTTGAACCTTTGCCTCATCACTGTTACAGAAATAAGCGCTGAGTTTAAGGATATGATTGGCAATAAGGAGTTGGCTATGTTTTTCGCCTGTACCCTTTAACCTAAGCATGCTGACGATTTCATCTGTTGTGTAATCCCTGTTTTTTACCTGGTATTTGCTCCTCATAACCACATGGCGAAAGGCAAGGGAATGGGCGGTTTCTACAGTCACGTTTTGTAGGCCTTTTTTCCTGAATTTATCTGCTGCCTCGGTTTTTACGGCTTTGTTAAAAGCCAGGTACAAAATCCGGCTGCCCGGTGGTCTGGTTGCAGCGTATGCAATGATGGTGGTTGTTTTGCCTGAACCTGCTACAGCATTAATTTTGATGTTACCGGTAGAGTTTATAATATCTTTTTGCTGCTTGGTCAATTCCATCTCTCAAAGGATCATTCTACTTCACGCTGTTTGTGGTGCAAGGATACGCAATTTTAGGGGAATTATCATTCCTTGTGCATCTGGTAACGTAAGGTAGGGTGCTGCTTTTTGGCTTATCAGATCGGGTAGCGGTTGCACGTAAGAGATGTGAACTGATGCTGGTATGATGTATTTTGTTCGGTCGAAAAAAAGTGGATGGTATAGGTAATGGTTAACTTCTTGATACTATTTTATCCGCGGTCTGTCGTCTGCTTTTACCCATTCATCGCGTTTGCAACTGGTGCAATCGGTTTTTTGTCCTTTACTGATGTGGTGAACTTTTCCGCAGAAACTACAGGCATAAAGCCCGTCAAGATCTACCATTTTGGATGCCCGTGCGAATTCTTTGGGCATGATTGGCAGGCCTGGCTGTACCTCTTCATCCGAAAAAAAGAAGATACTCACACAGCCTGATGTTTCCAATATGGCCGTTTCAACCTGGCCGAGATGAGAAACGCCCTGTTGCCGCAGTTCCGAAAAAAACTCGTCCTGGGCAAGGGCTTCCTTCCTGAATTCATTCACGGAGAACATGCCCTTCTCAATGATATAAGTAGCCTGGCCTTCAACCAAGTCATCAAATCGCTTGCTTTTAGCCATTAGGTAGGTGGTAAGCCTGTAGGCACCTACAATGATTGCAAAAATGGCTATCGGTACCATGAGCCCGATTTCCTTATAGAACATCGGATCTCCAGCTGCGGAACCCAGACTGATAATCACCACCATTTCAAATACAGAGAGCTGTCCTACACCTCGCTTGCCAAGAAGTCTTAGCCCGATCAGTATGATAAAATACATCAGTATGGTGCGTATGGCAATCTCGATGAGAAATCCCCACTTTTCTTCACCTACCATGATTTTGGTCCAGTCTATATCCTGCATTTTGAAATTTAGGTTTGGTATGAATCGGTTTAAAATAAACTCCAGGTCTAGTGTAGATATTTTTAAGGGTTGATCTGTCTGGAAATTTTCGTCAACAGTACATGCATATCAAAAGGTTTGGTTACCTATTTTTCTCCTAATATATATATCGCTATCTTTTCAATCTGATGAATTGAAATATCTGGTCGGGTCTGAAATACCTGTATTATCCTTTTTCCCCGTTAGCAGTTTCAGTGCTGCCTTCTTCATACTTTTTTTCTCCGTTTTCATCCTCATGTACAATGAGCGAATGCGGTGCGGCAGATGATGGATTGCTACCGGTTCCCGAGATTTCAGGTATGCTAAGGATATCGTTGTTGCTGTCTGTAGAGGGTTGTATTGCTTCGGTGTTCCCCAACGCAGCCTGGGCAAGTTGTTCCTGATCGGTTAGGCTTACTTCTTGCTGCTCTTTTTTGTTGTCTTCCATGATTTTCTTTATTTTATCTTAACATCAAAAACAGTTCAATAGTTTGCTGATCACGAAAATGTTGTGATAGGCTGCTGGAAAGGCTTAGGGATCAGTATTTTTTTATAAAATGTAATCAAAGCCATTAGTTGATTCAGTTTTGATAATTAAATGATGTTCTTGCAACATTAATGCTGACGCTTTGCTTTTCCAATTCTTCCCAAGTACCTGTAAATAAAAATTTTTATTATCTTGTAGCATAAACAAACCAGTGAAAGAAACAATTTTTCATAACCTTTCTTAAAACCATATATTTGTTGTTAGATTAATTATATCCTTGCGAAAACTCACCTCTCTTTTTAATCGTTACTACCGTACCGCATTTGGCATTATTTGCCTGATGCTGGTTTTTGTTTACAGCAAGAGGCACGGTTACATGCTTTTCCATACTTTGGTTGAGCTCTTTTCCATTGTAATAGCTTTTGCGGTGTTTATTGTTGCCTGGAACTCGAGGAAAATGCAGGATAACAAATACCTGCATGTTGTTGGTATTTCCTATCTGTTCATTGGTGCGCTGGATTTGTTACATACTTTGAGCTATAATGGAATGAATATAATCCCGTTACCCGGATATCCTGCCAACCAGTTCTGGGTAGCAACACGTGGTATGGAGGCGGTGATCTTTCTTGGCGGTTTTCTGATGATTGGGCGCAAACGAAAAATTAATACGGAACTGCTCTTCCTCTTATATTTTGTGGTGTCTTCACTCATTGCTGCAAGCATTTTGGTATGGAAAGTATTCCCGGTATGTTTTGTGCCCGGAGCTGGTCAAACCCTTTTTAAGGTTATATCTGAGTACATCATCATTTTACTCTTGTTGGTCAGCTTATTCTTGCTCTACAGGAGAAGGGCTAATTTCGATCGGAAGACTTACCAACTTCTTTCTGGTTCTATTATAGTTGCCATCCTGAGTGAATGTTGCTTTGCTACTTACACATCAAACTACGGCCAGTTAAATGAATGGGGACATTATGGTAAACTGATTTCCTTCTTTCTAATTTATAAGGCCAATGTGAAAATGGCTTTTGATATGCCCATGGCAAGTATTTTTCGTGAGCTTAAGGCCAGCGAGACAGAGTATAAAACTTTGGCTGAAAATCTTCCGGATCTGATCATGCGTTTTGATGGAAACCTGGATTGTATTTATATTAATCAGGATATAAGTAAGCTTCCTCAGTTCGCTGATTCTGATGTTCAGGCATTGAGCAAACGAATCTGGAATGAATTGAAACAGGCACTCCTGGTAAGAAAAAATATTACGGGAGAATTGGAAGTGGCTATGCAGGATATTCGCCACTATTATTCATTTCAGATCATTCCGGAAATCTTCGATAACACTGCTGAAATCAGGCTTCTGGTTATTTTTAGGGATATCACTATTGTTCGGAAAGAGAAACTCCATCTATCCAGGCTTCTGGATACTCTTCCACAACAAGTATGGACAGCCAGGGCTGATGGTAAGATTGATTATGTTAACGGCGTAATCATCCGTGATTTTGCACTCGATCCTGATTCCCCTTTTGGTATTGGCTGGCAACACTACGTTCATCCTGATGACTTGCAGGAATGTACGCGGGTGTGGATGCTTTCGCTCGAAAATGGTTCAGAATATCAGGTTCAGTTTAGATTGAAAATGGCAGACGGGCAGTATCTCTGGCATTTGGGACGTGCAGTGCCTATTCTCGAAAATGGTGAGGTCATATTGTGGATTGGTTCGAATACCAATATAGACTTGCAAAAGAAGGGACAGGAGCAGCGGGATGAATTTATTTCTATCGCTTCGCACGAATTAAAAACACCGTTAACCAGTATTAAGGCATTTAACCAACTGCTTGCCAGAACTAATGATCTTGAGAGAGCAAAATCTTACCTACAAAAAGTAGACACCGCTACGACTAAACTCGAGAGCCTGATTAATGATTTGCTGGACGTTAGCAAGATCAATGCAGGTAAGCTCCAGTTTAATAAATCCATTTTTAATCTTAATGAGTTGTTAAAGGAGTGCTGCGGAAATCTTCAGCTAAGCGTTACTACCCATCGCATCATCTTTAATGAAGCCGAACATATTAACATATATGCTGATCGTTTCAGGATAGAGCAGGTAATTGATAATTTACTCAGTAACGCGGTTAAATACTCTCCCCATGCAGATGTGGTGAATGTTACGTTCAAAGTTGAACAGGAATCAATTATTATCGCTGTCGAAGACCATGGTATAGGGATCGATAGTCGGGAGCTCGAAAAACTTTTCGACCGTTATTACCGATCGGATAATGCTGCGGAGCGCTTTGGCGGACTCGGCCTGGGACTTTTTATTTCCTCCGAAATCATTAAAGCTCATCAGGGTACATTCTGGATTGAAAGTGAGCTTGGGGTAGGAACTACAGTTTACATCCGCATTCCATTTAACGAAACAGCGGTTATAAAAGGTTCAGTGGCTAAAGGGCTGAATTACAGCAATGAATACCTTACCATTAGTTGTAACGATCAGCAAGAATGGATGGAAGTAAACTGGACCGGGCATCAGCATTTTAAAAGTGTGCAAAATGGGGGGCTTCAGATGATAGAGTTGCTGAAGTCATCCGGACTTAAAAAGGTACTTAATGATAATAGGGAAGTGCTTGGTAATTGGTCTGAGGCATCAGACTGGGCAGGAAAGGTTTGGTTTCCGATGATGATCGAAGCTGGTCTTCAGGATTTTGCCTGGATTTTTTCTCCAAGTATATTTGCCCAACTTGCCGCTCAGAAAAGTTTTGATGTATCGGATGGTAAAGCCAACGTTCGCTTTTTTTATGATATAGAGGAGGCCAAACGCTGGTTGATGGAACCAACGAAGGTTAAACTTTCGACTCTCTAATTCATTAATCTTCTATAATTCTACAAAAGGATAAATAATTCAACTAACCATTTTCTTTACTATTACCAGATAATTTATATCAGGTTTAGGTTAACGGAATAATCATTAGTTAAAACAAACGTTTTGCCGAAAATTGCCCGGCAAAGTTATCGAATGTCTCCCGGAAGCTTCTGCCCACCGGAATGGATGTTTTTCCGATTAATGCTTCATGATTGCTGATGGCAGCTACCTGATTCTGGTTGATGATAAATGAACGGTGGATCCTTAAAAATCCTTTATGCTGAAGATGTGATGCAAGTTCGGAGATTGATATTTTAGGTGCCATTATAAATTCGTCCTGAAGCACGACCTTAATATCATTTCCGATGCTTTCAAAATAAAGGATGTCTGTCAGCAAAAACTTCCGGCTGAATCCCTCTGACTTAAAAATCACAAAATCTTCTTCGTTTTCCTTTTTTACATTTCTCAGAATTCTGTCTACAGATTTAAAAAAGCGTTCAAAAGTGATGGGTTTCAGCAGGTAGTCTACTGCTTCAAGCTCAAAACCGTCGATGGCAAATTCGCGGTGAGCGGTCGTAAAAATGGTAGATGGCCTTTTATTCAGCGACCTCAAAAATTCTATGCCGTTCAGATCCGGCATCTGAACGTCCAGGAACAAAAGATCTACTTCCTCTGTCTGTAAAATTCTATAAGCTTCGAGTGCATTTGTTGCTGTGGCCACCAACTTCAGTTCCGCTATCTTTGCGATATGGTTTTCCAGAAGCCTGATGGCCAAAGGCTCATCGTCTATCACAATACAGTTAATCGTCATATTATTGGGGTCATTAATTCTATTGTAAACCAGTCATCTACATTCTTTATTACCAATGAATATTGATTCGGATAATAGAGATCAAGTTGCTTTCTGGTATTTTCCAATCCTATTCCGGTTCCTACCTCCTGGCATTTGGCAAAGAACTGATTTTCTACCTTAAAGTGCACATTATTTGCATCGGTTTCAATCGAAATTCTGATGGTAACGACACCGCTTGTTTTTTCGGCACCATGCTTAAAAGCATTTTCTACAAAAGAGAGATACAGTAACGGTGGAATGAGGCTGGGAAATTCTACTTTTTCCTCCATCTCAAGTGTAAGGCGTTCATCATAGCGCAGCATTTGGAGGGCGATGTAATCCTTAACGATTTTTAGTTCTGTTGAAACGGGGACCATTTCTTCTTGTCCGTGGTAAAGAAGGTAATCCAGGATATCAGAAAGCCGGCTGATGGATTGGGGTACGGCAGCAGAACCGGTAATGGATAAAGCATATATATTGTTCAGCGTGTTAAACAGGAAATGTGGATTTAGTTGCGCTTTCAGGGCTTTCAATTCAAGCTCCGATTTCTCTTTCTGAAGCTGCAGGGCATTTTGCTTTTCATCTCTGTACCGAAGCATGATCATCATAGAAACAAAAATAAAAGACCCGGAAATAATGGGTAGGATGTAGTAAAATAGAAGGTGTTTAACATCTGTTAGGATATCGGTAATGCTATCCTGAGGGTAATTTGCGAATAAAGGTTCGGCCGCATAAACAATAAAAATACGGTTTAGTATGCCTAAAACGTATATCCCGGCCATAAAATAAAGGCTAAAGCTAAAATATTTTTTAGTCTCGAAAAATCTGCGGATCAGAAAGAAGTAAATCCAGTTGGCACCGATAATCTGGAAGATCCAGTGACATACATCATAGTAAAATATTTCCCGGAAATCTGGCTGTTCAAGCTCACCGTAATTACAGAATATTCCAAAAAGAAATAAAGCAATCCAGAGTCCTGTTTGATAGCTGATTTCTCTTTTTAATTTTCCATTTGATATTGTGCTCACAGTGCGTAAAGATATTACTAAAAAGCCTTGCATGCGCTGTTTAGACTCAGAAGTAGTCACTTTGATGATGAATAGCAGGAACTGGCATTCGAACAGCAAATTTGTTATCTGCAGGCAAAAGTGCTTCTTCTGCATTCTTCGTTTTATATCCATGGTAAATAGATATATTATTGCAGAAAAAAGAATGGAAAAAGAAAACTTCGTTGGATTGGATCATTTGCGGGCGGTTGCAATCCTGCTAGTATTGCTATATCATTACCAGATGTTTGAGCATCCCGCCTGGGTAGATTCTGTTGGATGGATCGGATGGACCGGAGTTGATTTGTTTTTTGTATTGAGTGGTTTTTTGATTTCCAATCAGCTCTTACAGGAAATCAGCATACACGGAACCATCAGGCTAAAAATCTTTTTCACTAAACGGTTTTTCAGGATCATTCCACCATATTTGTTCACGCTGTTACTGTATTTTTGTTTTCCGGTATTTAGAGAACGGGAAGCTTTGCCGCCCCTGTGGAAATTTCTTTCCTTCACTCAGAATTTTGGTTTGGATGTGATTAACAAGGGAACCTTTTCTCATGCCTGGTCGTTATGCATCGAAGAACAATTTTACCTGGCACTTCCGGTTTTGTTACTATTTTTAATCAGGATAAGGCAAATAAAATACCTGAAAATTATTATTGTTTTGCTGATCATATCTACGCTACTGCTCCGTGTATTTTCCTGGAATGAATATGTTCTCCCATACATGAAAACTCCCGATTTCTGGAAAAAATGGTATATGAACATCTATTATCCCACGTATACCAGATTAGATGGGCTGTACATTGGGGTGCTGATTGGTGGATTGTTTCAGTCATCAACATTCAAAACGATAATAAACCGGAATGGGAACCTATTGGTTTTTACCGGGATAATAACCATTATATTTTCCCTGTGGTTCTGCAGAGATGCTTATTCGCAACAGGCTTCACTATTTGGATTTTCGCTGGTAGCGGTAAGCTATGGCGTACTGGTAACAGGAGCCATTTCCGGCAACTCTTTCCTGAGTAGGAAATCTAACATGATCACCACTCAATTAGCGGCCCTGTCTTATTCCGTTTATCTATCGCATAAAATTGTTATCCATCTGGTACAGTTGTTTCTCGAAAAAATTAAAATTCCGGCATCCTATACGCCTGGATTGCTGATCTGTTTTACCTTTTGTATCCTGGCCGGTCTGTTTTACCGCTACTCTCTGGAGAAACCATCTGCAGCCATCAAAAATAAAATCCTTAAAAAATTAAATCGCGGCTACTAAACAAAAACCTTTAATTTATGAAAACACTTAGCCTAAGCATTTTTATGCTGAGGTCTCATTTTGCTATAGCTCAGCATTTTGATGCAGAGAAAAAGGAAATCCAACTTGTAGTCTGGCAATTTAAAGAAAGTATTATTCAAAAAGATTCGGCTACTTTTAGCAGTCTCTTCCATGAAAACCCTGTGGTCTGGATCGGCGTTGTTAAGAACAGATCACAGCAAAAACGGCTGGAAATTAATCCTTCTAACCGTAAAAATTATTTTAAAGATACGTATGAAAACTTTTTTCGCTACATCATGGAAAAAGGCGGCAAGGAAGAAAAGTTTGAGAAGATCAGGATCATCAATGATGATGTGATTGCCAGTGTGAGTTTCAATTATTCATTTCAGGAAGAAAATACCATAACGAATTGGGGAAGCGAGTACTGGCACCTTTTCAAAGCGGAGGGAAAATGGAAAATCGTAAGCATTATTTATTCTTACGAAAACGCAAAATTTTTTCCTGGTTAGTAGCGTTAGGAAGTATAATGTGCTGAGGAGATAAACTAAGTCATACATTTTTTATACTTTGGTTTATCGGATGGCAGATCATCTCGCTAATTATATAAATTGCATTGCCATTTTGCTTACAAAAACAATCATCAATAAAATACCAAATGAAGCATTCCTTTAAGCTTAGCATTTTTCTGCTATTTACCACCTGCTATCAGGTTTTTGCGCAAACCAACGTCCTTAATACCAGGATACAGGAAATCATCGCTTCAAAGCATGCCAAAGTAGGGCTTGCCATTAAAGGGCCAGGTATAAAGGATACTTTATTCATAAACGGAGACCAGCATTTCCCTTTACAAAGTGTATTCAAATTCCATATTGCATTGGCGGTACTATCTCAGGTTGATCAAGGGAAATTGAGTTTGACTCAAAAAATTAAAATTACCAAGAAAGATCTATTACCAGGTTTATATAGTCCTATCCGCGATCGATATCCAAACGGTGTAACCCTGCCATTATCCGAAATTTTAGCATATACCGTTTCGCAAAGTGATAATATAGGCTGTGACATCTTACTTAGGATGATTGGAGGTCCAGGATTTGTTGAAAAGTATTGCAATCGCATTGGCATCCAGGATGTATCCATAAAAATAAATGAAGAAGAACAACAAAGCAACTGGAATTCACAGTTTAAAAACTGGACCACACCTAAAGCAGCTAATAAAATTCTGGAGCTATTTTATAGGGATGGAAACAATCTGCTTTCAAAGAAAAGTTACCATTTTCTTTGGAAAGTAATGCGGGAAACCAAAACAGGGGAAGGCCGATTGAGAGGGCAGCTTCCAACGAAAACCATTGTTGCGCATAAAACAGGCTCATCAGGCACAAATAAACAGGGTATAACTGCTGCAGTAAACGATATCGGGATCGTATTTCTTCCTGATGGATCACATTATTTTATAAGTGTATTCGTTACGGAATCAACAGAAAATGCAGCAACAAATGAAAAAATAATTGCCGATATCAATAAAGCAGCCTGGAATTATTTTACTGGTAAAAATAAAACGTTTTAAGGTTATGTAGTACTTAAGCCGACATTATCTCATACATTCTTTAAACGTCTCCCGAAATGTATATCCAAAATTTTTTGAATCTATGCGAATGAATACCGGTAATACCTGCTGTTGATGATACTTTTTGCAGGCTTGACGGATATTTGTAATTTAGTAATTGCTCAATTCCATTTTTCTATTTAACATGAGTACAATTGATACCTTACAAAAATTATTGTTCGATTTAGCGGGTGTATTACCTGCAGATACTGAACCGTTATTTGCAATGACCACTCCGGTATCGCTGGAAACCAATGAAGCCTACATCCGCGAAGGCGAAAGCAGCCGTCGACTGGCTTTTATTGAAAGCGGCGTCATCCGCGCATACACCATTAAGGAAAATGGAGATGAGGCTACACTTCTTCTTCGCTGGGAGGGCCAGTTTATTGCGTCGCATGATACCATTATTAATCGCCAGCCCTCAAGGTTTATTTACCGTGCATTGGAACCTGTGAAATTGCTGCAGATTGATTATGGTGTTCTTGAAGAGATTCTGAAAACGCATCCGGAATATGAACCGCTCCGTAACTTTTTTTTGATGAAAATGCTGGCGGAATCTTTAAAAATGCTGGAATCCTTTGTTACACAATCGCCGGAAGAGCGTTATCGGGAACTCCTGTCAGAGCGTTTCGATCTGGTAAATCGCGTGCCGGATAAATACATCGCATCCATGCTTGGCATTACGCCGGTGTCATTAAGCCGGATTCGCAAAAGGATGTATACAAAAAGTAAACAGTAAAATAAATTATCCTTTGTTAAGTCTTGAAATTATCTTTTGTTAACGTCGCAAAATCCAGGTGTCTTATACTTTTGGAGTATCAATAATAAAAGATATGGAAAAGATAATAGAAGCCACTATCAGTATTTTTAGTATTTCAGCTATCCGGTATTTTATACTCGCCGGAATTCCTTTTGCGCTGTTTTACCTGCTCATTCCCGATAAGCTGGGTAAATTTAAAATTCAGCAAAAACTGGCCACAAAAAAAGACTTTGTCCGTGAGGTATGGCATTCCATGCAGAGTACACTGGTATTTTCAATCATCGCAGCTGGCTTGATTTTTACACCGCTACGCCAGTATACCCGAATTTACACACATATTAATGATTTCCCGATATGGTATGTGGGTGTGATGCTGCTATTGAGCCTGATTATACACGACACTTATTTTTATTGGATGCACCGGTTACTACATCACAAAAAATTATTTAAACTCGCCCATTTGGTCCATCATAAGAGCACCAATCCTTCACCATGGACATCTTATAGCTTTCACATATTGGAAGCCATCACCGAAGGACTTGTATTGGTGCTAATCGTGATGCTGCTACCCATGCATCCCTTAACGATATTACTATTTACTGTAACTGGCTTCATCATTAATGTGTATGGGCATCTGGGCTATGAAATTATGCCTAAAGGATTCCGCTCAACCTGGGCCTTCGAAATCCTGAATAGTTCGGTCCATCATAACCTGCATCACAGTAAATTTAAGGGGAATTATGGCTTGTATTTCAGGATCTGGGATAGGGTGATGGGCACGGAACACCCGGATTATGTGAAAGAATACGACCGCTTACAAGCGCATCGCTTTAATCAAATACCTCAAGAAGGTATAATTAGGTCCTAAAAATTCGCTTTATGCTTACAGTTAATGGTTAAAAGTGCCAGCGGGGACTATAAAGCTTCTCATGAAAATGGGAAGCTTTTTTATTGAAATATACGTCATGGCAGGTTTGTAGATTCACCATGTAATTCAGTCATTTGGCCACAATTATTCAAAATTGTCTTTCCAGAGCTGATGTCCGATATCATATTATTTTATACTTTTATTTGTGAAGTACAATAACTGCAGCGCTCTAAATAAATAGAGGTACATAATAAGAACAAGAAGATAAATGGTAAAAACAATACTTTTAATATTACTTTCAGCGATTTTTGGTCAGGCCTATGCACAGAAAGCAAAGGTAACTGCCAATTTAAACTTTACAGGTAACATTGGAAAATTCCCAATAGAAATGAAACTGAGTTTAAACAGCTATAACGACAGTATTTCTGGTGAGTATTATTATATCAAAAGTGGTTACAATAGCAAACTCTATTTAGAGGGAACTTTAAGAAACGGCCAAATGCTGCTCAAAGAAAGTGCATATAACGCTAAATCAAAAAAAATTGAAACTACGGGTTATTTCAGAATGGCTTATGCAGCGCAAACGTCGTTATCGGGTAGTTGGGGCAAAACAATACGGAATACAGAAAATATGCTGGGCGTGAAATTGCAGTGTCGCGAACATTTGCAGGCTTTTAATCCGCTAGGCTTCGATTTTATTATGTCGAAGAATCAACCCGATGATAACATGCCCGAAAATACGGCGGATTATTTCACTTTGCGCTCCTTAAAAATTAATGTAAATAAAAGTTCCAGGTGGATCCTTCATGATTTTGATGTACATGATTTAGTTAAAGATGACTTGGAATTGGAAGATGTAAATTTCGACGGTTATCTGGATATAAAAGTACCCATTTATTATCCCGATAGGATAAAAAACGATTATGGTTACGTATATTTCGTGTATGATGTAAAGCGTAAAGGCTTTATAAAAAACAAAAACTTAAATGATTTGGGCGTTGTATTTTTTGATGCAGCAAAAAAACTAATTTATAAATATGATGCTGATGGTAGGGGAAATGAAGGAACGATGTACTATCGTTGGCAAAACGGAAATTTATGCTTAGAAAAGGCAGAACGTGTTTATGAAAACGATCCATATATTCATTATGAAGAATACAAAATTGAGAATGGGAAGTCGGTGAAAGTTAAGGATTATAAGAAAAAGGGATAAATATGGCGCATTAGGCAAAATATACAGCCGAACGGGTACCTGGATAAAATAATAGCTTAAAAAGAATGAAAAATATCATAGCTGCGTTAGTGATAGTTACATTTTTGGGTTGCCGGCATACGCCAACTACGGAAATGGCGAATACAACAACAGATACTATAAAAACTGTAACGGATGGCGTAGCTGCGGTTAAACCAGATAGTACCCCTGTTAAAAAAACAGTAAAAAAAGATACCATAAGAAATGACAAAGACACACAAATGAGTGAGGCATTTTTTCAAAAGGCAATGATCAACCTTAGTGATAGCTCACTGACCGTTTATGAAAATATTAGGGCAGATTATCGAATTTTTGGTTACCAAAAACCAGATACCAACTCCAGAAAGATGATTTTATTCTCGGTTTTCACTTCAGACGTTGAAAATAACCCCTATAAGTGTCCGTTTGGTGCTTATTATTACTCAGGAGCTATGCAGGATACCAAAATTAAATATGTTAGGAAAGCTGGCGCTTTTGTAGAAGCACATTTGGTTAAGGATACTGATATTAAATCTACAGCTATCTATTTTCTTAAAGATTGGGTGAAATTTGAAGAAGGGAATTAAATATGAAAAATCATTTCTCTGTTATCCTGTTTTTAGGTTTTCTTCTTTTTGCAAATAGCGTATCAGCAACTATTCTACAAAATTTTAACAGCAACTTTACAGGGAAATTAGGAAGTAAAACCGGGGTTGTATTTAGCTTAAAAAATAACAATGGGAAGCTTAGTGGTTTTTACTACTATGAAAACGTAGGTATAGAAATTAAGCTTGCAGGAAACGTAATTAATGGTAACGCTACTATTTATGAGCTGGATTACCAGAATGTAAAAAAAGCAAAAATTACTGGTAAGTTCAATCAAGGCAGTTTCAATGGTAAATGGGAAAGTTTATCCTCAAAAAAAGTATATTCCATACAATTAATACCAACAAATAGAACTATCCCACCGTTGCCCAGTAAGCTTATCGGCAATTATCGGGTAGATGAAGAGGACAAATGCGCTTTGAGCATCACCATCTCCAAAAGCAGGGGCGAGTATCACTACCATTTTAAAAGTGCTGCAAGAAATCTAAATGGCAAAGTAACCTTCGGTAGAAGCTTAGATGAAAAATTAGTTTATATCAATTTCCATGGCATTGAATGGGATGAAGACAGCGGCGATGTGACAAAGGATGAAGATGGAGAAAGTTTTTCTGGAAATGATAACCTGCCGACCGTTGTTCAGGGTTTGTTAAGTGATGGTGAAGTTGTTATTCAAAACACAGGGAATGCAATGAACCGGTATGTGAAGATTGCTGAATGTGATTTGAAGTATATCCATTTAAAAAGGGTTAACTAAAACTTACAGCACTGAGATGTTTTTTCTTTCAAACTGTTGAATATTTTTTATGATGTAATAGTCTACATCTTTTATCCTGAATACATGTTCAGCTGCTAAGTATTTTGCGCTGTATTAGAAAAAACAGATTGATTTGAGATCGGTTAACAGCTTTGTTGCCAATACCTGCCTGCCCTCCAGGTAATTATCATGGATGATGTATCCATTCGGAAATTTGTAAGGCTTCGCGCAAATTTTTTAGGAATTTTGGACACTTTGGAAAGCATAGCTGACTGTAAGAATGCATCACTATTTTCTTATACTTGCACTTTAATCGGTAGCTATGAGAATACGTGAATTTTAGTAGCTAAAAAATCTTATACATATGATATCATTATCCGCCAGCAGAATCGGTCTGGCGTCAATTTTAGCTGTGGTTTGTTCTATTACGCAAGCTCAACAACAACCCACCTCATTTACCAAAGATAAAAAGGTTTGGACCAACTTACAAAGAGACTCAGTACGTAAGGTAATTGCTACCGCACTCATTTATCCTTCATGGATCTTTAACAGCAACTTTGTACTTTATCAAACTACCGCTTCCTCTGGATTAAAAACATTTTATTTAGCCGATCCTGATCATAGCAAAAATATCCGGTTGTTTGATGGAAACGAATTGGTGGAACTTAGCGCTGCCTACCTTTCACAGTCAGTGCACCCCATGAAAGTAGATTTCAGTATTCAAGGTGTTTCGAAAACGAACCCTTACATCTTATTATGCAGTGTACAGGGAACAACATTGCAGTACGATTTGAAGAAAGGAATTTTCACCGAACCTATTGCAAGTCACCCTGCCAGTACCCCTCAATCTATCAGTCGAGTAGCCCGTAACGATATCTGGACATTATATACAAAGGATCGCACATATGGTATTTATGCAGACAACCATAATCTTTTCTTAAAAAAATCAGGGGCCTTGGGAAAGGATTCCGTGGTTCAATTGACTCGCGACGGAAATCCCAATTATTCATTCGCACGGAAAACCGTCTCTAATCAAATGAGAGGGCAGCACGGCGCATGGCTGGGCGAATGGTTAGGCGATACGCATATTGGCTTTGCGCTACGTTCGGATCAACGTAAAGTGAGAGACCTGAGCTTGATCAATAGCCTGGCACTGTATGCCCCCCTTCGTGTAGATTATAAATACGAATTGCCTGGTGACGAAAATGTTACCCAATATGAGTTGTGGCTATTAAACGCAGACAGTGCGAAAATGCGACAAATAAATATTGATCGTTTTCCGGACCAGGAAGTAAAAATGAATCAAAACCAACAATCAGGGGGAATCTATTTCACAAGAGAGAGCCGCACGGTAGATACGATCCAACTATGTCGGGTAGATCCTTATACCTTCAAGACTACCGTATTGATTACTGAAGTTGGAAAACCGATTCTAAACGACCAATTGCAGACCTACACGGTGATTAACGAAGGTAAGGAGGTTATATGGTGGTCTGAACGCACAGGTAAAGGAGCTTACTATTTGTATGACCATACAGGTAAGTTGAAGAACGCCATTACCAAAGGTGATTTCGTTGCTGGCAATATTGTTCATCTAGATGCCAGGGCGCGTTACCTCATTCTCGAAGGCTTTGGCTACAAATCGGCCAGTAACCCGTATCATAAAAAATTTTATAAAGTTAACCTGGACGGCTCTGGGTTTGTTGAATTAACGCCAGGTCAGGGGGATCATTCCATTACGTTGTCCCTGGACAAAAAATTTATCATTGACCAATATTCGGCTGTCGATCTTTTACCCAAATGTGAAATAAAAGATATGAATGGGAAAGCGCGGGCATTCATTCCGATGTTGGATCATCGTACTTTAAAAGACTATGGTTTAAACGCACCTATACTCCAAAAAGTTAAGGCGGCTGATCATATCACAGATTTATATGGAATCATCTATACACCGGCTGATTTTGATCCTCATCAGAAATATCCGGTAATTTGTAATGTGTATCCGGGACCTCAGGTTGATGGTATACCACAAGGCTTTGATATTACGCCGAGCAACAATGCGAAACTTGCCGATCTGGGTTTTATTGTACTGCAATTTGGTTATAGGGGATCATCGCCGCTTCGCGGCCGGGATTTCTATACGTTTGGACACGGCAATTTACGTGACTATGCACTAGCGGATTGTAAGTATGTAGTAGAACAACTGGCTGAAATTTACACTTATATGGACTTAGACCGGGTGGGTATTTATGGGCATTCCGGCGGAGGTTTTATGACCGCCGCGGCAATGATGACCTATCCGGATTTTTTCAAAGTCGGGGTGTCGTCATCTGGTAACCACGATAATAACATTTACGGGAAATTCTGGACAGAAACGTACCAGGGTGTTGAGCAAACTAAACCCACTACTGTAGATTCACTGGGCAAATTGCATGCTTCATTTAGTAGCAGTGCACCAACAAACATAGAATTGGCTAAAAATTTAAAAGGGCGACTTTTATTGGTAACTGGCGACATGGACAACAATGTACATCCTGCAAATACCATACGCTTAGCCAATGCCCTGATTAAAAACAATAAAAGATTTGACTTAATGATTCTGCCAGGTATCGCTCATGAAGTAAGCGGCGATTACTATAGTGGCCTGATCAGCAATTACTTTACAGATTATTTAAAATCATGGAAGGGCTTTGATGCTGATATGATCAAATAATTTTTTGGTTAAATATTAATTATACATGACTTCATAGAAAATCAATAAATAATTTCGTTCGTCCGTTGTTCCAATTGTGGATCTTCAGGAAACTGGCGCAAATAAAATTCTTCGTAATAGGCTTTAATAATTGCCGCAAGCGGTGTTGAAAGTAGCGCTCCGGTCAATCCAAATGCCGTTCCCATGGCCAACAAAAGAAACAGTGACGACATGGGGTGGATATTCATCGTCGAGGAACGAAGTTTTGGCATTAAAAAATCAGAAATCAGCTCGTTCAGCAACAAAAAGAATACGAGGCACCAAAGCGCAGTTGCAGGGCTAACAGAGAGTGCAACTAAAGTTGGGGGGATGGCCATAATGTAGAATCCTATTTTTGGGATAAGTTCTGAAAAGAAGGCTAATGCTGCCCATACCAATGCACCCGGAACATTCATCAGGGTAAGAAAACCATATACAAGTACCGCCTCTATAGCGCCACCAATGAGATTGGATTTCATCCAGCCTACGAGCATAACCGAAGTATGTTTCATTGCATTTTCTGCTTTTCCCCTTTGTTTTACGGGAAATACGGTGAGGTAAAGCTCGATAATGGGTTTTGGGTTTCCTACGAAAAATACGACCATACAAATAAATACGATGAATACGAAAATGCCGCCCAGGATTGAAAATGAAAAGTTTCCAATCCCCATAACTGTATTGCCTATGGAAGGAATTGCAGACGAAATCGACGAACCTCCCTCACTCATTTCCTTCCTCAATTCAGGAAATTTTCGCAACAACGAATCAAGATAGCCCGATATGCTGGCATAATACTTAGGCAGGTTACCAATGAGCACATCCAGCTGGTTACTCATATGTGGAACCACCATCCAGATAAGGAGCGCCGTAATTCCAAAAATGATAAAAAATACAATCAGGCAGGCCAGCCAGCGCTTCATTCCTTTTTTCTCAAGGCGACTTACCGGAGCATTGATGATTAGTCCTAAAACGATAGCAAAAATACCCAGGAGCACTATGCTTAAGATTTTTAGCAGAAACCAGAGTAAAATAATAAGTCCGGCTGTATAAAGGATAATTGAGGTAACCGTTCTAAATATCCCGTTATTTGATTTAATATTCATCTATCAAACTAACCTTGTTTATTCCAAAAATGTTTGACTATAACATTAAAGTATTATGCAGGGCAAGCCTAAAGCGCTTTTATAAGTGTATTTTTTTAAATTTTTCCGATTAGGTTATAGCTTTAAATTCATCGAACAACTATACAGATTTATACTGTAAAAATATACTTCACTTTTACGGATTTGGCTCTAAGGTATAATTTATAGTTTAAAGCTTTATAAAAGCAGGATATATTTATCATATACCTTTGCGTCTGTTAGGTGTGTTTAGTCGCAAGTTTAAGATTATCAAATTTATAGGATCAGAACTTGCTCGTAAACTGTAAAAGATGAAGCTGTATTTTAAAGGGTTTGCTTGGTGAAATTTGCAAGGATTTTTGAAATCATCTTGTGTTTGAAATGATATTTAAAAAATGAAAATGTCGGATTTGTACAAAAAAAAGTCTTATTTATTTAATTTTTTTAATAGAAAGTCAATTAATTTTGGTTGATATGTAGGTATCTGACGATGCCTTAGTTTTAACCAAATAGATCAAGCCGATTAGCAGAATCTTATTCTTGCTGAATAAGGTTATGCAAAAAATCAACACAACATGAAAAGAAGAACCTTAATTAAAGGCATAGCTTTGAGTTTATCATCGCTATACCTATCTAAAAGTTATGCTGGTCAACTCCTTAATGCACCTTATGCAGCCGGTCTGTTTAAGCCTACCTGGGATTCTCTATCTCAATATAAAACACCTGAATGGTTTCGCGATGCCAAATTTGGTATGTGGGCGCATTGGGGTCCGCAGTGTCAGCCAGAATTTGGCGATTGGTATGCCCGCGAAATGTACATGGAAGGGAGCGCCAAATACAATTATCATGTAAAAAAATACGGTCACCCCTCTAAATTTGGCTTTAAAGATGTGATTAATGATTGGAAAGCAGATCAATGGGATCCAGAAGAACTGGTTGGTTTGTATAAAAAAGCAGGTGCCAAATATTTTATGGCTATGGCCAACCACCACGACAATTTTGATATGTTTAACAGCACGCATCAAAAATGGAATTCAACAAAGATCGGTCCTAAGAAGGATATCATTGCAGGTTGGGCAAAGGCAGCTAAAAATAATGATCTCCGTTTTGGTGTAAGTGTGCACGCAGCGCATGCCTGGAGCTGGATGGAAACCGCACAACGTGCGGATAAACATGGGCCAATGGCGGGCATTCCTTATGATGGAAAAGTGACCAAGGCAGACGGCAAAGGAAAGTGGTGGGGAGGATTCGACCCGCAGGAACTTTATGATCAAAATCACGCGCTTAGTAAAAACAGTGAAGATAATGGGATGATTCATAGTCAATGGGCCTGGGGAAATTGCGCTTCGGTACCTTCCAAAGCTTATTGCGAAAAATTTTATAAACGTACCATTGAGCTGTTAGATAAATATGAAGCGGATGTGGTTTATTTTGATGATACAGTATTACCATTATATCCGATTAGCGATGCTGGGTTACGGATTGCTGCGCACATGTACAATCAAAGTATCAAGAAATATGGCAAACTGGAAGCCGTGTTGTTCGGTAAGGTATTAAACGAGCAGCAGCGTAAATGTATGGTGTGGGACATTGAGCGCGGACAAACCAATGGTATTTCTGCAGAACCTTTCCAAACCGATACCTGTATTGGTGCCTGGCATTATGACCGCTCCATTTATGACCAAAACCGTTACAAAGATGCCAAAACGGTTATTCATATGCTACTGGATGTGGTGAGCAAAAATGGTAACCTGATGTTGAATATCCCGGTAAGGGGCAATGGTACCATAGATGAAAAAGAACGGGCAGTAGTGGAAGGCATAACCGATTGGATGCAGCAAAATAGTGAATGCATTTACAGTACCCGCCCTTGGACTTCGTTTGGTGAAGGTCCGGCCATTGCATCAGCTAAACCGATTAGTGCACAAGGATTTAATGAAGGTGGCGTAACGTTTGGGCACAAAGATTTCCGCTTTACCACTAAAGGCAAAGATTTATTTGCCGCGATGTTGGGCTGGCCTTCAGATAGAACAGCTCTTATTGAAAGTCTGGCATCAAACAAAGCCAATAAAATACAGAAGGTAAGTTTACTAGGTTATCCCGGGTCAATTGAATTTGAACAGACAGGAGCGGGCTTAAAAATTAAGCTTCCTGAACAAGCACCTGGCTCCCTTGCCTATGTGTTTAAAATAAATGGGGCTATTTTTTAATATAATTTGATCCATAATTGTTCATGCCCTGGTAGTGCAAATGCTCTGTCAGCTTCTGGGCATGAACGAGATATTATTAACATTAACGTTAAATCCAGTAAAAGCATGCGCTAATCGGCGCATGTTTTTAACATACATTTTAAAGAAATCAATGAAAAAATATGACTAGAATATTGGCAGTACACTTTTTACTGGTACTGCTGTTTATTCATCCGCTTTTCAAGTCGCCAGTTCCGGAGAAAGTACAAATGAGTTCTATTTCGTACTTGTAAACATTACATTTTTACTGTAAACACGGTCCGCTGTTGCTAATAAATATACTTTTACCGAAATAATA
Organism: Pedobacter sp. PF22-3; assembly: GCF_026239555.1. Classification (GTDB taxonomy): domain Bacteria; phylum Bacteroidota; class Bacteroidia; order Sphingobacteriales; family Sphingobacteriaceae; genus Pedobacter. The sequence goes on along the minus strand of NZ_JAPIVP010000021.1, from coordinate 66,440 downwards.
CCTGCATATGCTGGTTTTTGGTGTTTTATAAGTTAATTTGCTTAAACTTTCCCAAAGGCCATGAATAGCTATGAATCTTTTTCGGATGCCCAGCTAATTTCCCATATACAACATGGCGATCAAGGGGCTTTTACAGAGATATACCGTAGGTTTTGGGATAAAGTATTTGCTGTAGCCTACCATCGTCTGGCTAACCAGGCAGAGGCCGAAGAAGTTGTACAGGAAGTATTTTTAAGTCTTTGGAAACGGCGTTCCAATCTGCAGATCAGGTATAGCCTGCGTACTTATTTAAGTGCAGCAACCAAATACCAGGTAATTAATAAGCAAAGCAGGGGATATTTTTATGCAGAGATAGGAAATTCGCTGGAGGACATTGCAGAACTGGGTATAGACAGTACCGAGTTATGGTTTTCAGAACGTGAATTGAGGCAGGAATTAGATAAACATATCAATGAGCTCCCGCTTAAATGCCGTTTAATTTTTAAAATGAGCAGGGAAGACTATAAATCAAATTCAGCAATAGCTGAAGAGTTAAATGTATCGGAAAAAACAGTTGAAGCCCACATCACCAGGGCGCTTAAAATTTTGAAGGATAAATTAGGCGCGGGATTGCCATTAATTTTGTATCTGCTGTCAAAATAAGAGTCTGTTAAATTTTTACAACAAATGTTAAATGGCCTTTTGGTGTTACCCTGAGGAATAATTTATTTCATAAAAATCAATATAAATGACAGTATTAATCTACGCGTAAAAATCCCTCAAGTTAGCGTCATTTCGAGCGGAGTGCAACGCAGTCGAGAAATCTAACTAAATAGATCTCTCCATTTCGCTGCGCTACAGTCGAGATGACGACCGTTCTATTGGTGTCCTGTCAATGGTAGGCATAAGTTATTTTATAAATCAATATAAAAGACAGTAGGATTTAATGGAAATAAATCTCCCCGAGGGATCGTCATTGCGAGAAGGCTTTTTTAGCCGACGAAGCAATCTTTATAGCAAGGATCACTAGCATGATAGATTGCTTCGTCGTTCCTCCTCGCAATGACGACCTTTTTTTTGGAATCTGTAAATGGTAGAAATAATTTATTTCATAAAAATCAATATAAAAGACAGATTTTTTTGGCTAATGCAAGCGCTTTAGGATTAGCTTCGCTGAGCAAGCATGGTTCCCGCCTGCGCCTATCGTGTGGACACATCTTTTTTAAGAATGGTTTGGGCAGCATGCTAGCTTACTTTAATAAACCATAGTCTTTACCGAAGGATGCTGTCAATCCCAAGTGGCGGGAGGATCAAAAAAACGGGTTTGGCAATGCCCAAATAGCATTGCCAAACCTGAAATGCAGTGGTTTTGTGTTCATTAGCAATTGAATTCAAAATTTAATATAAATTGAACACAAAACGAAGTGCCACTGTTTTTTTGATGAGCGTGGGCGGTGAGAAGCCACATTGCTGGATTGACAAAGCGCTTTGGGTACTTTGGCGCTCCAAAATGCGCAGCATTCTTGAACACCAATAAAAAACAGCATAAACTGTGAAAAACTACCATGCCCCCGCGGCAAAGAGCGGAAAAATCAACATTTGTTCCCAAAACTATTGCTTCTTAAGGAATGACGACCGTGCTAATGGATTCTGTTTATGGTAGCGTAGTCGATTGCATTTATTAGTGCGTTTAAATAGTCTTCGATTATGCTCAGATTGACATGCAGAATAATTTTATTTAAAATTTAAACACACGCTAAAATTTATTTTAAATATGATATAGGGTTAGGCCTTGTTGATGTGACTATATGTTAAATCAACAAACAATTGGATCAACACGATAAAACCTACTCCATACGAGAAATTGCATATAAATGGCAAAAAGGAATTGCTACGCCAGAAGAAAAAGCCTTTTACGAGCAATGGTATACCTCTTTTAATGATGAAGAACTCGATCTTCGTGAAACCAACTACACCGGTTTTGATGAGCTACAAAAAAATCTTTATTCCAAAATAAGCTTTGAGCTTGAAGATGAAAAAGTTAAACCTATACGCTCTAAACTTTTTCCCATCTGGTTTACAAGTGCGGCAGCCATACTGGTGTTCGCTTTTGGCTTTTTCGCTTACCAATCAGGGTGGATTAGCTTGCTCACTTCAACCGAAAAAAACAAATCCGAAATTTTACCTGGAACGAATACGGCTACTCTGAAACTATCGAACGGAAAGATTTTGCAGTTAAGTAACAATAAGTTAGGCTTAAAAATCGATTCCGCTAATCTGGAATATATAGATGGTAGTGGAATTGCATTAGATAAAACGAGTGCTGTAACGAAAGAGTTGGAGATTAAAACACCAAATGGAGGTACTTACCAGGTAGAACTGCCAGATGGTACAAAGGTTTGGCTTAATGCATCAAGTAGTATTTTACTGGCTGCAAACTTTTCATCAAACCCGGAGCGACGTTTGAAACTACAGGGCGAGGCTTACTTTGAGGTAGCAAAAGTAAACACATCTGTGCATGGTGTTAAACAACGGAAGCCATTTATCATTACTGTTAACAATAAATCTATCGAGGTACTGGGTACCCATTTTAATGTAAGGGCTTACAACAGTGAACCAGCACTTAAAACAACATTACTTGAGGGCAGCGTAAGGGTTGCTGATGGGAATAATACCAGAAAGTTAGTTCCCGGCGAGCAGGCAACAGTTGTTAATGGACTTATCAATGTAAATAAAGTTGATGTAGAAGAGGCCATTGCCTGGAAGAACGGAAATTTTCAGTTTACCAATGAGGGGATAGAACGGATTATGCAGGATATTGCCAGGTGGTATAATGTAGAAGTAGTTTACAGCGGGCCGGTTACCAAAGAAAGTTTCGGTGGGGCCTTCTCCAGAAATAAACCCTTGCATGATGTGCTTTCATCGCTTGAAGAAACCGGTGGAGTACATTTCAAAATTGAAGGAAGGAGGGTAACCGTAATGCCATAAATTTTACACAAACACGTTCTAAAAAGGACCGGAGGTGAGATGAAGCACCCCCGGCAGTAAATCTGGAGCGGTAAATGAAGAATGATTTTCAACTAAACCAAACAACCAAACTAACCAGGGTACCAATGCGCCCGCATCTGGTATTCAATTCAAATGTATGAAAAAATCCATTTCAATGGACGATAAGCCTTGCGCAAATCGTTCTGGGCAAAATATGGGCTTTATAGCAAAGGTAGCCATACTTTTGTTTGCCATTTTCGCCTTTCAGTTAGGTAGCAGTAAAGCACAAACGGTTACCCTATCAAAAAGTAATGCAAAAATTGTAGATGTTTTTAAAGAGATCAGAAAACAGACAGGGTACGATTTCGTATACACTTCCAGCCATATTGGCGAAAGCACGCCGGTAACCATAAATGTAAAAAACGCATCGTTGGAGAGTACATTGGCTGCGTGTTTTAGAGATCAGCCGTTAAGTTATTCTGTTAAGAATAAAACGATTGTGGTTAAATCCAAACCCATTCAACAAATGGGGGCGCCAGCATCCATACCAGCCGGTAAATACCGCTTAGTTACAGGTAGGGTAACAGATACCGATAATCGATCGCTTCCTGGCGTAACCGTATTATCAAAAGAACTAAATGTAAAAACCGCTACGGATAAGGAAGGTAGGTATAGGATTGATGTAATCAGTCAGGAACCAGCCACTTTGACCTTCTCATTTATTGGTATGGAAAGTAAACAGGTAGCTGTAAACAACCGATCTGTGGTAGACGTAACGCTTTCCATGGCTGCTAAAGAAATGGAAGAAATGGTGGTGACAGGTTACCAGACGCTGAAAAAATCTGACGTGGTAGGCTCTACAGCAACAATAAACGCTAAAGATTTATATTTAAACGGTGTAAATACCATTGAGCAGGCGCTACAGGGCAAAATTGCAGGTTTGGTAGTAACCAATACCAGTGGCCTTACCGGGACCAAACAGACGGTACGTGTGCGTGGAACTTCTACCTTATCCGGTTCGCAGGAGCCAATATGGGTGGTTGATGGGGTGATTCAGGAAGAGCCACTGCCATTTAAGGCGCAAAGTCTGAATGTTAATGGTGAAATAAATTCTGATAATATAGATTATATCAGAAACTTTGTAGGTAATTCAATCCGTTGGTTAAATCCAATGGATATTGAAAATGTTACAGTATTAAAAGATGCCTCTGCCACAGCAATATACGGTATAAGGGCCGGAAATGGCGTAATTGTGATTACGACTAAAAAAGGCCGGGTTGGTCCGCCCGTAATCAGCTATTCAACAAATTTCAGTACAACCGAAAAAGTGACTGCAGACAAATTGAATCTGATGAATTCTAAAGAACGGGTAGCCGTATCCAGGGAAATCTTTACCAATGGCCTTACTGCAACCTACGTTAATAGTACAGTGGGCTATGCGGGTGCTTTGAATGATTACTTATTTAAGAAATCAATATCTGCAGATGAATTTAACGCGAGAGTGAATGATCTGGAAACGGTTAATACTGATTGGTTCGATTTACTTTATCGCGTACCATTTAGCCATGGGCATAACGTCAGTATTTCAGGAGGCAGTCCCAATACACGCTATTATTCCTCTTTTGGATATAACAACTCATCCGGCACGGCCAGAGGAAATGATGCTAAGGGGATAACCGGAAAAATTTCTGTTAATGCTCAGCTTTCCAGTAAAATAACAATTGATGCCAGCCTTTCGGCTTCAAGGAACCAGGTCAACGCTTTTTACCAGGTAGATCCATATGGCTATGCTAAAGGTACAAACCGGGCGATAAGGGCCACCAATCCAGACGGAAGCCTTGTCTATTATCCGAATGCTTCTGGATTCGCTTATAATATTCTCAATGAAAGCAGTCAGACAGGTAATAGCAATAAGGTATTGACCGTTAATACATTTATTAATGCCAATTATAAGATTATCAATGGTTTAAATTTCCAATCACTGTTTAGCTACAGTTCAAGTTCTACAGTAGGCGAATCTTATGCAACGGAGCAATCAGAATATGTGGCCCGCGCATATAGAAATTATAACTATGGCGCTTTTAAACCTACAGATGCGGGTTATAAGCAAAGTAAATTGCCGGTTGGGGGCGAATATAATATTGACCAGGGAACCAGTAATGTATGGAATTGGAGAAATAGTTTGTCCTATAGTAAGGTATTTAACCAGAAACATGTAGTTAACTTTATGTTCGGCCATGAGCTAAGCAGTACAAAATATCTTGGCTACACTAACACCACTTTAGGGTACCTGAGAGACCGGGGGAAGTCATTCGCAACTTTGCCAACTAGTTTTTCAGTAGGTACAATCACTACGATCAGCGATTTTCCGACCAAATTTTCTCCGAGAGTGACGGACCGACTGGTGAATACCATGGGACTTTACCTGACCTCAAGCTATACATTTGATAGCCGTTACGTAGTAAATGCCAGCATAAGGAATGATCGCTCAAACCGATTCGGACAATTTACAGGTGAAAAATTTAATCCGGTTTGGGCTGGAGGTTTGAAATGGAACGTTGCCAATGAAAAATGGTTTAAAAAATCATATTGGCTATCTGACCTGAGCGTTAGCGGTACCTTTGGCTATCAAAGAAACATTGCAGCTAATGTAAGTCCCGATCTGATTATTAAAACACCTACAGGTGCAACATCCAGCGGCACCGATACCTATACGGGCGAAAGTTTATTGACCATCAGCTCTTTACCATATGGAGATCTGAGATGGGAGCAAAATTCAAGCATGAATTTAGGCCTTAATTTTAGTATTTTTAACAATAAGGTATCCGGATCATTTGAGTATTACAATAAACGTGGCCGCGAATTGATTACCAGTTTGAGCGTGCCTTTAGAATATGGGGTTACCAATACGCTTGTTAATGGTGGGGCCATCAACAATAAAGGTTATGAAGTTGCAGCTAGCTTTGTTCCGGTACGCACTAAAAATTTTAGTTGGAATGTTACACTGAATACTTCAAAGAATATAAACAGTGTTGTAAAAGTGAGTCCTCAGCTTGTTAGCTGGAGAACGGCAGTTACCGGGTCGTTAACTGCGCTTGGTAGACCAGTATCTGCACTTTATGCTTTCAAAAATACAGGAATAGATCCGACGAACGGGTATCCGACTTTTGACCTTTCTGTGAACCCAAATGCTGACCCTAAAGATCCAACATCTTACATGGAGTATGTAGGTAAGCTAGACCCTGACTTTATATCTGGTTTGGGTATGAACTTTCGTTATAAGATGTTAACAATAAGTTCGAGTTTTTATCTGCAGGTTGGTGGCAAGAAATTCCTGTCTCCGCTGTACACGCTCGTGAATAACCTTCCCACAGAATATCAGAACTTATCACGTCAGTTGTTAGACCGCTGGTCTATATCTAATCCAAATGGTAGCGTACCGCGATTACCCGATAGTTCAGTTCCTTCAGTGACTTTACCGGGAAGAACAAGTAGTTCTGGCGGGGTTTCGCCAACGCCATTTGAAATGTACAATTATAGTACCGCCCGCGTGGTAAGTGCCACTGCATTACGTTGCAATAATATCAATTTGAGTTATACGCTCCCCGCTTCTATCGTCCAAAGATTGAAAACCAAGAACATTAATATCGGTGCGGGTGTATCTAATGTTTTTGCCATTAATAGTAAGGATTTTAATGGCCTTGATGCAGAAGTGGCTACCGGACAGCAACCAAGAACCAGAACATTTACCTTTAATTTGAACTTAAGTTTATAACATACATATGAAAAAGCTTATGATATATTCCCTGATATTGTTGAGTTCAGTATTAGGTTCATGCAAAAAATTTTTAACAGAATATAGTCAGGACGAGATGCGTCCCAGTACAACTGATGATCTTACAGCGTTAATGTATAGCGATGCCTATCCCTATCTCTCGAGAATTGATAATCTGGATTTGTTAACCGATGATGTACAAAGTAACGGGCTTGCGAATGTTAATGGAGTACCTGTTTCCAATTATGTTACGCCTTTTAACAATGGTACAGCCATGTTCACATTTAATCCGACAATGTTTGATGCCGGCAGTATAATACCAACCGGGGCGAATTTTTATGAGATCTGTTATAGTAAAATTAAAGGATGTAATGTTGTACTCGATCAGCTGGCTAATGTTTCGGGAATGGAGCAAGCAAAGAATTTTATTAAAGGACAATGCTTATTTTTAAGATCTTATTACCTCTTTAAATTGGTTACCACATACAGTTTACCGTTTAGTGGTAACGGTGTCAATCCGGAAACAGCGTTAGGCGTTCCGCTGATTTTAAGCAGTCAAATCAGGGATGGTGGACTTTCTCGGCCGACATTAAAACAAACTTATGACCAGATTGAAAAGGATCTGCTGGAAGCTGCTGATCTTTTGAAGGCTAATGCTGTAGTAACCACACCATACCGGATAGGAGCTCCGGCAGCAAACGCATTTTTATCAAGATTCTATCTGTTGAAAGGTAGGAGTGAAGATTTGGATAAAGTAATTCGTTATGCAGAGCTGGTGTTGGCAGAAAAGAGCACGCTAACATCACTTACTTCATTTTTTACAGGCACTAATGTGATTTCAGGCACGGGTATTTTCGATCCCGGGAACGTAGAAGTTTTATGGGTACACGGAGGGAACTCCAGATTAGATGTGACCTATTTTGCATCTTTAACTACAGGAGCTTTACCGCCATTTAGTGCCTCGCCGGCTTTAACTTCACTTTATGAACAAGGACCGAACAGTTCAAACTATGGAGATTTACGCTATCAGATGTATTTTACAAAGAATGGTTCTGTGCCGTATGCATCGGCAAAATCTTCTGCGAATTCGGTTGGTGGAAGTACTGGGTTTCGGGTGTCGGAGGTATACCTCAACAGAGCAGAAGCCTTAATCAGGCGATTTATCCAAACAGGGAATGATGCAGATCGTACGAAGGCCCTCTCTGACCTTAACTACTTAAGAAGTAATCGCTATGATACCAGAAATACAGCATATATCCCGGTATCAATTATGGACGGACAGGCTCTTTTAAATTTTTATCAGCTTGAACGCAGAAGGGAGATGGCTTTAGAGAATGGCTCCAGATGGCAAGATATCAGAAGATGGGCCATTCCGGTGACGCATAACTTCACCGGTGCAGACGGCGTATCTACTGTTTATACCCTGCCTGCAAACAGTTCGCTTTATGCACTCCCGATTCCGTTTAACGCTTTGAATAATAACCCGGATCTTTCTCAAAATCCGTAATAACAATCATTTACGAAAATCAAAAAATGATGAAACAAAACTTATTAATCCTATTTGCCCTAATGGTGGCAATTATGATCGCCTCTTGCAAAAAAGACGAAGAGCAACTCACACCCTCTGGTATAGATGATACTTATAAAGTTCCTCAAGGAAATAATGCATTCGATCAGACAATAGTAAGCTATTATAAAGCTTACGGCACATATATGTTATACAAATTCTCTGAAAAGGATGTGTATTGGACACCAACCGGCTTTAAAAAACCAGTGGCAACGAACGGCACGTGGTCTTCCGGGGCAGAAGTGGAACAATCAGACCCGGCATACGTGGCAACTCAACTGGCACTGATCAAAAGTAAGTGGTTTGATTTTTACACAGATAAATTTCTCAAACAGTTTCTCCCGGTAAAGATCATGCTTTGCAAAAAGGTTGATTCTGTTTTTACCACCTATGTTTTTACGCCAGTATATACTGCTTCGAAAGGAACAAAAAAAGTAGCGGCTTTTTACAATTACGATAACATTCAGGTAAATTATGGGGATGCATCTGTAAGCTCCATGACTACCGCTGAGCAGCGGGCCTTTATTTATAAGGTGAATCTAATCTTCATGCAAAGCATTTTTGCCAGGGGATTATGTGCACCAACTTCAGACTTCGCCAGTAGTGCTGATTACATGAGCAATGTAACTACCCTTGCCCAAGCGTATAGCAGGGGAATAATTATGGGTACCTCAAACATTTCAGCCCAGTCAGACTGGAATGCCTATATCACTGCGATGGTTACTTATTCTACCCCGCAGTTAAATGCTTCGGTAGCAAATACAGACAGCACCCCAGCCGGAATGCTTAATGCTACAAAAGATACTGCAGGCCAGATAAAAAGGCGGTATAATATCGTTAGAAACTATTTTATCAGTGAATATGGGGTAGACCTTCAGTTGATCGGCAACGCTACCAGAGGTCTCTAAAAGATTTAAAAAACACACGAATGAAAATTATTATAAGAAAATTGTGCCTGGGTATTGCGCTATTGCTTATCACTGTAGTATGTACACATGCGCAATCAGAAATAAAGGTACCGGATCTCGGTACCTTTATTAAACCTGCTGCCAAGGCCTATAAAGGAATGTTCAATGTTTACGCACAGGACGATAAATATTACATCGAAATTCCCGATCAGCTGCTGGGCAGGGATATCCTTACCAGCATTACCATTATCCGTGGTTCAGCACAGCGTAAAAGAAACCCGGCCATGCGTTTTGGCTTTGCAGGCGATGCCGTAAACGATCGTGTGATCCGGTTTACCAAAGGAACTAATGGCAAGTTAAATCTGATTATTCCTGAATTTGTACAGGCCAATGATACTGTTGGTTTATATTTTAATGTCGTTAAATCAAGATTGGTACCCAGTCTGCTCGCCTTTGATGTGGTGGCTGCTGGAAAGTCGAGTTCCGTGATCGATATCACCTCGATGTTTGCCGGCGACAATGATTTTTTCTCCTTAAAAGGAGCCGCTACAGAATTAAAACTCGGTGGTTTCGAAGCACAGAAATCCAAAATCCTCGGCGTAAGCGTATTTGAAAACAACATCGTTTTCCGTTCCATCAAAAGTTATTCAGAAGGTGCGGCAGCGCCGGAAGCACCAGGTGCGCCGGGTACTGCACCAAAAAAGCAAGAGTCAAATCCCACCATGTGGGAAGTCGGCGCCTCCTGGTTTTTACTGCCAGAGGTTCCGATGGCACACCGTTACGGTGATAAACGGATAGGGTATTTTTTAACAGGATTAAGAAATTACGACCTTAACCCGGAAAGAGATGAATTTCTAACAGTTGCCAATAGATGGCGCATAGAGCCTAAACCAGAGGACCTGCAAAAATTCAAAAATGGCGAACTGGTAGAACCTGCAAAGCCGATCGTGTTTTACATTGATCGAAATACGCCCGCCTACCTCGTTCCTTACTTTATTGAAGGTGTAAATGCCTGGCGTAAAAGCTTTGAGAAAATTGGATTCAAAAATGCCATCACCGGGAAGCTGGCGCCTACACCTGAAGAAGATAAGGATTACAGCATGGAAGATGCAAGGTATTCCTATATTTCTTATAAGCCTTCAGAAATGGCCAATGCCTATGGTCCGCAGGTGGTGGATCCGCGTTCCGGAGAGATTTTATCGTCTCATGTGGCTGTTTTTCACAACATCATGGACCTCCTGCAACGCTGGTATTTCTCTATGTGCGCTGCAACGGATCCCAGGGCAACTAAGATTCCCATGAGCCAGGAGCTAATGGGCTCGCTAATGAAAAATGTGATCGCTCATGAAGTGGGGCATACCTTAGGTCTGAGGCACAATTTTGCCGGCAGTTCTTCCTATTCGGTAGACAGCATCCGCAAAAGGGATTTTGTGCGTAAAAATAGTTTTGGCCCATCCATAATGGATTATATGCGCTACAACTATGCGGCACAGCCTCAGGATAATATGACGCCTAAAGACCTGCTGCCGTTTATTGGCGTATATGATGATTATGCCATTGAATGGGGTTATAAATACATGCCCGACAAAACACCTGTACAAGTAGCAGATTACCTTAGTGCCTGGGTGTCGGAAAAGAGAAAAGATCCACGTTTCTTCTATTATGATGAAGAGGAAAAAAATGACCCAAGGGTACAAAGTGAAGACATCGGCGACAACAGTATGAAGGCAAGTGCACTGGGTGTCGAAAATCTGAAGAGAATCATGGCCGGTTTAAATACTTCGGTACAGGGAGACGATGATGACTATGCTACCCTAAGGTCGATGTACCGTGCAGTGAAAGGCCGCTATTACCAATACCTGCAGCATGTAGTGAGAAACATAGGCGGGGTTTCAGTCGATAATCCACTGCGTGCCGAAAATAAAGACAGCTATGTGCCTGTTAGCCGCGCGCGACAAAAAGAGGCCATGGCCTATCTGAATGATTACATGTTTACCGAGCCAAAGTGGTTGTATCCTGAAGATATAATGGCTAAAACGAATGCAAGCTTTGAAACAGAAGTAGAGCTTGGCTATACCGACTTGTTGAACAGGATATTAGCAAAGTATTTCCAACTGGGAAATGCAGCCAACATATCCACCAACCCGGCGTATCCGCCTACTGAGTTTCTTACCGATTTGCAGCGTTACATCTTTAAAGATCTGGAAACTGGTAAACCCATTTCCCGCTACACCCGGATGCTGCAGCGCTCCTTTTTAAATGCCATTATGGGGCATGTAGACAAGCCGGCAACCTTCCCTAATGATGTAGATTTTACGATGACCAAACTCATGTACCTTACTGCAAAACAGGCAGAAGCCGGTGCTGCAAAACAAACGGACTTTATTTCTAAAAGCCATCTTGTTTCGATAGCCAATATGATTAAGATCTGGAACACCGGACAAAATGATGCCTACCTCACTAAATAATCACCACAATGAAATATATATATTCAATTCTGCTTGGTCTTTGCGCATTTTTAGCAGCCGGCACTTCACAGGCACAAATAAAAGATACTGCTCCTTCGGGCGATCCGAAACCATTTGACAAGTTCTTTAAAAATACCATGAAGATCACACCCGGTGCATTTCCGGTTTACCAGGATGGTACTAAATACTACCTGGAAATTTCGCCTGCGAACTTAAATAAAGATATCCTGATCATTGGAGACGTGGCCCGTGGCTATGCAAATAATATTTCTCAATCTTCAGGCGTTATCCGCTTTAGCGAAGGCAACGGCAATAACCTGAACGTAACAAGAGCGGTTTATAAAGAGGCGGTATCGCCAGATTTTAATCAGGGTATTGAAGAGCTTGTACAGAAATCAAGCCTGGTTCCTGTGAGTTTCGTGATGCCCATTGCTGCTCTTGGAAAGACGAAAGGGAGTTACCTCATCGACATCAGCAGGCAGCTGATGGAGGGCGGTGAATTTTTCTCGTTCAAGGATGTAAATGGCTTAACTAGTCCTGACGCCGCACGCTCGGGTGTACAGGAAGTGAAAACCACAAACGATGCAGTTGTATTCAGCGTGTTGCGTACACAAACCATACCGGGTACAAGCTATAATGGTAGTAAAGCAATAGATAAAGCTACTGCTTTTGTACTTACCCTGGTTATTCAACGCCTGCCTGACGCCGTTATGAAAGTAAGAGAAGCGGATCCCCGTATAGGTTTTAAAACGGTCAATTACAATGATTTTGGCAAAAGCCCTTATGGTATTAAAAATGTGAAAGTGATTACCAAATGGAACCTGGAGACAAAAAAAATTATGGTCATTATTGACCCTACAACACCTTCGCTGTTTGTTCCTTACTTAAAAAAAGCGGTTGAACAATGGAACGGAGCCTTTCGTGCGGCAGGATTAAAAAATCCCTTGGTCGTATCCACAGATGATAAAGACAATTGGCTATCTGCCGGTAAAATACTGTTACGTTGGGGAAATGCTGTAAAAGGATTGGTCACAAACACAGTTACAGATCCACGAACAGGAGAAATTCTTGCCGGAAAAATGAATATTGATGTGAATGTCAGCAATGATTTGCTACCTTCTTATTTTGCGAAATGTGGCTTTAAAGATCCACGGATCATGAAGGACCTCTACAATCCTGAAGTACGTGGCGAGATTATGGAGTGGAAAGCAGCCCAGGGATTGGGCGAACTGCTGGGTATGCTGCCTAACCTGCATGGCAGTGCGGCCTACACCACTACACAACTTCGATCTGGTGCCTGGCTTAAGGAACATAGTTTTACCTCATCTGTTACAGACGATACGCAGTTTAACTTTGTGGTGCAACCGGAAGATCAGGTGAGCGTTACCGACTTGATGCCCCGGGTGTCGGCTTACGACAAACTGGCGATTGGCTGGGCATACAGGAATTTCAAAAATACCGCTGAAGAGAAAAAGGCACTATCGTCTTTAAAGATTTCTGATCCGGAATTGTTGTTTCTTGAAGAAAATAAAAGTGATCCTTACATCCGCAGGGGAGATGTTTCTTCTGATCAGCTTGAAGCCGCCATTCTCGGAATGAGAAACGTGCAGACCTTCTACCCACAGGTAGAAAAACTCACATCGGCGATGAAAGATAAGGACGAGGACTGGAAGAACTTTAAACTGTTGTCTAAAGCTTTCCAGATCAGTTATCAATTGTATACCGACAATGTAGTGAGCTACATCGGTGGGAAGTCTGTGCGTCCGGTGCTTAAAAACTACAATGACACAGGCGTAGTGTATCCGTCTAAAAAAGACCAGCAACGGGCAATGGCGCTGTTGGATACCTGGTTTTTTAATGGGCCGCCAGCCTGGATGCAAAGCAAACGCATGAACCAGATCAGCGAAGAGTCTGAAACCATAAAGATGGGTAAAAGCACACAAGATGCACTCAGAAAATTTATTACGCCGGAAGTGCTCAACAACCTGATTCAGGCGGAGTACGATTTGGGTAAGGAGGCGTATACAGTAAGTGATTTGTTCAACGACCTGGACCACTATGTTTTTAAAGATTTTAACCCTGCAGCACCGGTAGATGATTACAGAATGCTGATGCAGACAAACTTCGTGTACGATCTTTCTGCAGCGGTTGCAAAAAATAACATTACAAGTGGCTTGAGTGATTCCAGCGAAGTGTTGCATCTGTACTTTATCAGAACCTTGCAGCACCTGGGCGAGCTATCAGAAAAACACCAGGATGCTGCTACACGTGAGCGCTATAAAATGATCAAACAAAAAACTGAACGTAACATCAACCAGAAAGCAAGCTAGTACATGAAAAAGATAATATTAGGCATAATGCTCTTTTTGGGAATCTCAACATATGGACAGAACAGGGCGATTAATTTTAAAACGGCTTCGTTAAAGGAAGCCTTAAATATGGCGAAGGAACAGCATAAAATGATTTTTATAGATTGTTTTACCACCTGGTGCATTCCTTGCAAACAGATGGAAGCCAATGTATTTACACAGGATAGTGTTGCTGATTTTTACAATAAAAATTTCATCAACATCAAAGTTGATATGGAAAAAGGAGAAGGCCCTGCACTAAAAAAAATGTTTACGGTAGAAGCTTATCCATCTTACCTTATTGTGGATGCCGAAGGGAAAATCCGAAATAAATTTGTGGGTGGCATGTCGGCTAAAGACTTTATAATGAACGCCAAAAAAGGATTGGGAACAAGTGAAGAGGCAAGGTTAAATGCAATGTACGAAAGTGGAGATCGTTCACCGGAATTCATGAGAAATTACATCAGGCATAAGATTAAAGTGATGGAGATCTCGAAAGCTAAACAACTCAATGTCGAATTCATGGCCACGCTCACTCCTGAACAAAAAGCGAGCCCGGAGAATTGGTTCTTGTTCGGACAAAATAGATATACCATGTATCTCTCTGATTTATTTAGCCCGAATTTTAAATATTTAGCCGATCACTGGCAGGATTTTGCTGCAAAGAACACCAAAGATTCGGTAGATAATAAACTATCATCTGTGTATAGGCAGATTGCCTCCTGGACGCTTAATGGGTTTTATGCAAAGGTGAAGCCTTATGATAAAGCGACTTACGAAATGTACAAAACGCAGATCAAAAAAACGGAGATGCCAGATAAAAAGCAATTGTTAGTAATGATGGACATCGCTATGGCAGCAGGAGAGAAGAACATTACCAAGGTTACAGATTTATTTATCAAACACCTGGCTTCGTTCTCTGAAGAAAACCGTCACATCCTTTTCGATTACTACACTTTCGCCAGAACAATCAAGGGTTACGAATTCCCAAAAATTGAGGCGCTTTCTGACGAAATCTCGAAAAGTTCAAGCAATCCTTACTTAGTTAAACAGTTTAAGTCTTTAAAAGAAAGATATGCGCCAAAAGCAAATTAGTTTATGGTGCGCCTGGTTGTTTTCCTGTACGGCGGCTTTTGCACAGCAGGCCAATTATAAAGCTGCACAAAAATTTGATGCGCCAAATCTGGCTAAACTTATTGGCACAACCAAGGTGATTCCTTTTTTCCTTAAAAACAGTCATTATTTTTGGTTTATAGCTGATGAACCCCGTTCAACTACAGCTAAAGTAAATTTTACTCGCGACTCAGTTGCACTTACTAGCAAGCAAAGCACGCATTACATCGTGAATATGTTGACGGGTAAAAAACAAGTACTTTTTGATAAACCTGAAATTGTTAGGCAGTTGAAAGTGCTTACACAGGATGTAGTAGATGATCAGAAAATCTTGTATTGGGCCAGTTTTTCGGATGATGGAAAAAACGTAATCATAAAGTACGATACAAAAACTTACAACTATAACTACGAAACGAAAAAGCTTATCTTACAACAGGTTAAAGCGCCGCATAAAAAAACAGCTGGTTTTGGTGTTTCTTCCGATGGTAACTGGGAACTTTATACCAAAGCACATAACTTATACATCGCTCCAACAGCCAATAAGCAAAAAGAACGTCAGTTAAGTTTTGATGCCGAGCCTTATTTCTCGTTTTGTGTAGACGAAAAAGGCACCTATACTACAGATAAAACTTATCCTTCTAATGCAAAATGGTTAGGTGCCAGGTATTTTTATGCTTTACGGGTTGATACCAGAAAAGTAGCTACCCTGTCGGTGATCAGTTCAGCCATAACCCCAAGGCCCAGAATATCTACCTATAAATATGAATTGCCTGGCGATAAGGATGTAGCACAATATGAACTTTATGTTGGCAATGCAGAAAGCGGTTCATTTAAAAAAGTAGACCTGAAACGTTGGCCTGATCAGCAGGTGGAAACTTTAGAGGCTCAAGGAAATACAAAAGAGATTTACGTGATCAGACGTAAGCGCAGCAGAGACGAAATGGAACTTTGTGCCGTTGACCTGGCTACTGGAAATTTACGTTCTATCATCCACGAGACCAGTAAACCTTTTATCAATGAAGATTTTTTTAATGTTTCAATTATCAAAGGTGGAAAGGAAATTATTTGGTGGAGTGATAGGACAGGTTGGGGCCAATACTACCGTTACGATGGCGAAGGACATTTACTCAATCCCATCACCAAGGGCAATTTTACGGCCGGAAAAATCGTGGCTATAGATACCGCTATTGGTGATATTTATCTATATGGTTATGGTAAGGAGCGAAATATAAATCCGTATTATTCCATGTTATACAAGGTGGCTTTAAGTGGTAAAAACCAGCATTTGCTTACTTCTGAAAATGCCACCCATCAGGTATACATTTCACCAGACAGAAAATATTTTATAGATAATTATTCCCGCATAAATATGGCGCCCGTAACTATTTTACGTAAAATTGATGGGAAACAGATAGCAGAAGTATTAAAGCCAAATATAGATAATCTATATGCTTATGGTTGGAAAAATGCTGAACCCTTTACGGTAAAAGCTAAAGATGGCACAACTGATTTGTATGGATTGATTTGGAAACCTTTTGATTTTGATCCGGCTAAAAAATATCCGGTAATATCGCAGGTGTACCCGGGTCCTCAGATAGAAACCGTTTGGAACGATTTTACAGTATTGGATAAATATAATAATGCCGCTTTAGCACAACTGGGATTTATCGTGGTGGCAGTTGGGCATAGGGGAGGATCGCCTATACGCAATGCCCAATATTACAAATTTGGGTATGGTAACCTTCGTGATAATGGAATAGATGATGATAAGTATGCCATTGAGCAGCTGGCAGAACGTTTTTCCTATCTGGACCTGAGCAGGGTAGGTATTTTCGGGCATTCAGGCGGAGGTATGATGACGGTTGCAGCCATGTGTAAATATCCTGATTTTTATAAAGTAGGAGTAGCCTCATCAGGTAACCACGACAATAGAATATACAACCGGACCTGGGGCGAAACGTATCAGGGACTGGAAAATAAAATGCCTTTAAATGAAGATTTAGCCAGAAAATTAAAAGGTCATTTAATGCTCGTAACTGGCGAAGTTGATGAGAATGTAAACCCTGCCAATACCTACAGAATGGTAGATACGCTTATTAAAGCAGATAAAGATTTCGATTTAATGGTGCTGCCAGGGCAGGATCACCATTATGAAGGTACTGCAAAATTGTATTTCGAGAAACGAATGAGGGCTTATTTCGCAAAGTACTTTATAGAACAAGACATTTCGAATGATAAAAAATAAACATAACACTTAGCGTGCTAGTTCTTAGTTAATGATGATCGGAGCTGGTTGGATGACCACTCCGTTTTTTAGTTTTAGCTCAACATATAATTACTGGAGTTTGATAATTAATTCTTAGGCAATCGTCATGCTGAATTTATTTCAGCATCTTTTTAGCATGAAAGACCCTGAAATAAATTCAGGGCGACGAATCTATTCAATCTTTAATATTGTCATCCTCAGTGCAACGAAGGATCTTTAATTGTGGTAAGTTACTAACTTATAAAGGATTCTTCACTACGTTCAGAATGACAATATGGAAAACTCTCTGTGAATGGATTCTTATGGAAAAGCACGACCTTCTCAATTCTAAATTGTTATCCTTAGTGCAACGAAGGATCTTTAATTGTGTAAGTTATCAACTTATAAAGGTTCTTCACTGTGTTCAGAATGGTAGCAATCGCATTATGTGTATAACTAAGCAGATTTCATTGCTGCCCAAAGAATAGAGAGATTGGAGATTTAACACTATAGTTTAAAAAGTTCCTATCATCTTTTTATAAAATTAATGTGCAACACTGAAACTATATGCCTCTTTGGTTGTTGAACCTCAAAACAAAACCAAAATATGAGGCAGCATTTACGAATAGCTTTACTTTTTTTAATCACATTGAGCATCGCATTACCAGCGTGCAAGAAGAAAACTATAGATGAACCCACTCCGTCCGATCCGTTTGATATCTATGCAGCCGGGAGGGAAGGTTATGTAGCCAAATACTGGAAAAACGGGAAAGTCGTAAATCTTGGCAGTGCTGGCGTATCTTCTGATGCAAATGCTATGGCAATAGCCGGAAATGATATTCATATTGCAGGTTACGAAGTTAATGCTTCAGGGAAATATGTGGCCAAATATTGGAAAAACGGTGTCTCAACCTCATTAACCGATGGTAGCCAGGATGCTTTTGCAAATGACATATTTGTACAGGGGAATGATGTGTACATTGCCGGACAGGAAATAGTACCAGGAAAATCAACCTACCAGGCCAAGTACTGGAAAAACGGAACCCCTATAGTGTTAACGGATGGTACGCAGCAGGCCGTTGCTACTGGGATAGCCATAATCGGTAATGATGTTTATGTGGTTGGTGAGTGGAGAAGCCTGGAGTGGCTTACACCTATTACGGTTTATTGGAAAAACGGACAGCTTTTTAACCTTTCAGACCGTACTACAGCTGCTGACAACCAGTCAATAGCCGTATCGGGTAACGATTTATATTTACTCTGGTCTGAAACCTACAATAGCTCTGGGCAGTCAAAAACCAGGTATAGTAAAAACTTGGGCAGTCCGGTACTCATTAATGATGGTACTCCAGATGTAAGGGGCTATTCAATTTTCGTAAATGGGAGTGATGTATATGTAGCCGGATCGGGCACTACAAATGGAAATAGTGCAATTATGGCCAAATATTGGAAAAACGGAATTCCTGTAATTTTATCCAATGGCCCTGATAGTGCCTTCGGTTTATCTATTGCCGTGTCAGGTGCTGATGTTTTTGTAAGTGGTTACAGAGATGGGAGTAATGGGAAAGATGGTGTAGCTCAATACTGGAAAAATGGGACTGCAGTACCGCTTACCGATGGATCAGCATCGGCATTGATACGAAAAATTGTCGTAGTTAGAAAGTAGTTATTAACTGCTACTGATTCTGATAAAAAGCATTAACATGCACATAATTGAATGTTTATTGTTGGGACATTCCTGCTAAATTTCCTTTCAAGCAAATATGCTTAAAGAAACCTACTTTTACTACACCTTTGGAGTTAAAAATTATACTGTTGGTTTTATAAAAAGACATGGTTTCCTGTATGACAGCTTTAATCTTATTGTAAAATAAACCGGGCATTATTATTGTTTAGTGGAGATCTATATCGTTTTTAAAAAAATAGCTTAATTTTATCTCAATAAAATATTATCCAGATTTTTCAGTTTTAAAGATTTTTAAGAAAATGCATTTCCTACATCATATTAAATCATCACAATCCCAATACGCTCATGAACTATAAAAAATTGCAGGAAGATGTAGAAAAGCATGTTGGCGATTACTTCCATACCCATAGCGATCCGCGCTTGGTTTATCATAACCTGGAACACACGCAAGAAGTGGTAAATGCGGCGCAGCAAATTGCCAATCATTACCAGTTAAACGAACAGGATTTTTTTGTTGTAACCGTTGCAGCCTATTTTCATGATACCGGGTATTTTGAAGATGCATTAAACCACGAAGCAAAAGGAGCAGCTTTGGCTGATGATTTTTTAGCAACACATAAGGTAAACCAGGAAATCCGCGATCAGGTTAAAAGTGCAATATTGGCCACTAAAATTCCTCAGCAACCTAAAAGTGAAATTGATAAAATCCTTTGCGATGCAGATCTGTTCCATTTAGGGCTGGCTGATTTCCGTACAAAAGGGAAATTAATGCATAAAGAAAATGAACTGATCTATAAAAAAGATATCAGCAAATCAGAATGGCGCAAAAAAGATATCCAGTTTATGGAATCGCACCATTACCATACCGATTATGCCACCCTGTTGTTAAGCGATCAGAAACAAAAAAATATAGAAAAGCTAAAAAGTAAACTAACTGCACAGGAAGTAATCAACACCGAACTCGAAGAACCTAAAAACTTTGCACCGGTTATTGTTAACGATAAAAAGAAAAAAGATAAAGACAATAGGCCAGATAAGGGGATTGAAACGATGTTTAGGATTACTTCAGCCAATAACCAACGGTTGAGCGATATGGCTGATAATAAAGCACACATCCTTATTACCGTAAATTCGATTATGCTTTCCCTGATCGTAAGTTTATTGTTAAGGCGGCTCGAAGATCACGGCAATCTGATTATTCCCACCTTTATTTTATTGATGGTGAGTTTAACCTGCGTAGTCGTTTCCATTTTATCAACCCGTCCATCTATTCCAAAAGGAGAGTTTACACAGGAAGATATGGATAAGAAAAAGGTAAACCTGTTATTTTTTGGCAACTTTTATAAAATGAGTTTGCCCAGTTATACCGATGGGATGATTAAGGTAATGAACGATAAAGATTTCTTATACGGCACATTAATTACCGACGTATACTCGCAAGGTGTAGTACTGGGCAGAAAGTATAAACTCATCCGCCTGGCATACAATATTTTCATGTTTGGTTTAATTGCAGCAGTATTGGCATTTGTAATTGCTTACGCAGCTTACGGTAAACTTTAATGGAACAGCAAGTAGAAACCTCTTTTTTTAATCGGGATTTAAGCTGGTTAAAGTTTAACGAGCGCATTTTAATGGAAGCCGCACGAAATACCGTTCCGCTTTTAGAGCGGATTAAATTTTTATCCATATTCTCTTCCAATCTTGATGAGTTTTATCGCGTAAGAATGCCCGTATTGCTCGCTTTAGAGAAATTGAGCAATAAAGAAGATAACGATATCAAAATTGATGATAATTTATTGACTACGGCTAATCAAATTATTTCCGATCAGCAACAGCGATATGGCAAAGTGCTTCAATCAGCACTTATTCCCTCACTTAAAGAAAATAAGATCAACTTAATTTACGGGGAGCCGTTCCCGGCAGAAATTCAGAAAAGTATAACCCGGTATTTTTTAAGCCAGGTAATGGCCTTTTTGCAGCCGGTGTACCTAAATGCTGATGCTGATTTTTTTCCTTCCAACAATGAGCTGTATTTTCTAATCACACTAAAAAAGAAAGAAGATGCAGAAGTTGTAATTTTAAATATTCCTTCCAGCCAGTTGCCTCGTTTTTATAAAGTAGAATCAGGAGATGAAACCTTTGTGGTGTTTCTGGATGACGTTGTGCGCTTTCATTTAGACCGTGTTTTTCCGCACGGTGAAGTTACCGGATGTTATAGTTTCAAAATTACCAGAGATGCCGAATTAGACCTGAAAGACGAATATGCTGGCAGCTTATCAGAACAGCTGGAAAAACAATTGTTAAAACGCGATTTGGGTTTGGCCACACGTTTTCTCCACCAACCCGGTATACCGGCCAATGTATTCGAATTGCTTAAAAAACTGTTTAATCTTAAAAAAGCGAATCGGATAGAAGGTGGGCGATACCACAACCTGAAAGATTTTATGGGCTTCCCGGTGAGTTCTCAAAAGTTATCCAACCAGAATTGGCCAAAACTTTGTAATACCGACCTGATTGACGGATCGTTAACCGAGGCCATTTATAAAAACGACATTATTGTACATACACCTTACCAAAGTTATGATAGTATATTGCGTTTTTTTAATGAAGCCGCTATAGATGCCGAAGTTAGGGAAATCTATGTTACGCTTTATCGTGTAGCCAGCGATTCTAAAATTGTGAATGCATTAATCAGCGCAGCAAAAAATGGTAAAAAAGTTACCGTTCTGGTTGAGCTAAAAGCCCGTTTTGATGAAGCCAATAACATCAAATGGGCAAAAAAAATGAAAGATGTAGGCGTTGATATTATTTACAGTGTTACCGCTTTAAAAGTGCACGCCAAAGTAGCCCTGGTAAAACGCCAGGTTGGTAACAGAATGCGTTACGTTGGTTTGTTTGCTACCGGAAACTTTAACGAAAGCACTGCGGCTTTTTATACCGATCATATTTTAATGACGGCCAATAAAGAAATGCTGCGGGAAGTAGAACTACTTTTTATTTTTCTGGCCAAACGGGTTAAGCCTGCATCATCCGACCAGGTTAAATTTAATCATTTATTGGTGGCTCAATTTAATTTACAGCAGGTTTTTCTCAACCTGATTGATAGAGAAATTGAACACGCCAAACAAGGTAAAACATCAGGCATTACCATTAAAATGAATAACCTGGAAGAGAAGGTTTTAATTAACAAACTTTACGAGGCGTCATCTGCTGGTGTAAAGATTGAAATGATTGTTAGGAGCATTTGCCGCTTAATTCCGGGTGTAGCAGGAATGAGCGAAAATATTAAAGTTACCCGTATTGTAGATCGTTATCTGGAACACGGGCGTGTTTTTATTTTTAATAACCTGGGGAAATATGATGTTTATTTAGGGTCTGCCGATTGGATGAACCGGAATATTTACCGAAGAATTGAAGTTTGCTTTCCCATTTATAACGAGCAGATTAAACAAGAAATTATGGAGATTATAGAAATCCAAAAACAAGATAACGTGCAGGCGGTTTGTATAGATGAAAACATGGATAATATTCCTGTAAAAACTGGCGGGGTTCTTGTTTCCTCTCAACATGATATTTATCAATTATTGAAAAAAGATTAAATACAGCTTAGTACGGTCGTCATTCCCAACTTGATTGGGAATCTTAAACCTATTGCATTACGATTCCCGCCAGCGCGGGAATGACGGCCGATAAATAAAAACAGTTATTAAAGATTAAATTTTTGATTTTAGTTACGCATGATTTTACCGATGGTCTGTGAGGACACAGACCAAGGCGCATAAACATTAAATTTACCCTTATGAAATACAATAAAACTCTTTTGGCTTCAGGTCTTTTAATCGCTTCAGCTTTTTTTAGCGTATCCTGTGTTAACGGTAACCGCGAGAATAAACAAAAGGATTCAACCAGCACAACAGCTTCAACAAACGAGGCAGCAAAATCAGATTTTCCTTACGATCTGGCCAATCCGGTAAAATACAACATGCCGCATAACCTTTTCGAAATTTCAGGCATTGTATTTCATAATGGCGACCCTAAGGAAGTATTTGCCATTCAGGATGAAGATGGCGATCTCTTTCATTTAGGTTTGGGTGATAAAGAGTCAAAATTTACGAAATTTGGCGGCAAAGGCGATTATGAAGATGTAACCATCATCAAAAATTATTTCATTGTGTTAAAAAGCAATGGCGAACTGCACACTTTTCCAATTGCCGAATTAAGCAAGCCAGAAGCCGATAATGTAACCAAAACCAAAGATCTGGTACCCAAAGCGGAGTATGAGGGATTGGCGGCAGATGAAAAAAACAACATGATTTATGTACTGACTAAAGATAGCAAACCAGATTCTAAAGCAAAAGCTTCCAGTATTTATGGATTTAAAGTTGCTGATGATGCTTCGTTAACAGCAGCCGGAGAATTCAGCCTTTCGCATAAAGCGATCGAAAAAGCTTCCGGAAGCTCCAAATCAAGATTCCGTCCATCTGCACTGGCTAAAAATCCAAAAACTAACGAGTGGTATATCCTTTCATCAGTAAATAAACTATTGGTAATTACAGATGCTGATTTTAAATTAAAAACAACGTATCCATTAGATCCAAGTTTATTTAACCAACCAGAAGGCATCGCTTTCGACCGCGATAATAACCTTTACATTTCTAACGAAGGCGGAACCTTGGCCGCTGGTAATATTTTAATGTTTAAATTGAAGAAATAAATTTGGTAGAGGTGTGCTAACGCGATTGTTATGCTGATGGATAATTTATTTATAAAAATAAATATAAACCGAAGTACAATTTAATGGAAATAAATTCCCCCTATGGATCGTCATTGCTAGAAGGCTTTTTCAGCCGACGAAGCAATGACGATCTTTTTTGGAATGATGCTCATGAAAAATAAAATAAATTTTAAAATACCTACCTTTATGCAAACGCTTAGTCTATGATCAAAAGATTTACCTTTTTTACCATCTTATTTTTAATCAACCTCATTGCCTTTGCGCAGGATGATGTAAAATACCGAGTAATTCTTTTTGGCGATGCAGGCGAAATGAACCCTGCCCAAATGCAGGATTTAAAAAACGCGGCAAAGCAGATCCTTCCCAAAAAAACCACCGTTTTATATCTTGGTGATAACATTTACCCAACAGGAATGGGTTTGCCCGGCAGTGTAGAAGAAGAGGAAACCAAAAAGATTCTGCGTTCGCAGTTCGAGCCTATGCGTAAGATGGGGGCTGCGGTTTATTTTATTCCCGGCAACCACGATTGGGATAAATCAGGACCAAAAGGCCTGGCCAAGATAAAGGCCCAGGGTGATTACCTAAGGGAACAAAACGATCCTTTGCTTAAACTAATTCCCGATAACGGTTGTCCCGATCCCATAGCCATTAAATTAACCGATAAACTAACAATCATTGCTTACGATAGCGAATGGTGGTTATTTCCATACAACAAAACCAACCCCAATGATGATTGTGATTGCCATACTAAAGATGAGGTGCTGGTAAAAATGGACGAGTTATTGGCTGAAAATAAAGATAAAGTAATTCTTTTGGCATCGCACCATCCCTTTCAGAGTTATGGTCCGCATGGTGGTTATTTTAACTTGAGAAACCATCTTTTTCCACTAACATCTTTAAATAAAAACCTATACATCCCTTTACCTGGCTTAGGTTCTGTTTATCCGTTATTACGTTCTACCTTGTTAAGTCCTGAAGATTTAAACCATCCGGCTTATAAGGATATGATCAAATCGGTTACCGGTGTATTTGGCGATTATCCAAACGTAACCTACGTTGCCGGCCATGAACACGGCCTTCAGTTAATTAAAGGAAAGCAATTGCAGATTATCAGTGGTTCGGGATCAAAAGTATCGCCAAATAAAGAAGGTAAAGCTTCGTTATTTCACGAAATGCAACAGGGCTATGTGGTGGCTGATCAACTGCAAAACAACGATATGCGTTATGAATATTATATTTATTCAGATACAAGTGTTAAAAAAGTTTACAGTTACCTAAAAAAGTTCGAAACCATTCCAAAAAAATTAAGAAACAGGGATAAGCCAATTACAGCTGACAGTGTTTTTGTACGCGTAAAGCCAGAATATGATAGCGTTGGTCGTTTTCACCGTGTAATTTTTGGCGAGAATTACCGCAAAGAATATGCTGCAAAAACAAAAGTACCTGTACTGCACATTTCTCAGATGATGGGCGGCTTAAAAGCAACAAAACGTGGTGGAGGTAACCAATCGCGTTCTTTGCGTTTAGAAGATAAGAATGGTAAAGAATATGTACTGCGGAGCGTAGAAAAATTTCCGGAAGTATTGTTGCCGGCAGCACTGCGCGAAACTTTTGCTAAAGATATTTTAAAGGACAATATGTCGGCGCAACATCCTTTTTCAGCGCTCGTAGTTCCCGAACTGGCTGATGCTGGCGGAATTGCACACAGTAATCCAATTATCGGCTGGGTTTCTCCAGATGATAACCTGGGCGAATTTGAACCGGCTTTTGCCAATACGTTGTGTTTGTTTGAAGAAAGGGAACCAACCGGAGAATCAGACAGTTCTCCAAAAATGGATAAAAAGCTAACTGAAGATAACGACAACAGATTAGACGGACCTGCCTGGGTAAGAGCAAGGGCATTTGATGTGTTATTGGGCGATTGGGACAGACACGAAGACCAATGGCGTTGGAAAGAAACGAAGACTAAAGATGGTTCGCTTTATTCCCCGGTGCCCAGAGATCGCGATCAGGTATTTTTCAGATCAGATGGTCTATTACAACGTTATACACAATCTTCTTCGTTATTGCCAATGATGCAGGGCTATGAGCGTGGCATAAAAGATATCAATTGGTTTTTATGGGAAGGAAGAGAAATCAGCAGCCGCTGGACCGCCAATATAGATGAAGAGGAATTCGATAAAATCGTAAAAGATTTTTGCGCAAATTATAACGACGCAGTTTTCGAAAAAGCACTGAAAAAACTTCCTGAACCAAGTTATTCATTACATCACGATGCCTTTATGGCACAGCTGCGTAATCGCATCGCTACACTGCCAAAATTAATGAACCAGTATTATCATTTCTTTAACCGCATTGTAGATATAGAGGTAACCAATAAAAATGAACTGATTCAAGTCACTGATGCAGCTAATAAAGGGCTCCGCGTAAAAATCAATAAAATCTCCAAAGAAGGTAATATCAAAGATGAACTTTTCGATCGCAAATTTGATCCGAAAGTAACTAAAGAGATCAGGGTGTACATGCACAATGGTAACGATAGCCTGATGCTTGATAATAAAGATTCGAACATTAAATTGCGGATTATTGGAGGCAAGGGTAATAAAGTTTACGATTTTGCTAACAGCAATGGGAGCGTTAAACTGTATGGGCGTACAAATAAAGCAACTTACCTGGGTAACGATCAGGATAAAATCAGGAAAATTATTTCCAACGATACGTCAAATTTTAGCTATATCCCAAAAGATATGTACCGCCGAAATTCGTGGTTGTTAAATGCCGGTTATAATCAGGATGATGGTATTTTATTGGGCTTGATTTATAAACAAACCAATCCTGGTTTCAGAAAACAACCTTATGGCAATTCGCAAATGGTTTCGTTTTTGCATTCTTTTTCTACTAAAGCCTTTAGATTTAATTATAAAGGTGAGTGGTTAAAAGCTTTAGGTAAAGGCGATTTTGTATTGAAGGCAGATGCTTTCGCCCCAAATAACACACAGAATTTTTTTGGTTTAGGTAATGAAACACATTTTGATGAGCATGGCGATGATGATGACAATATCAGGTATTACCGTGCACGTTTCAATCTATATCAGGTAGATGCTGCTATCCGCTGGCGCCGTCCAAAATCTACTTTTAGCGTAGGTCCCGCTTTTCAGTATTATAAATTTAACCAGGAAGATAATACAGGCCGGTTTATCGAAAATACCAGTCAGTTGCACTCAGCAGATAGTTTAACCGTGCGTAACGAAAAGATGTTTGCAGGTGCATTTCTAAATTTCACCAACAATACGCGTGATAATGATTTGTTACCAACTTTAGGTAGTTATGTAGATTTTAAACTATTGGGCTACAAAGGCGTTAATCAATATTCTAACTCTTATGGGCAGTTTACAGCGAGTATAGCACTATATAAAAATCTGGACGGCAGAAAGAATTTTATTCTGGCCGATCGTTTCGGTGGTGGGGTAACCGTGGGTAAACCTGCATTCTACCAGGCATTATTTTTAGGTGGACAAGGGAATCTGTTAGGCTACCGCCAGTTCAGGTTTGCTGGCGAACATATGTTTTACAATAATTTAGAACTCAGGGCAAAGCTTGGCGATTTAGTAAGTTATATTTTGCCCGGACAAGTTGGCTTGCTCGGTTTTTATGATGTAGGCAGGGTTTGGAAACGTGACGAAAAATCAACAATATGGCACCATGGAGTAGGAGGTGGGGTTTATTTTGCACCTGCATCACTCACAGTTGTACGATTTGTGATGGGACACTCTACAGATGGCTGGTATCCATACGTATCTCTCAATTTTAGGTACTAAATTTGTGTAACACTATTATGGATGTTTTATCGAAGTATTACGTTCAGCAGACTAACAACATTTGGGTAGTAGCTATCTTTGCAGTTGATTAGTAACAAATTAGATAATTAAATTTTTACCCTATAGCAGAACTTATACAATGAATACCAATGTAATACAAATACATAAAAACGAATGTATACATTGCCAGGTAGAATCATCTCTGTCTTTCCGCCCCCTTGTGGAGTATTTAAAAGCTAGGCTGAAAACAGAAAAATCAGTAAAATCTGAATTTTACAGGTTTTTACTCCAAAAAATTGAAAAAGACGATGTGCTGCTTGGCAACATCAGCCCCAAAGATTTATCCCGATATAAAGATACTTTAGAATTAATTTTTACTATTCTAACGCCTTTAATGGATAATGAAAATGATCTGTTTTGGGCATTAAGTACACCAATTCCAGATCAGATTTTCTTTAGTACAAATGCATTCTATAAATTTTTTAAGGATCATGATCCTAAAAATAAGGTAACAAAGGATAATGAGCCAGTTGAGAAAAAACAGCTTAAGTTTATCTATAATATTATTCTGGGCCGTTTTTATAATTTCACATCAGTACTGAAAAATGAGATCATTTATGCGCACATTAATCAGGAAACAAAACTAACGCAGTATTATAATATCCAGACAGATACGAAGTTTGTAGAAATTATGCACAAGGGCGATTTGCCTGAGCTTAATTTTGAAGCTTTAAGTAAACATTTTCAGGAAGAAACTGAATTAGAATATCTGTTAGAAAACCTGCCTTTAAGTAACTTTCATTTTGAAGGTTTCAGCATCATTTCCATTACCGATGTTACTTTGCAACATTCTATTGAAGGCATACGTGGAGCGCTGGTTGATCACAATTATCAAACCGAAGCTTACAGCCATGTAATACATGCGCTAAAAACACTGAGTGGTAACAGTAAACTGGAATTTGGCTTAATGCCTTTTTTAACAGTGAACAATAAGCTGGTATTTGATAACCAGGAGTTTTCACAAAGTATGCTGATCAATTCAGCAAAAGCATCTAATTTAGAAGAAGAAGTTTTTTACGCACTGGTTGATAAATACAAAGAAAACCCACGTTCTATTTTTGTAAGTACTATAACAGAAGAGCAGATAGAAAAAGATCCTTTTTTAAAGGTTTTAAAAGCTGCAGGCGTTAGCTCTTATTCAATACTGCCTATTTATTACAATAAAGAGTTGGCAGGCGTGCTGGAAGTATATTCAAAGGATGAAGTAGCCGTTGATGATAAATTGTTATCAAGGTTGCGTCCGGCAATGCCTTTGATCGGTCAGCTTTTCCAATACAGCATTGAAGAATTTAATGCCAAAATGGACGAAATACTGATGGATAAATTTACTGCCTTGCAACCTTCCGTTCAATGGAAATTTAACGAGGCTGTTTGGCATTTCCTTCAGCAGAATAATGGTTATCATAAGTTAAAAGAAATCGAAACCATTACCTTTAAGCATTTATATCCACTTTTTGGTGCTATTGATATCCGCAACTCTACTACTGAGCGTAACCGGGCGTTGAAAAACGATATGGAAGTTCAGTTGAATGCCTTAATTGATACTTTAAAGTTCATTCGCAAAGATGTTTCTTTAGCGCTTATTGATAAGCTGATTTTTAACTGTAAAGACTGGATTAAAAGAATAGGTGATTTTGCTTCGTCAAATGAAGAAAGTCAGCTGAACGAATTTTTGGAAGTTGAGGTTTATCCATTCCTGTCTATCATTAAAGCAAACCATCCTAAAACAGCAGAGGTAATCGATCAGTATTTTGAAGTGGTGGTGCCAGAAACCGGTGCCGCATTCGAAAACCGCAGGCAGCTTGAAGTTTCCATGCAGCTGATCAATACCGAAGTAAGCCAATACCTGGAAAAATCGCAGTCAAAGCTGCAGGCTTCTTATCCTTGCTATTTTGCCAAATTTAGAACAGATGGGGTAGAATATGATATTTACATCGGTCAGGATATTGCACCAGAAAAGCCGTTTGATTTACTTTATCTGAAGAATATTCGTTTGTGGCAGCTTACCTCAATGGTTGATATAGCCCGACTATCTAAAAGTTTAATTGCAGAAATGCCATGTGCACTAGAAACTACGCAATTGATTTTTATTCATTCGAATGCTATTGACATTAGTTTTAGGAACGATGAGCGCCGTTTTGATGTAGAAGGAGCTTACAACATCCGTTACGAAGTGGTTAAAAAGCGGATTGATAAAGTGCTGATAAAAGGTACTACAGAGCGTTTAACGCAGCCGCATAAAATTGCTATGGTTTACTTTAATCCGGAAGAAGCAAAGGAGTATATTGAATACATCAAATACATGCAGGTTCAAGGTTATTTAAATGATGATTTAGAACAGCTCGAACTAGACGAACTTCAAGGTGTATCAGGTTTAAAAGCACTAAGAGTAGGTGTTAAGTACACGGAAAATAAAGTAGTATCCAAAACAGATGCTGCTAAAAAACTTAAACCTAAAGAGATTAAGTCTATAGAAAAGGAAATTGCTAAAGTATTACAGCATTAACCTTGTTTAAATCCATAAAAATCCTCCAAAACTATTTGGGGGATTTTTTTTGGCATTATGCCAAAATGCATTGGTGATAAATGTATCAATTTGTAGAATTAATACACATTTTTGTATATTTTTAAGTAATTATTTTTGTCTTATGGTAACGTACATAAGATTTTTCCACATTTTTATTTCTTGAAAATTGCCTTCCATAATTCACAATAAAGCTTTCTGAACCGTTTTTGAATTTTGTTACCCCTTCATTATGAGTGTGGTATGAATTATTGGCCTGATCTTTGGTTAAGAGAATATAGTAGCGGAGGCTACTGATAATCAATTTTTTAACCTTTAAATTTTAAAACTATGGCTTTCAAAGCTAGATTAAATTTTTCGGGCAAGGAGTACGATGTGCTTCAATGTGCCTATGCGTTAAACCGCGATGTAGATGCAAAAGGAAGACCTTCTTCCGGAGTTTATGGCGGTACCATCGACATTGAGATCGAATCAACCGAAGACACCTCAATTATCGAGGCGATGGTAAACAACCAGTACAAACCTATTACAGGAACCCTTCTGATCAAGAAAACAGAAGAAGATGCCAAAATGAAAGAAGTTCATTTCGAGGATGGCTACATTGTTAAATATTCCGAAGGGATTAACATTGTGGGCGATCACCCAATGACGCTTAAATTCCAGATTTCAGCGAGAAAACTAAAATTAGGAAACGCAGAGCACCTTAACGATTGGCCAAAGGCCTAAAGAAAGGTTTAGGGTGTGAGGTTTAGGGTTTAAGGTGTATAAACACTAACCATTAAGCCTTTAATCGCTAAACGTAGAGAGGTGGGTTTAAACGCCTAACGCAATGCGCCAAACTCCACTCTCTCCACTCCACGCCAGCCGCTCAGCACAATTCATTCATTTAAAAACAGTTAAATTTTACTACAATGGCATTCAAAACCCGTTTAAACTTAGGATCAAAAGAGTTTGATGTACTACAGTGCAGCTTTTCATTAAATAGAGATGTTGACGCAAAAGGCCGTCCATCATCAGGTGTTTATGGTGGTACCATCAACATCGAAATCGAATCAACTGAAGACACTTCGGTCATCGAATCGATGGTTAATAACCAATACAAGCCGCTTTCAGGTACGTTGGTTTTCAAAAAAGGAGAAGAAGACGCAAAAATGAAAGAACTATCTTTCGAAGATGGTTACATTATCCAATATAATGAGGGTATTGCGGTAAACGACAATACACCGATGACTTTAAGTTTTGTGGTATCGGCACGTAAGCTAAAACTAGGCAACGCCGAACATGAAAACGACTGGCCTAAAGCGTAATTAGATTTAAAATCGTTATCGGTTACTGGCCAGGCTGGTGCCGATAACGATTTTTTGTTTTTGGGATGTGATCAAAAGAGCTACCTATGGCTACCGATTTGGAATACATAAACCTGTTTAATAATTGTACAATTTCTCCGTTAAAATCTGCAGAGATCAGCCGGATTATTGACAATAAAATATTAAGCAATAAGTCAAGATATCAGGCGATTCGAAATAAACTGCTTAATTTAACCGAATATACTTATCGCAATGCCTGCTTTTTTACCGAGCCGGAAAACAGCTTCCTTGAAAAAAATCCTAAAATTGCAAATAGCTTTTTTAGCAGGTCATTTTCAGATACAGGTCTTTTTTCTGAAACCAGCGGTATACCATGGTATTTTATTGCCTGTGTGCATTACAGAGAAAGCAATTCTGATTTTACTAAACACCTGCACAACGGCGATCCGCTAAGTGGCTTTACCAGGCAGCACCCTGCAAATAGACCGAAAATTGGTCATGGTCCACCATTTACCTTTGAAGAAAGTGCTGTTGATGCCTTAAAGTTACGTGGCCTTGATAAAGAAACAATTTGGTCGTTGCCTAAAGTTTTACTGCGTTTAGAGCAATACAATGGTATAGCCAAAGCTTACCAAAATAATAAGATCAATTCTCCATACCTGTGGGGTGGTTCTAACCTGTACATTAAAGGAGGTTTCCCTAGAGATCATGTTTTTAGTCTCGATTATGTAAATAAACAGATCGGAACCGCGGTAATTTTAAAAGCAATGGAAAATAGAGGAATCATTAACATACCAAGGCAATAGTATGAAAGCAATAGGCATTTTATTTTCTTCTTTAGCTTTCTTGCTATCTTCTTGCGGGGCAAAGCATGGTAAGCAGCAGCTTGAAAAAGTCAATGATTCAGCTACGCTTACCCATCAAAAATTAGATTCGGTTCCTGCCCAGATAGATACGCTCGAAAAACTGGCTGCCCATATGGTGGCTTCAGTTGAGGGTTATAGAAATGACGGTAATACTGAAGCAGAGCAGATTTTTATACATGCGTTTATTAAAGCCCTGGAAAAATCAAAGGCATTTGAAACTGACTTCACTAATTTGAAGAAATACGACATTCAGGTGTTAACTGCAGATGATGGTAAACTTAGAATCTTTTATTGGCTTTCTCCCTATTCGGGCTCGATGTGGCATGTGCAAAATATTGTGCAATATAAGGATGAAAATAATGAAGTAACAGCCCTATCGTTTAACAATCTTTATCAGGATAAAGATGATGAGGGCAGTCCTACACCGTTTTTTGATCACATTTACACTTTAAATACATCGCCTCAAAAAACATATCTTTTTACCGGGTATGGGCAAATGAGTGGAACCGAACCTTATACTGTAGCCCATGCGCTAGTGATCGATCATGCAAAATTCAGCATCACTAAAGCGTTGTTCAAAATAGGTAAAGCAGTTAAAACACAGTTATTCGCCGCAGCAGAGCTTAAAGAAGACCAGGATAAAGAAAAACTATTGGCACAATTGGCCATATCCTATAATACTAAAGATAAAACCATTAGCTATCCAGAGGTAAATGAAACAAAAAACGGTTCTGTGCTCACAGGAAAGAGAAGCGTTTTAACCTTTCGTGATGGAATGTTCAAGTAGGCACAAACGATTATAAGTTGATATGGAAAAGAAATTAATCACCGAAATAAATATAGAAGATAAGGCCATTACCCATTTTGCCTCCTTTAGTTTAAAACAGGCTTTTAATGCCCATCATTATTTTGAGCTGCGGTTTAACCACGATCAGATGGGTTCGCCCGGAATGATCAGCTTAGATGATAGTCGTGATTTTGTGGGTAAAACCCTTACCGCTTCCTTTGGTTACGATGCTGGGAGCTTACAGGAGTTTGCCGGTTTAGTTACTAAAGTAGAATTGGCGCAGAGCCATGGCTACCATGGTGTGTTAATCGTAAGTGGTTATAGTCCTACCATCTTAATAGACCGCGGGCCCGATTTAGGTTCTTATCTCGATAAGGATTTAAATGCAATTGTTGGACTTGCTACTTCCGAAGTACCACAAAACGACCTCAAAATTATAGCGAATGCATCAAGAAAAGCGCCAATTGATTATCTGATCCAATACAGGGAGAGCGATTTTGATTTTTTAAACAGGCTTTCGGGCGAATACCACGAATGGTTTTATTATGATGGTAAGCAGCTTAATTTCGGTAAGCCAGACGATCAAAAGGAAATAGCGCTTTTTTATGGCCGGGATGTGCAAAATCTGCAATACGCTATGGAAATTGCGCCGATAAAAAATAAACGTTTTGCCTATAATCCCAAACAGGATGAAATGTTGCATAGTGAAAGTGCGGCCGCCGCTAATGGGTCGCCCGATCTCGATCATGCTATCCAGGCATCAAACACAACGTTTAGCAAGATATTTAACCAACCATCTTTAATCAGGGTTGATAACAATAGCGATATTAAGAGCCATGTCGATAATGAGGAAAAGGCAAATATCAGCAACCTTTTAAAAGTACATGCAAGTGGTGATAATGCAGCACTTGCATTAGGAAGCATTGCAGAAATTACCATGAGCTTAAGGAAAGAACTTGCATTTAGCACCGAAAGTCTGGGTAAATTTCTGATCACCAGTATTAACCACGACATTGATGGCACAGGGAAGTATTACAATACTTTTGAAGGGCTCGTTTCGACAACAGAACGGATCCAGGTAAAAAATTATAGCAAACCGAACCCGGATATGCAACTGGCCGATGTGGTGGATAATGCCGATCCGAAAGGGCATGGCCGGGTTAAAGTAAAATTTAAATGGGAATGTCAGAGCAACGACATTACCGAATGGTTGCGTGTAATTACGCCTGATGCGGGAAGTAGTGAAAAAGTAAGCAAAAACCGTGGTTTTTCTTTCGTACCAGAAGCAGGCGATCAGGTCGTGGTTGCCTTTGAAGAAGGTAACATCGCCCGGCCGATTGTATTGGGAAGTGTTTACCACGGTAAATCGGGCATTGGTGGTGGCGATACCAACAAAACCAAGTCGTTAACTACCAGAAGCGGTAATACCATTATCATGGATGATAGTAATGGCAGCATTAACGTTAAAGATCCCAGCGGAAATGTAATTACCATGCATGGCAATGGTCAGGTAACCTTAACCGCGCCCAATTCTTTTACCATCAACACTAAAGATTTTATTGTTAATGCCAGCAACAGCATTGCCATTAACGCCCAGCCTGGTGAGGAAGGTGGGGGTGAAGGCACCATAGCCATTAGCGCAAAGAAAACCATTGCAGCAACTGCTGATACCGAAGGTATTACTTTAGATGCTACGGAAATGGGAGTGGCTATTAAAGGTAAAACTGATGTGAGTATAGAAAGTACAACAGCATCTGCATCAGTTAAAGGAACTACTGAAACCAAAATTGATGGTGCTGATGTTAAAATGAGCGGAACAGCCACCATAAGAATCAATTCTAATGATACCGATATAACTTAAGATTATGCCTGATGAATTAGAATATATTGTTGATAAAGCCGTATGCCATTGCGATAAAGGTGCTGCCCCCAATTTTTTCAGAGGGCTGGCCAATCAGAATGTCAAGATAAACGGTTGTATGGCCTGTACCAAGGCCGATAAAATTCCCATTGCCAATATACCATCTTTCGGGGTATGCAGCGTTACCGGATCGGCTTGTGCACCAGCACCTCTAGATTGGACAGATACCTATAAGGTAAAAATAAAAGGAAAAGAAACATTGCTTTTTAAATCCAAACTGCCTTGTAGCATAGGAGGTAAAATCGAATTCATGACGAGTGGACAGATTCCTGTTAGCGAAGAGGAACTGGCTGAAATGACGGATGAGCACAGCGAAAAAGAAGAAGATGAAGGCTGGGGCTGGTGGGATACTGCAGAGTTGATCCCCGTGGTGGGTAGTGTTATCGGCATTGTACGCTCGGCAGCAAAAGGCAACTGGTGGATGGTTGCCGCCAATGTTGGTTTTTTAGCGCTTGATATTGCTGGTGTGGTTAGTTTTGGTGCCACCACTGCGGCTTCTACAGCAGCAAAAGGTGGGTTAAAGGCAGGCTTAAAAGTTGCTGGTAAAGCTGCATTAGAGGCCGCCGGAAAAGCGCTAACGAAGGAAGGTGCAAAAGCATTGGCGAAGGCAGCAGCTAAACATGTAGATGATATTGCTATGGCAACGGGTAAAATATGCGTGTTTGCCTGTTTCCCGGCGGGTACGCCAGTACATACTGCTTATGGAAAAAAAAATATTGAGGAAATTGTGGCAGGTGATGAAGTGTGGGCATGGGATGAAAATAACGGAACCGTTGCCCTGAAAGCGGTAACGGCCATAATGGAACGCGAAGTTGATGCAACGGTAGAGATAACCCTCGAAGGAGAAACCATAGAGACCACTGCCGAGCACCCTTTTTATACCCGAAAAGGCTGGAAAGATGCCGCTGACTTAACCACTGATGACGAATTAAAAACAAAAGAAGGCGAATGGAAGTTTATAAAAAAACATGAATTTGCTTATGAAAAGCGTAAAGTTTTTAACTTTGAAGTAGAGGGCTGGCATACCTATTTTGTAGGGATATTGGCCTGGTTGGTGCATAATGCTGCTAAGTGCATTACTACAACAATTAAAGAAATTAGTAAAAGGCTAAAGTATTTAGGTCGAACGCCAGGAAAGGCATCAAAAGCAGGCAGGGAGGTGTTTGAAAGGATGAAAAACTCAGGAACTGCTCGAGAGGTTATTGATGATTTCGGAAATGTTGTTAAGGAATTTTATGACGCCGAAAATAAAATATGGCGGAACATTAAAGAGGCAGATATGGGCCACATTGAAGATGCTGTTTCATGGTGGAATAAAACAGGTAGATATTATGGCTCAAAATCTACAGAAGTTAGGGAGTGGATGCTTGATTCAAAAAATTACGTTTACGAATATTATAAAACAAATAGAAGCCGTGGAGCTCAATTACTAGAAGAATACTTGCCTCCATTAAAATAAATAAAAATGATTATGGGTAGTAAAGAATTAACATTTGAAGTACAGGAGATAATTAATAAATATACGTCAAATGCCAGAGAGTGTTTCCAAAATAAAGATTTTGATGGTTTTATTAAATGGCAGCTAGAGAAATGGAATGCTATTCCCGATCCTAAAGAGGATTGGGAAGAAAGTTTTAGGACGGCAAAAGTTCTTATAACGTTATATTCAAAATATCAGGTGAATTTTGAAGAGGCAGAAAAGTGGTTATCACAATTATCTTTTTTAGACGAAAAGCAACAACAGCATCCGGGTGAATTTAATTTGATGAAAGGAAAAGTACTTTTTGAAGAAGCAAAGTATGATGATGCGCTTGATGCTTTTAAAAATGCTTACATTCAATCTGAAGGACATTGCTTTGGTGCTGGAGATGATATTTATTTTGATTTTTACCGGAATCCAGAAAAGTATATTAAATAATGGCTATGGAATTATCTGATGAAGTATACGATAAAATAACAGCACTGTCAGAAAAGGGAGATGAATATGCAGAAAATGAACAATTTACATCGGCATTAAAGCAATATGAGGAAGCTTTGAACCTACTTCCCGAACCTAAAACCGATTGGGAAGCGGCAACATGGTTATATGTGGCAATAGGAGATGCTTATTACAATAAGCAAGAATTAGATCAAGCTATGAGTGCATATCAAAAAGCATTAATGAGTCCTGATGGCACGGGCAATCCTTATATTTGGTTTAGCATAGGTCAGATCTTTTTTGAAGAGGAGAATTTTGAAAAAGCAAAAACACATTTCATGAGCGCTTATCTGCTTGATGGAGAGGAAATATTCGAGGGAGAAAACCCTGAATATTTCAAACTTATAAAGGAGGAAGCAGATAAAAAAGCAGAATTGCCCAATAATAATAAAGGGGACAAAAGAAATGACTGGCTACCCCGTGATTGGGATAGAAATTAAATGCAAGCGACTTACAGGTAGGTCGCTTTTTTTGCTCTACCAAAAACGTAAAGTTTTTAACAATATTGGAAATACCTCCTGAAATAAAGGAAATCCCAGCGGATGTAGCAAAGTATGCGAAAGATGCTGGAGTAACTATAAGGGAAATATCTGGCGAGGTACTAGAGGCGTTTAAAAACACAAAATTTTGGTAATTATGGAAAATTACTTATATCAGTATTGGTTTCGGGGAAAAAGAAAACTTCATACTGAAGAAAGCACCCTATTTTATTACAGCAAGAATATGCATTTGCCAACAGAAAGGGCTGAAGATGCAAAAGCAGCCAAAAAATTCCTCAAAACCTGCGCAAGCGCTGAAGAATGGGCCAGATATGCTTACACAAATGATTTGCCATTTTCTGTTTGTAAATTAGAAGAAGGAAAAGTTGTAGTTGGATTGGAGGAGGACGTGACAAAAGATCTTACTGTTTTTTTTCTCGATGAGTATTATAGGTTATTTATGTATTATGTGTTCAGAAAGCAACCAAATGATAATTATTTCTGCATTGGTATTATGTTCTGGGAGTTTGAAGAGGGTAAAAGTGGAGATGATGATGATAAAACGGCGTGGACATATATTTTTGAAACAAACGGAAATGTTGAAGTTATTGAGCAGGAAAAGAGTAGTGCCGAAGAATGCGTTTGGAAGAGTAAACGACCGTTAAATGTAGAGAGCAATTGGGAGCCTGCTCCAGAATTTGGAGACTGGGAGGGTTTAATGAAAATGGAAAGATGGAAGCAGGGAGAATTAGATGAGTTATTTAAAAGAAAAGAATCAGAAAATAATAATCCTCCGAAGAAACCTTTCAGTCCCTGGCTTCCACCAGATTGGGAAAAGAATGGATTTTTAGGATTTTGATTGATGTTAAACATTAGTTTTAGATGAATAATATCACATTTAATAATAGATTTTATAACTGAATATTGAGCAAAAAAAGGCTTCCTGATCAAATCAGAAAGCCTTAGTTTCATTTGCGTGTGTGTGTGTATGTTATTTGATTGCGGCTAACTCTTGCTCAACAGCTACAGTTTCTATCGAGCTGATGTTGGTTTTTAAAGCCGCAAATTTATCTATGGTCAACTTTGGTGTTTTACCCATTACCAAAGTGTGGTTATCGGTAGAGCCGCTTAACTTTAAATCAGCATGATCTGAAATCACCGTATATAAACTTTCCGAACAGGTGTTGATTTCTGCATGGGCATTTCCTTTTAAAAAGATTTGAAGATATTTGGTGATCAGTTTTCCTTCAGTTTTAACAATAGCATTTTCTGAAGCTTCAATTCTGTAAAAATCATTTACATAAACGGTTAATTTCACTTTTTCGGTATTGGTTGAAGTGATTTTTAAATGATCACCGTTTTGCATCACTTTCGCCGTTCCTGCATTATCATTACCATAAGAAATACCAGGATGATCACCCTGAATGATGGTTACTTCTACATTTCCTTCAACAGAAATTCTTTTAAAGGCCGATATTTTCATCGTAAAATCCGGATCTTTTTCTATTGCAGAAACGTTTGTAATAAATACAGCTGATGATAAAGCAAAAGCCATTAGTGAAGTAGTGAGTAGAGTTTTGATGGTGGTTTTCATATTTTTGTTCAAAAAATAATTTTTTATTAATTGTTGTGTTTATTTACTTTTTGTTGTTTGATGATAAGACCCCATGAAATAAAAAACGTTGCAGGCCATGTTGTGCTTTTATACAATCGATAACAAATACTCGACGAACAGACATTATTTCAATACGAAAGCTTGAAACTTTTACCAAGCATTTGTAAAATATTTTAAGATCTGTATTTCAATTGCGCTTTTTTTTTATCTTTAATGAGAATTTAGGCTTGCTTATTTATGAAGAAAAAGGTTGTGCTTGTTCAGGATAATAAAGATATCCTTGATATTATGGACGAGGTCTTAGAAGAGGAGGGGTTTGATGTTACTGCATCATTAACAACCGAGCCTATAGAGAAGATAAATGAAATTGAGCCTGATGTGGTGATTGTGGATGATCACATCAAAGGCAAAAAGAAAGGATCGCAGGTGATTAAAGAACTTAAATCTGATCCTGAAACGCAAGATGTATCGGCAGTACTCACCTCAACATCAAATCACTTGCCCCAACAGGCAGAAGATTGCAAAGCCGATGATTATATCGAAAAACCATTTGATATAGAACATATGGTTAATGTAGTAAAGAAGAATACTTAACTATAACTTGCGTGTACAAAATCATGAATAAACATATTCCTTATTTATTTTGTACAATGGCTCTTTTTTCTACAGCTTCTCGTATAAGAGTTGGAGAAATTGGGAAATGGAAGGATAATATAAATCGCGCTCAAAAACAGCCAGTTTAAATTCCAATAATAACGCTATAACCATTACAACTGAAACAACTGCCTGGTGGTTAGGTGGCATTTCATTTAAAGCCAATGTTGATTTAAAAATATGGAAAGATCAGCTCAAAATTTTTTTATTGTTCAACCTGATTTTAAAGTTGAGCGAAAAGATGGGAATAAGACGATCATCACCATGAATCAGAATACAACCAACGCAGATAGAGCATTATCTATAGGTCTTCAAAACGGAAATTATTTTGATGGCGTGAAAATAACCCAATCCAAATAACTTTACCTATATAAAGTGGGCTTATAGTTATCCATGTTTACAGCAGCCCTTAACCTTTACAAATTCCGGTACAATCCAAAATTAGTTCGGCTATCATAAATAGATGTAGTGTGTATGATATAGTATTTCGATTTTCAGAGTATTGCGTTTATCATTTGGTCTAAATATATTGCAAGTTCAGTTTTTAAAATTGAAACATTAATAAAACTGAATGGTTGAGAGATTGTTTATTCGTTGTAGATTCCTTACATAAAAAATAACTAAACCTATGACCTTCAAAATCGTTCTCCTATTTTTTTTATCCTTTGGTTTAACAAACGGGGTGTTTGCCCAAACAACAAAACCTGCATCACAACAAAATTTAACATCGAACAAACAAATGGTCGATCAGGTAATTTTAGCGATTCGAAAGGATGTGCAGAAAATCAATTCAAAGAAACTAAAAAAAGAGCATTACACTTATGAATCTGCTGGTTGTGTGGAGGAGGGAGTGGTAGATTACTCTTTTGACGAAAAAACCAATGTTAAAATTGTAGAATCTGGTTCAATAGGAGATGGGAGTTGGGTAAATGAATATTATTACCAATCTGGTAAAGTTATTTTTTGTTTTCAGAGAATTGTCGGCGGACCTGCCATTGGTAAGATTACTAAAACGGAATATCGGTTTTACATTAAGGATGGCAGCATTGTAAAAGCAATGGAAGGAACGAAAACTATAAAAGCAGATTCAAAAGCGAGCGAGTCTTTAGGAACTGCAAACAGAATATTTAAAGCTTACGCGTCAAAAGATTTTGCCGCTGCGTTATGTAATTAATTCTCCTAAACTTTTACATAACATTTATTATCCTTTCCTTTAGCAATTCATAAAGCTACTACGTAAACTGAATTATAGTGGTGTTTGCGGAAGTTCATTTTAGTGGCTATTATTACAAGGTAGAGCTTGCACGCACTAACTGCCTTGCAATGGCAAAAATCATTTATACTCGAAAAACAATCTATAGACACAGCTGATAACAGCTAACTATATTAATCTTCAATGTTTTATTTTTCTAAAGTGGGCTTATAGGTGTCTGTTTGCACATTAGCCTTTAATTCGTGTAAAATCTGGTATAATCCAAAATTAGTACGGTTAACATAAATAAAATGTTTTACTCCACGTGCTTGTTTAAATTCTGGCATTTTAGAAATTTTCTCGCCGTAGGCGTAAAGCTGCTCAAAAAAATCAGGTTTACTAAAATCAAAGGATGTACTGGTATATGGTTTGGCGAAGAGACTGATCATCTCCCTGTATGATCTGTAATAAAATTCAACTTGCTCAGGAGAATCATCTTTATGGATCATTTCCAGTTTTCTAAAGGCATCGATCGTTTTATTTTTATCATTGATTACGTCAGTAGAAATTAAAGAAAAGAAAGGGTAATAAAAATCATCTGGCATTTCTTTAATACAGCCAAAATCAATTACACCGAGATTTTCATCGGGAGTGATCATAAAATTTCCGGGATGCGGATCTGCGTGTACAGCCCTCAGTTCGTGTTGTTGAAAGTTATAGAAATCCCACAACGCCTGACCGATTTTATTCCGAAGTTCCTGAGAAGGATTGGTTTGCAAAAATTCTTTTAAATGCTGGCCATCAATCCAATCCATAGTGATGATACGTTTTCCGGAAAATTCTGGATAATATTTTGGAAAAACCACATGATCGAGATTTTTACAAGCTTCAGAAAATTCGATGGAACGCCTCACTTCCAGTTCATAATCTGTTTCTTCAAGCAAACGTTCTTCAACTTCTTTGATGTAGATATTTAATTCCCTTTCAGACATGCCCAATAAACGGAATGCGAAAGGTTTTACCAGTTTTAAATCAGAAGAAATACTATCGCCAACCCCTGGATATTGAATTTTTATAGCGAATTTTTTGCCATTAAGCGTGGCCTGGTGCACCTGCCCGATAGATGCCGCGTTGCTGGAGTTTAAGTTAAAACTGTCGAAAATATTTTCAGGAGTTTTACCGAAATTTTTAGTGAAGGTTCGCACAATTAGCGGACCCGAAAGCGGAGGCGCATTGTATTGCGACTGGCTAAACTTATCTACGTAAGATTTTGGCAGGATATTTTTATCCATGCTCAACATTTGTGCTATTTTTAAGGCACTTCCTTTTAGTTCACTCAGCGATTTATAAATATCGGTTGCATTATCCTCATTAAGCTGTTCACGGTCCATGTCTGGATTAAACAGTTTTTTTGAATAATGTTTAATATAATTACCACCGATCTGAATGCCTGTTTTAACGAATTTTGCCGAACGTTCTACTTTAGTAGTTGGAATACTTTTTTGTGTCTTCATCTGGTATTTAAAACCTCATCTTTTCTGTAAACTTTCCATTTCTGGATAAAAATTTTCCATATTCCAATAAATTATCAATTGGCGAATGCTGGAAAAGATCGAAAGTTACATTAATACCCTTTTCTATGGCTTCGTCGCTTTTTTCGAAACCTTCACTGTCATCATTAATCCAAAAATTAAGAATAAAGGCAAATTGGATCCACAAGGCATCTTTGTATCTTTTGCTTAAAAAACGACGTTCAGCAAGTTCGCCGCTACCTAAACCTTCTTCAATAATTTCTTGTGCAAAGTTTTCAAATATCGGTTTAACACCGGCCAGTATGTCAGGCGTAGAGAATTTACCCTTATGATGCTTTAAGCTATAAATTACAAAACTACGCTCGTTCTTCAAGTTTTCCAGATAACTATAAAAGAAAGAAAGCATTTTTTCTCTGGCCGTATACTGAAGCCAAACTTCCTGTTCTTTGATTTTAGTAATGGTTTCGAAGGTAAGTTCAAACCAGATTGTTTTTTCTATGCTTTCGAAAGAAGAAAAAAACTGATAAAAATCGGCCTCCGTAATTTTAAGCTTCTTTGCAAAAATATAAACCGATTTAGGTTTTTCATTGTTCGTTAAAACATAATCTAAATACCCTTTTCTAATTTGTTGAGCAGTTGCCATATAGCTGTTTTTTACAAGTATAACGTTTAATTAAATGCCTTGTTTTTCTTCGGGGTTTTTTGTTGATCATGAAATTGTAATAATAGCTTTCAAAATAATTGAAAGTTGGTTTT
Source organism: Pedobacter sp. PF22-3 (assembly GCF_026239555.1). Lineage (GTDB taxonomy): Bacteria > Bacteroidota > Bacteroidia > Sphingobacteriales > Sphingobacteriaceae > Pedobacter. Next base: position 23,138 of record NZ_JAPIVP010000021.1, on the reverse strand, counting down.
TTGCTAATTATTTTAGTTTTTTAAAATCAAATGTTGATAATTATTTAAATTAAAACTAATTTTTTTGGTAATTTTGTTTTCTTTATTTCTTAAAATAAATCACGCTAATATGATCCAGATGAACGATTTTTTATATGGCAAAATGGAACTACCAATGGTGTTTTCCGACCTCTTGAATACTGATGCCTTAAAAAGGCTGGGAGGGGTCCATCAAAGTGGTGCCATATTTTTGGTCAATCCAGACATCTGCCATTCGCGGCTGGAACATGCTATCGGTGTGACCATGTTGATCAGGATGCTTGGTGGTTCAGAGCTGGAGCAGATTGCAGGCCTGCTACACGATATTTCGCATACAGCTTTTTCCCATGTGGGCGATTATGTTTTCGGCAATACAGATGAAGATTATCATGAAAAGGTTTTTGCCGAAATTTTATGTCAATCGGAAGTACCAGATGTACTGTTAAAATATGGATATGATGTTAGCCAGATTTTGCATGGCGCATTTGATATTTTAGAACAGCCCTTGCCAGCACTCTGTGCCGATCGTTTAGATTATACTTTGCGTGATGGCATTCATGGCGGAGTAATTTCCCGTCAGCGCGCGCGCGAATTTTTAAATGCTATTGTGCTGAAAGATGGTAAAATAGCGGTGAATGCAGAAGCTGAAGTGGCATGGATTAACGAAGCTTTTGAGAAACTGAATAATGATGTGTTTAAACTGCCCCTTCATTTATATGCCAATGGCAAAATGGCCGAACTGATTAAGAAATTTTTAGATAATGGTTTATTGGTAGAAAGTGACCTGTTTAAAACCGATACCATGCTGCTGAATAAAATTAGAACAACTTATGAAGGTTACGAAGCCATTAAGTCGATTAAACAGTTAAAAGGTTTTGCCGAGTTTATGCGCCATGGTGCAGTACCTAAGATTAAAAAACGCACATTAAATGCCTTGCTGGTTTAGTATTACTCATTCCATCAAGGCTGTAAATAAGTATAGAACTGTTATTCTGAGCTTGTGGAAGGGGCTTTACAAAGATTTTTTAAGGCTTGTTCTCTCATCCCATCATCCTGAACTTGTTTCAAGGTCTTTCCAGCTTAATTAAGGCTAGATGCCAAGATACCAGTGACTCATTTCACAATGACCAATAGACAAGCAATCCAATTTTAAAGAATTGACGTATATTGTGAAAAATATAAGAATATGTCTGCAATAGAAATTATTTTAATCGGAGTAGTTATCCTGCTTATTTTTGGTGGTAAGAAACTACCCGAATTAATGAAGGGAATAGGGAAGAGCGTAAAAGAATTTAAGGATGCTAAAAATGAGCCGCCGGTTAAATAATTTTTGTGAATAAAACATTCCTTTACAGGTGCTGTTTAAACTTATAATATAAATAGCCAAAATGGAAAATCAAAAGCAAGACCTGACCAAAGCGAATTTCATTGAAGAAAATGCAAAACATCCTGATCAAGGACTAGATCATTGGAACGACCGTTTAGAGGAAAACCTGGAAACTGAAACAAGCAATGATATAGAAGCAGATGAAAAGGCTAAAGATTTCTCTGAAAAGTATGGAAGTGGCGATCAGTCCGATCAAGGTAATGATTGAATATTGATCTTGTAGTCATTTTATAAAATGTTTTTTTATTGGTTTACCCGTGTATCCACTGCTTTTGTTCCGTCAGGCCAGAAATTGATTTGTATCTGAAAATTTTTTTACACTAACCTTTCATTTTATTACACAAAAGGGAATTTTTCTAATTAAAATGGTTAAAATTCCATAATTGTTTTTCATGTAATTTGATTAATAGTATATTGCATAGCTAATCAAACAAACATGTATAACGTTTTCAAACTAGGCTGATAAGTGATGAATAAGCATTCGTTATTGGTCTTGTTTTTTTTGCTTTCTGCCAGCCTTTTTTCTTTTGGGCAAAACACATCGAACAAGGGGAAAGATTTTTATGTTCCTTATGCTGGGCACATTGATGGTAATAACTCCAGATTAACCTTGTTTCTGTCTGCTGATCAAGCTACTGATTATAAAGTTTATATCGGAGGTATTTTAGTATCTCCAGTTGGTTCCACTATCCCGGCTAATACCTGTCTGCCATTCGTAATTGATCCAAATGCATATGATGTGTTAATGAGCAGTTCTAATTCAATTGAGCCGAATAAAGCCATTAATGTGGTTACAACCAAAGCAATATCGTTATATAGTATTATTTCCAATAATGCACGTACGGGGGGTACCTTAGTATTGCCAACAAACACACTTGGGCAAGAATATTATGCCTTTAGCTATGAAAACCACGGAAACCAGCAGGGATTTTCACAATTTACGATTGTAGCAACAGCAAATAATACTGATATAGAAATTACACCTAAACAAAATGATAGAACTGGTGTAAGGACCGCCAATACGACTTTTACCATTAAATTAAATAAAGGTGACATCTATCAATATCAATCCATTGGTGATTTAACAGGAAGCCACATTAAGGCTTTAAATTGTAATCCAATAGCTGTATTTTCTGGCAATACCTGGGCCGCATTTTGTAATGAGGGCAATATCCGTAATCCAAGTGGTGGAGATAACCTTTATCAACAGGTTTTTCCGGTTGTGGCATGGGGGAAAAATTTTGTGACAGCACCTTTTTACAATACCCTTCATGGTAATACTGATATTATGAGGATAATTGTTGCTGATGATAATACGGTGCTAACTGTTAATGGAAGTACGATCAATGCCAACGGAACCCCACTTTCCAATCCTTACAGCAAAGGAGCTGTAGTTACATTTTTTTCAACTACGGCAAATGTAATTTCTGGTACAAAACCCATTTCTGTTGCGCAATATCAGACTTCGCAAACCTGCAATCCAAACAATGCGCAAGATACGAGACAGGGAGGATCATATTTAGGAGATCCTGAAATAACGGTTCTTAATCCTGTTGAGCAAACATTAAATAATATTACCGTTTTTTCAGATTTGAAATCGGTAAGAGTGCCTACTCAAATTTCCAAGTACTATCTAAATGTCATTATTAAAACTGTAGATATCGCCTCATTTAGACTTGATGGTAATCCAGTAAGTAATTTTATCGCTATTGATAATGTATTTAGCTATGCCGTAATTGATGTAACCAACACGCAGCCCCAACATAGATTATCTTCGGCAGGCGGTTTCTCTGCCATTTCGTATGGCTATGGCGCCGTAGAATCTTATGCTTATCTCGCCGGTGCAAACATTCAGAATTTTACCTTTCAGCCAACCAGTACGGCTACCGGACAATCCATAACCAGTGGATGTTTGGGTGAACCAATCAGCTTAACCATAAATTTACCCTATCGGGCCACTAAGTTGGATTGGGAGATTCAAGGTGCACCGAGTTTTACCGATGGAAATCCAATAGCTGTAAATACTTTTACCAGACCAAATGATAATAATACCTATTATACTTACAAGTATCCTAATCAGCTAAATTATCCAAATCCTGGCGATTACCAGTTTAAAGTGATTGCCACAAAGCCCAATGCGGATAATTGTGGTAATATTGAAGAATTGATTATCGATTTTTCGGTTGATAATCAGCCTACCGCGGCTTTTGAATTGCCAGCTACCGGGTGTCAATCTAGTGGAATTCCATTTACTGATAAGAGTAGATCCAATTCAAACTCCAGGAGCATTACAGAATGGTTATGGGATTTTGGTGATGGAAAAACATCTACTGAACAGAATCCTGTTCATATTTATGATCGACCAGGTACTTTTAACGTGGTTTTAACGGCTACGACAGATTCAAAGTGTTCAGAAACATCTCCTGCATCCCCAATTTTTATCAATCCCCAACCTTTATCAGATTTTGATGTTAAAAGTTTATGTGTGGGCAAACCGATTATCTTAATTGAAAAATCTACGATAGAAAATCCGGGGACCATTGTAAAGTGGACCTGGGACTTCGGCGATGGAAGTACGCCATCAACTGAACAGCATCCCATCCATCAATACACTGCAACTGGTTCTTATACGATTACCCTGATTACTGAAAGTGATAAAGGCTGTGTGAGTGAAATTAAGCATAAAAATGTAACTGTAATTAATCCGCAATTAGCCAATTTCGAATTGCCTGATTTCTGTTTGGATGATGGCATAGCCAGATTTAAAAATACATCCAAAAATGCTGATGGAAGTACAACGGATTTGACAGCACAATGGACTTATACCTATAACGGCGTTACAGTAGCAACATCAACCGATTTTGATGGTTCTTTTTCTCCAACCGTTACTGGTGATTATACTGTAGCTTTGGTTGTAAAAAATGGAGATGACTGCGAAATGTCAAAAACACTTACATTTACGGTTAATGGCGCAGTTAAAAGTGCTGATTTTGATATAGTAAAAAATAATGTTTGTGTAAGCGATCAGATTATCATAAAAAATACATCAACAACTTTTGCAGGCAGGATTACGAAAATTGAGATTTACAGGAGTACAGAAAATGAAAACAGCATTTATCAAACCATTCCTTATCCTGATGACAGTGACATAGCAATCCAGTACAATACTTTTGGAGGTGCTACAGATCGCAGTTTTAATATAAGGCTCGTGGCGTATTCCGGCGAAAGTTGTTTTAAATCAGTAGAAAAAAGGGTGACATTAAAACCAGTCCCACAATTGGTTTTTGATGATATGCCAGCTGTTTGCGAGGCTGATGGAACGGTACTCATCATACAAGCAAAGCAGAAAACCGGGGAAGAAGTGGCTGGAGGTGGCGGAGAATATAGTGGAGATGGCATAAAGGCCGATGGAAACTTTAATCCCAAAATTGCTGGTGTTGGATCACATACCATTACCTACACTTTTAAAGGTGCTAACGATTGTTCTGCTTCAATAAGTAAAAACATCGAAGTGTATGCATCTCCTGTGGCTAACGCAGGTACATTAATCTACGTGTTGGCCGGCGGACAGATTGAAATTCCGGCAACTGCAGATGGAACCGATTTGAAATATAAATGGTCGCCAGAAACCGGTTTAAATAAAACAGATATATTAAATCCAATTGCATCGCCAGATAACGATACAGAGTATACCATAACAGCAACCACACAGCCTGATGGTTGTTCAACTACCTCAAAAGTGTTGGTAAAAGTTTTACAGGTCTTAACTCCACCTAATACCTTTACGCCAAACGGCGATAATGTGAATGATACCTGGAATATTAAATATTTAGAATCTTATCCTAATGTTACTGTAGATATATTTAACAGAAATGGGCTGAAAGTTTTTTCTAGCAAAGGGTATAAAGTTCCGTTTGATGGTAATTACCAGAACGAACCACTGCCTGTTGGCGTTTATTATTACATTATTAATCCACAGAATGGCCGTAAAACTATAACAGGTCCGCTCACTATAATCAGATAAATTGAAGAAGCTCATTACCTCACTCGCACTTTTTGCATCCCTAAACGTTTTTGCGCAACAAAAGCCACAGTATACGCAATACATTTTTAATCAGTACCTGCTAAATCCGGCGCTCTCCGGAATTGAAAATTACCTCGATTTTAAAGCCGGTTACCGTAAACAATGGTCTGGTATTACCGATGCGCCACAAACCTCTTTTGTTTCGGCCCATTGGGCGCTCGGCGATAACCAGCTATGGAGTAACGCACTCACCGCTTTCCCCGAGCAAACGGGAGATCCTATGGACAGAAACTATACGCAAAATTACATGTCGTCTCCAGCGCACCATGGAATGGGGGTAACTGCTGTTTTAGATAAAACTGGTCCGATAAAAAGGTTGGATGCCAACGTTACTTATGCTTATCATTTACAGTTAAGTAATAATTTTAATCTTTCTGCAGGCGTGGCAGCAGGTATTTCGAGTATTTCGTTAGATGTAAATGCGCTTACTTTCGATACGCCAATAGATCCGATTATGAACAGGGCATTGATTAACCAGGTAAAACCTGATTTAAGTATAGGCTTATGGTTGTATGGCGCCAGGATTTTTGCAGGTGTTTCTGTACAACAAATTTTACCTCAGAAATTAAGTTTTACTGGTGATAACAGTTATAATCTGGGTAAAGAAGTGCCACATTATTTTGCTACTGTAGGATATAAATTTTTTGTTGATGATGAAATTTCAGCAATCCCATCAGTAATGGTCAAATATGTATCTCCTGCACCTGTTTCTGCTGATTTAAACCTTAAACTGGCCTTTAAAGATAAAATCTGGCTGGGCGGGAGTTACCGTAAAGACGATTCTTTTGCTGCAATGGCAGGCTTCAACATTGGGAAAATGGTTAACCTGACTTATTCATACGATTTTACCACTTCGCAGTTAAATCAGGTAAGCAACGGTAGCCACGAGATCGTATTGGGCTTGATGCTGAATAACATCTATAAAGTACCTTCTTATATTAAGATGTGGTAATTCAGTCGGCATTTGGCAATTTTCAGTTGGCAGTTGGATCTGACGATTAGTTGAAAAGCCTGAACTTCCCTGAATTAAATTCATTGTAGTCGTTTATAACTTGAATGTACGGTAAGGAGGCTGTGTCAAAATTAAAATCTATCAGTTAGGGCAAAAGCCCGTTAGCCAGGAACGAGTGCGGGACTTGGAATGGAAAGCGGGACTGATGCTGCCAACAACATAGAACTGCTTATTTCCCAATCAAAATAAATACACCACTTATATTTGGAGTGCAACACTATCAATTGGCAATTTAAATTCTATACTTTGGCTAATCAACTGTAAACTGGCAACTGATAACCGCCAATTGAAAACTGCCAACTTTACTACAGTTCTTTCCTCAGCCTTGCTACCGGAATATTCATTTGTTCGCGATACTTTGCAACCGTTCTTCTGGCAATGTTATAACCTCTTTCTTTTAAAATTTCGGTTAATTTTTCATCAGCCAAAGGTTTGCGTTTATCTTCATTGCCAATACAGTCTTCTAATATCTTTTTAACCTCTTTATTGGAAACTTCTTCACCGTTTTCAGTTTGAATAGCCTCTGAGAAGAACGATTTTAACAGAAAAGTGCCAAATTCGGTTTGTACGTATTTAGAGTTTGCCACCCTTGATACGGTTGAGATATCCATATCAATTTTATCTGCAATATCTTTTAAAATCATCGGGCGCATCTTACGCTCATCAGCTGTTAAAAAATATTCATATTGATAGTGCATAATGGCATTCATCGTTTTTAACAAAGTCTGTTGTCTTTGTTTAATCGCATCTATAAACCATCGTGCAGAATCTAATTTTTGTTTCACAAACTGAACGGCCTCTTTTAACTTTTTATCTTTAGATGCGGCTTTGTCGTAATGCTCAAACATCTCCTGGTAAGACCTGCTTACCTTTAGTTCAGGCGCATTTTTCGAATTTAAAGTCAAAATCAATACACCATCATTATTACTGATGTGGAAATCAGGAATAATCTGCATTTGTTTCGTCGTCACCTGGTTGGCATCACCAGGTTTAGGATTTAAACGCAAAATTTCGTTTACCACCTCTTTAAGTTCTTCGCTATCTAAACCTAAACTTTTTTCTAATTTATCGTAATGTTTACGGGTAAACTCATCCAGATAGTTTTCTACAACATTCATTGCTTTAACTATAATCGGATTGTTTGTGTCTTTTCTTTTTAACTGGATCAGTAAACATTCTTTCAGGTCTCTTGCGCCAATACCCGGAGGATCAAATCCCTGGATCAGTTTTAACATTTCCAATACATCCTCTTCCTCAACCATAACATTCTGAGAAAAAGCAAGATCGTCAATCATGGAGCCCAACGGACGGCGTAAATAACCATCATCATCTAAACTACCAATAATCTGTTTGCCAATAATAAAATCCTGATCGGATAGGGGAATGAGGTCTAATTGCTCTTGTAAACTTTCAAAAAAAGTGCTTTCAATAGCAATCGGCGTCTCTTTTTTTTCCTCATCATCGTCGCCATTATTATAATTGGTACTATAATCGTTGGTCGAATCATCCTGCAGATAATCATCTACATTAAATTCATCCATGCTGGTATCTTCTGATGATTGCTCGTAATCCTCTGGCCCATCATTTAAATCATCATATTCGCTTTTTGGCTCATCCTGAGTCATTAAGCTTGGATCTTCAAGTGCTGGATTCTCTTCAAGTTCCTCTTTTACACGTGTATCTAAAGCAACGGTTGGCACCTGCAACAATTTAATAAACTGTATCTGTTGTGGTGATAACTTTTGTAATAATTTTTGTTGTAAATGTTGTTTTAGCATAGCAAATAAAAAAGAATAGGGCAAAAATAAACAATAGATTTCAGATATTATGCTGATTTGACCTAAATGCTATCGATATGTCGGTTTTAAAATTATTTCCTAAACGTTTGTATTGAGTTTAATGTTTGCTACTTTAGTAAATAAATAGAACTAAACTAATAATGTATGGGCTTTGTAAAAGAATTTAAAGAGTTTGCCATTAAGGGCAATGCTTTCGATTTAGCAGTCGGAGTAATTATTGGTGGTGCTTTCGGTAAGATTGTGACCAGTGTAATTGAAGATTTGATCATGCCCGTAGTAGCTGCTATGGTGGGTAAGCCAGATTTTAGCAGCATTTACTTTGCAATGGGTAAAGGATCTGAACTTATTCCTAAGGGAGCATCACTGGCTGATGCCAAAAAAGCTGCTCCGGATGCTGCCATATTTGCTTACGGTAATTTTATTACAGTGGCCATAAACTTCTTACTATTGGCATTAATTGTTTTTATTATGGTTAAAACAATTAATAAAATGAAAAAGAAAGAAGAAGCCGTAGCAGTTGCTGCACCACCTGTACCCACAAAAGAAGAAGTACTTTTAACCGAAATCAGAGATTTGCTAAAAGCAAAAGCATAAAAAAACTAAGCTCTGCAACCCATCAAAGCTGCGGAGCTTTTCATTTTAATAACTTCTTTTTACCGTTGGATCGGTGATGATGATGTAATCATCAAGTTGACTGAATTTTCCCCATTTGGGGTTGTTGAAGCTTTCATCAGAAAACGACGAAATATTCAGGATTTTTAATTTTGGATTTAATTGTTTGAGCTTTGCCAGTGTTCCCAGTTTTTCATCACTATGGAAACGGCCGTTGAGTTGTAAAACTTTAACGCCTTTATTCGCTTTAATAAACTTATTGATAGACCAGGCCATGGTTGCATCCCATAAATTTTGTGTCTGGTAAATTTTCATCGTGCCCATGCTGTGTCCACCCAAGGTTTCTGTAAATTTTTCATAATACCTACCCTGGGCCGTATCGATAGGGATTGGAGGTAAAAAATTGAATGATGTTTTAGGGAAATTTTCTAAAACCTTCAGTCCGCCAAGTGTAACAGCGTTGCTGTAACGTGTTGCCGCATTTGCAGCGATAACTTTTAATCCGTTCTGTTTGGCATATTCAATTAAAGGTCTGTAATCTTTATAATTTCCCCAGGCCCTGCTTTCTTTAATAAAATTCTTTTCAGAGATTAACCCTGCCAGGTATTCATCTACCTCAGGTTGTACATCGGTAGGGAACATTTCTAAAGATAACGCCATTTTTAATGGATATTTTGAATGGAGTTTTTCAAAAAGCGCCGCTTCAAGGTAGTGGCCTATAGAATCGTTATGGTCTTCGCCAAAAAATAAAACATCAGCATGCTCCATATCAGCAACAATGTCGGCTATTGATATCGATTTTTGTTTTTTTACATCATAGATCTTATAATGGCTGCTTATTTCTTGTGCATACAAGCCATTAGAAATAGCAAAAACAAATACTAATAGGATAAATTTCATGCCCTCAAAATAACAAAATAATTTTCACCGATAAAATAAGGCCACTTACCGCTTTTTACCAGGTTCTTACATGTGGCGTATATGATGGTCAGTTACTGATCAATACTTTTGAATTATTAAATACGAGCACAAATGGAAAACATTAATCATAATAATAACAACCAGGTTAAAAACTCAGGAAGGGTTTGGAGCGGTTTCATCATCATCATCATAGGCTTTGCATTTCTGCTGAACAATGTTGGATTAAATATTCCACGATGGATTTTCAGTTGGTCTAATTTTTTAATTTTATTAGGCGTGTTTCTTGGTGTTCGTCGTAACTTTAAGGGCATAGGCTGGCTGGTCTTAATTTTGGTCGGTGCTTATAATACCTTAATTCATATACCCGGGCTGGATCTCGACCTATCTAAATATGCTTTAGGCTTTGGTTTGGTAATTGTTGGCTGCTTTTTAATTTTCAGACCAAAGCAAGGTTCGTTTTCTAAGAAAAAGGATAAGCGTAAAGCCGATTTTGATTTTGAAGGCGATTCAGATAAAGAGTCAGTGAATAATAACGATGTTATTGATGTAATGGCTGTTTTTGGCGGTAGTCATCAAACGGTATACACTAAAAACTTTCAGGGTGGCGATATTACGGCCGTTTTTGGCGGCGCCGATATTGTGATGACGCAGGCTGATTTTCCTGAAACCGTATCGCTTGATGTAACAGCAGTTTTTGGTGGAATTAAATTGATTGTACCGCAAAACTGGGCAATAAAATCTAACGTAACGGCATTATTTGGTAGTGTTGAAGATAAAAGATCGCATGTAATGCCGGTAGCAGAGCTGAAAAAAACATTGATTTTAGATGGGACAGCTTTATTTGGCGGGATTGAAATTAAAAGTTTCTAAACATTTATTATAAATAGCGCCTATGAAATGGTTTGCAGTAAATTGTATCTATCAGGTAATTTGTGGTGAAGGAAAGCATACGCCCCAGTTTAACGAACAAACGCGTTTAATCCAGGCAAAAGGGATCAGGCAAGCCTTAAGTAAAGCTAATTTGAATGCCGTACATTTTAATCCTTCCCTTAACAATTGCCAGGGAGATAAAATAGTATGGAAGTTTTTAGGTGTAGGTGGAATATCTGAAGTTGTAGAACTTACAGATGGTGCAGAAGTGAGTTCGAAGATGGTTGAACCACAATCGGTTTCATTATACCTTGAAAAGCTAGCGCACCGCAATAAATCATTAACTAATCAGAAACGTTTTGACAACTAGACCTTTATCCGTTCCGCAAATACAGAAAATATCAATCACCATTGCAATCGTGTGGACGGTAATGTGTGCTGCTGGATTGCATTATGCAGTTAATTTTTCCTGGTGGATAGCGATAACCGATAGCTTAACCAATAATCTTTTGCTCGCATTGGCCTGTATAGGGGTAAGCAATATGTTGGGGTATTATCAGCCAAAAAACGAAAGGATGCTTTATGTACTGATTGTTGCGCTGGCCCTCACATTTGTAATTATTTATGCCGCCAGATATAGCATGCTTTACATTTTTGCTGATTATAAAGAATATAAAGATTTTTATAACTTTTCTTTTGCCTTTAGAGGTTTAATCGCTTTTATGTGTTTGGCCTGGTGTGCTTTAGCTAATATATTATGGTATAGGTTAGAAGAACAGTCTGAAACACATGGAAGACTTTCTGCAGCGAAGAGTTTGGCTAAAGAAGCAGAGCTAAATAAGTTAAGGCACCAATTGCAGCCGCATTTTCTTTTTAACAGTCTAAATTCGGTATTTGCACTCACTATGGTTAACCCAAAAGAAGCTGGGGTAATGATTACAAAATTGGCTTCTTTTTTACGCGGTACCTTAAAACGTGACGATGAATTATGGGTTTCGGTTGAGGAGGAGATGGAGTACATCCAATTGTATCTTGATATCGAAAAAGTAAGGTTTAGCCATAGGTTAAATATTGAAGTGAACGTTGCCGAAGATACCTTAAATCTTTGCTTACCAGGTACATTGTTACAGCCGATTGTAGAAAATGCCATTAAATTCGGTCTTTATAATACTTCTGCTGGCATTACGATTAAAATTGATGTTACGGTTGAATATAATATTTTACAATTGCGCGTTCAAAACCCTTTCGATCCGGAAATGAAAGCTGCCGGAGGAACAGGATTTGGTTTAAGTGCCATTAAACGCAGGTTGTATCTGTTATTTGCAAATACCCATTTATTACAAACCGATATTGAGGCAAATAATTTATATATTACCACCCTAAAAATTCCACAAAAAAATGATCAGGACAATACTAATTGATGATGAGCCTTTAGCGAGAGATATTGTAAAGTATTACCTTTCAGATCATGCAGAAATAGAGATTGTAGCCGAGTGTGCTGACGGATTTGAAGGTTTAAAAGCCATTACCTTGCACAAGCCTGACCTCATTTTTCTCGACATACAGATGCCTAAAATTAGCGGTTTCGAAATGCTTGAGCTGGTTGAAGATAAACCTGCAGTAATTTTTACTACGGCTTTTGATGAGTATGCCATCAAGGCTTTTGAGGTTAATGCAGTAGATTATCTCCTCAAGCCGATTGATAAATCGCGCTTTGATGCGGCCATCAAAAAAATACCGGGCAAATTAAATCAGACCGAAAATACAGAAGCTGTTTTAGATGCTGCAGCTTTAAGCCCAGCCCAAAATAATAGGGTAGTGGTTAAAAAAGACGGCGTAATTAAGATTATTCCTGTTGCCGATATCAATTATTTAGAGGCTGATGATGATTATGTGAAATTGAGTACCGTTGATGGTGCTTTTTATAAGAACAAAACCATGGCTTATTTCGAACAAACGCTCGATGCCAGCCAGTTTATCCGCATACATCGATCATACATCATTAACCTGGCGCAGGTAACCAAAATTGAGCTAAAAGAGAAAGATAGTTATGTGGTGTTGTTAAAGTCTGATATCTGGCTCCCTGTAAGCAAAACAGGTTACGTGAAATTGAAGGCAGCGTTGGGTTTGTAAAGAGATAGATTCTTCTAAAAGCGTCAGCCTGATCCGATAGCTATCGGATTTATTTCAGGGTCTTCATTGCAGGAAAGATGTTAACCAATATGTAGTCACGATCGCATTTTTAATGTAAAGCAATCAACTGCTCAAGTTATTGTTAGCCCTGCTTTCTGTTACAATCTTTTTGCCCTTCGACTACGCTTAGGGTAACAAAAAGGATTTCCACTACAATCAGGTTTGTTTTACGGTGGCCTCTGCTGTTATTATTGGCCTGTTCCTTTCCAGCGCCCAATAACAAGGGATATTGTTGCGATTTCCTTATTTCGTCCCATCGGGACGAATCATAGCTAAAAAAATATTTTCGTTCCATAAGAACGTTTGATGAAATAGAGAACGCCACAGACAATGATTAAAATGATAACATTAGTCCCGTTTTTGAAAAGATTTTTTACATTTGCATTTAAATAGAAAAAATAATAATTAATCACTCTTGCATTTGTAGAGAAATCGCTTTATATTTGCACCTCTTAATTTTACAATAGATAATATACAGTCATGAAAAGAACATACCAACCTTCGCAAAGAAAGAGAAGAAACAAACACGGCTTCCGCGAAAGAATGGCAACAGCTAACGGCAGACGAGTATTAGCATCACGTCGTGCTAAAGGAAGAAAAAGATTAACAGTTTCTGACGAACGCAAGCATAAAGCATAATTTTTGATTGCTTTTCCGTTAATTCGGGATCCGCAGATCAAAATCTGCAATGATCAATCAAAAATATATGTACACATTCAGGAAAGAAGAACGGTTATGCAGCAGGAAACATTTAGACCTGTTGTTTAAAAACGGTTCTTCTTTTTTATTATATCCCTTTCGGATTTCTTATCTTTTTATTGATGCGCCTAGTGATGTACAAGCACAGGTGGTGATCAATGTACCTAAAAGAAGATATAAGCGGGCAGTAGACCGCAATCTGCTCAAGCGTCGCATCCGCGAAGCTTATCGACTAAATAAACAAGATAAATTATACTTGCCTTTACCTACGGATAGGGGGTTGCTTTTGTTTTCCATCCAGTTTGTGGGGAAGAATAAGTATGAGTTTGCTTTTATTGAGAAAAAACTGAAGGCTACCTTCAAACGTTTCCAAAATTTAATCCAGCCCCATGAAATTCATTAATAAAATTTTTGGGTGGCTTTTTTTAGGACTGATCAAAATTTATCAGTATGCCATTTCGCCTATGCTGGGCGCAAATTGCCGCTTTACCCCAACCTGCTCTCAATATGGCATAGAAGCCATTAAAAAGCATGGCCCTTTTAAAGGTGGCTGGCTGGCGCTGAAACGCATAGGCCGTTGCCATCCCTGGGGTAAACACGGGCACGATCCGGTTCCATAGGAGAGTTCACTGGTTCATTAGTCATTAGTTAATTGAGTCCAAACTTTGAGTCAGTTCATTTGAAAGATTCGAGCAAAGATCCTTCGGATACGCTATCGCTAATAGAAAAATCGTCATCTCGACCGAAGCAATGCGAAGTGGAGAGATCTTTGAACTATGTTGACGAATAGTTTAAAGATTTCTCCATCACGCTACCGGGAAACCTGTTAAACAAGCATATCTATAAATAGATAAAAATAAATGCTTAAATCGGCAAGCTATAGTCGAAATGAGATATTATCCTCTTAAATTCTCCTGTCATTTATATTTTTTTTATAAAATAAATTCCCCTTGGGAATGTACACTCCGTGGGTTAATTTGACTCCAAACGCCAAACTCTTAGCGCCAAACTTATCTTGTCTTCCATTTTTATTTATCTTTGTCTCATGGCTAAAATACTTCAAATAGAAACCGCTACGGCAATCTGTTCTGTGGCAGTATCTGTTAATGGTGAAACAATTTCTTTTAAAGAGGAGCAAGGGCAAAACCTGCATGCAGCAAATTTAACGCTGTTTATTGATGAGGTAGTTAAAGCTACAGGCTTAAACTATCAGGAGCTGGATGCCATCGCCGTAAGTAAAGGCCCCGGATCTTATACTGGATTGAGAATTGGTGTTTCTACTGCTAAAGGGCTTTGTTATGCCTTAGATAAACCCCTGATCGCAATTGAAACATTAGAAATGATGGCAGCCGGTTACCTTGTGGAGAACCCGGGTTATTCTGGTTTAATCTGCCCGATGATTGATGCCCGTAGGATGGAAGTATATACCTCAATTTTGGACCGATCATTAAACGTAATTACATCAACAGAAGCTAAAATTATTGATGAAACAAGTTTTAACGAGTTTCTTTCACAACAAGTTATTACCTTTTTGGGTGATGGAGCAGCCAAATGTGCTGAATTTTTAACACACCCAAATGCAAAATTCGATGCTGCTAATTTCAATTCTGCTACCTATATGTCGAGGTTGGCTAACGAGGCTTTTAGTAACCGTAAATTTGAAGACGTAGCCTATTTCGAGCCTTTTTACCTGAAAGATTTTGTGGTTACACCATCTAAAAAGCAACAAGCACAAGGTTAAGTCTATTTTCTTTTAAAGATCGAAAACAGACTTTTAAAGAAACTGCCATCATCGCTATTATCATTAATACCTGGTATTACATCGGCAAATTGGGGATGGTTAACCACGTTTCCAAATTTAATGCCTACGCCCATGTAAAAGGAGGCTCCATTAGGCCCACTGCCAACAGTAGCATCATTTCTAATGGTACCAATGGTTTGGAAACTTGTTGCAACTAAATTATCTGTTCCTAAAAACAGTTCAAAATTAGGAGTTTGGTATTTACCTTGCAGGCCGACCATAAAAACACCATTTAAATTGTACAAAGGTGTTACGCTCCCCGAAAAATCGTTTGCAATAAAAGTATTTACCAAAGCAATATCGCCACCTTTGTAAAATAGGTTTTTGGAAACAGCTAATGCAGGTTTATAGAAACCATAACGTTTAGACAGGTAAAAATCAAGTTTAGCATTAGTAGGAGCCAAAAACTTTTTAGGTTGTTCTGATAGCAAGAAAATATCTTTTATTTCCTGGTTGGTATTCGATCGGTTGTTCTCAATATTTTCAATAATTTTTGATTGATCTACAGTAGTACGTTCGGTATTACTCCGCCACCAGATAAATCCTAAATCTTTAATGTTAGCCATTAAAAATAAACCTTTTTTTGTGGTGTAGTTGGTTCCAAAACCTAATGATAAACCAGGGTTTTTAAAGTTTGGGAAGAAGTTTTTCTTGTTTACCTCATTAAAGTCAGAGAAGTTGGCTGAGTAAGTTCCCTTCAAGCCAATTAATAAGGCATCAGACTCAGGATCAATATATAGTTGGGAATCATAAACATTTAATTTATTGTAAAGTATTCCACTCAATACACTGGCTTTCAAGCCAAATGCAAGCCTTTTATTCCAGTTTTCGCGATAGGTAAAGCTAAACTGATGGTAACTTTGCTGATAACCTTTGGTGTTAAAAATTCCGATATACTGCTGGTTGCTGTTAAACCGCTCGAACGAATCAAAAATAGCTAAAGTTTCGTTTGTATAATCGATATGTGCATCAGATCTGATCTGCCATGAAAAGCCCATTTCTTTCTGATACTTGTAAGATTTGAAAAGCCTGAATGTTGCCACATAAATATTGCTGTTTTCAAAAAAACGATTTACTTCGCCAGTACCAATTGGTAAACTTCTGGTATCAAAAACACCTTCCTGGGTTAATTTTCTTATGGCAAACTTAGAATTTCCCTTATTAATGGCATTTGTTCCAAAATATGGTAAAAAGAAATTAGAAGAAAATTTTCTTGATGAATCTAAGGTGAAAGATTTTTGAGATGGGTTTTCGAATGCATCAAACATGGTTTTAGTACCAAAAAGCGCATATTGCTGTGCATTTGCAACCCCGAAGCTGGCTATTGCCAGTAACGCAAGTAAAAGTTTCTTCATGTAAAATAGTTTATTGGGATGGTTTCCTTATTAACGATTACTTAATGAATCTGGTGTGTTTGGTTGTATGTATTTGTTTAAAAGTAAGTTAGTAATAAATTTGTTTTTATCTGCGCTCATTTGATAACAAAAAGTATCAAAACTTTTTAAACCACTATCGGCCCGTAAATGTCTGTAGAAATTCAGTTGAATATTATGCCTGAAAATATCTGCCGAATTTTTGGTATTGATGTAGTAACTTACATTTGAAGTGGTAGAAATCTCGTTCACTGCATCTAAATATTGCGGCGTTTGTATTAAAAGCCTATTATTTTTGTAATGATTTAAAAATGATTGTACCGTGCTCGCATTATTGGCTACAATTAAATTATTATCAATAATGACATAATAAGGCCGCGCAAATTTTTTAAAGGGCTCACCAAAATAACTGTATAAGATATCTGCCGATTTAAAGAGCTTAATCTCTTCGTTATAATCTGTACTTACATCAAGCAACAACTGTTTTGTTTTTTCACCATCAGATAATGAAATTGCACCTAACTTTTCGCTGGTGCTTAACTGAAAAAGAATAAACTGATTCTTGGTATAAGTTTTAAATATCAGGTTTAAATCTGTTCTGTAATCATCCTTTACGCTTTTTATTACCGCACTGGTTTTGGAAAGTATTTTCGTCTGTTCCTGCCAGGTATTTAATTTCTTGAGCCATTTGCCATAATCATCATAAGCATAAAGCGCATAGTTTGCAGTATTATCGGGCAGAATATTTTGGATAGATGTATTTTGTGCCGCGATATTTTCGAATAGCTTAAGGTAATTGTGCTGATCTTTTAATTCGGTACTCCCGCTGAAAAGAATTTTTTCTTTACTGAAATTGTAATTGAGTACAGCAAAACTGTTCTGTTGGTTAAATAGGGCAATTTCTCCATTAATGTTCCCTGCAATAATATTTTTAAGTAATAGTGGTGCCTGGTTAAAATTAATGTAAATGTGGGCCAGTACATTTTTGATTTGGTGGTTATTCTCTTTAATATATTCTGTAAAAGGATTTTCAGTTAAACGGATATTGGCATCATTAATCAGTTTTAAAGAAGTTGAAACCGTTAATACCTGGTTGTGGATTCCCAAATAAACCTGTAAGCTGTCATTTATCTTTACTGTATAAATCGACTTCGAATTTTCAGTAATTACTTTTCTAAGCTTTAACTGTTCGTAAAATTTTTTGATATCGTTATCAGGCTGAATTTGTAAGGTGATCAGGAAATTAAGGGTTTTATTAGAATCAGGCAGTACACTAATATAAACCTGCTGATCTTTCAAATACCTGTTGAGCAGGTTATCATCAATAATGCTTGTTTTCAGCTGTTTCAGGAGGTTCATTTTATCTTTGCCCAAAACCTGCTGAATAAGTTGTTGCCCTTCAATAATATCGTAAAAACCTTTGTCGTTCTGGAAAGAAAATACCAATGCCGCGTTATTGGTTGCCGATTGCAACGCCAGGTCTTTTGCATCATTATCAGTTCCCAATTTCGAAAAATACAGGTAAGCCATAAAGGCTACACCTAAAAATAATGCACTTGTTAGAATTACGATTTTTTTCATCTGCTGTGCAACAAATTTAATTTATTACATTGATTAGTGAGAAGTTCTTTACCAATTTATTAATTTAGCGACTGCTACTTGCAAATAACTATGAATAAACGAATAATCCTTACTGCTTCTTTTTTTGGTGCTGTTGCCGTTTTGTTAGGCGCATTTGGTGCCCACGGATTAAAAGCTTTAATTGACGGCCCATCATTAGAAATTTGGCAGAAAGGTGTTGATTATCAGTTCTATCATACATTTGCTTTATTATACCTTTCTACCTTTGCCCGTTATCGGAACAAGCTTATTAATATTGCTTATTTCTGCTTCACATTTGGAATCATCCTTTTTTCAGGATCATTATATTTATTGGCTACTCGGAGCTTATCGCATTTAGGTTTTACCGAATTTATTGGTCCAATAACACCAATTGGCGGGCTTTTATTTGTATTGGGATGGATAATGCTCTTTTTTGCGGCATTTAAAGATAAATAATGAATACTTTCGAAAACGATATTTTTTCAGAAAGAGAAACACTTTTTGTGGAAGTTATTTTGCCATTATCTTTGGCGAAAAACTATACTTATCGGGTACCTTTTGATTTAAACGATCAGATCGCTGTTGGAAAACGGGTAGTGGTGCAATTTGGAAAGCATAGAATTTATACGGCTTTAATTAGTGCAATCAGCACGGTGCCACCTAAGGTTTACGAGGCAAAATACATTATCGATGTGGTAGATGCCGAGCCTGTAATTACACCCATGCAGCTTAAATTCTGGACATGGATGACCAATTATTACATGTGTAATGAAGGTGATGTAATGGCAGCTGCCCTGCCTGCCAGTTTAAAACTGGCCAGCGAAACCATCCTGATTATTCGCGAAGATTATAATGAAGATACCGAACTTAGCGATAAGGAAGAAATTATTATCAACGCACTGAAACAGCAACAGAAACTTACAGTTAATGATGTTTCTAAGTTATTGGGGCAGAAAACAGTATATCCGATCATCAACCAGCTATTGGATAAGGAACTCGTACTGGTAGCAGAAGAGGTAGTGCAGAAATATAAACCTTTGCTCAAATCATTCATTGTTTTAAATGATTTTTACAGCGATGAAGAAAATCTGAAACAGCTTTTTAATATTTTAGATAAGGCACCTAAACAGTTAGATGCTTTATTGGCTTACCTGAAATTACAAAAATCAAATCTGCCAATTGCTAAAGAACAGCTTTTAGCCGAAAGTAATTGCGGTCCGGCGGCATTAAAAGCTTTGACAGACAAAGATATTTTTGTGGTGATGAAAAGGCCGGTTAGTCGCCTGGCCGCTCACGATGAAGAATTCAGTGTGAATTTCGAACTGAACGAAGGACAGCAGAAAGCATTAGACCAGATTAACCAGCATTTTGAAGAGAAAGAGGTGGTTTTGCTGCATGGCGTAACCGCATCAGGAAAAACGCAGGTTTATATTAAACTGATTGAAAAAATTATCCAGAATACCGATGGACAGGTATTATTCCTGTTGCCAGAAATTGCCTTAACCACACAGATTGTTGAACGGATTAAGCGTTATTTTGGTAATTCGATCGGGGTATATCATTCAAAATTCAACAATAGCGAAAGGGTCGAAATCTGGAATAAGGTAAGAACAGGTGCATATAAAGTAATTCTTGGTGCGCGTTCAGCGGTTTTCCTTCCTTTTGAAGACTTGAAACTGATTGTCGTTGATGAAGAACATGAACCCTCCTACAAACAATACGATCCGGCACCGCGCTATCAGGCAAGGGATGCGGCTATTTATTTGGGCTATCTACATCAGGCCAAGGTTGTTTTAGGCTCAGCTACACCATCTTTAGAGAGTTATTACAACGCCTTACAAGGCAAGTACGGACTTGTGGAAATGAAGACGCGTTTTGGCGGTGTTCAGCTTCCGAACCAGCAGGTGGTGAGTATTGCGGAAGAAACAAAGAAAAAAACGATGAGTTCGTATTTTTCCAGCGTGCTGATCAAAGATATTGATCTGGCGCTTGCTAAAAAAGAACAGATTGTATTGTTTCAGAACAGGAGAGGCTATGCCACCATTCTCATTTGTGCAACCTGTGGTTATACACCAAAATGCGTAAACTGCGATGTAAGTTTAACCTACCATAAAAGCAGTGGTAAATTACATTGCCATTATTGTGGGTATCAGCAGAGCAGTATTAATATTTGTCCGGCCTGTGGTTCGGTGCATGTAGAGCAAAAAGGTTTTGGTACAGAGCGTATTGAAGAAGAACTTCGGTTGCTTTATCCAGAGGTGGCTATTGCCCGACTGGATATGGATAGCACACGGACCAAAAACGGTTTGCAACAAATTCTGAATGATTTTCAGGAGAAGAAAACCGATATTTTAATCGGTACACAGATGGTGGCCAAGGGACTGGATTTCGATAACCTGAACCTGATCGGTGTAATTAATGCAGATACCCTTTTAGGTTATCCTGATTTCCGCGCTTATGAAAGAAGCTTTCAACTGCTGGCACAGGTTGCGGGTAGGGCAGGTAGAAGAGCCGACCAGGGAAACGTTTGTATCCAGACTTACGATGCTGAAAACCGAATCATAAAACAGGTGGTGAACAACGATTATGAGGGGATGTATAATGATGAAATTGTAGAGCGGGAGAAATTTCTTTATCCGCCCTTTTCCAGGATGATATTTTTGTACATCAAACATAAAGATTCGCATATTCTAGATCATGCTGCCTTTACATTAGCTAATATCCTGAAAGGGAAATTTGGTAAACGTGTTTTAGGTCCCGAACAACCGTTGGTAAGCCGTGTACGGAATCTCTATATCAAACAGATTATTATTAAAGCCGATAAGCATACGGCCATTCAAAAAGTTAAAGATGCATTAAAAGAAACGCTGACCCAATTTAATGCCACCAAAGAATTTAAAGGCGTTTTTACGCAAATAGATGTAGATCCGTATTAGAAATGAGTGAATGATTGAATTTTGAATGATTGAATGGGTTTATTTCTTGCGCTCATGCTCTCCTTCTTTCATTCTCTCAATCGCTCATTCAATCCTTCATCTATGTGGATAATGTATCATTCTCTAACTCAGGTAATCCATTCGTTAATTTAATCAATCTCTCATTTTATCCTTGTATCACCGTTAAAAAAAGCTAATTTTGAAGTTCATGGCGTATAAATTTGTTGATAATTACCGGGAACGTGGAGCGAGAAAAAAACTGGTTGAGTTGTTAAAATCTCGTGGAATTGAGGATGAAAACGTATTAACAGCCATAGGTAAAGTTCCACGGCATTTCTTTTTTGACGAAACTTTTTGGAACCAGGCTTACAAAGACATTGCTTTCCCTATAGGCGATGGACAAACCATATCTCAGCCTTACACTGTTGCTTACCAAAGTGAGTTGCTTCACATTAAAAAAGGAGATAAAGTGCTGGAGATCGGAACGGGTTCAGGTTATCAAACCTGCATTTTAATGGAATTGGGTGCTACCGTTTTTACGATAGAAAGACAGGAGAATATTTATAACAGAACCATTCAGGTTTTGCCTGGAATGGGTTACAGACCTACTTTTTATTGTGGTGATGGCTCTAAAGGAATTGCTGCCCATGCACCATACGACAAAATAATCGTTACCGCTGGTGCCCCACTGGTTCCGGAAATTTTATTAAAACAATTAAAAATAGGTGGTATTCTGGTAATCCCGGTTGGAGATGAGAAAACCCAGAAAATGGTTACGGTGATCCGTGTAAGCGAAACAGACTACGACAAAATTGTACTAGACACCTTTCGGTTTGTGCCCTTAGTTGGTGACCAGGCCTGGTAGTTTTTGAGTCCATAGTCAGAAGTCCTTAGTCAGAAGTCAATTTAAACTAAGGACTCAAGACTTCAGACTGAAGACTAACCTACCTTTTCATTGCTCTATCCAACTCCCGCTTCGTATCTCTATCCTTAATGCTATCGCGTTTGTCGAATTCTTTTTTA
Organism: Pedobacter sp. PF22-3; assembly: GCF_026239555.1. Lineage (GTDB taxonomy): Bacteria > Bacteroidota > Bacteroidia > Sphingobacteriales > Sphingobacteriaceae > Pedobacter. Next base: position 808 of record NZ_JAPIVP010000021.1, on the reverse strand, counting down.
CCTTGGGCCAGTGCGATTTCCATTTTAGCAAAACCCCTTTCGTTGATAAAAATCCGTAAAGGAACAATGGTATAACCTTTTTCTTCTCCTTTAAGCTTCAATTTTCTAATTTCTTTCTTTTGAAGCAATAAAGCACGGTCGCGTTTAATGTCATGGTGATAAAAAGAGCTGTGGCTATATTCAGAGATATGGAGGTTGCGCACAAAAAGATTGCCGCCAATAAACATGCAAAATGCATCCGTCATGTTGGCCTTACCTTGTCTTATTGCTTTTATTTCTGTCCCTAAAAGTGCAATCCCAGCTACGTATTTATCTAAAAGGTTATAGTCAAAATATGCTCTTTTATTCTTTATGTTGATGTCGTTTTTCAAAATTTTAATAAGTGTATTACTGTAATATATACAACGGTATGTAAAACAAAATGTTTGGACTATAAATGCACCCTTCATGCTGAACTCGTTTCAGCATCTTTTTAATGATCCTGAAATAAATTTGATCTATTCAGGATGAAGGCCGTTTATGTAATTTTTCTCTAACAGGTTGCAAATATCCTAAAAAATGATGTGATAATTTAGTTTTAATTTATTTCCAAGCTTAATGCAATCGTCACGCTGAATTTATTTCATTATTTTTCATGTAAAAATGGGCCCTAAAATAAATCCGATAGCGATCGGATCGGGTTTATTAAACACAGGCAGGTGCAAGGAAAGAAATCTTTCATCCGCCAACCAAACCTTGTTTTATTGGAGAAGCGGTAAGAGATCGTCATTTCGAGCGAACCCGATAGCTCCTAATATCCGCAGGTTAC
>NZ_JAPIVP010000020.1 GCF_026239555.1 Pedobacter sp. PF22-3 | reverse complement strand
CAGGTTTAACTCCATTAAGCTGGTGCTGCTATTTAAGGTTGTATGATGCAAGAGAAAAATTCATTCTTACAGGCAAATTCTCTGCGCCTTGCAACCCCAAATAGTATTGCTGGCTGTGCCAATAAACCTGATCGGAACGAGCACGGAGCGTAGTAAAGTAAAAAGCAGGACTGTATCTACCTAAATGCCACTCGGGCTGATTTCCAAAATAAACGATCAATTTTGAAATAATATATGCTTAACCGTTTAAACTAATAAAATTCTCTTGCAAAACTCAAAAATTAAGCTTATATTTAATCAAACATAAGGCAATCCAAGCCATTTTATCTGTTATTCCTGAACGAAACCTTATCAAAGCCCACATGGTATAAGGTTAAGCAAATTTTAAAAAAGCTTTTTTTCATTATTAAAATTGTTAATCCTGAAAACCCCGATAGGTTTTCAATAATCTATATCGTCATGGAAACTAACCACAACATTCAAAATCTGGAAAACGCAAAGTTGGAAGAAAAATTAAACGAAGGAAGAAAACACATTTACAAATTTATCTTCAATCCTTTTTCTTTCGAATCTTCAAACCATTTCAATAAAATCCATAAAAGGAGGTTTCATTCTTTCGGATGCATCCATGAGTTGGGAAAATTACCCGGGGCAATGTTGTAGCTTCTATGGTTGGTGGCTTACCAACTATAACATTATTTCCATATTGTGTTTGGTGAGTAACCAAACATAGGCATTAGGTGGGGCATTTTAGAATACATCTCTGTAATCTGTTAGTACATTGAAATCATCTATGCCTGTTTTAGAGGACCAAGTTTGGTGGGCCACCAAACACGGACTTTTAGGATTAAAGAAAACAATCTTATTTTTTGCTTGTTCCTATAGTAAATCAATTTACAATTACTATGGAAACGAATAAAGAAAAAGGTAAAGTTGTTGAGAACGATTTACTGGATAAAACCGCAGAAGATATTAAAGAGGATAGAACTTTAGATGAAAATAAGTCATCTAAAGTAGCTACCAATTTGTTTAACAAAGATAAAGACCGTAAGAACAATTCATTTGGTCCAGGGCATGAGCCGGGTACTACGCCAGGTGCAGGTATATAATTGTTGTTATTTCAGCATTTAAATCATTAAATTTAAGCCACAGCATTTGCTGTGGTTTTTTTTAGCTTAATCCCAAAATGGAAAGAAGAAATTTTATCAAAAATTCGGCATTGGCCATGGCCCTGCTTTCGATTTATAAAACAGATGTTTTTGCACAGCAAGAACTATTGCGGGCTTATGATTTTAAGCCGCTCCGTAACGATGTGGGGATATTTACCGAGCAGGGTGGAACCATCGGCTGGTTAAATTCAAGCAGCGGTTTTGTAGTGGTAGATGCACAGTTCCCGACTACGGCACCTCATGTGATTGATGAGTTGAAAAAACTGGGCGAAAAACCATTCAAATATTTGATCAACACGCATCACCATGGAGATCATACCGCAGGGAATATTTCTTTTAAAGGATTGGCAGAAAAAGTGGTTGCTCACCAAAATTCACTGGTAAACCAGAAAAGAGGCGCAGAAAAAGCAAATAATTTAGATAAACAGCTTCTGCCTGATACCACTTTTGGAACAAAATGGAGTGCGAAAGTGGGCAACGAAAATATAAAAGCGTATTATTACGGTTCGGGGCATACCAATGGCGATGCCGTTTACCATTTTGAAAATGCCAATATCGTACATGTAGGCGATCTGGTTTTCAACCGTAAATTTCCATATATTGATAGAGAAAATGGTGCACACATTGGCAATTGGATTACGGCTTTAGATAAGATCCAGAAGCAGTTTGATAACGATACTTTATTTATCTGGGGACATAGCCTTGATCCGGAAAAAGTAACCGGAAATAAAACTGACGTTAAAGCTTATCAAAATTACCTTCAAAACCTGTTAACTTTTGTGGGGGGCGAAATCAAAGCAGGTAAAAGCAAAGAAGATATTTTAAAAACGACTACGATCCCAAATGCACCCGAATGGAAGGGAGAAGGCATTGAAAGAAGTTTAACCGCTGCTTATGATGAATTGAAGGGAGTTTAACCTCATATTCCATAAGAAAAGTAGTCATTTCGATCCGATAGCAATTGGATCGAAATGACTGATATCCATCAGTGCTCATCTTTATCTAAAAAAAAATATCGTTCCCTTAAGACAGTCCTCCAAATCTTTTTTCAATTTATAAACGTTCTATATTTAAAATAATCCTTTCAACGTCATTGAATTACCATAGGCTTTAATCATTAACAACTATATTTGTTACTATTCAAAATCTACAGCCCATGGATGATTTTATCGCTGCCCGCTCCCAAATGGCCTTATCACTAGGCTTTCACATTATTTTTTCCTGTATCGGCATGGTGATGCCTTTCTTTATGGCCGTATCACATTACAAATGGCTTAAAACCAATGATGAGGTGTATAAAAACCTCACAAAAGCCTGGAGTAAAGGGGTTGCCATATTCTTTGCTACAGGTGCGGTATCGGGTACAATGCTATCATTCGAGCTAGGCTTACTTTGGCCAAAATTTATGGATCATGCCGGACCTATATTCGGAATGCCATTTTCATTGGAAGGAACAGCCTTTTTTATCGAAGCGATCGCCCTTGGTTTTTTCCTATATGGTTGGAATAAGTTGAATAAATGGTTCCACTGGTTTACAGGCATGGTAGTAGGCGTTAGCGGACTTGCTTCCGGTATACTGGTCGTGGCCGCCAATGCCTGGATGAACAGTCCGGCGGGTTTTGATTTTGTCAACGGACAATACCTCAACATCGATCCCATACAAGCCATGTTCAATAAAGCCTGGTTTAGCCAGGCATTACACATGTGCCTAGCCGCATTTACCGCAACAGGCTTTGCTGTAGCCGGCGTACATGCTTTAATGATCTTACGCAACCGAAATGCATATTTTCATTTAAAAGCCTTTAAAATAGCGGCTGTATTTGCCTGCATTGCTGCGGTATTACAGCCCTTAAGCGGCGATATTTCTGCAAAAGATGTTGCCAAGCGCCAACCTGCAAAGCTGGCGGCCATGGAAGCATTATATAAAACCGAAAAACCTGCCCCATTATTGATCGGCGGTATTGTAAACGAAAAAGATAAAACAGTAACGGGCGCAATCAAAATTCCGGGGGCCTTAAGTTTTCTGGCGCATGGTGATTTCAAAGCTGAAGTTAAAGGCTTGGATCAGATCCCTGAAAATGAACATCCACCGGTAGCCATCACCCATTATGCTTTTCAGATAATGGTGGGGATTGGTACATTATTACTGCTAATATCTTTAACCTACTTCTTCATTCTTTTTAAAAAGAAACCTTTAACCGAAAAACGTTGGCTGCTAAAACTGTTTGTTCTCGCCATTCCGTTAGGTTACCTCGCTTTAGAGGCTGGTTGGGTAGTTACAGAGGTTGGCAGGCAGCCATGGATTATTTATGGTATTATGCATACCAAAGATGCGGTAACGCCAATGCCAGGTATTGCATATTCGTTTTATATCTTCTCGGCCATTTACATATCGCTAAGTATAATCGTAACGTTTTTGCTTTACCGGCAGATCAAAATGGTACCTGTATTATATCATAAAGATGAATCTAACAGCAATTAACCACTGATGAATGTGAACAATACAAGGCAAATCTTATTAATCAGTGTAATCAAAATATCGGTGTAATCATTTTCAGATATGAAAGAAGTTGTAATCACATTTTTATGCATGGCCATTTTGCTTTACTTTTTATTGGGTGGGGCTGATTTTGGTGCGGGGATTATAGAGCTTTTTACCTCCACAAAAAATAGGAGTAGAACACGTAAAACCATGTATCACGCTATTGGCCCGGTATGGGAGGCCAACCACATGTGGCTCATCATTGCGATTGTGATCCTTTTTGTAGGTTTCCCTTTTATTTATACCACTATGTCGGTTTACCTGCATATACCCTTGGCTATTATGCTCATCGGGATTATAGCGCGTGGTACCGCTTTCGTATTTCGCCATTACGATGCTGTAAAAGATGATATGCAATGGTTATACAACCGGATATTCAGATATTCAAGTTTTGTAACTGCTTTATTTTTAGGCATTATTGCCGGAAGCTTAATTTCAGGACATATTGATTCGCAGGCGACAGATTTTTATACGGCCTATATATCGGGCTGGTTAAACTGGTTTTCTGTAGCTGTGGGTTTCTTTACAGTATCGCTCTGCGGTTTCCTGGCGGCCATTTACCTGATCGGCGAAACAACAGAAGCGCATGATAAACGTCGGTTTATTAAAAAGGCCAAATTCATGAATGTGGCGGCAGTTGTTTTTGGTGCAATGGTATTTATTGCTGCGCAGCGTGATAAAATTCCATTGATTGATTGGGTTTTCAAAAGCAATGTCGGGTTATCGGCCATTATTTTGGCCAGTATATCGCTGGTACTTTTATGGTACCTGTTGATAAAAGGCAAAACCAAGGTTTTACGCATTTTAGCAGGCTTCCAGGTAACGATGATCCTTCTGGCTATTAGTTATGCCCACTTTCCTAATTTTATCCGTTTAAAAAGCGGAGATGCCATTTCGTTATTGGAAACCGCTGGACCAGAAAAAACCATTTACAGTTTGGGCTTAGCCCTTTTATTGGGTAGTATATTAATTTTACCTTTTTTAGGGTATCTGTTTTATAAGTTTCAGAAGAAGGAGGAGTAGATGTTTTTGCGCAATCGTCATGCTGAATTTATTTCAGCATCTATTCAGCGATAAGACCCTGAAATAAATTCAGGGTGATGACGCTCAAATTATGAGCGGATTTCAATAAAAGCGTCGTCATCTCTAGAGCATAGTTAAATGAGGAATTCCATCTAAATAAATTTAGACTCCGTTGAGTATTGCGTGGTTCTCAGCTATGTCACACTCCGCTGGAACTGACGACTGAGGTAACAAAAAAGAGCATCCGTTTCCAAATGCTCCTTTATAAAACGATTCAAAATTTTTATTTACATTCCACCTTTTCTATTCGATTTTGTTTGTACTGGCCAGGTAGCTGGTTTTCCGGTACGCTCATTTACAGGTAGATCGGTTGCTTTTTCATTTGAAGTTTTCTCTGGATCTTCACAAGCCATATAAACCATGATGGCTGCAAGTATCACATTACTTCTGATTTCGTCAAAAACCAATTTGTCGTAACTATCGCGGTTGGTGTGCCAGGTATATGTTCCATAATCCCAGCTGGTAGAACTTAACGAATACCCTAAAGCTCCGGCGGCCACAAATGATGCAAAATCTGATCCCCCTGCGCCAGGTGTGCCCGGGAAACTGGTTTTGATCTGGTTTTTAATGGTATCTGGTACAGCAGCCAACCAGCGCGTGATATAATCTTTTGATTTAGCAAAACCTTGTCCGCCAATATTAACCACACGACCTGTGCCGTTATCCTGGTTAAACAAAGCCTGCAGATTGTTCACAATCTCCGGATGATCTTCTACAAATGCCCTCGAACCATTTAAGCCTTGCTCTTCGCTGCCCCAATGCCCCACTAAAATGGTGCGTTTTGGGTTAGGGTAAAATTTCTTTAAAATTCGCATGGCTTCCATCATTAAAATGGTACCCGAGCCATTATCTGTTGCACCACTTGCACCATCCCATGAATCGAAATGTGCTGAAAGCATCACATATTCATTTGGTTTTTGCTTGCCTTTCAACTCCGCAATAGTATTAAACGTTGGTACAACGCCCAGTTTTTTTGATTCTGATTCGATTTTAAGCATCGGTTTGTTGCCGTTTAGGGCCAAACGATAGACCAGGCCGTAATCTTCTACGGATAAATCTAAGGTAGGCACTTTGGTGGTGTTGGCACCAAAAATCTTATCTACACCAAAACCCTGCGACCAGTTATTGATTATTACAGCCACAGCACCTGCATTTTCTAAAGCTGCAGGAAGTGTTTTGTTGGTATAACCCGTTTTAGCAAGGCCTGCAGCCCATGCTTTAGTGGCATCAGCTTTTTCTTTTTTGAATTTTTCGAAAAGATCCTTTGTGGCAAATTCTTCCCAATTTTTTTCTGGTCGGCCAGAAAGTTGGTTCATGGAAATTAAAACAATTTTACCTTTTACATTGGGTAACCATTTCTGAAAAGATACCGAATCGGTAATTTGAGGAAGTATAACCGCTTCTGCATTGATGTTTTTACCATTAGTTGATGGACTCCAGGCCAATTGCGTGCCTTCCAGGGTTCTTACCCGCGGACTTATTAAATCAATGTGTGTAACTCCACGTTCCCAACCGGCCCATTCGCCCCACTTTTCGTTTTTAGCAGAAATGCCCCAATCGCTATATTTTTTTACAGCCCAATCGTTGGCTTGTTTCATTTGTGGCGAGCCAACTAGCCGGGGACCAACAACATCTAAAAGTTCATGTGCCAGTTTCTCTAATTGAGAGTTTTCATTTACTTCTTTGATGATATTGTCGATTACTTTCCTGTCTTGTGCAAAAAGAATGGTTGAAGTACAAAGGAATAGCGCAGAGAATAGTAGCTTTTTATTCATAATGAGTTAGGGTTAATGATTTGATGGCTAATTTATGAAATATGAGGTAGGGTTGGGGATGTTAATAGAAATGTTGCAGTTGAGTTGTGGTGTCAACTTTTATCAGCTGACACAACCGCAGTCTTGAAATGATTCACTAGGTTTAAAGGTCAGATGGCAACATCTGACCTCACAAATAAGCTCAGGATGACAGTGCAGGTGGGGTTAATTTTAACACATGTCGGGAACTGCCTTCCCAAAGAATTGCAGGCTTGCAGAATATTAACCTGATCCGATAGCTATCGGATGCCGCGAAAAGCCCAGAGTGTAGCGAGGACTTGAAGCAAAAAGCAGGACTGAATTAACCGAAGTCATTCAAGCCCTGCTTTTCTTATAATAGTTTATTTGTTCATTAGTCATTTGTTTATTGGTCAGTTTGCACTAATAAACTAATGACGAATAAGCTATTGAACTAATTAATTATTCATCATTTTAATAAAAGCACCCAATTTAGCTTTCATGGCTCTTCTATCTACTATAAAATCAAGGAAACCATGTTCCAGAACGAATTCGGAAGTTTGGAAACCTTTAGGTAAATCTTTTTTAATGGTTTCTTTAATTACCCTTGGACCGGCAAAACCGATTAATGCGCCTGGTTCTGCAATATTAATATCGCCTAACATGGCGTAAGATGCCGTTACACCACCGGTAGTTGGATCGGTTAATAAAGAAATATATGGAATCTTAGCCTGACTTAATAATGCTAATTTAGCTGAGGTTTTAGCCATTTGCATTAACGAAAACGCGGCTTCCATCATTCGTGCACCGCCTGATTTTGAGATCATTAGGAACGGAACTTTATGTTTGATACTGTAATCAATAGATCTTGCAATCTTTTCACCAACAACCGAACCCATAGAACCGCCGATAAAAGCGAAATCCATACAGGCAATTACGATTTCTTGTCCTTCTATTTTACCAACACCAGCACGGATAGCGTCTTTTAAGCCTGTTTTAGCCTGGCTTTCTTTAATTCTATCGGTGTAGGGTTTGTTATCGTTAAAATTTAATGGGTCGCCCGATGTGAGGTTGGGAAACAGCTCTTTAAACTGATTGTTATCAAATAAAACCTCGAAATATTCTTTAGAGCCTACTCTCAGATGATAGTCGCAGTAGTGACAAACGTATTTGTTTTCCTGAAGCTCTGCCTGATGTAGCGGTTTTTTGCAATTCGGACATTTATTCCACAACCCATCCGGTGCTTCTTTTTTCTCCTCTGTTGTAGTAATGATACCTTTTTTTTCTCTCTTAAACCAAGCCATATAATTTTTTGAAGAATTGGATTGCAAAGAAACGAAAAATAAAATAAACATGAACCTTATTAGGCGTAAAAATAGTCAATGGTTTATTGGTTGATAGTTGATTGCCAATGGTGAAGGTAATTGAAAACTGATTTTTGTCTGTTGCCAACTACTAATCGCAAACTTAAGTGTGTCTTTTTTACACTAAGGATAATGTGTTTTTTACACTAAATAGGCTTTATTTTGCTGTTAAGCAAATAATTCTGTTGTTACAAAAGCTTGTAATGTTAATTTTTTTTATAACTTCGGACTTAATAAAATTAACAAGAAATGAGTTTAAAAGGCTACAAAGGCGTAATTTACGGAGATGCCGTTCAAGAATTATTTGAGCAGGCTAAAAAACATCAGTTTGCTTTACCAGCAGTAAACGTTACCGGTACCAATACGGTAAATGCGGTATTGGAAACTGCAAAGGCAGTAAATTCGCCTGTTATGATTCAATTATCTAATGGTGGTGCCCAGTTTTATGCTGGTAAATCATTAGATAACGAGAAATTACAGGCATGTATTTTAGGTGCTGTATCTGCAGCTAAACATGTACATTTATTGGCAGAACATTATGGTGTTGCTGTGGTTTTACATACTGACCACGCCGCTAAAAAATTATTGCCATGGATTGATGGATTATTGGATCACGGCGAAAAATTCTTCGCTGAAACCGGCAAACCTTTGTTTTCATCTCATATGTTAGATTTATCGGAAGAATCTATCGAAGAGAACATGGAAATTTCCGCAAAATACTTAGCACGTATGGCTAAAATGAACATGACTATCGAAATCGAGCTTGGCGTAACAGGCGGTGAAGAAGATGGTGTTGATAATAGCGATGTAGACAGCTCTAAATTATATACACAGCCTAGCGAAGTAGCTTACGCTTACGAAGAATTAAGTAAAGTTTCCCCTCGTTTTACGGTTGCTGCAGCTTTTGGTAACGTACACGGTGTTTACAAACCAGGTAACGTAAGACTGCAACCGGTAATTTTGAAAAATTCTCAGGATTTTATCAAAGAAAAATTTAGCTTAACTGCAGAGAAACCGATTAATTTTGTATTCCACGGTGGTTCTGGTTCATCTCAGGAAGAAATCAGGGAAGCCATTTCTTATGGTGCAATTAAAATGAATATCGACACGGATATGCAATGGGCATTTTGGGAAGGTATTTTAGAATATTACAAAAAGAATGAAGGTTATCTTCAAGGTCAGATCGGTAACCCTGATGGCGATGATAAACCAAACAAAAAATACTACGACCCACGCGTATGGTTACGTAAAGGTGAAGAAACTTTTGTGAAGCGTTTAACTACTGCTTTCGAAGATTTGAACTGTATAAACGTTAACGATAAGCTTTAAGAGCGTTAGAATGTTGAAAGATTGAAATGTTTTAAAGTCGAAACTTTTCAACCTTCCAACATTACAATGTATTTAACATTACAACATAAAACGAAAGCGCCGTAGGTTTAAAAACTTATGGCGCTTTTGTTTGTTTTATGGTATATTTAAGCAAACAAAATTGTGATGTCAAAATCTAAAAGCGATAATAAAAGCAATAACTTTTTCGAAAAATTTGCTAATGCGGCCACCAAGTTTACGGGTAGTTCTGCAGCATTTATCAGTGCAACCGCCATTGTAGTAATTTGGGCGTTGAGCGGCCCGATATTTAAATATTCTGAAACCTGGCAACTCGTAATCAACACCGGAACAACCATCATTACTTTTTTAATGGTGTTTTTGATTCAGAAGGCGCAGAACAAAGACGGAAAGGCGATACAGTTAAAATTAAATGAATTGATTGCTGCACAACAGGGTGCCAGTAACCGGATGGTGGATATTGAAGACCTGAGTGAAAAAGAGCTGGATCAGTTACATAAATTTTACGTTACGATTGCCACGCTTGCCAAAAAAGAGACCGATATTCATTGCTCACATTCAATTGATGTTGCGAAGGAATTAAATGAAATAAAAGTAAAATCGAATAAACACTTTAAAAAACACGATAATGAGTCTGCACGTTCAAAAAGTTAATCACCCAGAAGATTTAGATAAAGTATTTGCTATACGTAAGATTGTTTTTGTAGATGAACAAAATTGTCCGCCAGAACTGGAATGGGAGCATGAAGAGGAATCTACACATTTTTTGGCGACCAGCAACGGACAGCCTTGCGGTGCTTGTAGATGGCGTAAAACGGAAAATGGTTATAAATTAGAGCGCTTTGCGGTTTTAAAGGAGTTTAGAGGGCAAGGGGTAGGGCGTGCACTAATTGCTGAGGCCTTATCTGATCTGCCGGAGGATGCACATTATATTTACTTAAATTCGCAATTAGATGCCATGAGCTTGTATGCTAAATTTGGTTTTGTAGCTGAGGGAGAACAATTTGAGGAGGCTGGCATACAGCATTTTAAAATGGTGAAGAAGGTTTAAAGATAATTTGCTGCTGAGACACGGAAAGTATTGACTATTCAACGAAAAATCGTCATTGCGAGGAACGAAGCAATCTTAAAGCGATCGCTGGATTTTAGTTATTTACCCACCCATAGTAGTAGGATTGCTTCGTTCCTCGCAATGAAGACGTAACAAATTACTAATTAAATTATGATGGAAAGAGGAGGATGTGTTTATATCACGACAAATTCTTTTAATACCGTTTTTTATACTGGTGTAACCTCAGATTTACAAGGCAGGGTTTGGCAACATAAAAACAGCGACTTTCCTAAAAGCTTTACTTCAAGATATAAATGTTATAAGTTAGTTTATTACTTGTTTTTCCCTGATATTGAAGAAGCTATTGATGAAGAAAAGAGAGTAAAAGGTGGAAGCCGTCAGCAGAAAATAGATTTGATTGTATCTAAAAATCCAGATTGGATTGATTTATATGAAGAATTGGTTTAATAATTCCGTCATTGCGAGTCACGAAGCAATCTTAAAGCGATCGCTGGATTTGAAGTAAGCTACCCCACCCATATTTGTAGGATTGCTTCGTTCCTCGCAATGACGATCACTCAAAAAATCTACCCAAATATCTTCTCCGATAAGGTCATTGCCTCCTGCCATTTATCCATATTCAACGCCAAATTCTCACCTTTTGTATTCAAAAAGCCAATTACGGCTTCCGTAGCGATGTTGCCGGTGAGATCATCAGCAGCCATCGGGCAGCCACCAAAACCCTTTAATGCTGAATCTATGCGTTTTACACCAGCATGATAAGCAGCCGATATCTTTTCAATCCTTTCGGCAGGCGTGGAGTGTAAATGAATGCCAATTTCTGTTCTGTTAAATCTTGAAATTAATTTAGGCATTATTGTTTCTATTTTTTCAGGTGTGGAAACGCCTACTGTATCAGCCAGCGATAAAATTTCCACGCCTTTACTCACCAGTACATCCGCCCATTTTTCTACAATTTCATAATTCCATTCATCGCCATAGGGATTTCCAAAACCCATTGACAGATAAACGACAGCTTTCTTACCATTTTTTGTGCAAAGTGAAAGCATTTCTTCTACCGTATTCAGCGATTGTGTTATGCTTGAATTGGTATTGCGCTGTTGGAAGGTTTCAGAAATTGAAAATGGGAAACCAAGGTAATCAACCGCCTCATGCTTTACTGCCTCTTCTACGCCCCTTAAATTAGCTACAATAGCCAAGAGTTTTGTATTAGTGCTGCTTAAATCAAGTTGTGCTAAAACTTCAGCTGTATCGGCCATTTGCGGAATGGCTTTAGGCGAAACAAAACTTCCAAAATCAAGCGTATCGAAACCAACCTGAAGCAATAGGTTTAAATATTCAACCTTAAGTTCAGTTGGAATGAAATCGTGTAGTCCTTGCATGGCATCACGCGGGCATTCAACTAATTTGAAATTGGTGTGGCTCATATTTTTGGTTTAATCGCAAAGTGCACAAAGTTTTTTGCAAAGAAAAGAAGAAACTGAAAACAAATTTCTAACACCAAAGTTACCCTAAACCCTTAAGACACATTAACCTCTTTTACACCAGTTATTTCTTCCCTGTAATCCACACTCCGATCTTTTGCAAAGGTTCTGATAATTAAACGGGTTCCGCGATCATAACTAAAATAACTCCAAACCCAATTGACGAAAACAATGATCTTGTTTCTGAAGCCCACTAAAGTCATTAAGTGAACAAACATCCAGGTAAACCAGGCGAATACGCCCTGAAAACGGATTTTGCCGATATCAACAACAGCTTTGTTTCTACCAACTGTAGCCATGGAGCCTTTATCGAAATATTTAAATTTCTCTAAGGGTTTATTTTCTTTGATATTGATCAGGTTTTTGGCCAGGTGATGTCCCTGTTGGATGGCGGCAGGTGCAACTCCAGGGTGACCGTTAGGTGTTTCTTCATCAATAATAGCGGCTACATCGCCTATTGCATATACATTTTGATAACCTACAACTAAATTTTGTGTGTCGGTCTTCAGCCGGCCTCCACGAACTACTTCTGCTTTGTCTAAACCGGCTAATACTTCTCCTTTTACACCTGCACTCCAAATTACAGTAGAACTTAAAATTGGTGCTTTATCCTGTAAAGTGAGCGTATGTCCGTCATAACCCAATACCCGGGTTTCATTCATAATCTGCACGCCCATATCGGTTAGGAAATCTTTGGCTTTTTTCTGTGCCTGTGGCGACATTACGCCTAACAATTCTGGCGAATTTTCGATCAGGTAAATGTTAACCTTACTTAAATCCATTTCGGGGTAATCATTCGGAATCACATGTCTTTTAAGTTCAGCAATGGCACCAGAGGTTTCAACGCCCGTTGGTCCGCCGCCCACCACCACAAAGTTTAATAGGGCACTTTTTTTATCTGCATCTTTTTCGATCAGCGATTTTTCGAAATTCTGCAAAATCAAACTTCTTAAATCCAGGGCTTCAGGAATCGACTTCATTGGCATGGAATTGGCCTCGATTTCTTTGTTGCCAAAAAAGTTACTGGTAGATCCTGTTGCAATAACCAGATAATCGTAATTAATTCTGCCTATATCGGTTTGTAAACAATTTTCTGCTGCATTTACTTCTGTAACTTTGGTTACGCGAAAGATCAGGTTTTTTTGACCCTTAAAAATCTTTCTTAATGGGAATGCGATCGAATCGGCTTCTAAACCTCCCGTGGCTACCTGATAAAGCAATGGTTGAAAGGTATGATAGTTATGTTTATCGAGCATCACTACCTGAAAAGGCTTGTTTTTTAAACGTTTAGCTAACTCAATGCCGCCAAACCCACCGCCAACTATTACTACTCTCGGGTATTCGCTTTTAGGAAGTTGTAAATCCATTTTATCTCCATTTATCTAATGCTAACTTAACAAAAAGATAGCCAAAAGGTTTAAAAGATGAGGTTTTTAAAGTTATTCGAGCTTAAAAAAGAAGATATAACGCTGGTATGACGAAGCGGGATTTTATAGGTTTCTTAGCACTATTTTAAGTTAACTAAACCTGATGGTAGTGAGCATCCCGATCCTTCATCGGGATAAAACGGACAGCAGGATTGTCGAAACCGAAGAACCACAGGATTTGCTTTTCAAAATAAATGAAAAGCTTTGTGCATTTTGTCTTTTAAACCTCGCAGGTTTTTAAAACCTACGAGGTTTGGCACAAAAAAAAGCGCCCCGATAAATCGAGGCGCTTATATATTTTAAGATTTTAATCTCTTATTTTTTCTCAGCTGAGCTACCCAAATCGATTACGATAGGAGTAGAGATACATAATGATGAGTATGTACCAATAATACGGCCGATCAATAATGCGAAGATAAACCCACGGATGCTATCGCCACCGAAAATGAAGATTACCAATAATACGAAGAATACGGTTAATGAGGTTAAAATGGTACGGCTTAAGGTACTGTTTAACGCGAAGTTGATTAAGTTGTTACGTGCTTCGCCATGTAAATCTTCTTTACCAGATTCTTTTAATTTCTCACGGATACGGTCAAATACAACAACTGTCTCTGTCATGGTATAACCCATTACCGTTAAAATTGCTGCGATAAAATCCTGACCAATTTCTAATGAGAATGGCATAATACCATCTAAAATAGTGTAGAAAGACAATACCATTAACACATCATGGAACAATGCGATTACCGCACCTAAACCATACTGCCATTTTTTGAATCGTACTACGATGTAGATAAACATGAATAAACATGAGATCAATACTGCGTAGAAAGCACCGTTTACAATATCACTTGCAATGATAGGGGTTACTTTTTGCGAACTTACGATTTCATATTTAGCACCTGCTAAACCTTTATTCAAAGCATCTTCTACGACCTTGTCGGTTTTAATGTCCTGATCTTCGATGTGGAAAGTCGTGGTGATTTTTACCTGGCTATCTTCACCTGCAGTCTTCACCTCTGGTGTTTCGTTACCGAAAACCGGGTTTAACTTGGTTTTTAAATCTTCAGTGTTAACTGCTTTATCGAAGTGAACCAGATAAGTTCTACCACCTTTAAAATCTACACCTAAGTTTAAACCGCCATTTTTGAAGTACATACCAATACCGGCAATAATGATGATGGTAGAGATAATGTAATAGATTTTACGACGGCCAACAAAGTTGAAGGCTAAATTTTTAAATGCATTACGGGTTAAGCTATTATCGAAACTTACCTCAATTTTGCGGTTTAATAACGATTCGAAAACTACTCTCGAAATGGCTACAGCTGCAAACAATGAAGAAAGGATACCGATACATAAAGTAGTTGCGAAACCTTGAACCGGACCGCTACCAAATACATAAAGAATAGCACCTAAAATGAATAAGGTAACGTTTGAGTCGATAATTGAAGGCATTGCGTGTTTAAAACCTTCTTTAATTGCTGTGGCCGTGTTCTTGCCATGTGCAAGCTCTTCACGTACACGCTCAAAAATAAGGATGTTTGCATCTACCGACAAACCAATGGTTAATACGATACCCGCGATACCAGGTAAGGTTAATACTGCACCAAGTGATACCAGGATACCAATGATGAAGAATAAGTTGATTAACAATGCAAAGTTAGCCACCCAACCTGCACGGTGATAATACAACGCCATGAAGATTAAGATAACGATAAAGGCAATTACGAATGAGATTAAACCATCGTGAATAGCCTGGGCACCTAAAGTTGGACCCACTACATAACTACCTGCAATACGTGCAGGAGCGGGTAATTTACCAGCTTTTAAGATGTTAGATAGATCTTTGGTATCGGCCTGGGTAAAGTTACCGGTGATAGATGAGACACCACCAGCAATTTCATTCTGAACCGTAGGAGCAGAATAAACCTGGTTATCCAATACAATGGCTATAGATTTTTTATTGTTTGGATCAGCAGCCGCTTCAGCAGTAATTTTTTTCCATTTAGCAGAACCTTCACTGGTCATGTACATGGTTACTTCTGGTTTACCTTTCTGATCAAAATCAGCACGTGAATCGCTGATCGCTTCACCACCTAAATCTGGTTTGCCATCTGCACTAACCACTTTAATAGCATATAATTCGAAAATTTTCGAACCTTCTCTAGGTTTAACGCTCCACATAAATTTCATCGTAGATGGAATAGATGCAGCAACTTCAGGAAGTTTTAAATAAGCATTAACCTTTGCAGTATCTTTTTGTAACGACATACCAACAACTGCACCAGGCATTAATTGTTGTTGTCCGTTTTCGCCTTGGTAAATTGGAAGGTTAAGAACAGCATAAAGTGGGTTAGATTTAATCAATTCGGCTTTAACTGCACTCGAATCTTTTTTACCTAAGCCTGCAAGTTTGCCACCTTTGGCTGTAGTATCTTTAGCAGCAGCTTTTTCTAAGCCAGCTAATTTACCACCTGCAGCCGGAGCAGCCGTTGTATCTTTAGCAGCTGGAGCATCAGTTTTTAATGTTGCTGCTAAAATTTTATTAATGTTTTCTAATAAAGGTGCAACTTCTTGTACCTGGTATACTTGCCAGAACTGTAATTCGGCAGAACCCTGTAAAAGTTTAGCAATACGCTCTTTATCTTGTACACCTGGCATCTCGATTAAGATCCGGTTACTACCTTCTTGTTTTTGCATGTTCGGACTAACTACGCCGAAACCATCAATACGTGAGCGCAAAACGGTAAATGAACGATCGATAGCGCTGGTTGCTTCTTTTTCTAAGAAAGATTCAACTTCATTATTGCTTGCATTAGGTTTTAACTGAGATGCGTTATCCTGATTAGAAAAATAATCTGCAAGTTTTACTCCAGGGCTTAATTTTTCGAATTCATCAACAAAAATTTTGATGTAATCTTTACCACCGGCATTTAATTGAATCTGTGCGTTTTGAACTGCTTTGTTGAAGTTAGCATCAGTAGGGTTCCCTGCCAATGATTTTACCAACTCCGCTAACGATATCTCCATCGTTACGTTCATTCCGCCTTTTAAATCCAGACCCAAATTAATCTCTTTCGCTTTTACCTCCTGATAAGTAAATCCAACAACTGGATAAACTTTTACGGTACTCATCGAATCTAAGTAAGCCTTTTCTTTGGCTAAATCACCCTTCGCAGCGTTTTTTGCGTCTTTTTCTACCTTGGATGCTACCAAAGTAAAAGAAAGTGCGTACGCACAAACGATAGCCAATACTATCGCTATAAACTTAATAAAACCTTTTCCTTGCATTGTTTGTTTAAAATAATTTGTCTTTCGCTGTTTTTTAACAAGTCGGCAAATCTAATTAAATTTTTAAATTATAGAACCCCTTAATTGATAATTTATTAAGATTAATTTTTATCGGGTAATAATCCTTAGATATTCATTAGGTAGAATTTATTTCAGCGGGCTAAATTTAGAATGAATTGATTTGGATAGCAATTGTAGCAGCTTTTGGGATTAAGTTTCTCCCAGTTGATTTTTCAACATTTCAACCTCCGTCATGCTGAGGCACGAAGCATTTTTTCATATATGAGTTTTAGGGAGAGTTAAATATGCTTTTTTTGGAAAGCTATACCTGTGTTTCTTCGGCCCCAAAATTCCCGCTGTCCGTTTTATTTCGCTGCGCTTCATGCTCACTGCCATTGGGTTTAGCTGGCGAGGGAAGAAGCACATAGCTTATAAATAAAATAAACTTTGCGCTCCTTGCGAAGTTCTTTGCGTTTAAATGGAGTTAAATCCTTTCTAAAACCTCAAAAGTATAATCGTACTTGTTTTTTTCATCCGCTTTGTGTGTTTCGCTGCTAATCACTTTCCATTCTTTCCTGTCAATTTCAGGGAAAAAAGTGTCCGCGTCAAAATTATGATGGATAGTGGTTAAATAAAGCGTCTGCGTTTTAGGCAATGCCTGTCTGTAAATCTCCGCTCCGCCCACAATGAATACTGGTTTTTCTTCTTTTTGGGTGATTGCTAAAGCTTCATCTAAGCTATTTACCACTTCAACGCCTTCAATTTTTAATTCGGTATCTCTTGTAATCACAATGTTCCTGCGGTTTGGCAATGGTCTGCCAACAGAATCAAAGGTTTTGCGCCCCATTACAATCGTGTGGCCAGATGTAGTTTGCTTAAAAAACTTTAAATCGGCAGGCATGTGCCATAAAAGCTGATTGTTTTTGCCGATTGCGAGGTTCTCGCCTACGGCTACGGCGATGGAAATATTATTCATTAGTAACGGTGAATTGTGAAGTATTTTAAAATAGATCAGAATGAGTTCCCAACCTATCAAGGTAGATTTCTTTTTTAATGTCGTCCTGAAGCCAGGTCATTAACCAATCCCCTTTTATATGGCACTCCCAAAATCCATCATAATCCCCACTTAAAATATGAGGTTTGTATTTTCGAGGCAGTTTCCCATTTTCTCTTAAGGTTTTAAGAACTGCCTCTAGAAGAGAAATGTCGTAATTACGTTTTATGCAGCGTTTATAATCTTTTTTAAATTGATTTGAAAAAGATATATCGTACATAAATATTAAAAGTTAAGCTTTTGCATCAAATCCAAATGACTAGATGATTTTGTCAATTCTTCACCCTTGCTTGTTTTTTTCATTGACGCAATTGTTATTTTATTCGGTTTTTTCTCAGTATCGGTATTAATGATAACACCCAACTCTTTTAAGAGCTGTTTAACTAAACTGCTTTTTTTTTCTGGTACACTGATTGAAAAAGTTTCCATATACAAATATACTAATTCTGTTAAACAGCAACAATACCTTTAATATGCGGATGCGCTTCGTAGTCCTCCAATGTAAAATCCTCAAATTTAAAATCAAAAATGCTTTTTACCTCTGGATTGATTTTCATGGTTGGAAGTGGTTTCGGTTCGCGACTTAATTGAAGATTGGCCTGTTCAATATGGTTATTGTATAAATGGGCATCGCCAAGGGTATGAATGAAATCTCCGGCTTCTAAATTGCAAACCTGTGCCACCATCATAGTGAGTAGCGCATATGATGCAATATTAAAAGGTACGCCAAGGAAAATATCGGCGCTGCGTTGATATAATTGGCAACTTAATTTCCCATCAGCCACATAGAATTGAAAAAATGCATGACAAGGGGGCAAAGCCATATTTTCGATTTCAGCCACGTTCCATGCAGAAACTATAATTCTGCGCGAATCTGGATTATTTTTGATCGTATTGATCATATTTGTAATCTGATCGATATGCTGCCCGTCTGGTGTTGGCCAGCTTCTCCATTGCGAGCCGTAAACAGGACCTAGATTGCCGTTTTCATCAGCCCATTCATCCCAGATACGCACGCCATTGTCTTTAAGGTATTTAATGTTGGTTTCGCCACTTAAAAACCAGATCAGTTCGTGGATAATAGATTTTAAATGCAGTTTCTTTGTGGTTATCATCGGAAAACCCTCTTGGAGGTTAAAACGCATCTGATAGCCAAAAACGCTTATGGTTCCGGTACCGGTACGGTCGTGCTTTTGAGCGCCATGATCCAGCACATGCTGCATTAAATCTAAATATTGTTTCATACTGTTCTGATAATTTACAAATATCTAAAATTTATCAGGTGTTGGGAATCATTTTATTGTCTAATTGTTAACATCCGTTGGGGAAATTATGGCGTGCCATCCGGATGTTTAATTCCGGCGTGTAGTCACGGCGTGAAGCCGCGACATGCATAAAATTTGTATGTTTGCAACATGAGACGGTTGCTGGTTTCGGCACCATGGACTCAGGACTTAAGACTCACGACTCAGGACTAAAATGCTATCTTTTCCCAACGCAAAAATAAATTTAGGCTTAAATATCACCGAAAAACGCGCTGATGGTTATCACAACCTCGAAACCGTTTTTTATCCCATCAATATTAAGGATTCGGTTGAGATTACCGATGCGGAAGTAACCTCTTGCAAAATTCATGGCATTGATATTCCCGGTGATCCGAATGATAACCTTTGTTTTAAGGCTTATCAGTTAGTGAAAAGGGATTATGATATTCCCGCACAGCAAATTAGTTTATTGAAAAATATTCCGGTAGGCGCAGGTTTGGGTGGGGGATCAGCAGATTGTGCTTTTCTGATCAAACTGTTAAATAATAAATTCAGTTTGGGGATGTCTGTTGAGAAAATGGAGGATTATGCCCGCCAGTTAGGAGCCGACTGTGCATTCTTTATCGAAAATAAACCAGTTTACGCATTTAATAAAGGCGACGAATTTGAAAAGTGCGAAATAGATCTGTCAGCCTGGTATAAAGTTTTGGTAAAACCGCCTGTACATGTTAGTACGGCCGATGCTTATACACATGTAAAACCGCAAAAACCTTTGCAATCGTTAAAAGAAATTATACATTTGTGTCCAACAACATGGAAAAATAAGGTTATCAACGATTTCGAACTATCGGTATTCGCAAAGTATCCCCAAATTCATCAAATAAAAACCAGTTTATATGATGCAGGCGCAACATTCGCTTTAATGAGTGGTAGCGGTTCGTCGGTTTTTGCAATTTTCGACCATCCGGTTAAATTGCACGAACTGGAAGAAAATAACTTAGTATTTTATGGTATTTAAGCTGAGCGCATGGCGCATGGTGTTCGAATAGCAAAATGTTAGGGGATTAAATAATAAATTTAAATTACGGTAGAAGGTTGGAAGATAGAGGGTTTAAGGCGTTTGAAATGTCTCATATCTAATATCTCAAATCTGACATCTCGATACGATTAATATGAACATAAATCTGATCCGCAAGAGCGGTAAATTTAATTTTGAAGCAGAAAACGAGAGTGGTTTTACTGTAGAGTTGGATGCAAAAGCTGCCATTGGTGGTGAGGGAAAAGGTTTCAGGCCAATGGAGATGCTTCTAATCGGTTTGGGTGGCTGCAGTGGTATTGATATGGTAAATGTGCTTACTAAACAAAAAGAACCGTTAAACGATATTAAAATTGCCATTAATGCTACGCGTAAAGAGGAAGAAATGCCCCCGATTTTTGATGTAATTGATATACACTTCGATTTATTCGGCGACTTAAGCATCCATAAGGTGGAGCGTGCATTAGCTATGACTTTCGATAAATATTGCTCAGTATCGAATATTTTAGGCCGTTCAGCCACAATTAATTTTACTTATAAAATAAATAAATAACAAGGCTGGGAGGATAAAATAGAGAAGTATAAAGTAACAAGTAGCGAGACGGAAAGATATTCTTGATACTTAAATCTTGATACCCTACTCTCGATACTTGCTACTCAGAACTTGATACTAAAAACAATACAATGAAATCCGAAAATTTTGAAACCATAGCTATACGCACTCAAACCGAACGCAGTTTACATAAAGAGCATTCATCTCCTATTTACCTTACTTCTAGTTATAAGTTTGATGATGCTGAAGAGATGCGTGCACTGTTTGCCAATGAAAAGGAGGGGAATGTTTATAGCCGTTATTCAAATCCAAATACTTCAGAGTTTATCGAAAAAATGTGCCTTTTGGAAGGTGCGGAAGATGGTTTTGCCACTGCAACTGGTATGGCCGCAATTTTTACCACCTTTGGCGCGTTTCTGAAAAGTGGCGACCATTTGGTATCAAGCCGTTCTGTTTTTGGTTCTACGCACCAGTTGCTAACCAATGTTTTTTCCAATTGGGGGGTGACTTTCGATTATGCCGATTTAGACAAACCACAGGATTGGGAGGCTTTGATTAAGCCTAATACTAAAATGATTTTTGTTGAAACACCATCTAATCCCGGGATTGATATCATTGATCTTGAATTTTTGGGTAACCTGGCCAAAAAACATCAGATTTTGCTGGTTGTAGATAACTGCTTTGCCACACCATATCTGCAACAACCCATTAAATTTGGCGCACACATTTCTATCCATTCAGCTACCAAATATATCGATGGACAAGGTCGTGTATTGGGAGGGATTATTTTAGGTGCTAAAGAACTGATTGCAGATGTAATCGGCTTTGCCCGCCACAGTGGACCGGCATTATCGCCTTTCAATGCATGGATATTATCAAAAAGTTTAGAAACATTGGCCATTCGTATGGACCGCCATTGCGAAAATGCTTTAAAAGTTGCGGAGTATTTAGAAAAGCACCCAAAAATTAAATTGGTTAAATATCCGTTTTTACCATCGCACCCTCAATATGATATCGCTAAAAAGCAAATGAAACAGGGTGGAGGCATTGTAACCATTGTGGTTGAAGGTGGTATAGATGCTGCGCGTAAATTTATGGACGGTTTGCAGCTATTTTCGATCTCTGCAAATCTGGCCGATACCCGCTCTATAGCAACACACCCGGCTACAAGTACGCACAGCAAACTTACCGAAGCACAACGTAATGAAGTAGGGATCGAACAGGGATCTATCCGTTTATCCATCGGTTTAGAACATATCAACGATATTTTAGCAGATATTGAGCAGGCTTTGGCTTAAAGCATGATATCATTTCGACATTAGGGGAGAAATCTTTAGCTATGATAAAAGATTTCTCTCCCGAATATTCCGGACTGCCCTTAAGTTGAAATGACGACCTTATTGAATATTGCAAATTTAGATAGGACTAACAAGTATGATACAGCCTCTCTTTATTTGATTAAGGTTTCTACTCGTATTTCGAGAAATCAACTGCGAATATGCAACGGTTAACCTGACTTCCATTATTGGCACCAGCGTTTGGTTCAAATTCTGTTAAACTCCATAAGTATCCATATTGCGTTTCAAGATATAAGGATTCGGAGCCATAAGGCCACCTGTATCTTACCGTATTGGTGTCGCCATCGGTATACCTTGCCAAACGGGCGGTAGATCCGTATGATTCGCTGGGTGATCCCGTGCAGGAGAGCCAGGTTCTGTTGCCTTTTCTGAAAACGCCTTGTATGCCATGTGCATGATCGGAAGCAAACAGACTGTTTTTAGGGATAACGGTTTGTATACCCGAATTTTGAAGTTCTCCAGAGTTGTTAATTGGAAATCCAAATATTTTGGGTACAATTGAGGCATCGGCACTGCCAGCATAATACTGGCCCGTCCATAGTTGGTTGTTTTCGTAATTTACCTGTACTGTAGAAAACGGACTTGCATCATTGATTTTATAATAACCTATCTGTGGAAGGATATACCTGTAATTAAAAGCATAAAGGTTGCCGTTGGCATCTTTGCCACATTTATTTTCGGTGCCTGTTCCAGAGTTTACTTCGATAATTTTATCTAAATCGAATACCCTTAAGCCTAAACTTGTGCTGCTTAAATAAATTTTACCATTAAAATAAGCGATTCCACCTGCATGTACATTTAGTGGTGCATACGAACCGTATTGTGTATAATCTAACGTTCCGGTTGGTAGGGTAGGCTGTACGAGTAAAATATGTCTATAAGTTAAATAAGTACTCGAACTTGGACTAATGTCGATAAGGCTAATCCTTGATCCTTTACTCTTAGCTGCATCTTTGGCATACCAGCTTACCAGCAAATAACGCACACCGTTCCTGGAGAAACCTGCAATACCCTGTGGGCGCCAGATAGAAGTGGTTTCATCATCTTCATTCCACCTAATCCCCCTTACCCTGTTTTCTTCCGGTACGTTAAAGCCATATACTTCGGTGTAAGAACTTCCGCCAATGGCCTGGCGGTTTTTATCCAGCTGTATTGGGTTTAGAAAGGTAAAACCTACATTAATGTAAGCAGAAGTATTAGTATAGGCATTTACACTTGTGGCCGCGCTTACTGCTGAGGTAGCCATCAGCATATTTTTGTTTTGATTTATTGTGCCCGGTTCTTCTTCAATACCCGTGGCTTTTCTGCATGAAAGTGTAAATAGGCAGGAGGCAATTAGCATCCGGATGATGTTTTTTTGCATGGTTTGATAGGACTGATTGTTCTGGTTAAATCAGCACAAGTTTAAAGGGCATATATAAACTTAAAACTGAAACCATGTTAAGGATTGATTATGTTAATGATTTAAATATATGCCTCTCAATTAATGGTTAAAGTCTTTCAATGCTGTAGATGTATTAGATAGCTTAACCGAGACAGCATATTTGTAAAGCTCAATGCTTAGTTAAATCGGCGCCAGACGTGTTCTACCCATCGCTCTTTGCTTCCATGCCATACAGCACTTTCTTACCTTACATCAATGCCTGCTAAACATCACTGCTGTAAATTTGTATTATAAATAAGAAAGGAAATTTATGTCACAGTTCATTTTGCACAAAGAAAACACCCGAGGTCATGCTAATCATGGCTGGTTAAATGCACACCATTCATTCAGTTTTGCAAATTACTACAATCCGGAAAGGATGCACTTCGGAGTTTTGAGGGTTTTAAATGATGACTTGATTGATGGTGGAATGGGCTTTGGTGCTCACCCACATGATAACATGGAAATTATTACCATTCCATTGGCTGGTGCAATTGCACACAAAGATAGTATGGGGAATTCGGCCGTAATTAAAAATGGAGAAATCCAGGTAATGAGTGCCGGAACTGGTGTGAGCCATAGCGAGTTTAATGCAAATGCAGACGAGCAATTAAATTTATTGCAGATCTGGTTATTCCCTAACAAGAAAAACGTTACACCACGTTACGATCAGCAAACATTGGATGTTGGTGTAAGGCACAATAACTTCCAGCAGATTTTATCGCCAAATGCCGATGATGCTGGCGTATGGATTCACCAGGATGCCTGGTTCTCTTTAGGTAAATTCGATGCCGGATTTGAAACTGAATACAAAATCAAAAAAGCAGGAAACGGTGTTTATGCTTTCGTAATTAGTGGTGAAGTAACCATAAACGGACAAGTGCTGAACAAAAGAGATGGATTAGGTGTCTGGGATACAGATAGCATCAGTTTTAAAGCTAACACTGCAGATGCAGAGGTTTTATTGATGGATGTTCCGATGGAATTGAACTAAAATGATTTAACCAAACCTCGCAGGTTCTAAAAACTGCGAGGTTTATTTATGTAAAGAACTATGCAAACTACCATACTTTATATCGGAAGGGATGCTGAAATTACGATAGTAATGAATCGCCTGTTAAATGCTAGGCCAGAGTGGAAAGGGATCTGTGTATGCACAGATGATGAAGCTATTGAGATTTGCCAAACAAATGAAATAGATTTGGTACTCTTGGGAAACGGCATTGATGCAATATGTGAAAAAGTATTAAGAGCAAAACTAACCGGGCTTAAACCAGAATTAAAAATTATCCAGCACTATGGCGGGGGAAGTGGACTCCTCTATGGCGAAATAATGTCGGCACTAAATTAAGTAAAGAAATATTTTTGCACTTTGCTATTACTCCCTCAAATAGCAGCAGTTGCCAATCCACCTAAACGGGATTGTAGCGATATCCTTTTAAAATTAGCACTTGCTTCCGTTTTGCTTGTCATGCTGAGGTAAGAAGCATCCGTAACCGATAAAACAGATGCTTCGTACCTCAGCATGACAGGAGTATTTTAAAAGATTTAGCGGAAAGCCCGGCCAACAATTGACCGGAGTGCAGGTTTTGCTTTTCAAAATATTTTTATTGAACCTTACTAAAGTTAGCTGTACGCAAAGGCTGTACTTCAAAAAAACTTGATGGTCTATGAGACACAGACCAAGGGCTCTAACTAATGTAATCTCTGTCCTCGTCGCTTAAGGTGTTTTTCTTTTCTATTGTAGGTTGGTTCCTTTCGACCTCATCATCATAGCTACTTACTGTTTTTCTTGGTCTGCCCACTACAAAGCCGATAATAAAACCAATGATAATGCAAACACCAATAACCAAAAGTTTAGATACCGGAACCGTGGTAACCAGAAAATTGAAATCTACAGCTTCAGTATTTACCATCAAAAATATGGTCAGCAATGCGGTTAAAATAATAATGGAAATTGTTTTTGCGCTCATGGTTTTAGAAGCTATAATTAAATGAAAACTCTAATATCGGATTTTGATTGTAAATCTGGTTAACAAAAACCAATCTCGCTCCTAAATCTACAACAGGTTGATAGCGTAAAATGTTTACACTTGTGTTCAATTCTACCCCATATGTTTTCGGATCATTAAAGGTTGTGCCTTTGCCGATATTCTCGTAATGGCAAAATAAGCCTGCCCTAAAATTTCTGACATACGCCAGCGGACCCAATTCCCAATCGGGAAAAGCAAATGGGAAACGATAATTTAAAAGCAGACTGTTCTGTAGTTTGCTTTTAGCTAAAATATTGTTGTATCCATAAACGGTTGCAATCTCCGTTGCATACTGGTTTACCCCGCTTGCTTTTTGATAATTGAAGCTGGCCAGGAAGGAATGGTTTTTTGCAAGTCCTGGGAAATAAAAAAAACTCTCCAGTGCTAAAATTTCTCCTTTTAAATTTTTATCAAAGGGCTGGTGATTGTAGGTTGCCCTGAACACCTGCGCCCATCTGGGTGCAATATCTCTTTCAGTAGTGCGCACACTGTGGTTGAAAGTGAAATTGTATTCCATCGGAAATTTAAGCTCCTGGATAAAGCCCGCTGGCATATTTTCTGGCATGTACCTTTGTGTAAAACTGGTTGCCGTATTGAGCGTAAAAGCATAGTTGTTATTGCGCG
Organism: Pedobacter sp. PF22-3; assembly: GCF_026239555.1. Classification (GTDB taxonomy): domain Bacteria; phylum Bacteroidota; class Bacteroidia; order Sphingobacteriales; family Sphingobacteriaceae; genus Pedobacter. The sequence continues at coordinate 82,700 of NZ_JAPIVP010000020.1, read as the reverse complement.
CGTTAAATGATAAGGGAAGAGATGCATTGAGTTTGATATAGTTCTCCCGCCAATCGCCTTGCTGTACCGTATTTTTAGCGCGGTAGAACGTTCGTTTAGGTCTGTTCCGATATAAGATGCTTAATACAGGGTAAAGTGCTTTATAGCTAATATCCGCGGTGTATTCAAAACGCTTTAAATCTCTGTGGTATTTAGTACCTGTATAGAAGTCCATCGTGTTCAATAAATTGTTCGATTCCAGTTGCAGGCCAAAAACGTACTCGTCGTCTATAACAGGAATAATGCTATGTATACTGAAAAGATTTAATGCTGTGCGATATCGCTTAGACAGGTAGATGCTATCTGGAATATTTTTGAAAACATTACCAACGTTTTCCTGCTTTTCTGCTGCAGCAGAAAAATCGATGAAATTATTTTCGCCTACTGGTTTTTCTGTAGCAGTAACTTCGGCAATTTCGTAACCGTTGATTTTGTAATCATTAAAAATGATTTTTCCATCCGAGCTTTCGGTAGGGTTAAAAGCACCGTATTTAGACGCGCTTAATGCGGTGATTTTTTTCGAAATTGGATCAATTAGGTAAATGTTACCGATGCCATTGAAATGTGCATTAAAAACAATTTTATCATGAATAAAAACCGGGCGGCTAAGCTGTTGACGACTGTTAGAAATCAATGCTGATTTTTTTTCTCCATCTACCAGCCATAAGCTTTTTCCTTTTTCCGTTACGCCGATGTAGGCAATTTTATTTCCTGATTGATCGAATGACGGTGTTTGCAGAATTTCGTTTTCAGGATTTGGATAAGTCTTTAAAATTTTCCCTGTGCTTGCATCCAGTTCGACCAGATTAAACTGGTTATTTAGTTCTACTCTTGAAGCAATGATTCTTTTGCCATCATTTGATAAGCTGGGAGAAAAAAGTCTGCTTTTGCTGCTTAGTTTCTTAAATTTTTTGCTCTTCAAATTATAGGAGCAGATTACGCTATAACTCCGTTGTTTATACCTTGGATCGTAGCGGATTTCATCCCAGACCAACAGGCCGTTTTTTAAGCTAAACCAAGGCTGTTCCTGGTAACCGATTCCGAATAATTTTTGCTCAGATTTATCTTCATTAATAATTACGAAATATCTGGCATCTGTCTTACTTTCTTTTAGTGCTAAAATCTGGTTTTTATTTAGCCTTACAGGAAGGAAATAATCGGTTGATAAATCTGTTTTTTTGTTTAAGCTTTCATAACTTTCTGTAACTGATTTTTCTTGTTGCATTTTCCATTCCTGAGCAAGTTTGTTTTGGGTAGAAAGAAAGTAGGTTCTGGAGTTTTGCTTCGTGAACTTTTTTAAGCTCTGCGAAAAGGGATAAAGTCTTAGCGGTCTTTTTCTAATGTCGGTAAGTATACTGTCGGAAATGAACTGTCCATATTTTTCTTTCATATCCGATACCATTAAATATCCGGTTTGATAGTAGCCAGGTGTGACGTCTTTGTTCGAACCAAAATAAGCTTTACTGTAAGAGATTTTTCTGCCTTCTAAAATTGAGGCCCGGTATGGCATGATCCAATTGGGCTGCCTCCCTCTGCCCGAATTGGTCAAAGCAGTTTCGTTAACTACTGCATCGCCCTCGAAAAACCAGGTAGGAATACCCGCACCAAAGTAAGCGAAGTAAACCAGCTCAGGAAAGGGATGTGCTTGCGTTTCTGTCAATTTGTCAAACTGAGCAATGTGTCTAAGCTCGTGTACCGCAAGGTTGTTAAGCCAATCCTGACTATCGAAAAATTGAGGTGGGGTAGCATAGAATTCAGACTTCTTAGGAGCAAGCTGTACAAAGCCATTTGCAATGGTTCCGCGGTTCTGGAGAAGGAGGGGGATGGCCGTTTTTTGTTGCCTTAAACTGAGTCCTACTTTGGGGTAAATGAAGGGTAGGGTATTAGCCATTCTTTGCGCTTCTTTCTCCAGTTCTTGTGGGTAGATGATTTTAAAGCCACCAGAATAAATATAGTTCCATTTTACACTAAGTGGGTTTTGCGCAGTGCTGAAAATCTGACCAGAAACAGATAGCGAAGTAATACTTAAACTTATTGATGCTAAGTACTTGATAATTAATTTTTTGTTTGATATTTTTAAGTTCATCTAAATTATTTGCTAAAATATTTAGTTTTATGAAATTTGCAAGTGTTAATTTTTGTAAATTTTTAATGTATGTAAAATTATTTAAGTTGTTGATTTTTAGATATTAATGAATTTTAATTAAATTCTTAATTTGTTGATTTTACCTTTGTTTTTTAATGAATTTAATTGCTGATTTAGACTTTGCTCAACATTTTTAATCGCATTAAATTTATGGATTTAATTTACACTTATTAATCGGTTTTCTTTGAAAATTTTATTGTCTTTTTTAATTTTCGTATAGTTTATAAAATTCGATCAACCCTTTGGTATAGGCTTAAAAACGCGAAAGAATTTTATGGTTATCGCTGATATTTTAGATTTTCTATACTGGAATAATCCTTAAAGTTTCAGTTTATATATGCTACTGAAAATTGACTTTAGGTGTACTGAAATCTGCTTCAAAATTGCTCCCCATTTTTCAGGTTTAAAAGCAAAATATTATAGCATAAAACAAACAGTTATGAAATTCTAATTGATGTAGAGGTTAGATTTTTATGACAAAATGTCGTTCATTTTTTTGGTTATTTAGCCCGGTCATTTAGCTTGTCTCTCATTATTTTTAGATTTTTCAGTCGGTTTTTTTGATCATTTTTCTCTTGATTTGCCCGAATCAGATCGCTTTAATAGGGCGTTTTGCAAGTGTTTCCCAGCGTATTTTGTTGTGTCAGGCAGTAACCGGAAACCTATAATTGTATATTTTTTCACGTTTTTACACCCTGAAATTTGTGATAATTTGACCTCATAACGCTATTTCCTGACGATATTCGTGAGCAAAGGTGCCTTTGTAACTTTTTATCATATTTTCTATTCTGTGGTAAAAAAGTGTGTCAAATGGTATTTAAAGGACGTTTTTTGTCGAATATGCTTTTTTGCTTTTGGAAACTGAAATTCATAGATTTTCCCGCTTTAGGGATAAAAAAGCAGCCGATTAATTAGCTTCAAGGGATGAATTTTATCGGTTTTTTTGATGTCGACTTACGCTTCAAAATGAATTTTGGTTGTATATAATCTGATCTTTTTTGCTAAATTTTAAAGCTGTGTTAAGCCTAATATTAAAGCATTTTGAATCTCACATTTTGTTTGGTGTGCACATACTAATTCCAAGCGTGATATATTTAGCTATAAAATAGCTCAGGTTTAGCAATGTTTTAGGATAGCCTTTTTAATGTTTTTACCTTTATTTTGTTGCATTTTTTTCTCTATTAAGTTTGGGTTTTTTAGCTGTTTTTAATACCGTTCAGTAGTTGATTTTTGCAGGCTTTTCAATGTTGTATTTTACCTGATTTTGGTTACGTTTTTTGATTAATTTTAAATTCAATTTTTTGATAAAAATTAATTTAAATTTTGTTTGGATTCGGGCTTTTTTATAGGCCGTTTTATTGTCAATATGAATTGTTTTTCTTGCTCGTTTTCATGTTTATAATTTAGTTCCGGTTAACTTCTTTTTTAGCTTTTAAATTGACGTTTTTAAATTGTAAATGCCTGATGTTTTTTCTGCAGATTTTCTCTTTCCCTTTCAAGGTTTTGACCTGAGATATTAACCTAATTTTAATAAGCATACTCCGATTAAATTTTATATGCTGTTGTCGATATCTGCCACTTGTCTTAAATCGATTTTTTGCAAAACCTGTTTTATTAGCAGTTTTCTAATGTGATCTTTTATGATCTGATAGCGACTGTTTGAAGTATACTTATTGTTGGCGTAACCCTGAAGTAAATTACCTTTGCAGAGCTCAATAAAGCTCGGTTAAGGGCGACGTTTAAGATTAAATACCCAACGTGGACTGTTTGAAAAAATTGATATAAAATACAATCGCTCTTAATCTCAAGACAGGTCATTTAGCTCTTTTTTTTTACTTCATTGAGTATACTTTTGAGTGTGGAGAAGCGCTGGTAAAAGTGAGTGTATGATATTTATTTATTGGTTATCTGATAAGCATCAATCAGCATCTTTTTAGTAAGAAAGGCCTTGAAGTAACTTGCTTTTTTGCAATCGCTGAAGGCTAGATTTTGTCATCTGTTTTGCTCTTCTCTTGTGTCATCATACCGCTGATCGTTTAATAAAAAATGTATAGTTACCCTAATTGACCGATCAGTTTTTTTAATCAAATTTATCAGGTGATCGTTAGCTTAAGTTAGATTTATATGATGATTGATAAGGATAATTTTATCTGGAAATTCGGTTCATCTTTACGATCTGTTAGAGATAAAAGAGCTTTTTAGTATAGGCTATCAGAACCGAAATGATAAGGTGATATTTTTAAAATAAGCAGATCGCTTAGTCCAAGCTGTCTTGAATTCCTGGTACTATTTTTAGAGCTGGTTTTTTCTCTTTTTATAGATCGGATAAAGAAATATAGAAGCGAGAATAATCGTTGCACCGATATAAAATCCACCCGTCATTTGCTCTTTACTTTGAAAGAAAATGAATGCTAATACTATACCATATACGGGTTCCAAATTGGTAATTAAGGCTACTCTAAAAGCAGATAAAGTTCTCATTACAGCAACGCCTGCAACGTAAGCAACGGATGTACAAAGCGTACCAAGAAGAATAAGGTAGAACCAGTTTTGCGCACTTAGATTGAATGCTGTATGAAGAAGCGAGCCATCATACAAACGGTATAATGTGATCCAGAAAAATGCCCCAACAAGCTCGTAAAAACTAATGATGGAAGGCTCACTTTTTTGTACCAATGTAGAATTTATAGTTGAAAAAAGACTGGATGCCACTGCTGCTAACAGACCGAAAATAATTCCAAGAGTATACTGACCTTCGAATTTAAAGATCATATATATTCCAACAATGATTAATAAACCAATTAAAATATCGCCGGGTTGTATTGGCTGTTTTTTAATTAGCGGTTCTAAAATGGCCGTAAATAACGTAAAAGAAGAGAGGCATACCAGGGTTACGGAAACCGTTGAAACTTTGATGGCATGGAAAAAAAATATCCAGTGAATGGCCACAATGCCGCCCGTTAAAAAGAATTGGATAAACTGTTTTTTACTAATCTTAATGTTCTTTTTAGTGATTAAAAACCATGCTAAAAGTGTAACTGCCGCAATCAATACCCGGTACCAAACCATCGGCACCGCTGCTATAGAAATTAATTTGCCGAGCACGCCTGTAAAGCCCCAGACAAATACGGTAAGATGGAGGATGAGTAAATTCTTTTTGGTAATGTCCATTACTATTTAGGTGCTTTTCTTAAAAGGTAAAAACCTAATAAGCCAAAGAATACTGTAGGCATAATAACGGCTGCAAAAGGTGGCAATCCTCCTTTAGTAGAAAACATCTGCGTGAACTGATTGAATACGATATAAGCAAAGCTAATGAAGATCCCGATACCTAAGGATACACCAACACCTCCACGAACTTTACGCGATGAGAGCGCTACACCAATCAGCGTTAGTACGAAAGCGGAAAGTGGGTGTAGATAACGTTTATACTTCTCAAACTCAAGGTCGTTCATGATGCCTGTTCCACGGATTTTTTCTTTTCTGATTTTCTCTGAAAGTTCTTTGGTGGTTAAATTTTGCACCACGTTATCATATGCTGAAAAATCATCCGGGCGCATGTCTAGGATGGTGTCCTTAAGCTTGCCATTGCCGTAAACCATGGTTTCTTTCAGGCCATCTATCTTACGGATGGAGTAATTGCTCAACTGCCATTTACGCTTAAGCGAATCCCACTTTATATTTTCTGCAACGATCTTTTTGGTCAGTACGTCTCCACTAAAATTATCCAGAGAAAACCGATATCCTGAATTCGTTTTGTTGTCGAAATTATCAATATAGATATAGGTTTTGTCATCCAGTTTCATATGGATTTTTGATTTTGAGGAAGGATCATTACGTTTTACATAGGTGTTCTCGAAGCTATTCTTTAAGGTATTGGTATAAGGGAGGACGTATAAATTTGAAAGTAGGTTGGCCGAGAAAATAATGGTGGCCGACACTAGGTAAGGAAATAAAAACCGGTTAAAACTTACACCACCACTTAAAATCGGTACAATTTCGGTTTGATCGGCCATTTTAGCCGTGAAGAAAATTACTGCAATAAAATTAATCAGTGGCGAAAGCATGTTCACATAGAATGGAATGGAACCAGCGTAATATTTAGAGAGGATTCCCCAAAAACTCAAACCGCTTTTCATAAAATCATCCATCTTTTCCGATAGGTCGAATACAACAATAATGATCACAAAAATGGCAAGGGTATAAATAAATGTACCCAGGTATTTCCCGATAATATACTGATCGATGATTTTTATTCTCCCTTTTAACAAATTCATTTTATAGCTTATTGCCTAACACTTTAACCATTTTGTTTTTCCACTCGTAAAATTCACCTGCAATGATTTTTTCCCTGGCCTGTTTTACCAGCCAAAGATAGAAATGCAGGTTATGTAAGGTAGCAATTTGAGCGCCAAGCATTTCATTGCTATGTACCAGGTGCCTCAAATAAGCCTTCGTTGTCACCTGATCGGCATGTAGATCGCTTTCTGCATCCAATGGAGAAAAATCATTCTCCCATTTTTTGTTCCTGATGTTTATAATGCCATTTCTGGTAAACAGCATGCCATTTCTTGCATTTCTGGTTGGCATTACACAATCAAACATATCTATACCCAACGCAATATTCTCTAATATATTGATGGGTGTACCTACGCCCATTAAATAACGTGGTTTTTCGGCTGGTAATATATTACATACTACTTCCGTCATAGCATACATCTCTTCGGCGGGTTCGCCTACCGATAAACCACCTATTGCATTGCCGTCACGATTCATACTGGCAATAAATTCTGCCGATTTAATTCTTAGATCTTTATACACAGAACCTTGAACAATAGGGAAAAGTGTTTGATCAAAACCATATTTAGGTTGAGTATTATCAAAATGGGTGCAGCAACGCTCTAGCCAGCGATGGGTCATTTTGATTGATTTGGCTGCGTAAGTGTAATCGCATGGGTATGGTGTGCACTCATCAAAGGCCATAATGATATCAGCACCAATGGTACGCTGGATATCCATGGCATATTCAGGTGTGAAAAGATGTTTTGAGCCATCAATATGCGATCGGAAAGTAACTCCTTCTTCCTTAATTTTACGCACTTTACTTAATGAATAAACCTGGTAACCACCACTATCAGTTAAAATTGGGCGGTCCCAGCCTATAAATTGATGTAAGCCACCTGCTTTTTCAAGGATATCAAGACCGGGCCTTAGATAAAGATGGTAAGTATTTCCGAGAATGATTTTTGCGTCAATATCATCTTTAAGCTCGCGCTGGTGTACGGCTTTAACCGTTCCAGCTGTGCCCACAGGCATAAAAATTGGGGTTTGTATTTCGCCATGGGCAGTGGTAACCGTTCCGGCCCTGGCTTTAGATAGTGGATCGTTAGCCTGTAAACTAAATTTCATATTGTATTTTCCTCGTCAAAAATCTGCCAAAAATAGCAAAAATTGAGGGCATATTTTTGTTTAATTTTTTATCCACATAAAAGTGATTTACAGATTAAAAATCAGAAATTTGCGCCTATTTATTTTACCATCGTGATATTAACCCCGCTTGAAATTATTCTGCTTTCGATATTTGCTTTTTGCCTTTTGGTTCAGTTTTATTATGTGCTTTTTGTTCATTTAAAGCTGGCCAGGGTAGGCATTGAAGAAGTGCCTTTTTCAGCGCATAAACCGATAAGTGTTATTGTTTGTGCCCGGAATGAAATTGTTAATCTACAGCAGTATCTTCCTTCGTTACTTAGTCAAAATTACCCTGAATTTGAGGTTGTGGTGGTTAATGATCGTTCTTGGGATGGTACGGAAGAGTTTTTAGAAGCTTTTGAAAAGCAGCACTATAACCTTAAAATAGTCAAAATTTTAGACAACGATAAATTTATTGCCGGCAAGAAATTTGCCGTTACCATGGGTATAAAAGCCGCTAAATATGATTGGCTCGTATTTACAGATGCCGATTGCATGCCTGCTTCTGAGAACTGGCTGATGGATATGCAGCAACCTGCTGATGAACAAACGGAAATTGTATTGGGTTACTCGCCTTATATGAAAAAACGAAGCCTGTTAAATGCTTTGATCCGTTTCGAAACCTTTTTTACTGCAGTTAATTACCTTTCCTTTGCCCTTAAAGGTATGCCTTATATGGGCGTTGGGCGGAATATGGCTTATAAAAAATCCCTGTTTTTTAAAAATAAGGGTTTTGCAGCGCACATGCATATTCCTTCCGGGGATGATGATTTATTTGTTAACGCACATGCCAATGAGTATAATACCGAGATTCGTATACACCGGGACAGTCATGTGTGGAGCGAGCCAAATAAAACCTGGGCAGGTTATCTGAGACAGAAAAAGCGCCATTTCGGTGCTGGGAAGTTCTATAAATCGAAACATAAATTTATTTTGAGCCTCCAGATCATTTCTCAGTTTTTGTTTTACGCTTTTTTTGCTGCTTGTATGTTTTTAAATCGCGAAGCGCAATATGTAGCGCTAGGGATCTTTGGATTAAGCATTATGATCAGGTGTTTTATCTATCCAAAACTACTTAAGCGGTTAAACTATGGCGATTTACGTTGGTGGTTCCCGATTTTAGATATACTTTTGTTTCTGTTTTTAACCCTGAACGGATTTTTATCCATGTTTGGGAAGAAAAATATAAAATGGAAATAGTTCATAATCCTTTAGTTATTGCAATATGCCTGATGTAAAGCCAGATATCATTTTAAAATATTTTCCCAACTTAAGTGAAAAACAGCTTGAGCAGTTTTCGCGGTTGTTTGATTTATATAGCTTCTGGAATGCACAGATCAATGTAATTTCGAGAAAAGATATTGAAGAGTTGTACGAGCGCCATGTGCTCCACTCATTGGGTATAGCTAAAATATGTACGTTTAAAGCTGGCGAATCCGTTCTGGATGTAGGTACGGGCGGCGGTTTTCCAGGTATTCCTTTGGCTATTTTGTTTCCTGAAACGCAGTTCTATTTGGTAGATTCTATCGGAAAAAAGATTAAAGTGGTTAACGAAGTAGCAGCAGCATTGGGTTTAGAAAATTTGCGTGCTGATCATTTACGTGCTGAACAAGTTAAAGAGAAATTTAATTTTGTGGTTTCTAGGGCGGTTACCCGTTTAGGTGAATTTTATCCATGGATACAGGGAAAGTTTAAAAAAGATTCAATAAATGCCATTCCAAATGGTATTTTGTATCTGAAAGGCGGCGATTTGGCAGAAGAGATCGCAGCATCAAAACTGAAAGCAGAGTTATACCCGCTTTCAGCTTATTTTGAGGAAGATTTCTTTGAAACTAAATATGTGGTTTACGTGCCGCAGTAAGCATTCTATTAACTTTTCTTTGCCGGCTTTGGCTCTATTGGCGGCGGCGGAGCTAATTTTATTTGCAAGACTTTACCCTTCGTGGCTTTTGGTTCAATTGGCGGTGGCGGTGGAGGTACGGGTTTGGCATCTTGTGTTACTATTGACGGAGGTAGTTTTTTGCTGTCTTTTTTAACAATAGGTGGAGCAAATCTAATTTTATTTACTTTTGGTTCATTAATCCTTATTTCTGTAACTTTTTTAGCCTCTGCTTTAATCGGTTCCTTTGGAGGTGGAGGAGGTAACTTTTTCTTGTCCGATTTTTTCTTCGTAGTGTCCTGTAAAACAATGGTTAAGCTTTCCTTTTTTTGCCCTAATTGGATGGTGCCATAATCTTTTGTAAATGCCGTTGTAGATAAGAACAGCATAAATGCGCTTAACGGAATAACGAATAACAATTTGAGCCTGGCCCATTTTGCTGATTTTTTTTGATTTAACATACTTATTCTATTTTTTAGTAATGAAGAATTGAAAAAATGATTGCTAAGTGTAACTGATTGAGTTCCGTACGAATTTTGGATCAGGAATAAGGCGTAATCATATTTGGCAATGTCTGCCCTTGTAGTCGCATCATCAGCAAGATATTCGTGGATCAGTCTGATGTCGTTCTTAATAAAATACAGGATTGGATTGAACCAACTCGAGATTTGTACCAATTCGAATAATAGTATATCAAAACTATGTCTCTGCTTGATGTGAACCGTTTCGTGCTTTAACACAGTTGCCTTTTGGTTCATTTCCGGGTCAATAAAGAGTAGATTGAAGAATGAAAATGCCACTTTTGAATTTTGGATTTCAATAAATGTGATGCCATTTTCTTTACGCTTACGGGCATTTCGCATTAATTTTGCAATGTACCTTAGTCCCCATAAAACTTTTAGTATTAAAATTGTTGAAACTGATAGATATATTGCTAAAAGAACATTCTCCGGTGTAAAATATGATTGTGGTTCATCAATCGTAATATATCCTGTGTAGTTGAAAACCATTTCATTCATTAAAAAGCCCAGTTGTAAAAACGGAAGTATAAAAGCCAGTATCGAACTGATAATCAGGTAATATCTGTTTAACCCATAAAAGGTTTCCCTGTGGAGAAATAATCTATAAAATCCGTAAAATAGGATAAGATATAAATTTGCTTCGAGTAAATAATATAGCCAGCTCATCACTTGTCTTTTTTAAGTTTCTCTGCCAATTGAATAATTTCATTGAGTTCTTCGGTACTCATACTTTTTTCTTTTACCAGGAATGAAACCAGGCTTTCGTATGAATTTTCAAAGTAATTGTTCATTACCTTATCAAAAGCAAACCTTTTATAATCGGTTTCTTTAACAATAGGGAAATAAATATGCGTATTGCCGATGGCCTTATGATCAACAAAACCTTTTCCTTCCAAAACTCTGATTACGGTTGAAACGGTGTTGTAAGCGGGCTTGGGTTCGTTCATTTTATCGATAACATCCTTTACCAGGGCTTCACCCATTTCCCAAAGGATGAGCATTACCTGTTCTTCTGCTTTTGTGAGTTCTTTTATCATAGCAACTATTTTTGTAGTTTGGTTAATTGAAGTTACCACTATAAAAATAGTTTGCAAACTATTTTTATAGTTTTTTTTCAATTATCTGATATACAGTATAATAATTTTAATTTTAAATTTTAAAAAGCAAAAAAAACCTGCCAGATAGGGGCAGGTTTTCAATTTATATCTAAGCTTTGGTTAAAATCTTTCTGATTTTCTTGGATTGTCCATCATAATCATTTTATCTTTTAACAGCTGTTGTAAGCCAGTTTGTTCGTCGATATTTTTTACAACATCCAATACAGCACTTGCTGCATTACTAAAGAATTGCTTCGTGATAGTGGAATATTCGTCGCTGGCTTTATGGTAATCTTTGTGATCTTCTACACCAAAGTATAAGAACGGGATATTTTTTGCATTAAATGCGCCCTGATCGCTTTGGTTAGTCCAGTCATCATGACCTAGTTTGGGATCGTCGTGACCAAAAAGCAATTTGATATTGGTTTTAGTCGTATCTATATATTTTTTTAAATCTGGATATTTAAATGTTCCGCATACGTACAGTTCACCTTTATCACTATGGCTGATCATATCCATGTTTAGATCAATGGCGATCGTATTAATTGGCACAGGTGGATTGCCTACAAATGCCTTGGCGCCTTGTAAACCCATTTCTTCTGCATCAAAAGAAGCAAAAATGATGGTGTTGTTGGGTTTGTTCTTAGCAAAATAAGCAGCGATTTTTAATAATCCGGCAGTGCCCGATGCATTGTCATCAGCACCATTATAAACTTCGTCATTAATTACTCCCAAATGATCGTAGTGTGCCGAAACCACGATTACATTGGTTCCCTTGCCTGGAATGTAGCCAATAATATTGGTTCCGTTTACTTTTACACTATTTCTGTTGTTAAACGAAAATTCCTGTGCGTAGTTTACATGCTGAGGATAAGATTTTAGTCCTAATTTTTGAAATCTTTCTATAATATAGGCTCTGGCCATTTCTGCCCCCTTTGTACCTGTTTTACGGCCCTGATAAGCATCTGATGATAATACTTCAACATCTTTTAATAATTGGGCATCTAACTTGCCAGAAGCAGTATTATTTTGATTTTTTACTGATGAACAGCAGCTGAGCATCATGGCTAAGGGTAGGATATATAGGATTTTCATTATTATCTGTATAAGTTAGGGTCGTCATCTCGATCCGATAGCTATCGGATGGAGCATTGCGTAATGGAGAGATCTGTTGATATAGATTTCTCGACTGCGTTGCACTTCGCTCGAAAGGACGATTAATCGCTTAAATTTTCCTAAAGATATTAATTATTAGGATATAGAAAGGAAAATGCTGTTTGCCTTACTGTATTGCGTTTCTAAACCTGATGGTAACGGCAGCTTCCAACATAAAGTTGGGACTATATTACAGTAGGACTGTGGACTACCAAAGGCTGTTGCTTTCATTTTCGAATTGGAAAAAATGTAAATAAAAGATTGCTTCGTCGGCTGAAAAAGCCTCCTCGCAATGACGAAAATACCGAGTTACGCCGCTACCTCCCTCAAATCTACGGCTACCACCCTCGAAACGCCTTGTTCTACCATGGTAACGCCATAAATAATATCAGTACTGGCGATGGTACGTTTATTATGTGATACGATGATAAATTGCGACTGATCAGAAAATTTGCGGATAATATTATTGAATTTATCGATGTTGGTATCATCCAAAGGGGCATCAACCTCATCAAAAATACAGAAAGGCGCAGGTTTTAAGAGGTAAAGTGAAAACAGCAGGGCAGTAGCTGTTAAAGTTTTTTCTCCACCGGATAACTGATTGATGGATAAAGGTCTTTTACCTTTCGGTCGGGCAACAATATCAATGTCGGCTTCTAAAGGGTTATTAATATCGGACAAAATGAGATCGCAGCTATCTTCTTCGTTAAACAAAGAACGGAAAACCACGATAAAATGCTCACGGGCCTGCGTAAAAGCCTGCATAAATTTATCTTTAGCCGTATCATCAATTTCTTTTATGGTTTGTAGAAGATCAGTTTTGGCCGCATTTAGATCCTTTTTCTGGTTTTGGATAAAAGTATAACGCTCTTCCATTTCTTTAAAGGCCTCCATGGCCATAGAGTTGATGGCGCCAAATTCGTCCAACTGGCGTTTCATTTTTTCTACTTTCTGTCTGATTTCAAATTCACTTTCCAGCGCTTCAACCTCGGTATCGGTTTCTAAAAGATCGTTAATATCAATGTTGAATTCTACTGCCAAACGCTCTTTTAAAGCATTCAGGTCGATTTTTAAAGCATTCTTTTTATCCTTAATTTCAGTTAAAAGGAAATCGGTTTCTTCGCGGTTTTTACGGATGTTGGTTAAATCGGTTTCTATCTGATTAATATCGCTCTTAATTTCGAAATACTCTTTTTCAGCTTCGGCAAGCCCTTTTTCCATCTCTTCGCGTTGCTGATACATCTCTAAAAGGGTATCGTCGCTCAAATCGGTGTGTTGCAAAGTTGCCGTTATTTGCACCAGTGTTTCCTGTAATTCTTTATCATTTTGGGCAATACGCTTATTTAAGGCTTCTTCCTGTACAAAACGGTAATCTAAATCTTTTTCCAGGCCCGATAACTTATTTTGTTGTTGATGGAAACGGATATTGTCCTGGTTGTACTTGCCTGCGCTTTCGTTTACCTGGTCGGCAATTTCCTGATAATTAAGTTGCTGCTCCTGCAAATTAACATGTGCTTCCTGCTGATCTTTTTGTAATTGAACCAGTGCAGGTAACTTCTCAGATAAGGTTTTTTCTATGGATACTATTTTTTGCGCAATATCTGTTTTTCGGTTTTCGCTGGTTGTAATAAATTCCTGATACTGATCGCGACGTGTTTGTACAGAAATATGCTCGTTATTTAAACGGTTCATTTCTTGCTGCAAAGCATTGATCTGATTGATTCTAGAGGCCTCTTTAAGGTTGAAAATCTGATCGGTTTCTGTTTTAATGGCTTCGCTGTACTTATTGATCAGCGATTCTGAGGCTTTAATTTCTTTTGCCAGATTTTCTAAATTCTTAGCGCGACCAATCCTTTTACCTTCAAACAAACCTACCGATCCACCCGCCAAAGTGAATCTCGTTTGCGCATATTTTCCATTTTTAGCTAAAATGGTTAAACCGTCGGTTGGTGTTGTTTTAAACAGATTTTCTTGTTCGTTTACAGCGATATAGACATTTTGCAGAAGCAAATTGCAGAGGTGCTGGTATTTTTTATCGACTTCTACCACTGATAAAGCCGGTATCAATCCTTCGTGATTACCGAGAACAGGATTCTTATCAGGAACATTTTCTAAAATGAAAAAGTTTGCCCTTCCGCGACTGGCATCGGTTAACAGGTTAATCGCCTGAACGGCATCTGTATATTGATCAACCACATAATGGTTCATTACCGGTTCGAGGTAATTTTCTATCGCGATGCGGTAATCTTCGTTACAAAATAAAATATCAGAAAGGAGTAAGGCACTTTTGGCAAAAGCATTGTTTTTCTTTAAAAAACGGATCGATTCTGGAAAGCCTTCTAAACTATCAACGAGCGATTTAGTAAGGTTATATTCATTTTGCTTGGCATCTTTTTTACGGTTTTCGGCCGTAAGTTTTTCCTTGTTCGAACTCAGGTTAATTTCGGATGCAGCCAGTTTTTCTTTTAAAAGTTCTTCAGCTTCTGTCAGGTTTTTAATATTGGCCTGCTTCTCCCTTACCTGGATATCAAGTTCGGCCAAAGCATGATCGAAAGCCTTTAATTCTAATGTTTTGGTTTCGGTATCATCTACATTGCGGTTGCTTTCCTGCACCAGCGCATCTTTCTGGATATTCAGGATATCAATTTCTTTTTGCGATTGGTATACTTGGTTTTGTAGGTCGTTAACAGATTTGATCAGGTTGTCAATCCTGTTTTTCTCGGTCTGTTGTTGCTCCCTTAAAGTATCAAGTGTAGATTTCAGTAGCTTTAAATCAGATTCTAATCGGTTAAAAACCTCTGTTTCTGTTAAAACTTCTTCATTCAAACGTTTGATGTTGTATTTAATGTGGTTAACCTGGTTTTTATCTTTTTCGAGTTCACCGGATAAACGGGTTTCTTTTTCCTGTAAAAAGCGCATCTGCTCGTTCTTTACTTTTTTCTCACTTTCGTAAGCGCGGATTTTAGAAACAAATTCATTTGTAGCCTTTTGTTGTACGGAAAGGTTCTTTTCCTGACTGATACTGCCTAATTTAAGTTTTTGCAGCTGGGCTTCACCGGTATCTATTTTGGTGCTCAGCTCCGTACGGTTTAACATTTGTTGCTGCTCCTGGCTTTCGAGCGCGCTTAAATCGGTACGAAAAAAGGCAATGCGGTGCGTGGCCAGTTGTACACTCAACTCGCGGTATTGTTCCTTTAATTTATAATAACGTTCTGCTTTACGCGCCTGGTTTTCTAAAGTCTTGAGATTTTTTTCGATCTCGAAGAGCAAATCCTCTACACGTTCTAAATCCGCTTCGGTATCTTTTAATTTGCTGAAAGTCTGTCGCTTACGTAGTTTGTATTTAGAGATGCCCGACGCCTCTTCAAACAGCGACCTCCGGCTATGTTCTTTGTTGGTGATAATCTCGTCAACCATTTTCAGCTCAATAATCGAATAGCTGTCAGAGCCGATCCCGGTATCCAGAAAAAGGTCGGTAATATCTTTTAACCTGCACTGCACATCATTTAATCGGTATTCGCTATCGCCGTTGCGGTACAATTTACGCGTTACCGTAACCTGCGAGTAGGCAGTAGGAAGGATGTTTTTGGTATTATCAAAGCTTAATGAAACCTCGGCAAGTTGTGCCTGTTTACGGTTTTTTGTTCCATTGAAAATAATGTTTTCCATCTTTTCCGAACGTAATGCTTTTGTACTCTGCTCGCCCAAAACCCAGCGCATGGCATCAATTACATTCGATTTCCCACAACCATTAGGACCAACGATAGCGGTAACACCCTCATTAAAGTTGATGGTCACTTTATCGCCAAAGCTCTTAAAACCTTTAATTTCTAACCTGGTAAGTTGCATGGTTTGTAATCGGGAGAACCGAACCCAATATTAAGGATTATTTTGTGGTTTTTCAACTTTTTAACCATGGTGTTTTTAACCGTAAAGAGGGCATAAAAAAAGCGCAGAGTGCATAGCGCTGTGAGCAATTTTTAAAAGCGATTGTCTTGCTGATCCGATAGTTAGTTGTCGGATTTGAACCAGCATCTGATTAAGTGTTTATCCATAAAAGGGGGGGCATCAAAAAGATTTATACTGGCTTACCAAGCAAATTATATTTTGATAGTTCGTCATTCCCAATTTAATTGGGAATCCTAATGCTATTGCAGAGTGCTTTAAGATTCCCGCATGCGCGAGAATGACGACCACTCGAATGATTCTGTCAATGGCAATCTGTTGACTATCTATTAAAGGTCCTGAAACGAGTTTCGGATGAAGAATCTTATTGTTTCAGCGGCTCTGAGCGTATGCGGCTAAATTGAAATCTGTGTTTATTTTACAATCATCAATTTTGCAAACTTAAGCAGCAGCTGTTTATTGCCCAAACCCTGGAAAAATACCGTGGCTTTTACATCTGGTAAAGTACCTTCTAAACTGATAATTTTTCCGAAACCGAATTTTTCGTGTTCCACTTCCATCCCACCTTGAAATTCTTGTGGTTGTGATGGCGTAAACCCAGGTGTTGGCACGTGTGCTTTTGCCAGTAATGAAGTTGTTTTCGGACGTGCAGGCGGGGCAGAAGTAGTTGCGCCGGCTGCAGGTTTTGGCTTGCTCATAAAATCGCGTGGTTGCGAAGTCCACGATTTACGATCACTGTCAAAACTACCTTCAAAACTGTTTGATTTGGCGGGTTTAACATCCAATTCTAAAAATTTCGGATTAATTTCGTTAATGAAACGGCTTGGTTCGCAGTTGGTTAAGGTACCCCAGCGATAGCGGGAAGTGGCATAAGTGATGGTCAGTTTTACTTCTGCACGTGTAATGGCCACATAAAACAAACGGCGCTCTTCTTCTAAATCGGTTCGGTTAGTTAACGACATTTGCGATGGGAACAGGTTTTCTTCCAATCCCACAATAAACACGTTCTTAAACTCCAAACCTTTGGCCGAGTGGATCGTCATCAAAGAAACCGTATCCTTATTTTTATCACCGTCCTTATCATCGTTGGTTAAAAGTGCAACATCCTGCATAAAAATATCAAGGCCTTTTTCCTCAATATCTTCACGTTCGGCAAATTCCTTAATACCGTTTAATAATTCCTGGATATTTTCGTAACGTGCACGGCCTTCAACACTGTCATCAGTATATAGTTCTTTTAAAATACCTGCATGTTGAGCAATAAATAAAGCTGTATCATAAGCATCTAGCTTTTTCGCCTCTGCCTGAAAGCTTTGCACCATCAAGGCAAAATCATTCAATTGATTGGCTAAACGTCCATCTACGTATTCGTGTGCATTCGAAATTACATCCCACATGGTTTTTCCATGCTGGTCTGCCGCAACAATAATTTTATCAATAGAAGTGTCGCCAATACCACGTTTAGGATAATTAATTACGCGTTTTATTGCCTCTTCATCCTTCGGATTAAACGTTAAACGGAAATACGCAATTAAATCTTTAATCTCTTTGCGTTGGTAAAACGACTGACCGCCATATATTCTGTAAGGAATATTTAATTTTCGTAACCCTTCCTCCATTGCCCTGCTTTGTGCATTGGTACGGTACAAAATCGCAAAATCATTGTGCTGATATCCTTTTGTGCTGCGTTCCTGAATAATGGCTTCAGCAACCAATTTACCTTCTTCGTTATCGGTAAATGCACGCGAAACTTTAATTCTATCGCCTTCTGCATTTTCAGAAAATACATTCTTTTCGAGTTGGTTTTTATTGTTGGCAATGATACTGCTCGCTGCATCAACAATATTTTGGGTAGAACGGTAATTCTGTTCTAATTTGTAAACCTTTAAATCAGGATAATCACGTTCGAAATTTAGAATGTTCTGGATATTTGCACCACGGAACGCATAAATACTTTGTGCATCATCACCCACCACGCAAATGTTCTGATAAGCAGCAGCCAGTTTTTTTACAATCGTATACTGTGAAAAGTTAGTATCCTGGTACTCATCCACCATTAAGTACCTGAATTTTTGCTGGTATTTATTTAAAACATCCGGATGTTCTTTCAACAGTATATTGGTTTTGAACAATAAATCGTCAAAATCCATTGCACCGGCCCTGAAACAGCGTTTGGCATAGGTTTCGTAAATCTGGCCAATTAATGGGCGTTTATTCTGGATATCTTCGGCCTGGATCTGGTCATTAGCTTGATATTCGCCCCATGAAATGAGGTTATTTTTAGCCGATGAAATTCTATTGAAAACGAAGTTTGCTGCATATAATTTATCATCCAGCTGCATTTCTTTCAAAATTGCACGGATTACACTTTTACTATCGTCGGTATCGTAAATGGTAAAATTGCTCGGATAGCCAATCTTCTCGGCCTCTACCCGTAAAATTTTTGCAAAAACAGAGTGAAAAGTGCCCATCCAAATGTTTTTAGCCTCCGCACCAACTACCTTGCTGATACGCTCGCGCATATCTTTACTCGCCTTGTTGGTAAAGGTTAAAACCAGAATGTTAAATGGATCGGTACCGGTTTGGATCAGGTGGGCTACACGAAATGTAATTACCCTGGTTTTGCCCGAACCTGCACCTGCAACAATCATTACCGGTCCTTTTGTGTTTTCTACTGCTGCTCTTTGTTGTGGGTTTAATCCTGCTAAATAATCCAAATCGGCTCCTGTTTTTTTGAGGTTCAAAAATAACAATTCTCGGGGCTTTTTGCCAAAGTTGTTGGTAATTAGTTGTAAATCCATTGGCTCGTGCAAAGCATTCGTCATGCTGAACTTATTTTATTAGCTATTCTTATTGTTTTTAGGTCTTATAGCTACTTGGTGGTCAGAATCTTTCCTTTATTGGGTATGGTTGAATAATATAAAAAGATCCTGAGATTAAATTTGGGTATGAATTCCCCTTTAGGAAATTTAGGGGAAAGCCAAACCTGTATTTCATAGGGTTGTGTAGCCCTTTGCTTTGCTCGTACGCCTGCAGGCCTTACGCACCAGGCCGGTATCCGCTTCGCCAAGGTTTATTTTACTCGTTTCAGAATCTATCCGGTATTGGCTTATATGGCCCTTATCTATCTTATATGGTAAAATGCCCTTGTTTTTATTTGGGGCTAATATAGCTATGGTAAATCTGCCCTTTTGGTTTTTAGAAAAGGCAAACCTGTATCTCATGGCATTCTGCAGCCCTTTGCTTTGCTCATACGCCTGCAGGCCTTACGCACCAGGCGGGTATCCGCTTCGCCAAGGTTTATTTAAATTGAGTTTGTGCTGCTATTGAGGGTTTAAAACCCTCAGCTTTCACGCAAAATGGCGGGATTTTGAGTTGAATAAATACAGTATGCTGTCAGAATTACACACTGATGTTTTAGGTATAGAATTTGATATAATCTGATAATGGAAGAGAAAAAAACAAATAAGGATATTGAATTTACCGATATCCCAGAAGGGGCTAGCCAAGATATTTATGTGAATTTGAAAGAGAAATTGGAAAGCGTTGAAAAATTTCCGGGTGTTTACCATTTTAAATTCATCATTACCGGCGGTTTAGATAAAATACAGGAGTTACGTGCCATTTTACCTAACGATGAGTTTATGGAGCAGCCTTCAAAAACGGGGAAATATGTTTCCATTACGGTAAAAAAGCCTGTGCAAAATGCGGATGAGGTGATTGCTATTTACAAGCAGGCAGGAAACATCAAAGGAATTATGATCCTTTAGGCCATTTCGATGTATAGATGCGTTTTTCATTTTCAAGGTCGCCGTTTGCAGCTACGCTGTTAGTAAACCTGATGGCAGCGGCAGCCCCGAAGCATGAGGATTACAGTGAACAGCAGGACTGCAGCTTCCGATGAAAAACCATCCTTTCATTTCCAATCAATAAAAGATATTATATCGCCTAATGATCAACTACACATAAAGCCATCATGCTAAACTTGTTTCATGATCTACCGTGTATTGGCTTATATGTACCTTATGTGTCTTAAATGGTAATATGAACCAAATTTTTACTCAAACCCTTATTTTGTCTATAATGAGGTTAAACAGAGCCATTTTTAACGGCCCAATCTACCATTGAATCCAATACCTGAAAAAGATCCTGCCCTGATTTGGTGAGACTGTAAGTCACTACGGGCGGAATAACCGCTTGTGCATCACGGTGAACCAGGTCGTCATTTTGCAACTGCTTTAAGTGTTGTATCAGCATTTTTTCTGTAATCTGTGGTATAGCGCGTTTTAATTCGCTGTAGCGTTTTGGCCCGCTCATTAAATGATAAATAATAATCGGTTTCCAATAACCACCAATTTTTTCCATTACAAAAGTAACGGGGCAGCTGGTTAACGCTACGCCTTTGTTAAAATTACGGGTCGAACTTTCTTTAATGGCTGTCATAGTTACATACTTTGGGGTAAGTACTTGTATAAAAGTAAGCACAAATATAGCTTTGTATTCAATATTTAAAAACAAAAAATCATGAAAATAACATTAACAGGCTCAACCGGTAATATTACAAAACCGCTGGCCAAAATATTGGTGGCCAAAGGCCATGAAGTAAAAGTGATTAGCAGCAATGCCGATAGAGCCGAAGAAATTAAAGCCCTGGGCGCAATACCTTTAATTGGCAGTGTAGATGATACAGAATTTTTAACAAATGCTTTCGAAGGGGCTGATGCCATTTACACCATGGTTCCGCCAAATTTTGCAGCACCAAAATTTAGGGAATATATAAAAGGTATCGGCGAAAATTATGCTGCTGCCATAAAAAAATCAGGGGTTAACAAAGTAGTAAATTTAAGCAGTGTAGGCGCAGATCTGCCTGATGGAACCGGTCCGATTGCCGGCTTGCATGATGTAGAAAATATTTTTGCCGAATTAAATGGGGTTGATGTAAAACATTTACGTGCAGGTTATTTCTATATTAACTTTTTAGCCAACATTGATATGGTTAAACATGCAGATATACTGGGTTCTAATTTTGGTCCTGATTCCAGACTTGTTTTGGTACATCCTGTTGATATTGCAGCGACAGCTGCAGAAGTCTTGGAAAGTAATTTTACGGGTAAAACCATCCAATATGTTGCCGGTGATGATGAAAGTACTCCGGCTGATGTTGCAAAAGTATTAGGTACTGCGGTGGGCAAACCAGCATTACCATGGATTGAATTTAGCGATGAAGAGGCCTTAAACGGAATGGTAGGAGCAGGATTACCTGAAGAAATAGCCAAAAACTATGTAGAAATGGGCGATGCGATCAGGAGCAATAAACTTTTTGTAGATTATTATAAAAACAGGCCTGTTTTAGGTAAGGTTAAACTTAAAGATTTTGCCAAAGAGTTTGCTGCGGCATACCATGATTAATTGAATTATAGCAGCTGCTTGGATTTAAACCTGGCAGCTGTTATTTTTATATGGCCACACAACTTCCGGCAATTACTTTCCATTCTTGATCAAACACCTTCCAGACTCTTAAATATCTGAAAATACCTTCGATGGATTGCGAATTATATACTGCCTTTAGTTCAATTTTCACACTAACAACCGCTGTATCATTAATCAGATTAATTTGCTGCTCAGCGGGGATAATAGAATTTACAGCCATCTTTCCGGATGTATAAGTTTCCATATCCATCGCCTTTGTTATGGTTACACCGTTGGGCAGGTTAAAAAGTAAATCTTCATGCAAAAGCTCATTCAAGTCTTCTACATCACCAGTTTGTATGGCCGCTAATAATCTATTTTCAAGTAAAATGATCTTTTCTATGGTATTCATCACAATTATTTTATTTCTTTAAAAACTTACATCCAATTCTCGTTTGTACTTTCTACCTGGTAGAGCCAATAATTCACGAGTCTCTTAATTTCGGTATAATTACCATATTTGAAGTGAATCTGACCTGCGGCGGTATGTAAAGTGAGGTGGCCAACATCCACTCCTTTATGCCAAGGGTATTGAAAGGTAGTAATGGCCTGAATTTTATTAGGCATTACAATTTCATTAGCAATGTCCCAGATGCCGCTGGTTTTGATAATGAAATCCTGACTTACAGAAATCCGGTGCCGGCGGTAGCTGATATAGATCATTAAAACGCCTAAAATTAAGTATGCGATTGCAATGCCTGTATAAGGTTTCACTTCTGGGATATTAAAAGCCATGATCAAAAAAATTGAAACTGGCACAATCAGTTTAAAGAAAATGGGGAGATTTAAAAAACGCCAGTCGGGAATAAAGGTTTTTTCCTTTAATGGTACTTTGCCCAATATCATTTTGAGCAATTCATCACGTTCGCCAGCATTACACCCCGGAATTTCTAAGGTGTTTCCCTGCATTTCGTGCCCCTTCTTGCTTTGACCAAAATGAGCCTGCTTTAAACTCATATTCAGCATGTTCAGTTTTTTCTGAAAGTAATTCTGGCTGTATTTTGTAATCTGTACTTTATTTGGACTGATCAAAGTATTTTTCTTCGCAATTAATCCCGAAGAGAGCAAAAGTGTATTTTTATGCTCACTGATTTCCAGCTCGAAATACTTATAAAAGGTTCTAACCAGATTAACAATCAGCAATACAATTAAAAGGCATGCAATTAAAATGAAAACCGTAACAATGGTTAGCATACCTGTTACTGTGCTCTGAATTTGATCTTTGTTAATTTTAAATGCATCGAGTAATTGCCTGCCCTCATAAATAACGGTATAAAAAAAAGCAACAATTAAAGCTAAACTTTGCCCATAGTTAGAGGTTAATCCAACTTTAAACAATGTCCAGGAACTTATTTTTAAAAATGGTGCTTCTGCTGTCTTTTCGTTCTCAACTTCAATTTTCCCTTCTGTTGCAGTTATGGTTTCGCTGTTTAACAGATGCTCTTTAAGGATATAGGCCGAAGTTTCCTCGATGGCTTTTATACTTACTTCTTCTCCATGCGCACCGGCAGTATCGATTTTTAATCCATAAACTCCGATAATTTTCTGCAAAATATTCTGATTAATGTTAACCTGCTGTATTTTATCGAGTTGAATAATGACCTGATCGCGATTGAAAATTCCTTTATTGACCACAAATTCCTGCTTTTCTTTATCTAAAAAGAATGTGAATTTTAAGTACCATAAATACGCAAATATGAAACTGAATACGATTATTGCAGAAATACCTAACATCAGGAAAGTGAAAGAAGTACCCGACATCTTTACGAAAGCAATAACGAATAAGAAAAAAGTCGCCTTGCCAATTTTCAGCATTGTATGCGCACCCATAATGATGATACCAAAGGCAGATTCGCGCTGCGGTTTACTAAAATCGTTATTCATTAGGATTCAGTTCTGTTGGGTTTTCAAGCTGCTCTAATTTATTCAACAGTAAATCTCTAATACGCTTTGCCTCGTCTATGGCAATACCCGAAATGTGGATATGCCCGGTTTGGCCACCCGCGGTAAATAGCTGTAACGATCCCAATTGGTATATTCTGGAAAAAAGACCTTCGTTCAGCTCAATATGCTGAATCCTGTTTAAAGGAACAATTGTAGTCGATTCAGCAATAATCCCACTCTTGTAAATTACATCGTGTGTACGGATCGCATAACCCCGTTTCTTAAAACTCACTCTAAAAAGTAAAAAGAAGCTGGTTAACAGTATTATATAAACTGGAATGATCCATTTAGCATTTGGTTTTACCTCATCAACAAAGAATAGAAGAATACCCATTGTTATTCCTAGTAAGCCAAAAAAGATTAACAAGTTAATACAAATGATTTTCCAATAATCCCGATGTGGCCGGCTTAACTGGATATTTTCGTAGTTCGGAAGAAGATCCAGATTTATAACTTCATTGGTGAAAGTGGTCTCCGTGTGCATATTTAAAGGTATAAAACATATTCATCTAAGAGTAGACTCCTATTTAAATCTTTTGTTACCTCGCCACAATAAACTTTTTGGTGGTGTTGTATTGGCCAGAATCAGAAGAAATTTTGAAGAAATAAATGCCGGGAACAAAAGTAGAGGTATTGACTTCCAATGTGTGTTTTCCTACGTTCAGGTATTCATTTACCACTGTTTTCACCAACCGGCCCATTAAATCGTAAATCTGTACGTTAATTTTATCCGTTTCAGGCAAAACGACATCGATAAACGTTTGCATGGCTGCAGGATTCGGGTAATTCTGCGTAACGGTAAACTTCAGGAATTTATCAAAAATTGCCTTATTAATAGTGTCGAAAATAACATAACTGATCAATCTGTAACCGCGTGCATTTGGATGAAACGGATCCTGATAAAGCGAAAAATCACGTCTCATCGCCGCATTTACATCAGCCAGGTATATTTTATATTCTGTTGCTAATTTTCTGTATGCTGCATTCAGGGTCCTGATGTTCGTATTTACAGCAACATAACTTTTAATGGTTCTGTCATCAACAAACTGTAGCGTGCACAAGATAGGAACTAATTTTTGTTTAAGGCTAGTCGTAATTAAAGACCGCATATTGGCCACTGTTTCGGCTATACTTCCTTTGCCTGTAGATATCGCAAGCGCATCATTAATACCCATATCAATTACGATAAAACCTGTTCTATTGGCTATAGCGTTGTCTATTCTGAGTAATCCCTGGAAAGTAGTCTGGCCACCAATACCATGATTGGTAATATCTACTATTTTGTTGGTGTAACAATTTATAAAATTGTTCTGGAGCATGGTCTGGAAACCAATACCTTTTACGCCCTCTACAGTACTGGCGCCAAAAGTTACAATATTGATACTGTCTTTTGAATAATATTGAGCTGCTTCCGGGCAACTTACCCGGGTAGGAGGGGGAGTTCCTTGTGCGAACGAAGGGATACGGATAACAATAAGTAGCAGCAGAGATAGAAATACTTTCGTGCTAAACTTCATTGTTAAGATTCTTTCGTACAGGATTTAAAGGATATTTGGCGCAATTTACAAAAAAGTAAATATAAATAATATTGTACTATTCTTTTTTACAAACATAAAACGATTTGTATGGTTTAGAAGACGGTTTTTGAATTTAACATAATCGATTGATTTTAGATTCAAAATCGGCAGCCATCTGGTAAAAAGCTAAGTTTTATGGCTGCCTGGACGATAATTTAATCGTTTACTGTGCCTTTTATCTGGTAAAGCCTATATTTGCCCAAACTAATTTTGTTATGCAAGAGATTAAAAAATACGTAGAAACGCACAAACAACGTTTTTTAGATGAATTGTTTGAATTATTGCGTTTTCCATCGGTTAGTGCCGATCCTAAATATAAAGGTGATGTTTTAAAAACTGCCGATTATGTAGCACAAAAATTAAAGGATGCAGGAGCTGATCACGTAGAAATCTGTCCAACAGCCGGATACCCTATTGTTTATGGCGAGAAAATTATCGATGCTGCTTTACCAACTGTTTTAATATATGGCCACTATGATGTTCAGCCTGCTGATCCCTTAGAACTTTGGCATACTCCACCTTTCGAGCCAACCGTACGCGATGGCAAAATTTACGCCCGCGGCGCCTGCGATGATAAAGGCCAGTTTTACATGCATGTAAAAGCTTTCGAATTAATGATGCAAACCAATACCTTGGCTTGCAATGTTAAATTCATGATTGAAGGTGAAGAAGAAGTGGGTTCTGCCAATCTGGGTATTTTTGTAAATGAAAACAAAGATCGATTGAAAGCCGATGTCGTTTTAATTTCTGATACCTCGATGATCAGCATGGAGCACCCTTCTATCGAAACCGGTTTACGTGGTTTGGCTTATATGGAAGTTGAAGTAGTGGGACCGAACCGCGATTTGCACTCTGGTGTTTATGGTGGTGCAGTGGCTAATCCGGCAACTATTCTATGTAAAATGATTGCTTCTTTACATGATGAAAATAACCATATTACCATTCCTGCTTTTTACGATAAAGTGGTAGAATTATCAGATGAAGAGAAAAAAGCATTAAATGCTGCACCGTATGACGAAGCAGAATACAAAAAAGATCTTGATATTGAAGAAGTTTGGGGCGAAAAAGGTTACTCTACTTTAGAGCGTACCGGTACACGGCCAACTTTAGAAGTAAACGGAATCTGGAGCGGTTATATTGGCGAAGGTGCCAAAACCGTGTTGCCAAGTAAAGCCAATGCCAAAATTTCGATGCGTTTGGTGCCTAACCAAAGCTCAGAAGAAATTGCCGAAATCTTTACTAAACATTTCGAAAGCATTGCACCTAAAAATGTAAAGGTAAAAGTTACGCCGCACCATGGTGGCGAACCAGTGGTAACCCCAACTGATAGTATAGCTTATCAAGCTGCTGAAAAAGCCATTGAAGATAGTTTCGGTAAAACTGCTATTCCAACCCGTGGCGGAGGCAGTATCCCTATTGTAGCCTTGTTTGAGGATGTATTGGGTATTAAATCGGTACTTTTTGGCTTCGGTTTAGATAGCGATGCGCTACACTCGCCGAATGAGAAGTATGATATTTACAACTATTATAAAGGAATAGAAACTTTGCCGCTATTCCATAAATATTTCGCTGAATTGAGTAAATAGGAAGTCTTATTTGTCAGTCTGAGCGGAGTCGAAGACCAATCCCTGCCTATTTTTATAAGCAGGGATTTTTTTTGCCATTTTTTGAAAATGAACGTTCTGTTTTTCGTAGGTGCTTTCGTCCCGCCATTCGCTTAAATTTTTTTACCCTACTGTCATGCTGAGGTACGAAGCATCTTTTTCATCGCTTGCAGATGCTTCGTGCCTCAGCATGACAGCTCAATTTGACGGTAGTGCAACAAAGGTATTTTCGTTATTGTGGGGTTTATTTCAGAAACGGACACTGATAAGTTAAATAAACGATTTCTAAATTAATAGTATTACCAGCCGTGCCACCTAAACCTGACCGTAGTGAAAAACCCGCAGGCCGAAGCATGAGGGCGAGGATTTGGAACGAAGGGCAGGACTGCTTTAACTGAATTGCTACAGGTTTTGCTTTCCAAAACAACTAAATAATTTTAACTTTTATGGTTAGTTTGAGCCTATTCCGTGTGTCAGTCTGAGCGGAGTCGAAGACCAATCCTTGCCTATCTTTATAAACAGGTTTTTTTTGCCATTTTATGAAAACGAACGATCTGTGTTTCATAGGTGCTGTAGTCCCGCCATCGCTCATAGTCCTCATTTCGCTGCGCTCCATTCCGGGCTATTTAGCTTTGTCGGGTTTATTTAACGGTGGCCTGTTTTCCAGAGCAAAGCCTGTTCCTGGCATTTGCTTTAAAACGTTAATAATATTGGTATCCCTGCCACATAAACCCGATCTTAGTGGATGCTCCCGATTCTTCATCGGAGCAGGAACGGGAGTGGGGCTGCCGAACCCGATAGGTACTGTAATTGCTTTCCTAAAACATTATAAACTGGAAGCTCAGCATTCTTTGCGTCTTTTCTTAGCGCACTTTGCGGTTAAACCACCCTTTATGGCCAAACTCAGTTTTCTCTGTGTCTCGTCTCAGTTTTCTCCGTGGTTAAAACAATATGCGCCCAACTTTGCGTTCTTTGCGCCTTATCTTCGCGCACTTTGCGATTAAACCGATCACCAAATTTTAAAACCACATATTTTTTTCTAAATTGTACCCATGAAATATTTATTCTCATCTCTTTTATTTGTATTCGCGCTCGCTTCTTTTGCGCAGGATACTAAAACGATTAAGCAATCTGGAAATCCAATATTTCCGGGATGGTATGCAGACCCTGAAGCCGCTGTGTTTAACAATAAATACTGGGTTTACCCAACTTACTCTGCAAAGTATAAAGAACAGGTTTTTTTGGATGCTTTTTCTTCTGATGACCTGGTAAAATGGAAAAAACACCCTCATGTTTTAGATACTGCCGCGGTGAAGTGGGCCAATAAAGCCATGTGGGCACCGGCCATTGTTCAAAAAGATAAAAAATACTATTTATTTTTCGGCGCTAACGATATACAGAGCGACAATGAGGTGGGCGGAATCGGTGTAGCGGTAGCCGATAAACCAGAAGGGCCGTATAAGGATCATTTGGGCAAACCTTTGGTAGATAAATTTCATAATGGTGCACAACCGATTGATCAGTTTGTTTTTAAAGATAAAGACGGACAGTATTATCTAATTTATGGCGGATGGAAACACTGTAATATTGCCAAACTGAATAAAGATTTTACCGGCTTTTTGCCTTTTGATGATGGTAAGATTTTTAAAGAAATTACACCTGATAATTACGTGGAAGGGCCGTATATGTTCATCAGAAATGGTAAATATTATTTCATGTGGAGTGAGGGCGGTTGGACCGGACCTGATTATTCTGTAGCCTACGCGGTAAGCGATTCGCCATTTGGTCCGTTTAAAAGGGTAGGTAAAATTTTACAGCAAGATGCAACAATTGCAAGAGGAGCAGGGCACCACTCTTTAATCATCAATGAGAAAAAGAATAAATACTACATTGTTTACCACCGCAGGCCATTAACCGAAACGGATGGCAACCATCGCGAAACCTGTATCGATGAAATGAAATTTGATGCAGATGGAATGATTTTACCGGTAAAAATTACTAAGGAAGGCGTTAAGGCACAGAAATTTAAATAGCCGTAATTTCAATTGTCAGTTTGTAGTTTACAGTTAGCAGATGGTTAACTGTAAACTAATCTGTTTCCAATACCGTTTGTTGCTGGCGTTTATCTATCACGCTAAAACCATAGGCACAAAGCAATAAAATACAGGCCAACCCAAACCAGAGCCAATTGTAACCCAGGTGTTTGGCGATATAAAAACCAGCCAGTGGGCCAACCACTTGTGCGCAAGACCAGCTTAAAGTATAACCCGCTGCATATAAACCCCGGTTGTGTTCATTGCTTCTGCTAATTACAACGGTATTGATAAATGGCAGTACAAACATTTCGCCAACCGTAAAGGTTACAATGGTTAACACAGCCGATATCACGTGAAAAATAATCGGTGCACTTAACACCAGGTAAGATACTGCAAAGAAAATTGAACCAATAATGATGAAAAATATGGGAGATCTTTTCTTTTCAATCTTATTGATCATAATCATTTCGAAAAGGGCGATGATGGCGCCATTTAAGCCGATAATAATTCCGATGGCAAATTCATTAATATGCCATTCCTCTTTAAAAAATACGGGTACCACCCTGAACATTAAAAAAGCGCAGGTAATAAAAAGGGTAGTTAAGAGGATAAATTTTACATAAAAGGCATCTTCCCAGGGTTTTAAAATCACCATGGTGCTGCGGCTTTCTTTTGCTTTTTTGATAAAATCCTGCACTTTAGGGAGTAACAACAAAATCGAAAGTCCGACGAGGATACTCACCGAACCTTCTACTATAAACAAAAGCTTGTAGTTAATGGATGCTATGATCCCTGCCATGCTAATCCCGGCAGACCAACCAATATTTACTGCCAGCCGGTTAAGTGAATAGGAGCGGGTAATGGTCCCTTCTGCTGCATAATGCGCCACAGCCGTGAAATTGGCGGGCCGGAAAGCTTCAGAAAAAAAGCTGATCACCACAGCCAGCACACATAGGGTAGAAAAATGGCTAATGGTAGAAAATAAGATAAACAACAATCCGCCAATAATGGAGGAGAGAATTTGTACCGGCCTGAAGCCGATGATGTCTGTTAGTTTCCCGCCGGTTGCAGAACCTAAAATAGAGCCCACACCAAATAAGGTAATGATTAAGCCCGCATCCATTTCAGACCGATGCAAGCTTTGGGTAACGTATAAACCCATAAACGGAACCGCCATGCTGCCACAACGGTTAAACATCATTACGATACTTAACAGCCAGGTTTCTTTGCTTAATCCGCTGAATGATGTTTTGTAAGTGTTGAAGATAAGTTTGAACATGGTGGGTTTAGATGGGGTAAAAATACCAAAAGCCAGCTGTTATTTAATCATTTTAATTCAATTCTTTCACTTGGTCTTGCCTTATTATTTGCTGTCATCCTGAGGGCAGCGAAGTATCTTTTAACTGAAAGATTTGCTTCGCAGAGCCTACGGGTTCTTCACTACGTTCAGAATGAAAATTAAAGGTTTTCTTGCCCTAGCTCCGGCTTGCCTCGGTTCACCGCCACCGAAGGGCTCTTTCTTTTCTCTTGATAGAAAAGAAACAAAAGATCAAGGCTTGGATCTGATGTTGGATAAATTCGTCAAAGCTTTCAGGTCGTCAGCACAAGCCCCGATGAAGGATCGGGGAGGGCGTGCTGCCTCTGGGCAGTGGTAGGTTGAAAGGAGGTGCAAAAGCTTTAACGTTTTCTCCTTCCATCATATCCTAGGCCGGGCAGCAGGATGCAGATCGCATGGAGTAGAGGGGGGTTCTTCTTTTGCTGTCATCCTGAGCGCAGCGAAGGATCTTTTGATCTAAAGATTTGCTTCGCAGAGCCTACGGGTTCTTCACTTCGTTCAGAATGACAATTAAAAGTTTTTCCCTTTCGCCAAGCCTTGCCTCGGTTCGCCGCCACCGAAGGGCTCTTACTTTTGGCTTGATCCAAAAGTAACAAAAAATCAAGGCTTGCATCCTTCCTTGTAAAAAGCTACGGAAATCTTGATAGCGGCAGCATCGAGGCTCTTATCCTTACTTATCCCATCGCTCCCGCTTTGATCCTGCCTTGGGCTGTGAGGTATGAGGGGAACTGCAAAGATTTCCGTGCTTTTTCCGGCGGAAATCTGCCAGGCCGGATAGCAGGGAGCTGATAGCGTAATGTTAAAGATAGTTTCTTACACGGTAGTTATTTCACCAATAAATCCGTCATTGCGAGGAGGCTTTTTCAGCCGACGAAGCAATCTTTATAGCAGGGATTATTAGCGTGAAAGATTGCTTCGTCGTTCCTCCTCGCAATGACGATTTTTTTTGCGGAGTATAGTAATGTAGGGATGAAGGATGTTATAATTACCGTTATTTAGACTGTAGTGCCTGCCCGTAAAGGCAGGGAGAAATCTTTGAACTGTCTTTAAGCTACATTGCAGTTAACATCATTATGCCTTTTGTTGGCAGCTTTATGCTTATCGATGACATCATGATGAAAGCAGTTAACAACATTATACTTGCAGTTGATAGGTTTATACCCCACCGCTCCCGCTTTGATCCTGCCTTGGGCTGTGGGGTTATGAGGAGGAACTGCAAAGATTTCCGTGCTTTTTCCGGCGGAAATCTGCCAGGCCGGGTAGCAGGGTGCAGATAGCATGTTGTATAGGATAGTTTCTAACACGGTAGTTATTTCACCAATAAATCCGTCATTGCGAGGAGGCTTTTTCAGCCGACGAAGCAATCTTTATAGCAGGGATTATTAGCGTGAAAGATTGCTTCGTCGTTCCTCCTCGCAATGACGATTTTTTTTGAGGAGTATAGTAATGTAGGGGCGAATGATCTTGTAATTACCGTTATTTAGGCTGTAGTGCCTGACCGTAAAGGCAGGGAGAAGTCTTTGAACTGTCTTTAAGCTACATTGCAGTTAACATCATTATGCCTTTTGTTGGCAGCTTTATGCTTACCGATGACATCATGATGAAAGCAGTTAACAGCACTATCAACGCAGTTAATAATATTATACTTGCAGTTGATAGGTTTATACTTGCTGATGGCAGCATTGTTAGCGCACCTAATAGTTCTGAACTTGCAGTTAACCGTTCTATCGGCGCAGTTAACAACATTATACTTGCGGCTGGCAGGTTTATGTTTGCAGTTGATAGTTTTATAGGAGCAGTTAACAACATTAAATTTGCCGTTGACAGATTTACGCTTGCAGTTGATGGTTTTACCAGCGCAGTTCAAAACTTTATCGGAGAGGTAGGTTATTTTTAGCTGGCAGTTAACCGTTTTTAGTTTGCAGTGAATAATATGATAACTGCAGTTAACCCTTTGCAGGGTGCCCTTTAAATAAAAACAGCAACCGATTTTATTTCTGTTGCTGTTTTAAGAAGTATGTAGGGTTGGGATGATTTTTTTCATTACAGGCTAAATTTTTATCGTTTTAAACGCAATGCCCGAAATTTGTTTGTACTGCGGTGTACTTACACCAAATAACGATTTGCTATAATTCTTGGCATCTAAAGCGAGTGCCACTATACCTGTGTTAGCATCGTATAGAATTTTATTGCGGTTAAGCCTAAGGGTACTCAACTCGGATGTTTTGGTTACCACATCGCGGTTTTTCTGCAATAAATCGTTATATAAGGTGGTAAGGGTAGCCTGTTGCAACTCTACTTCATTGGGTGCATAGTTGGGGATGGTAGCCAACAGCTTGATCTGTTTATCGAAGGTATCGAGCTGGCTATCGAAACTTTGTTGCGAGGCCGATACTTGGTTAACAACGGTGCCGCTTGCGGCCAGTTTCTGTTTTTCTTCGTCGGTTAACTTTACTGATGCCCTCTGGCCCTGAATTTTGCGGTTGTTGGTAATGGCATTATCAATTACCTGTTGCGGTACATCGCTCGCTTTTATTGCATTTACTATGCGGGTGCTCAGCTTTTTTAAAGGCTGAAAAGCCAGATTGCGCAGGGCCACGGCGTTGCTGTTTTTTGCGGCAGCATCGTGAACCTGCTCGTTAATGGTTTTTGCCGCGGCAGCTTTTTCGGTTAAGCTGCTTAACTGGATGTTTACATTGCTGGGATTGTAAGCGGCGCCATAGCCGGTTAAATAAGCAATAAGGGTTTCGAAATTGGCTACGTTTTTGGCGTGGCCGGTCTCATTCGTTTTAGACATAACTTGTAGTTTAAAAAAGTAAATAAAATAGATTAATTGGCATTAAGTTAATATTATTTTCTTTACAACTAAAAGGAGTAGGGGGATTTTTTTTTTGGATAGTTATGGCGTGTCGATTAAACGTACACATTCCTGTAATGCTGGATCCTAGACAAAAAGTCTATACTCAATTGCTACATAAGTGGGATATAAGTATAAAGAGTTTTCGAAAGTTTTTTGGTTTTAATCCTCAAATTAATATTTACGGAAAATTATTTTACTTAAGTGTCTCTAAATCAAATTAATATTTATTTGATTTTTATAGTATAAAAGTATACCTTAACAAGGAGTTACGCTCACTTGTATGAATAATAAAAATTTTAACTATATAGACCTTTTTGCTGGAGCTGGTGGACTTTCAGAGGGCTTTAAAAGATCAGGTTTCGAAGCAATTGCTCATGTCGAAATGGATAAAGCCGCATGCTATACTTTAAAAACCAGGATTGCGTACTATCACTTGAAAGAAAATAACAGAATTAAAGATTATATAGCTTATCTAGAAGGCAAAATTACCAGAGAAGAATTGTACTCATTAATCCCTAGTAAGATCCTTGATACTGTTATCAATTTACCTATAGGTTTAGAGAACAATGAGACAATTTTCTCAAAATTAGATAAACATTCTTCAGGTAGAGAAATAGACCTCATCGTAGGTGGTCCACCTTGTCAAGCATATTCGTTAGCGGGTAGATCTAGATCGAAAGATAAAATGGTTGCAGATCCTAGGAACTATCTTTTTTTACAATATGCTAATTACTTGCAGAAATACAACCCTAAAATGTTTGTATTTGAGAATGTTCTTGGTTTAAAATCTGCGAACGAAGGTCGTTATTTTAAAACAATGGTCACATTGTTTAGTAATCTTGGATATGAGATAGCTGACTTTATACTTGAAGCAGATAAACATGGGGTTTTGCAAAAAAGAAAAAGAATAATTTTAATTGGACATAAAAGACATTTAAAATTAAATGTACCCGATTTTGAATCTTTTGAAATTAAAGCCAAGGTCAGTGATATTTTTGCCGATTTACCATCTTTAAATGCAGGTGAAGGTGTAAATAAATATGCCAGCTATAAATGTGATGGAAATCCATATGTCTATGATGCTAAGTTAAGAAATGGCATAGAAGTTTTAACCCAACATGTATGTAGGCCAAATACTAAACAAGATAAAGAAATTTATAAAATTGCTGTCGAACTATGGTTGAATAAAAATGAAAGGTTGCAGTATGATAATCTACCTGATAACCTTAAGACTCATAAAAATAGAACAACCTTTTGCGATAGGTTTAAAGTTGTTGCACCGGAATTAGAAAGCTCACAAACAGTTGTCGCGCATATTGCTAAAGATGGCCATTACTACATTCATCCTGACATTCATCAAAATAGATCAATTAGTGTTAGAGAAGCTGCCAGATTACAATCATTTCCTGATGATTTTTATTTTGAAGGAGTTAAAGAAGGAACAAGTAGAACTGCCGCGTTTAAACAAATCGGAAACGCAGTGCCCCCTTTAATGGCTGAGAGAATAGCGATATATATTAAAAGACTACTTCAAGCATAATTTATGTCAAACGAATACAAATATGTTCAAGGCAAAGACTTATTCTTCCAAACTACCCCAGGAAACAGATTAAGTTTCAGGCTTGAAATTGAACCAAATACAACTATTCAAATTTCAGGCAATTCACATGGGAAGATAGCAGTTGAAGGAAGTTTTGTTACATATGAACCTAATTCAGATTTCTATGGAACTGAGAAATTACAGTGTCTAATTAATGACAAAAAAGCTATAATTAATGTAATTATTAATGTTGGATACGCATTCAAAGCAAAAAGCCATATTCTTAGCCTACTTGGTGACGAATTAATAGGAAGTGATAATCTAGCCATTTTCGAATTAGTTAAAAATGCATACGATGCCGATGCTGAAAATGTATTGATTGAATTAGTTAACTTGAATACATCGGAGCAGTCAATTAGTATAGAAGATGATGGAAATGGTATGACGCCGCAGACGTTGACAAATGTCTGGCTTGAAATTGGTACTGATTTCAAAAGAGGAATAAAACGTCAACCAAGTAAAAAATTTGAAAGAATTTCGTTAGGAGAAAAGGGAGTAGGAAGATTAGCAGTTCATAAATTAGGAAAAAAGATAGTTCTTGAGACAAAAACCTTAGAGGAAAATTTCTCGAGTAGGATAACTATTAATTGGCAAAAGTTAATTGACGAAGCAGAATATATTCAAGACACAAGTGTTGAAATAGAAAGAATTGAAGGTTCTCTTTTTCCCAAAAAAAATCAAGGTACGAGAATAATTATTTCTGACTTAAAAAAGGAAAACTGGACAAGAAGGGATCTAAGAGAACTTGCTAGGAAGACATTATCAATAATAAACCCCTTTCAAAATATTGATAGTTTTAGTGTAGAAATAAATGCCAACGATTATCATCAATCTTGGTTTGAGGATGTAAAAGACCCAAATGAAATTCTCAATGAGTCACTTTACTATTTTGATTTTGAAATAAATTCTAATTCAGAAATTAAATGGAGCTACCTTTTTCGTCCACCTAATAATTTCGGCATAGATCGTAATTCTCAAAATTCATCACCTGAAGAGAATCGATTAAAAATTAGTAATAAGGATGATCTATTTGATCACAAACAAAAACATCTCAAAGAAAGTGATCTAAACGGAATTGGTGAAATAAAGGGGCGATTTTATGTATATAATTTACTTACCCCCGTGCTGAATGCTTTTGGTCAAACAAATGCTATAAAATCATTTATTAGAGAAAACTCCGGTGTAAGAGTCTTTAGAGATGGTATCAGAGTTTACAACTATGGTGAGCCTGGAGATGATTGGTTAGGTCTAGATCTAGCAAGAGTTCAAAAATTAGGCGAGCGGTTTAGTAAAAATACAGTGATAGGTTCTGTACAGATAAATATGTCTAGTAGTCATAAGGGCCTAGTAGAAAAAACAAACAGAGAGGGTTTTGACGATAACATATATTTTAAAAAATTTAAGGCCATATGTAATGAAGTTTTTGATTTATTTCAGAGAACCGCAATTTCAGATAGGGAAAAGATTAAAAATTATTTAGAAGATATCAAACCAGTTAAGAAAATTGGATTTTCTGAGACTATTGATGAGTTGTCCGCTAAGTTAAAAGAAAAAAAACTTGATAAAGAACTAGCCCCATTGATGAAACGTGTTCAGAAAGATTATAACGACATGAGAGATGTTATGGTAAATTCTGGAATGTCGGGAATTAATTTAGGTATAGTTTTTCATGAGGTCGATAGGGAAGTTAAGTTTATTAATACTGATTTGAATAATAATTTAGACTTACCACTTATTAAAGAAAGAGTCAAGAATTTAATTCAACTATTAGAAAACTTTTCGCCACTGCTAAAACAGAACAAGAATATTTCTATTGAAGCTAGCAAATTAGTTGTGAGGGCAAAAGATATAAATGGTCCTAGATTTGGGTATCACAAAATAATATTTTCAAGCCCGCTTATTTCTGGAGAATCTCCTGATTTTATGGTTAAAGGCCCGGGCAATTTGCTGTTAAGTTCCGTTTCAAATATTATTGATAACTCCATTTATTGGGTTAGTGTCAAAAAAGAGCTTCAAACATCTGACTTTAAATCTGGTATATTTATTACATCTGACATAAAAAATTTTAGTGGCCCAGCTATAATTATTGCTGATAATGGTCCAGGATTTAATATGGAACCAGAAGATTTGATTTTTCCGTTTAGAACCACCAGACCAGGAGGAATGGGACTCGGCTTGTATTTTGTAAATATTGTTATGGAAATGGTTGGAGGTAAATTATTATTCCCAGATCCTACCGAATTAGATATTCCTAAAGTATACAATGGTGCTGTTGTAGCATTAGTTTTTCCAAACCCCTAGCTAGATATGTTAACGCCTCAAAATAAATTTATCATCGTTGATGATATTGATGATCATCTAAATAAGCTTAGTAAACAATTTCACGATAATGGAATCGGTTGTAGAGCTTTTAAATACGATGCATTTTATAGTGAACCATTAAAAGATATTAAAGTTGCTTTTTTTGATATTAATATAAATCCTAGTGGTGGAAGTTCTAATCCCCAAATCTTTAATAGCTTAGCCGCTGCAATAAAACAATACATTCATGTAGATAATGGGCCTTTTGCGTTGATTTTTTGGACATCCAATACCTCTTTGATAGATGACTTTAAAAAATTCATCCAGATTCGACATTCAAATAATATACCCAAACCATTTTTGATAAATTGCATAGACAAGGACGAATTTTTGACAGATACAGATTCCTTACTCAAATCTAAATTAGATAAAATTTTAAATGATGAAATTTTACAATTACTGTTCGAGTTTGAAGGGAATTTAAGCCGTGCTTCCATTATGGCAATTCAACAGATTTATAAAATTATCCCTAATCAAGATAAGTGGGGAGAAAATGAGATTTTTGCAAAAAACTTTGAACTCATATTCTCCAATATTGCAGTTCAAACCTTAGGATTTGAACACGCGAAGCAAAATCCAGGTCGGGCTGTATATGAAGCACTTTCACAAATAATGAATCATCAAATTTTGAAAGCGGAAATTTCTTCAAAGTGGCCTTCATTTCTCAAAAGTCTAAAAAACGCAGTGATTAGGAAAGATATTTCAATTCCAGAAGGATTTAAGGAAAGTGAGTTAAATGCTATTTTTCATATAGATAAAACAATTTTAGATAAAGAGTCTCGAGGAATAGTAATAAATATTGTAAAACATAGTAAGAGATTTGAAAAAGAGTTTTCAAAAAGCTATGAAGAATGGGTGAAATATGTTATCCCTTTCAAAAGTGGATTTAAAGAAAGTGAGAAAGCTGTTCGTTTAGAGCAAATCTCGAAACTATTAAAATCTTCAAAATTTGTTGCGATTGAAATAAGTTCTGCTTGTGATTATTCTCAGAACAAAAGTCGTTTACACAAATATATTTATGGAATAGTTGTAGACAAAATAGATAAAAAATTAATTGAATCTCCAAGGGAAAGTAGTATGGAAGTTGGAACATTTTTTTTGGATAAAAAGGAATTTCAGATATGGGTTAACTTTAATTTTATTTTTACAGCTTCGCCAAATGATAAGAAACTAGGGACATCCCTTTTTCTTCTAAAAAAAGAAATTGTGGATATGATAGGTAATAGATATGCCAATCATGGCTCGAGGATAGGAATAACAAGCTTTTAATATGGATCTAAAAATAATAGGAACTACTAAGGATTTAAGGACGAATACCGATGTAGTTTATGGACAAGTTAGTATAAATGATTATCTGATTTTGGTTGGTGAAAATTACGATCAATATAGTATTCAGAGAAGAAAGGAAACACATAGAGCGTATAGTCGGATGAAGCTGGATATTAAAGCAGGTGCGCTATTACCTCCAATTACCCTTGCTGTGAATAAATCTAGTGTGACTGAAATTAAAGAAGTTTTATTAACAAATGATCTAAATAATTTACAATCGAAACTTGGTGTGCCTGGCATCTTTAGTATTTTAGATGGCTTACAACGAACGTATGTCCTCAATGAAATTAAAAAAGAAAATTTTGAGTTTAAAGCTGAGCAGAAATTGTTGATAGAGTTTTGGATTGAACCAGAACCTAAACACTTAATATATAGATTAATTATCTTAAATGCTGGACAAAAACCAATGTCATTAAGACATCAAATAGAATTATTATTTAATTCACTTGCGGAAAGATTGAAAGAGTCTATTGAAAATTTAGAGATTTTCAAAGAAACAGAAAATAAAAAAAGGTCAAAGCCTGCTCAATATCCTTTCGAACGTTTAGTAACATCTTATCAAAGTTACCTATGGAAAACTCCTGAATTAAACAGAAATAATCTTGTGGCTCAACAAATGATGGAAGACTCAGTCTTAGATTCAGAAGAAGAAAAGATCAATGAAACCTTTGAGAAATTCGTTTATTATCTAAGAAAGTATACTGAACTTGATATCAACGCTTTTAATAAATATTCAGCCGATGTTAATAAATCCAACTGGTTATCCCTTGAGAATGTAATGACTTCCTTTTTTGCAGCTATAACAGACTTTGGAACTAGTACTGAGAGACTGCAAAGAATAGATTCTTCGCTAAAAAAATTAAACGATGCGCTTACGGGAGGTTACATAGAAGATCCCCTAGGTCTTGAATCATATTTTTCTCTGATACAGGGAATAGCTTCTAGAAAAATTAATGTTGGGGTCGCAACGAGACGATTGCTTTTCTCAGCATTTAAGGAATTTTTTCGGGAAGAGGGAGAAAAAAAATTGTCTGATTGTTGGAAGTCAGAGGCCTAGTTTATGACTAAAGAAGAAATCGAATCAGATGAGGTTGTTCACTTTGAGAATCTCAGTTTTCAAATAAATACAGTTGAGCAAGTAAAAAGTAATATTGCAATTAATGATTTTATAGCCTTAAAACTTCTTGGTATTAATAATAAGTATGAGTTAGATCAGGAAATCGATGTTCGACTTGAAGATGGAAGTTTGATTGGTTCTTTATGTACAAAACCAGAAAATTCTAAACTTGATTTTGACAAGCTAACTGAGAAAAAATATATAGCCTATCTTACTGAAGTGGGGAAGGATATATTTTTAAGCAATGTTCTTGAAATTCATTATTCTTATATAGTAATTAATAAAAACGATATAGAGAAATACTATAACAAATTCTATCAGACTGCTCCAGTGTGGGGTAGTTTTTTTCATAAGTCTAAACTAAGAAATCACAGCAGCAGTACACGAGCAGTTGGTTCAATTACAGCAGTCGAAAGCTTAAAGTTTCCAACTAGCATTCATCATTCCAGTTCAATTAAAGCAATTCTAGAACCTTTCGTTTTCGAAAGATTTTTAAAAAAATACCATCAGATCGAATTATTGATGGATTTAGATATAGTTAATAAAATTCGCAATCTAAAGAATGATCTACTTGGAATAAGTAATTTATTTTCAGAGTTATCTAGTAATGAGTTGAATCGACTTAAAATTATTTTAAATGACAGAATTACTGATTTTGTTTCTTTATCTGCACATCTATACGAAATTGTTCGATTTCCAAATGAAGGTGAAAACATTTTTCAGAAATATACTAAGGCTGGTAATCCAATCAGAGAATTATCGGAGTTTCGTTCATTAGTATCATTACCATCATTTTCAGAAGCAAATATGGCTACAATAAGAAGAACATTAACAGGTAGGACTTATGAGTATTTTTTAATTGATTTAGCAATATACTGGATATATAGAATAAGAAATTCTATTGCACATCAAAGAATAGGAGAATATATTTTAACTGATAAAGAAGAGGAATTTATGCTTGATTTTGCAGAACCGCTGATAGATCATGTTTTGATCCAAATTTATATGTCACGAGTTTAATGTTTATTGGTCTTTTACTATATAGGTATTTTTCTATTTATTCTTCAATATCTCCACTTTCTTTCTTTCACTAGCCAATAATTTTTCGAACAATTCTTTGTTCTCATTAGTGCTTTAAGAAGTTCATCTAGCGGATTGAACGTAAAATTATAATTATTGATGTTATTAGCACCTTGGTTGTTTGAACCTTTGTAGTTATTTTAAATGTTATTTATCACAGCTTTATCCGAGTAAGCTTTTATCGCTTCCACACACACGCCCAAAACTTTTGCGACTTTCTCTAAAGTGTTATCTTCAATTTCTTCGCTTTTCTGAACCTGGTTGCTTTAATGTCTTACTATTTTTCTGTTAATTTAGAAAAATCTAATAATTCCTTTGGGTCAATTCCCAAACCTTTTGCTAAATAAAGTAATGTAATTAGGGAAGGTGCTGTTTCACCTTTTTCAATTCTATGAATTTGACTGTAATCTATGTTGGAAAGTTGCTCAAGTACACGTAGACTAATCTTTTTCTCATTCCTAATGTTTTTCAAATGAGTGCCGAATGATTTAAGTATTTCTTCTTTTTTGAGTTCTTCCACGTAACAAATAAAAAGAAACTATATAATTTATTTGTGGGATTATTTGCATACAAAATAATTACTTTTTATATTTGGTATAGTTAAAATAGGTATTAATAAAAGTCTTGTGATTACAAAATCTGACGCCGTTAACACAAGACAGCAGATTAATGCCCATATCTATGCGTAGATGTATATATTTGTACATCGAAATAGATGTGGGACTGCTGTAAAACCATGTTAACGTAAGGCGTCAGAAACTTTAGTGTAATCATGGTAAGCAGTCCCACATTTATTGTTTGGGGCTGTTCTGCCCAACAAGACTCGTAAAATCATACGAGTATGAAAACTAAATCTATTACCATTGCAGGGAAACTGCGTTCGCAGTTTTATCAATTGCCTTTAGAAAAGGGGAGCAGGGTGTTAAGTTTAGCGGTGCTAGATCAGATCGCTAACGGATGGCATAACACCTTTAGCGTAGGTAAAAAGCCTGAGCCGTTGGCCATACAATCGCGTTCTTTTGATCAGGGTTTGGTAACCGTTCAGGTTAAATTGGGAGAGGAAGAGGCAAGGGTTTACATTGGGGTAGAATACGATCATCTGTTGGTGAGCTGTAGTTTGGATACTGATGAAAGCTACCTGGGGCATTATGCTTACCTTACTTTGCGGGCCATGATGCGGAGTGGGTATTGCGATTTTCAGGAATATTACTGGCCGGCAAGTTTTGCTTTGGGCAACAAGCGGTCGGGATATGTAGATGTGGTTAAAAAACCTGGTGGTTTCGCTATTACCTTGAAGAAAAAGTTTAGCGGTTTGTTTAGGCCTGGTGATGATTTGCCGGATGTTACCGAACGTGTGGTGGTACCGCGTGAAAGGCTGTCGGGTAAACACGACACGGCACGCCTGGCCCCGGTGAGCATTGGTTATTGTTTCGCCAATACCGATCTGCAGCATTTCAACAGCAACCATTATCCTTTTTTAGTTCCTTATGTTTTTGCGGCCACGGCTTACCTAAAAACGGTTAAATCTTTTAAACGTTTTGTGTTTAATCCGCACGATGTGGAGGGTATAAGCCTCTCGCCTCAGCAGGAGGAGCTGAACAGTATTTGCTTCGCCATGAAACCGCTGGCGGCCATACGTTTTAGCGCCAATGTCCACCTACCCGAAACCGCGGCTAAAACCAATGCGGTAAACGATGCCAACCAACTCGTCCTTTTTAAGTTTTGGAACAAGGCTTTACCGCTATTGATGCAACAGCGTTTTACCCATTACTTTTATACTTATGGCCTGCGTAATGTTACCGGCAAACCTGTAATGCGTGATATGAAACTGGTTGAATTTTCGATGGAGGTGCCTGTTTTAAGCTTTGTGTTAAAAGATGAGGGCGATTATTACGAACTGCAGCTTAAACTTAAGGTGAAAGGGAAAAGTCTGCATTTTAATAGCGATAAGCCTGGGCTATTTTTAGTTTGCGATAGGGTTAAACCGTATTTATGGTATTTGCTTGAGGCTGAAATGGATTATAAACTGGTTTGGTTTTTTAGTAAGGTGAATTTTAGGGTGCAGGTACCGAAAGGGTATTATAGGGATTTTTTTGAGGGGTTTGTAGAGGGGGTGGAGAAGTGGTATGAAGTGAAGAGGGGGTGAAGGGGGTGTTACTAATATGGTCGTCATTCCCGCGCAGGCGGGAACCTTAAAGCGGTCGCTATTTTTTACCTCAGGCTCGGGCTTGCCTCGGCTCACCGCCGCCGAAGGGCTCTTTCTTTTGGCTTGGCCCAAAAGAAACAAAAACCCAAGGCTTGCATCCTTCCTTGTAAAAACCTACGGAAATCTTGATAGCGGCAGCATCGAGGCTCTTAGCCCTTGCTCTATTCCACCGCTCCCGCTTTGATCCTGCCTTGGGCTGTGGGGTATGAAGTGGGGGTGCAAAGATTTCCGTGCTTTTTCCGGCGGAAATCTGCGAGGCCGGTAGCAGGGCGCAGATAGCATGGTGTATAGGGATAATTTCTAACAGGGTCGTCATTCCCGCGCAGGCGGGAATCTTAATGCTTTCACTTGGTTCTACCTCATTTTTTCTGTCATCCTGAGGCACGAAGGATCTTTTGATTTAAAGATTTGCTTCGCAGAGCCTACGCGGGTTCTTCACTGCGTTCAGAA
The DNA here is from genome assembly GCF_026239555.1 of Pedobacter sp. PF22-3. GTDB lineage: Bacteria > Bacteroidota > Bacteroidia > Sphingobacteriales > Sphingobacteriaceae > Pedobacter. The sequence goes on along the minus strand of NZ_JAPIVP010000020.1, from coordinate 39,519 downwards.
TGACAGTTAAAAAGATTTTTTCTCTTCAGCAGAGTCTTGCCTCGGCTCACCACCGCCGAGGGGATCTTACCTTTTTCTTGATAAAAAGGTAACCAAAAATCAAGGCTTGGATCTGATGTCGGATAAATTCGTCAAAGCTTTGAGGTCGTCAGCACAAGCCCCGATGAAGGATCGGGGAGGGCGTGCTGCCTCTGGGTAGTGGTAGGTTGAAAGGAGGTGCAAAAGCTTTAACGTTTTCTCCTTCCATCATTTCCTAGGCCGGATAGCAGGGTGCAGATAGCATGGAGTAGAGAAAAGCATTCATAGATTGATCCCTTTGAAACTATGAGGGGAACTCCCCGCCTAATCTAGGAGGGGTGGGGGTGGTTATGAGGAGATTTTCTTTTAGTCCTTTCCCTTTCAGAGGAAAGGTGCCAGTAGGCGGATAGGGGTTTAAGGCACTCGCTATAATACGGTCGTCATTCTCGCGCATGCGGGAACCACGAAGTGCTCAGCGAAGCTAATCTTAATGCTTTCACTTGGTTTTACCTCATTTTTTCTGTCATCCTGAGGCACGAAGGATCTTTTGATCTAAAGATTTGCTTCGCAGAGCCTACGGGTTCTTCACTGCGTTCAGAATGACAATTAAAGGTTTTCTCGAGACCCTGCCTTTTTTATTTCCATACATTTTCCTCAACTTAGTGGCATTAATAACTATGCCTCCAGATAAAAGAACCCCAATAAATAAAAGTCCGGTTGCCAGAAAACCTGCCGTTAGGAAACCGGTAGGCAGAAAATCTTCTGCGGGTAGAAAAAAGAAGAATGGTATTTCCGTGCAATTGAAGTTGGTTATTGCTGGTTTATTGTTGATTTTACTTTCTCCATTTTATTACGGTTATGTATTAAGAAGTTTTGTGGCTACCTGGCGTTGGGTTAAAGACTGGGGGCAAGACCCTAATTACAGAACTTACGAAAGTTTTAACATCAAAATCCCTAAAAAATATACGGTTCACGGCATTGACGTTTCTTATTACCAGGGCAAAATAAACTGGCAGAAAGTAAAGGAAATGAAGGAAGATGAGGTGAGCATCCGTTTTGCCTTTATCAAAGCTACAGAGGGATTAATGCTGGTTGATCCCTATTTTCAACGCAACTGGCGTGAAGCCCCAAAAGCAGGGATTATTTGCGGAGCCTATCACTTTTTCAGGCCAAAAAAGGACGGTAAAACGCAGGCTAAATTTTTCTTACAGGTGGTCAATATCGAGAAGGGTGATTTACCACCCGTGGTGGATATTGAATCTTTAGATGGCGTTTCTGCGCTAAAAATGCGGGCGGAACTGGCTGATTTCCTTAATTATGTAGAAATGAAAACTAAGGTAAGACCAATTATTTATACCGGGCTTAAATTTTACGAAGATTATTTGGGTGATCATTTTGATGATTATCCTTTATGGATTGCACATTATTATCAACCAAAATTGAGAATGGATAAAAGCCGCTGGAAATTCTGGCAACACTCCGATAAAGCCAAAATTAATGGTATTGGACATGTGGTTGATTTTAATGCTTTTAATGGTGATAGTTTGGCGTTGGATAGGTTGTTGGTTCATTAGTCATTATTTATTAACGATAAGCCTGATTTTTTTCGCTCTATGCCGCGGGGCATGGTAGTTTTTCACAGTTAATATTGTTTTTAGTGGTGTTCAAGAATGCTGCGCATTTTGACGCGCCAAAGTACCCAAAGCGCTTCGTCAATCCAGCAATGGGCCTTTTGCACATAGCCGATGCACATCAAAAAAACAGCGGCACTTTGTTTTGTTCGTTAGGGGTTAGTGAAAGGCTTTTGCAAACATGAAGCACAAAACTCACTGCGTTTGAGGTTTGGTAGTGCTAGTTGTCCTGGTCTGCACCTGTTTTTTTGATTCACCTGGCCCTTGGGATTGACAGGCGTACTTCGGTAAAACCTGCGTATTTTTAGAGCAAGCTAGCATAATGCCTAAAAACAAATGCCGGAGATATGTACATACGCTGGGAGCTTTAGGATAAGCGATCTGTTTAAGAGGTTCAGTACGTCGTTAATAAATAATGAATAGATATTGATTTGGAGTTTAATTTTTTTAATCGGTTAATCGACTCCAAACGCCAAACGCTCAACTCCAAACTCGTAAACTAAACCGTCCAGCTTTCACATTTCTCTAAGAAAAACTCATCAGCTTCGGCGCCGATACCGATTTCTTCGGGAACATCAAGATAGTAGCCATTATAAGTTAAGCCACCAACCACTGGATCAACTAAATGCCCCAATAGCGCTGTATCTAAATCAAAAAACTCAACATTAGGGCTGGCCAAGGCAAAATGCAGGTTGGCGCTTAAAGCAATCCGGGTCTCGAGCATGCTGCCAATCATACATTTTACACCATGTTTTAAGGCTTCTTCATGGATTTTCTGCGCTTCGAGTATACCGCCAGACTTAGAGAATTTAATGTTTAAATAAGTTGTTGATTGGCTGTTGATCAGTTTTCGGGCATCGTGGTGGTTATAACAGCTTTCATCGGCCATTAATTTAATTGGCGAATTCACATTCAGTTCTGGTAATTGATCATCATACCAGGTGCGCATGGGTTGTTCGCAAAATTCAATATTGTATTTTTCCAATTCGCCCAAAGTAAACAAAGCATCATCAAAACTCCAGCCCTGATTGGCATCCAGGCGTAAAATCAAATCTTCGCCTACGGCTTCGCGGATGTGTTTTACCCTTTGTATATCATCATGTACCTTTTTGCCCAGTTTGATTTTCAAAATCCGGCAACCCTGACTTTTATATTTTAAAGCTGTAGTGGCCATTCCCTCTGGTGTATCAATACCAATGGTCATATCGGTTTCAATGGTGCGTTTGGTTCCGCCAAGAAATTTATACAAGGGTAAGTTTGCATTTTTTGCTGCAATATCAAACAAAGCCATATCGAAAGCACTTTTAATGGTATTGTTATGATCTGCATAACCCAATAAATCGTTCATCCGCTCCGGAATTTCTAAAGGATCTTTACCTTTTAAAATCGCAGCGAAATCTTTGGCCATGGCAATACAGGTTTCCTGTGTTTCGCCAACAATCATCGGGAAAGCAGAACATTCTCCAATGCCGTGGATACCTGCATCAGTATAAATCCTGATCAGTACATTCTGTGCAAAATGCATGGTTCCCGTGGCAATAACAAAAGGTTCCATCGGGATGCTAAAGCGGTATATTTCGGTGTGGGTGATTTTCATGATTTTGAGGTTGAAGGCTGAAGGTGTAAGGTTGAGGGTATAAGGTTAAAGGTTTAGGGATTGTGAAACGGCATGAAGCCGATAATGTGTCCAACTCAATTCGTGACGCACTGCGTCACGAATTGGAAATGACTTGTAAAAGCCTCTTATATTTCGAAGATTGCTTTCATCAAAACCTTTCCCAAATTCCAAAGTTAATTGATTTGAAAGGGTCTTTAAGGTCGCAGCACCATACTCCGCTCGCAATTTTCCCTGCTGCTCGTCCTCAACAATAAGCTTTCCGATTTGCCAATATGATTCTAGCAATGCAGAATTTGCCGCACGGAATACTTTTAAGCGAGATTGACTAATAATTTCTCTTACGGCAATAAATAACTCATTTTTGCTTAATTCCATCAATCGTATAGATTTCTGACTAAAGTATAAAAACAAAAACTAAATAGAAACAGGTTTGTAGATTATTAATAGATTTACGCCTCGAAATAAAAATTCCATTTTCCCTCTTACATTTTACATTTCAAGTCATGTCTGAAACCAATAATTTAATCCACGCTTCATCACCATATTTGCTACAGCATGCCCATAACCCGGTTGATTGGTATGAGTGGGGGGCAGAAGCGCTAGAAAAAGCCAGATCTGAAAATAAACTGATATTGGTGAGCATTGGTTATTCGGCTTGCCATTGGTGCCATGTAATGGAGCGCGAAAGTTTCGAAAACCATGAAGTAGCCGAAGTGATGAACCGGCATTTTGTATGCGTTAAAGTCGATAGGGAAGAACGTCCGGATATTGATCAGATTTATATGTATGCCATTCAGCTTATGACAGGTAGTGGCGGCTGGCCTTTAAACTGTATCTGTTTGCCAGATCAGCGCCCAATTTATGGTGGCACTTATTTCCGAAAAAACGATTGGATCAATATTCTGGAAAATGTTGCTGCACTTTGGGCAAACGAGCCTGATAAAGCCATTCAATATGCCGAAAGGTTAACTTCTGGTATTAAAGACAGTGAAAAGATAATCGCTTCTGTAACTACAGAAGAATATACCCACGAACATTTAACTGAAATTATCGATCCCTGGAAACGCCATTTCGATATTGGTTACGGAGGTTATAACCGTGCACCGAAATTTCCTTTACCCAATAATTGGGTCTTTTTATTGCGTTATGGCTTTTTAAAAGATGATGAATCTGTTTTTACAGCGGTTTGCCACACACTGGAAGAAATGAGCAGGGGAGGTATTTACGATCAGATTGGAGGTGGTTTTGCGCGTTATTCGGTTGATGATAAATGGCATGTGCCGCATTTTGAGAAGATGCTTTACGATAATGCACAATTGATCAGTCTGTATGCAGAAGCTTACCAGTGTACCAGGTTCGATTCTTTTAAACAGACGGTGGTAGAAACTGTAAATTGGGTTTCTGATGAGATGACTTCTACAGATGGATTGTTTTATTCGGCATTGGATGCGGACAGCGAAGGGATAGAAGGCAAGTTCTATGTTTGGGATAAAGCAGAATTCGACCAGGTTTTGGGAGAAGATGCACAATTGATTGGCGCTTATTATAACATTACCGAAGAAGGTAACTGGGAGGAAGAACAAACCAATATCCTGCGCAAAACCATCAGCGATGATGATTTATTTGCAAGATTTGATATTACGGCGGAGGTGCTTTACGATAAGGTAAGCGCAGCTAAAACAAAATTAATGGCTGTGCGGAGTAAAAGAGTCAGGCCGGGTTTGGATGATAAATGTTTGACTGCCTGGAATGGTATGATGATTAAAGCTTTGGCCGATGCTGCAGAAGTGTTGAATCATGAGTCATATTATGAAAAAGCTTCAACTGCAGCCCGTTTTATTTTAAATCACTTAAAATCAGAAAATGGCGGCTTATACCGGAACTATAAAAACGGAAAAGCATCTATTACAGGTTTTTTAGATGATTACGCGTTTTTTATCGAAGCTTTAATTGCATTGTACGAATATGATTTTGATGAAAAATGGTTAGAAGAGGCAAAATCCTTCACGGATTATGTGATCGCTAATTTTACAGATCCCGATTCGCCGATGTTTTTTTATACCTCTGCAGAAAGTGAAGATTTAATTGCCCGTAAGCACGAAGTGATGGATAATGTAATCCCGGCTTCGAACTCTACCATGGCGCAAAATTTGCAGCAACTGGGTTTGCTTTTTGACATAGAAGCATATACTGAAAAAGCTTCTGAAATGCTTGCTGCGGTTCAACCTAAAATCAAAAGTTACGGTTCTGCTTACTCAAACTGGGCTGTTCAATTGTTAAACGAAATTTACGGCATAAATGAAATTGCCATTACCGGTTTAGAAACGGATGTTGTTAAATTAGAATTACGTGGCCATTATATTCCGAATAAAATTACATTGGGTGGAACAAAAAGTAACTTACCGCTGTTAAAAGGTAAGCAAAGCAATGAAACAAAAGTTTATATTTGCCGAAATAAAGTATGCCAGTTGCCGGTTAACACTGTTGAGGACGCATTAGAGTATTTACAATAAATTAATTTAAATGAATATTTCACCAAACTCTGTAGTAGCGTTAACTTACGAATTGCATACTACTAACGAAGAAGGACAACAAGTTTTTGTAGAAAAAGCTGACGAACAAAATCCTTTAGTATTTTTATATGGCGTTGGCATGATGTTGCCTAAATTTGAAGAGCATTTAACCGGTTTAAAAACTGGTGATGAATATTCATTTGAACTATCTGCAGCAGATGGTTATGGTGATATTGATCCGGGTGCTTTTGCCGATCTTCCAAAAACGATGTTTACCGAAGCTGGTGGCGAATTGCCAAATGTTGGCGATGTGATTCCGTTACAGGATAACAATGGTAACCAATTCAGAGCAGGTGTTACTGCAGTACATGATGAAACGATCTCTGTAGATTTAAACCACCCAATGGCTGGTAAAAACTTAATGTTTAGCGGTGTGATTTTAAATGTACGCGAAGCTACTCAAGATGAATTGGCTCATGGTCATGCTCACGGAGCTGATGGTCATTCAGGTCACTAAGAAATAAAATATAAATGATATTAAAGAAGTCAAGTTTTGAATGGCAAATTGCCGTTTAAACTTGACTTCTTTTTTTAATACCCATTTTTAATCCTGAAAAACCTGTTCCAAAATCAGTTTAAGGCCGGGTATAATTGACGTAGTCACCTCTTCACCTTCAGTAAGCATTTTGGTAGGCTGAAATTTGCCCTTTTCATCCAGGATATACCTGAAGAATGTTTTGTCAGAAAGACTCACAATCCAATATTCTTTTACACCTGCTTCTTCGTAAACTTCGTATTTATTAATCAGTTCCTTTTTATTATTTCCTGGCGATAAAATCTCGACCACGATATCCGGGGCACCAATGCATCCACGCTTATCCAATTTAGCTGGATCGCAAACTACCACAATATCGGGCTGCACAACGGTAAAAACTGAGCTGTCATCCTGAGTTTTCTTGGCCAAACGTACATCAAAAGGCGCAGTATAAACACGGCAAGATTTACCTTTGAGCGCATTGTAAATCGGAACGAATATGTTGCCTGAAATACCCTGGTGAATTCGGGAAGGAGCAGGACTCATTTTGAACAAGTGTCCTTTAATAATTTCTAAGCGCTCTTCAAATTCGAAACGCATATAATCCGCATAACTGTATAAAGCAGAAAAATCGACCTCGTTTAGTGTCTTGTACGCAGGTTGTTCATCTTCAGTTGGGTAAGGTTTAATATTTTTCATAAGTTAATCTTTAAATACCTCTTCCAATACCAGTTTAAAACCAGGAATAATTTTGGTAGTCACCTCTTCACCTTCAGTAAGCATTTTGGTAGGCTGAAATTTGCCATTTTCATCCAGGATATACCTGAAAAATGTTTTGTGCGTAGGACTCACAATCCAGTATTCTTTTACACCTGCTTCTTCGTAGACTTCATATTTATTGATCAGCTCTTTTTTATTGTTGCCTGGTGATAAAATTTCGACAACAATATCAGGTGCGCCAATGCATCCACGTTTATCCAGTTTAATCGGATCGCAAATTACTACAATATCGGGTTGCACTACGGTAAAAACTTCTCTGTCATCCTGAGTTTTCTTGGCCAAACGCACATCAAAAGGCGCTGAATACACTTCGCATTGATGACCATTCAATGCATTGTAGATAGGGTTAAAAATTCTTCCTGATATTTTTTGGTGCACCCTGGAAGGGGCAGGGCTCATTTCAAAAATGTATCCCTTTATAATCTCTAAACGTTCTTCAAATTCGAAGCGCATGTAATCTGCGTAACTGTAAGTAGCAGAAAAATCTATCTCGTTAAGGGTTTTAACGGGAGGTAGTTCATCTTCGGTTGGATAGGATTTGATATTTTTCATATATAAGGCGTTTAACCAAATATACTAAATATCTTAGTTTTTTTAAAAATCAATTTTCAACCGCAGTCCACCATTGGTCAGGTTAAGGTTTTCCTTCGAGAAAGTTTTCATTGGCAATCGTAAAAAAGGCTCGATAGCAATGTTATTCTTTTTGGATATTTTTTGCTTATAGCCCAAAGAAAAATTGTAGAATCCGATATATTTATCAGGATCTATATTTGCTTCGGGTTGCGGCTCAACCTTTTTTTCTTGTACAATCATGGTCTTAGAATCGGCATAACCATTTACTGCGGGAGCAGAGAAACTTTGAACCTGATTAACGATATAACTGTTCTGCTGTGAGTTATTTAAAACAGCAAGGGCAGAAACCCCAACGTTGGTGTAAAGTTTATCACTGATGTTATATTTTAATTCTAAAGGCACATTAATTCCACGTACTTTGGCATCAACTGAGGCTAAGTTTTTACCCGATAAGGTTTGTGGTGCAGAAGCATTTAAAGATTCTGTTGTACTAATAGAAGCATAAGATACACCAGAACTGATCGATAATTTGTTGGCGATGGCATACGATAAAGAAAACCCATAATTCATGGTTACTTTATTGTCATTACCCATAGCAGGAGCAACGTATACATCAGGCTGCCATTTAGAGTTACCACTTGCTTTATCGACTGGTTTTTGTTGGTTTGCATAGCTATCCTGAGCAAGCAACTTTTCGAAATTTGTTTGGTTATTAATGGGTTGAGGTTTTTTCTTTTCCGTTAAGATTTCAAACTGTTTTGATTTTAAATCGGACAAATTTATCCCCGAAAGTTTATTATCCAACAGGTTATGATTAACCGGATTTGGTTCTCCTGACGTATTGAAAACCGCATATTCTTGCTGTTTTTCGAATATGGGTGTTAAATTTCCTTTTGTTGTATTGGATTGATGCGCTAAATTGTTCGCAGTCGGCACACGCTCATTAATATCATTTTTTAAGGATGGCTCTTCATCTTTAACTGTAGCGGATAGATCAGTTGTTTCAGCGGCAATATTATGATGGGCCTTAGGTTTAGTTGTAGCAAAATCTTTTTTCTGACCGGTATTATTTTGCGCCAAAAATACACCTCCGAAGATAAAAATTATGGCAGCAGCAGCCCATAAAGGCCAGAAAGCGATGCCTCTTCTCTTGTTTTTTTTCTCCGAAAAGCGCTCCCAGGCACCATTAGAATAAGCTTCCTCATGGTTTTGGAGTTGCGCAGTAATATGCTCAATTAATTCCTTATCCATTTTTTTCGTATGAATTAACCATGGTATTTAGGTAAAGGGTACGTAACTTATTTTTAGAACGTGTGAGGTAAACACGACTGGAACTTTCAGGAATGTTTAACATCTTCGAAATTTCATCGTGGGCAAAGCCCTCAATTTCATATAAGTTAAATACCAGTCTCTGCGTATCTGGTAAGTGATTTAGTAAATTCAAAATATCATTAACGTGTAGTTCCGAAGCAACAGAAACCTGGGTAGCCGGATGTTCGCTTTCTGCTAAATCATCCACATAAAACTGAATTTTATTACTCCGGATCTTATCTATAGCCGTCCGCGACGCAATCTGGGCAATCCAACCTTTAAATGACCGTTGTAACTCTTCCGGATTTTTTGGCGCTTTGAAGCCACCAACATGTTTGAAAATCTTGATAAAACTATCATTTACAAGCTCTTCACTATCCGAAGTATTTTTGGTATACCTTAAAATTATGCCCATTAAATAGCCATAAAATGATTTATACATCATTTCTTTACAGCTATTGTCGTTTTTTACGCAGCCTTTTAAAATTTCCTCAAAACTGAGTATTTTTTTTATCACCCTTGTAAAGGACTATTTATTAAAGGTTTATCATAATTGCTTGATGGCAAATTTAAGAAAATAACACCACCCAATTTGGGCGGTGTCAATTTTCGTTTTCACAGGTAGAGAGAAATATTTTATTTATTCGTCATCACTGATAAGCCAACTCCGGTACTATCAGTTTTACTTGATAAGCCTTTAGCCCAGATGGTATAAATTTTACCTTTTTCAATTTTAACCGCAGGCAAGCTGGCTTTAACTGTTCCGCCTTGTTTTAATTGGAAAGTATAGCTGTCATTTGGTGTTATAGTGCTAAAAGTAGTGAACTCTTTAAATGCTTTTGCCGTAAATAATGGTGCATCTGTACCTGCAATGCCCAAATCAAATGGTGCAGAACCTGGACTTAAGTTTACAAAACGAACTTTAGCCTTATCAGTTTCAGGTGCTTTTAAATCATCCTCAAGGATTAAAAGTTTTGTAGATTTTAAGGTATCTACTACAAAAACCGAATAAAATGATCCTGATTTTAAGGTAGCGTTAGCAGTAGTTAAATATTTTAAAGTATCCTTTTTTGCAACACCAACCAATCTTATTCCCGGATAAGCAGCATAATAGCCAAGATCTTTAGTATAAGTAAAGCTGTTTATCTTTTGGTTATCCAATATAAAATCAAGCGCAGCCGTTCCTGGTGATGCATGAATAAAGCCAATACCGGCAGCTTCTATCGGATCATTGTTAAAATCCTTTTTGCAGGCTGTTATGGTTAAAGTTATAGCAAGGAGAGAGAGTATAATTTTTGTCGTAGTGCTAAAATTTTTCAAATCCGTTTTCATTTTAATGTTTTAAATCAATCTTTGAACAAAATTGGTTAATGGCCATTAACGCTTTTTTCTTGTAAAACGATTAATGGAATGAAAACGCTACAGCTGAAATTATTTTTTTATAAATATTGTGTTTGCTAAAGAATTTTGACTTAATCGACGGTTACATCACCGTTAACAATTAATTTGCTTTTTACCGCTCTACCATTCACTTTGGCAGGCACGAAAGCAAGATCATCGGGATGAAACTTAGCAAGGTCAATAATTTCAGTTTTGTTGTAGGATGGAGAAATAATTTTTACCTCATAATTAAGTAGCTGACCGCTATTGCTAACAGTAAAGATGTAGTTCAATTTGTGAAATCCTTTAATATGTTTTAATTCACTAGGGATACGAAAGCGTTCAGTTAAAAAGTACATTCCATATAAATTACCACCAATTTTTGCCGGATAACTAACTTTATCGCCCTCTTTTAGCGAATCAATTTCGTATGTTATCTCTTTAATTGGTACATTGTATTCTAACTTTTTAGTTGAGTAATTATATATCTGTTCAAGGGTATCCAAAGGACAGAAAAAATGCCAGCGGCCTATTCGTTCGTTATTCTTATAAATACCTGTGGCAAATTTCTTTTTACCTGCAAGTATGGTCGCTATGCCATTCTTGATTCCCCTTTGTGATTTTAACTCGGTAGAATGCTCAATAAAACCTCCGCGTACATAGCGGTAATGCGTGTGTGTAGAGTCTGTTTTTTGGGCTACAACAGTAAAAGAAATGAAATAGAGAAGGACGGAGAGAAGCGTTTTCATAATTTAAATTGGTTGTATAAAGAAAAAGAGTTTTGATATCATTTCAAAACTCTTTTTCGTTTTATTTACGAGTACATTTCTTCGCGGAGTTTGGCAACATCCGCATTGTTAATGTATTCATCGTAAGTCATTAACTTATCAATAGTACCTTTTGGTGTAATTTCGATGATCCTGTTGGCAACAGTTTCTGTTAACTGGTGATCTCGTGAAGTAAACAATATGGTGCCTTTAAAATCTTTCATGCCATTGTTCAATGCTTCAATAGATTCTAAATCCAGGTGATTGGTTGGCTCATCAAACATTAATAGATTAGCCTGCTGCAACATCATTCTAGAGAACATACAGCGCATTTTTTCACCACCTGAAAGCACTTTTACGTTCTTAAGTACTTCTTCGCCCGAGAATAACATACGGCCTAAAAAGCTGCGCACAAATTGCTCATCAGCATCAGTACCAGAATACTCGCGCAACCAATCTACCAGGTTTTCATCTTTGCCATCAAAATATTCAGAATTATCATTCGGGATATCTGCTGTACTGATGGTAACACCCCATTTAAATTCTCCTTTATGATCGGTATCTCTGCCTGTTAAAACATCGTAAAATGCGGCAGTAGCTAAACTATTCTGAGATAATACGGCAATTTTATCGCCCTTGTTCACCATAAAGGTAACTTTATCGAACAATATGCCGTCATTTCCACTTTTACCCAGGTTTTCTACCTGCAAAATCTGGTCGCCGGCCTCACGACCGGTATTGTTGAATATAATGGCCGGATATTTTCTGCTCGAAGCTTTGATTTCGGTAATATCTATCTTATCTAAAGCTTTCTTACGTGAAGTAGCCTGCTTAGATTTGGAAGCATTGGCACTGAACCTGCGGATAAATTCCTGAAGTTCTTTCACCTTATCTTCCATTTTCTTGTTCTGGTCGCTGCGTTGTTTCAACGCCAGCTGACTAGACTCATACCAGAAAGTGTAGTTACCGGTGTATATGCTCATTTTAGCAAAGTCGATATCCACAATGTGGGTACAAACGGCATCTAAAAAGTGCCTGTCGTGAGATACCACCAATACAATATTCTGATAATCGGCCAGGAAGTTTTCTAACCAGGCAATGGTTTCGATGTCCAAATCGTTGGTAGGCTCATCCAGTAACAAAATATCAGGATTGCCAAACAAGGCCTGCGCCAATAATACACGTACTTTTTGTGTGTTATCCAGTTCCTTTAACAATTTATAGTGATTATCTTCGGTAATGCCCAGGTTGCTCAGCATGGTTGCCGCATTGCTTTCCATGTTCCAGCCATCCATTTCTGCAAAAAGATTTTCAAGTTCTCCGGCGCGTTCACCGTCTTTCTCCGAGAAATCTTCTTTCATATAAATGGCATCTTTCTCTTTCATGATGGCATAAAGTTCTTTATGACCGATCATTACCGTTTCCAGTACCGAAAACTCATCAAATTCGTAATGATTTTGCTTTAAAACAGCCATTCTTTCACCTGGAGTAAAAGCTACACTTCCAGAGGTTTGATTCACTTCTCCCGATAAAATTTTAAGAAAAGTAGATTTACCTGCGCCATTAGCCCCAATTACGCCATAGCAGTTGCCCTGGGTAAATTTTAGGTTAACATCTTCAAATAATGTGCGTTTGCCGTACCGTAAAGATAAATTAGAAACTGAAATCATGCTATAATTGAAATAAGCGGCAAAGATAGGGAAAAAGGTTGAGGGTAGGAAGTCAGAAGAAGGAAAGCTTTGGGATTAATAATTTGAAAATGAAGGGCTCGGTACTTCGTGGCTCAGGCAGTCCCGTTATCCGCTTTACTGCGTTGCACTCCGTGTTCGCTACTACCGGGTTTATTTTACAAAGGGGAGAAGCTTTTGGCTAATGGAAATAAATCTTTTATTATGGAACATTAGTATATTGATTTTAATAAACTGTTTCAAAGTGGGGGTACGTCATTCTCGCGCATGCGGGAATCTTAATGCAAGCTTTAGATTCCCAATCAAGTTGGGAATGACGACCTATCTTAAGGTAATTTGCAGCAAAAAATAGAATTTATTAAATGACTTTGATCTGTTTATCTCCATCAAAAGGCTTATTTTAGCCCTATGCAAAACGATCTCTTGCTCGAAACTATAAAAACCACTCTTCAAAAAAGCAAAGTAGAAAAATTAGCAGCCATCGCTTCAGCAGAAACTTTTTCGGTGAAAGACCTGATCGATATAAGTTTTTATCATGATGAGCAGATCGGATTTAGGGCGGCATGGATTTTAGAAAACGTGTTTACTAACCACCAGCAGCGGTTTTTGCCCTATACACTCTATTTTTTAGAGAAATTTCCGCATCAAGGCAATTTATCGGCATTAAGGCATTACACTAAAATTTTAGCCCTTATGACGAAAAAAAATGCTTCAGTAGAAATGATAAAGATTATTACTGATTATGGTACCGAACGTTTGGTGGAGGTTGTTTTTGCCTGGTTGATTGATGAGAAAATACCCGTGGCCATAAAATCACATTGCCTTAATATTTTGGCTAATTTAACGGTTAAACACAACTGGATTAAGGACGAATTGTTACAAACCATGGATTTTCTGGTTGATAAAGAAAGTATAGGCTTCTTTGCGAAGGTAAAACAGATCAGGAAGCAGTTGTTAGTTTGCAGTTGACAGTTATCAATTTGCAGTTAATTGTTTAAAGCTTCAGTTAACGTAAAGTCAAATCTTTGGAATTTAAACCTTCTACTTTCCGCCTTCCACCTCATATATCCTTCCGGCTTCTATCTTATTTTCAGTTAACATAGCGTCAAATATTTTAATTGATTTCAAATTGTTTTTCTCTTTCAGCTTTAGTCTTTGAGCTTTTAGCTATTTTTACCAAATGAGTACAACATACGATATCATATCAAAAGTTATAAAAGAACGTCGCAGTATTTTCCCTGCCAGCTATATCAAAAAAGAAATTCCGGTTGAGGTGATTAACCAGATTTTAGAAACAGCCAATTATGCACCAACACATAAATTAACCCAACCCTGGCGCTTTGTTGTCATTAGAAAAGCTGGATTGGCCAGATTAGGTGAGGAGCTTGGTAAATTATATAAAGCTTTGGTTTCTCCACAGCAGTTTCTACAGAAGAAGTATGATAGTTTTGCTGAGAAAACGGGGCAGGCTGATTGTATAATCGCCATCAATATGCAAGTAAGCGGTAAAATCCCTGAATGGGAAGAACTGGCCGCAGTTTCGTGCGCAGTTCAAAATATGGCTTTAAGCGCAGAGAGCTTGCGGGTTGGCGCATACTGGAGTTCTCCGCCATTAATTGATCATTTAGGCGATTTCTTAGGCCTTGGTGAAAATGAAAAATGTATTGGATTATTTTACATGGGGTATCATAACGAAAAACCCTGGACACCAAATAGGACTCCGATAGCAGAAAAGGTGAGGTGGATAGAGGGGTAGTCCTGAGTCCACAGTCTTTAGTCCTGAGTCTTTAGTCTGGGTCAGAAGTTCATTGGTTAATCGGTTAACTGACTCCAAACGCCAAATGCTCAGCTCAAAGCTTAACCTGATCAATAGTTTAAATACCATTATCTATTTTACATCATCCATCTAATACTCTCTCTATGTTAAGTCCGTTGGATCATTATTTCGAACAAAAAGATGAACCTGTAAAAAGTTGCCTTCAATATTTGAGGTCGCTTTTAATGGGGTATGACGATATTACGGAACATTGGAAACACGGAATGCCTTTTTATTATCATAAAGGAAAAATGTTCTGTTATCTTTGGATCCATAAAAAACTCCTTCAGCCTTACATTGGTTTGGTTGACGGACATAAAATTGAACACGAAGATCTGTTGCAGGAGAAAAGGGCCAGAATGAAAATTTTATTAATCAACCATTTTGAGGATATCCCCAAAAAGAAAATAGAATCCATTTTAAAACAAGCCTTTGCCCTCCGCAAATAGTTCATCATCCGTCTACCATCATCCATTACCCATCTTCCATTATACATCAGATATGTCTGCTTTAAAATCTAAACTTTATCAGCTTTGCTTAACTTTTATCCAAAACAGGATAGAAAATATTGAATATTCGCTGCAACAGGCCAGGCAGGCTTCAAACGATGATACCAAAAGCAGCGCTGGCGACAAATACGAAACCACACGAGAAATGATGCAGCAGGAGATGGATCGCAACAGCAAACTATTATACGAAGCGGGTCAGCAGAAAATTGCTTTGCAGCAGATTGAAAATGTAGAATCAGATCAATTGGTTAAAAACGGGAGCTTGGTACTCACTACCGAAGGTAACTTTTACATCAGCATTAGTGCTGGTGAGTTGAACACCGATGGACAGAAATTCTTTGCTGTTTCTCAGGTTTCGCCCATTGGGAGGGTTTTGATCGGAAAGGCTGTAAATGAAAGTATTAAGTTTAATGGGAAAGATTATATCGTTAAGGAGATACTTTAAATTTTCAGTTGGCAGGTTTTTAATTTCCAGTTAACCAGTTTAAATCATTAATCAATAAATTACTGCTGGTTAAGATGATTAGCGCGGAAGGTGTTGTGGTGTCAGATATTGCTATCTGACACGGATTAGATAAAAGACCCTGAAATAAATTACCTTCGGTGAGCTCGCTAAGGCTCGGTTCAGGGTGACGGCAATACGAATCACAAGTTTTCAGTTTTCGGTTCACAGTTTTTAATTTCCAGTTAACCAGTTTAAACAATTAACCATTATTTTGATGATCAACTGTTAACTCACAACTGGAAACTGCAAACTACCTGATGCCCATCCGCTGTGCAAAAGCCGGTACCAAATAAGCCTTTACATCCGAATAAGGAATAAATATTACAATTTGGCCCTGGGCATAACTGGCCACTTCGTATGGATTATACATAAAAGCAATACCATTGGCATTGAAATAAAAGTTTTTGTTGGGTTTAATAAAATCATCAAAAAGAACGGTATTCAATGCGTCTTTTGATTTGATATTGTATTCCTTACGGAGATTCCGCTCTAAAATGCGTTCTAAGGTATTCGAATCTATTTTGATGATATCGTTTAGTACGAGTTGTTTTTTGTTCTGCACATCTAAACAAAACATGGTGCTGCTATAATTGCCATGCGCACCACCTGTGTAAGCATCAGCCAGGAAATCGATCACCACATAACCATTATCGTTATAATTAATCGTTTGCTGACTATTATTAGTATAGTTCATCCAGGCCTCAAATTTATTATCCTGACTATCTTTTTGTTGCTCGGCCACCTCATTTTTATAGTCGTTAAAATAGGTAGCTGCTATGTTTTTGAAGCCGGTTGAGCGATCTGCCTGTGCCAGGCCAAACATTTTTTTAAGCTCTGAATCTAGCCATTTGCCGTTTTCATCATTTCTTTTGCTTTCCAGGTATTCAAATCTGATTTCGGCTGAAGGTGATTTTGGCCGATCGGCGAATGCTTTAACCGAATCTTCATAAAATCCGGTACTAAACGAATAACTGCCTTCTGAATATTTTTCTGTTAAAGCTATCGGATATTTTTTGGTTTTATCACCACTTTCCCATGTGCCATCGAAACCATTTCCATTCCATTTTAATTTTAAAAGTGGCGATTTTGAATCTTGGCTAAAGTATGATTCGTAAAAATTATACTCGGCCAGTACAATACTATCTTTCCCTATTACGGAGTCTGTTGAGACATTCAGCCATGATCCATCATAATAGTAAGAACCGCTCACCTCTCCATCATCAACTTTTTGCAGATGCATCACTACCTTTTTGCCTGCAATGGTACCTTCCAATCTCTTGTAAAAACTCCCGGTAAGTTCTTTTTTAATAGATGAGGTACTGTCTGTGTTTCCACTGTTTTTCTTCCCATTCTTCGGGTTATTACAAGCCGATATTATCGCTAATCCAAAAAGGCAAAAAAGAAAAGAATACTTCATAGGGTAGTGATTGCTGTGTTTTAAGGTTGAAAGGTTATCATGTTGGATCTAACTTTCCAATCTGCTAACCTTTCAACTTTTATTCTAATCATTAACCCTTTTACTAAGATTTTGTTTTATTAAAACTCTTATTGATGCTGTAATAGAGGTTTTTTGCGGTATATCTTCCCGGGTCGATTATCCTTCTGATGGTGTATAGCGGATAATTTTCATCTCTCGCCGTAGACAAGATAAAAGCAGCCTTAAATCCATGTTCCTTTAATTTATGTAGGGTAGATGATTTGTATACACCATAAGGAAATGCAAAATATTCTACTTTTTTACCGGTAATTTGTTCCAGTTTTTTAGTGGGTTCATCAATCTGGGTCGTCCAATCCGCATCGGTAAAAGAGGCAAAATTTTTATGATCGTAAGTATGGCTGGCAATTGTATTTCCCTCGTCAGACAGTTGTTTAATCTGCTCTTTGGTCATGTAATTGATTCGTCCTTTTTTGCCAATGGATACCGTCATGATAAAATACACACCTTTAAAGCCATGTTTTTTCAATGTGGTGTTGCCAACCGTAAATTGATCTTCATCTGTATCGTCAAACGTGATCATAACTGGCTTTTCAGGTAACTTAGCACCGTAAACCAGGTAATTGTACAGCTGATCGGGTAAAATAGAATGGTAACCACTATCGGCCAGCATTTTCATATGTTCCCTGAATTTATCAGGCGCAATAATATCGTCGTGCGCTCTTTTACTGTCGCTGGCAATGTTGTTTCTAATCTGGTGGTAACACAGAACGGGTACCTCTCTGCGCGCCAAAATGGTTTTGTTATCGGCAGGTTTGGCCTTTGTAGAATCTATTTTAACTGTTTCGGTAGCATTCGCACCAGCTTCCTTTTCTTTTGAAGCTTTTGAAGGCTGGCAAGAGGTTAAAAGTAGCGTAGAAACTGCAGCATAGAGCAGAAAATTTTTCATAAATACGGTATTATTTAAAAGCTATTTTTAATGCTATTGCTCAATGTTTTTGGCGACCAGTAACCACTGGCAATAATCCTACGGATGGTAAATAGTGGATCTTTTTCATCACGTTTGGTTGATAATTGGAAGGCCATTCTGAAACCACGTTTTTTAAGCTCAGGGATGCCTTCTGCATTCCATAAACCAAACGGATAAGCAAATTCGGTCATTTTTTTGCCCGTAATTTCTTCCAGTTTTTTAGTTGGCTTATCTAATTGTTCTTCCCAATCCTTACCCGCGTATTTTTTAAAATTTTTATGATCGTAAGTGTGGCTGCCGATCACATTTCCTTCGTCTGAAAGTTGTTTAATCTGCTCTTTCGTCATGTAATCAACAAACTTACCTTTTCTACCGATAGAAACTGTCATAATGAAATAAACCGCTTTATAGCCCAGTTTTTCTAAAGTTGGACGAACAACGGTAAATTGGTCCATGTCGGTATCATCAAAAGTTAACATAATGGGTTTGCTCGGTAATGCAGCGCCAGTATTTAGGTAAGCATAAAGCTGATCTGGTAAAATGGTATGATAACCGCTATCAGCCAGCATTTTCATCTGGTCTTTAAAGTTCTGGATTTCTACAATATAATCTTTGCCTACTTTTCCATCAGTTGGTTTCCAGTTTCTTACCTGGTGGTAACATAAAATTGGAACCTGTTTTCTCGCTAAGATGGTTTTAGCATCAGCCACTTTTATTTTCGAAACATCAATGGCAGCAGCTTTAGGATTTTCGCTTGTTTGTACTGTTTTTCCAGTCGAATCTTTTCCTGTAGAACTTTCTGTTTGTGATTTAGATTGGCAGCTGGCAAATAAGATTGCTCCTGCTGTTATTAAGGTTAAAAAGCTGTATTTCATTGTTGCGATATATGGATACAAAACTATAAAATCCCTCAATTATTTATCCATCAAAATATATTGTGTTAATAATTAATTTTAGTTGTAGGAAATTAAACTAGCTATCGCATTTATTACATATAAAAGCCTGCTTAATATGCTTTAATTAAATAATTTAGCAGCTCAAACAAATTTTAATGAATAAACTTTATAAATTTCTGCTGGGCGCGCAGTTTTTATCCTTAACTGTTGCTGCACAAAATAAAACATTTACCATAACCGAAAATATTCAGCCACAGCCTAAGGCAAATTATCAACTTGCTTCTCGTTTTTCGCCAAATAAGTTGAAAAAAATGGTGTATTCTACAGCTGTAGACCCACATTGGTTAAAATTGAGTAATCGTTTTTGGTATACTTTCGAAAGTCCAAAGGGAAAATTCTGGTATCTGGTAGATCCTGCAGCCAAAAGCAAAAAAATAATGTTTGATAATGCTAAACTCGCTTCAGATATCACGCTGATTGTTCGGGATCCATTTGATGCCGAACATTTACCCCTCGAAAACTTAAAATTTGCTGCCGATGAAAAAAGTATTTCTTTCGAAATCAAAAGTACTCTTGATGAACTAAAAAAAGATAGAAAAGATAAAAAAGCTGCAGATTCTATGCAGAAGAAAATATTTTCTTTCAAATACGAACTGGCAAGTGCAAAACTAACCGAGGTACCAAATTTCAGTAAACCAAAGCCCAAACCATCATGGGGATCTGTGGCACCTGATTCTTCAGCTATCATCTTTGCTCGCAATTACAATTTGTATTGGATGGATAAAGACAACTACAAAAAAGCAGTTAACAATGAAGAGGATAGTACCATTGTAGAGCATCAGCTTACTAAAGACGGCGTTAAATTTTATTCTTATGGAAGTGATGGTGATGGCGAGAACAATGTGGAAAACGAAAAAAACAATAAGAAACGCCGTGGTGCATATGTGCTCTGGTCACCAAATTCGAAATATTTTGTACTGGACAGAACCGATTCGCGAAAGGTTAAAGATCTTTGGGTAATCAATAGTGTTACACCAGGCCGCCCAACCTTAGAAACCTATAAATACCAGATGCCAGGTGAGGCAGAGGCTCCGCAGGACGAAGTTTTATTGTTCGATTTTGCTGCAAAATCTTATAAAAAACTAAATGTGGCTGCATTTAAAGATCAAAGCGTGTCAGTTTGGAGCAAACCAGCCTTAAATAAAGACCGTGATAACGAATTCCGTCCATCTATTTGGTTGGGGAACAATAACAGGTTTTATTTTTCGCGCACCAGTCGCGATTTAAAGCGTATCGATATCGGTACTGTTGATATTGCCACAGGCAAGGTTACGCCATTAATCGACGAACGTTTTAATACTTATGTTGAAGTTAACCGCCCGGGTTTGGTTAACGATGGTAAAGAATTAATTCACTGGAGTGAGCGCGACGGTTGGGCGCATTTTTATCTTTTTGATGAAAACGGCAAACTGAAAAATCAGATTACCAAAGGTGCTTTTCACTGTGAAAGTATTGTAAATATTGATGAGAAAAAACGGATCCTTTATTTTACGGCAAATGGCAGGGAAGGTAAAGAAGATCCTTACTACTTACATTTATACAGCATCAATTTCGATGGATCGAACATGAAATTGTTAAATGCCGGCGATTTTGATCACCTGGCGAATATGAATGATAACAATACTTTTTTTGTAGATAATTATTCGAGAGTAAATACTGCGCCAAAAGCTACCCTTTATGATGGTGCAGGCAGAAAAGTAATGGATCTTGAAACAACAGATCTTTCATTGCTGATGGCTGCGGGCTACAAATTTCCAGAGCCTTTTAAGGTGAAAGCGGATGATGGAATAACTGATCTGTATGGTGTAATGTATAAACCTTTCGATTTTGACCCGAATAAAAAGTATCCAATAATCGAGTATGTTTATCCAGGGCCACAAACCGAAGCGGTAAATAAAGCTTTCAGCAAAAGCATGGATCGTACCGAACGTTTGGCTCAATTTGGTTACATCGTAATTACGGTAGGTAACAGGGGTGGAAACCCTTCACGGTCTAAATGGTACCATACTTATGGCTATGGCAACCTGCGCGATTATGGTTTAGCAGATAAAAAAACAGCTATTGAGCAACTGGCAGCCAAATATTCTTGGATAGACGAATCTAAGGTAGGTATTACGGGGCACTCTGGTGGTGGTTTTATGTCTACCGCGGCCATGTTGGTTTATCCCGATTTTTTTAAAGCGGCAGTTTCAAATGCAGGAAACCATGATAATAGTATTTACAACCGTTGGTGGAGTGAGAAACATCATGGCGTAAAAGAAACAATCTCTTTAAAGGGCGATACTTCATTTAAATATAGCATTGATAAAAACCCTGATTTAGCCAAAAACCTGAAAGGACATTTGTTATTGATGCACGGTGATGTAGATAACAATGTGCACCCGGCAAATTCTATCCGGGTAGCTAATGCATTAATGAAAGCTGGCAAACGTTTCGATTTCCTGATTATTCCGGGGCAGCGCCATGGTTTTGGAGATATGACAGAATATGCTTTCTGGAAACTGGCCGATCATTTTAATAAATATTTAATTGGCGATTTTTCCGAACCGAGCGATGTTGATCTTGTTGAAATGGATAGAGATATAGAGCAGAATGGAAAATAATTTCATTTAACCACAGATAAAAAGGATGCATACAGATTCAATCCATGTTTATCAGTATCTATCTGTGGTTAAATATTTTTACTGCAAGCCATCTGTTTTGGAAACAAAGTTTCCCTCGCCATGGTTTTTGTCCTCACAAACCATTTTTTATAACGATAAGTCGTCATTGCTGAGGCTAATTTAATCGCTGCGTCACCCTGAATTTATTTCAGGGTCTTTTTAATATGGGGCGTATTATAAGGCTAATCTTTTATTAGTCCTGGCAATTTACCAAGTTAGTATTTGTTTTAGTGTTAAATAACTTTTTTGGAAAGTAGGGCCAGGTAGTTCTTCGGTTATTTCAGTCCTGCTATTGCCTATAGTCCCGATTTGAATTTTCCTAAATACAATATTTTCTTAAATCGGGAGCTATTTGGCGCTATCAGGTTTAATTATTTTAGGGTTGGGTTTCAAATCTAAACCTTTCTAATGCAAAGTTTTCTCTTCCTTTTTGCCATGGTTTGTGTCCTCACAAACCATTTTTTATAACGATAAGTCGTCATTGCTGAGGCTAATTTAATCGCTGCGTCACCCTGAATTTATTTCAGGGTCTTTTTAATA
Organism: Pedobacter sp. PF22-3; assembly: GCF_026239555.1. Lineage (GTDB taxonomy): Bacteria > Bacteroidota > Bacteroidia > Sphingobacteriales > Sphingobacteriaceae > Pedobacter. The sequence continues at coordinate 17,311 of NZ_JAPIVP010000020.1, read as the reverse complement.
TGGGGCGTCTTATGAGGCTAATCCTTTATTAGTCTTGGCAATCTACATAGTAAGTGTTTGTTTTACTGTTAGATATTTTTTTTGGAAAGCAGGGCCAGGTAGTTCTTCGGTTATTTCAGTCCTGCTATTGCCTATAGTCCCGATTTGAATTTTCCTAAATACAATATTTTCTTAAATCGGGAGCTATTTGGCGCTATCAGGTTTAATTATTTTAGGGTTGGGTTTCAAATCTAAACCTTTCTAATGCAAAGTTTTCTCTTCCTTTTTGCCATGGTTTGTGTCCTCACAAACCATTTTTTATAACGATAAGTCGTCATTGCTGAGGCTAATTTAATCGCTGCGTCACCCTGAATTTATTTCAGGGTCTTTTTAATATGGGGCGTCTTATGAGGCTAATCCTTTATTAGTCCTGGCAATTTACCAAGTTAGTATTTGTTTCATCTGTGGTTAATAGTAACTTGTTTAATAAGAGTCAAACAAAAAAGCCCCGAAATTTTCGGGGCTTCTGATCTGTTAAGGTAATCCGTTAATATTATTATTTGTATAGGTAGTTGATTGCAATTACATCGTTTGCATTAAAGGTGCGGTTGCCACCGTTAGAACAGGCTAACATAAAAGAAGCAGCATCCGGACTAGAAGGAGTTCCCGGAATCCTTACAGCACCAACATTTGATGCGCCTTCGTTTCCAGCCCCGCTAGCACCACAGCTAAACGCACGATTCATGTAATCTGTATGGCGGAAACCGATGCAGTGACCAACTTCATGTTGAAGAACAGAAGCTAAATACAATAGATTGGGGTTGGTGCCATAAGCTGAAGCGTTGGTGTTCATTTTTACCTGGCTGTAAGGAGCACCTGATGAAGTAGGGAAGCCTGATGAGCCTAAAGTAATAAAGCCACCGCTCGGACCTTCATTAAAGCCAACAATGTCGATGTTGCCTTTAGCACCTGCACTGGCCCTTTGAAAAGTAAGGCGCAGACCTAAAGAGTTGTATCTCGAAATCATGGTATTTACCGCATCGCTGTACACCTGTGGTAAATTGGTAACTGAAACGGTCACCACACGAGGTAAAGATTTCACCACATTTGTGGTTCGGTACTGTTCAGTTTCGGCAATGTTTAAATTTGCATCAGTAGATGGTTCAGCTAAATTGGCGTCAGTTAAAAGAATATCGCCTTCTACCAGATAACCTTCATCTATTTTACGGATATTGTCGGTACTGAAGCCTAAGGATTTGATCTGAGATAATTTGCCTGCAGAAATTTCAGTCTTGCCTTCTATTGCATTTTCTGTAGTATTGCTCTTACAGGAATATAAATTAGTGAGTAAAAGGCATGATGCTGCAAGTGATAAAAAATTGGTTGTTTTCATCTTAGTTAGAATTAAATTTAGTTTAGGTTGAATAAGTTAGTTAATAATATTTGTGAATTACCTTATAAATCCTAATTTAGGGAACATATATCATGTAACCAAAATTTTATAATAAAATAATTTTTGAAAGTCAATACTGTATTTTTAGTTTTATGTTTTTGTCTGTCTGTTTTTAGTTTAAACGCACAGGTACAACCTGTTGGAATAGATAAAAAAAATGAAAAATATATTTCCAAAACGGGTAATGTTTTAAAATTAAGCGACGATCAGTCAGTTTTAGTTAGGTTTAACCGTAAGTTAACAGCAGCCGAAATTCAATTATTAAAACCTCAAAAAAGTCTTTCGGGTGATTATTTTATCGTCGAAAAATCAAATGTTTCTAACTTCTCTAACAGTATAATTTATCAGGAAAAAGCCAATGGACTTTGGAAGGTTAGTGACAGATTGATGAAAGTGCTGAGTAAAAGCAGTAAAAGAAATGATTCTATCCTGGTTAGGCTAGCCTTCAAAAATATAAATGCGTTACCAAAGGCTGTTGCAGGTTTAAAGATTAAATCAACTGATAGCATCAACCACATTTCTACTGTTTACCTATCGCCAGGTGAATTAATGTTATTGTTGGAGCTTAATGATATCTTATACGCTGATGTTTTGCCTGTTGCTAAAGAAGAAGTCGTTATTAATGGTCTCGATCTAGGCCTAAACCAGATCTCTAATGCACGAGATCTTTTTCCAGATATTGATGGTGGCGGCATAAATGTTTCTTTTAAAGAGGGGATGTATGATGCTGCAGATCTGGACTTATTGGGGAAAACCATTACCGGTGCAACTATTGGTAAAACACCAACTACCCATGCTACTATTATGGCAACTTTAGCTTTGGGCAATGGCAATTCCTTTATCCGGGGTTTGGGTGCAGCCCCAAAGGCCAAACTAGCTTATTCTGATTTCACTAACCTGATGCCAGATCTGGTTACCGATTTAAACAAGTTTCAGGTTAAGGTTCAAAATCATTCTTACGGCACCGATATCGATAATGATTATGGAATGGAAGCTGCGGCATACGATAAACAGATTTTTGAAACCGATACTTTGATCCATGTTTTTTCTGCAGGAAATAAAGGAACTTCCACGCCATCTGTAGGGTTTTATCAAGGTATAACAGCCCGCGCCAATTTAACGGGTAATTTTAAGCAGGCGAAAAATCTATTGGTGATAGGAGGGATCAACAGGGAAAATATTTCTGAAAATCTGAGCAGTAAGGGGCCTGCATATGATGGTCGCGTTAAACCTGAACTTGTTGCCCTGGGCGAAGATGGAACATCGGGTGCTGCGGCAATTACTAGTGGATCTATTGTTTTATTGGAACAATTTTATCAACAGAAATATAAGAAAGCGGCTTCTGCTTCATTAATTAAGGCAACAGTAATTAATTCTGCGGATGATTTAGGTACGCCCCAGGTTGATTTTGTTTATGGCTACGGAAAACTCAATGTAGCCCAATCTTTAAAAACTTTAGATGAAAATAGGGCATCACTTTATAAAGTTGCCAAAAATCAGGATCTGCTTATTCCTTTGACTATTCCGGCTAATGTGGCGGAAGTGAAACTAACCATCGCCTGGAACGATCCTCCCGCTGTTGTAAATGCCGCACAGAGTTTAGTTAACGGATTGGACCTAAGTCTAGAAACGCCTGCCGGGAATTTTATGCTGCCATGGGTATTAAGCAGTTTTCCTCAATTAGATTCCCTCTCCAAGCCAGCAGTACGTAAGGCAGATATGATCAATAATGTTCAGCAGGTTACGCTCGATAATCCATCTGCTGGTATTTATACTGTTCATGTGAATGGAAATAAAATCAAACAGGGAGATAACCAACCTTTCGCATTGGCTTATCTTTATACATTAAAAAACATTTTTTCCTTTATTAGTCCGGTTAAAAATGAATACTTTTTTGCCAATGAAGATAACTACATCCGCTGGGAAAATACTTATACTAGCAAAACGGGAAACCTATCTGTAAGCTATGATGAAGGTACTACATGGAAACCCATTGCCGCTGGCGTAGATTTGAGTAAAGGTTTTTACCATTGGATTCCACCAGATTTGTTTGTTAAAGCAATGATAAAAATGGAAGTTGAAGGAAATGTAATATTGAGCCAGCCGTTTGTTATTTCAAGTCCCAGGATATTAAGCGTTGGTTATTTTTGTAAAGAAGCTTTAGTGCTTAGCTGGAATCCACAGCCTGGCGCAAAAGACTATACTTTGTATAATATTGCAGATAATATCCTTTCTCCGGTTTTAACGCTTGCTGATACCCTGGTTAAGCTTGAAGCAAGCAAGATTAATAGCAAATATTTTGCTGTGGCGGCAAACGGTACAGATTTTACGGGCTTAAAAAGTTATACAATTGATTATACCCAGCAAGGAATTGCCTGTTATGTGAGAAATTTATTTGCATCGGTGGCTGATGATAATCGGGTAAGAATTGATCTGAGCATAGGCACTACTTTGGATTTAAAGAACATCATCTGGGAAAAACTGACAGGTCCAAATACTTTTAGTATTTTAGCGCAGACCAAACCCATTTCAAATCAGCTTAATTATACCGCTTTTGATGATAAACCGAAAGCCGGAATCCAATTTTATCGGGTTACTTTCGAAACGGCCAGCGGTAAGATTCAGAGCGATCTGGTATCTGTGGTTATTCTGAAAGAGAATGAATTTTCTTTTTTTCCTAATCCTGTAGCCGATTATTTAACCATTTTGAGCGGTTCATTTGAAGATTACAGTTTATCTGTTTTTAATATGTTAGGACAGAAAGTTTTTGAAGAAAAAGCTACCAGTTCGAATAGGTTTCTACTCAATGCTTTATCAACAGGGGTATATGTAGGGGTGATTAATAAAAACGGACAGCAATTGAAGAAATTTAAGCTGATTAAGAAATAATTAGAATAGATATACTTCTTTTGAGGGTTTTTATGTAGTTGACTATGTCACTAAAGTAAATTAAGATATTTTACCTAAACTTAGCTTATTTAAATCCAGTGGGGAAAATCGTAAAACTTTACGCTTATTTTTCAGGTATAGTATCTTCCGCGGTTCTTAATATGTACAAATGTGGCCGGTTATATTCTTTAATATAATGTATCAGGTTTTTACGGTCACAATCGGATAGACTATCAATTTTTTTAAGCCGTTGTTTTGTAATCGGAGCATCTTTATATAAACTAAGATTCTTTTTATGCTTAATGATGAACAAAAAATCTCTCAATTTTAAACTATCCATGTCAGAAACCTCTTTCATGGTAAATACATTGGGAGAAACTCTTTCTTCTGCTAATGTGTGGCAGCTTGTACAACTAATATCCGATCCAAGTGCATCTGCCTTTTCTTGGTCTATTTTACAGGTGTCTGTCTTGATCTTAGCCAGCGTCTCAGAACTATCATTGTTTCGATTTATACAGCTTAAGGTAAGTAAGACCAGTAATAGATTACCTAAACTTAGCTTTGTTATATTTAAATCCATTGGTAGGGTTGTTTAAAAATTTGCGTAAATTCTCTGCTGTATTTAAAGTTGGGCTAGCGTATTGACCATTAGACATATCAACCAAATTTGCCATTAAATATTTATTCATTATAAATAGTTCATTCAATGAGACAGCATTATTGTGTGTCCCTGCAACTTCGCCCATCAAACTTTTCTTGCTTGAGGTTCCCTTGATATGACCTAACCCTAAAGTATGAAAAAATTCATGTGTACTGATGTTTGGGTATTTACACCAGTCGTTATATACAACTGTAGCTGGGCCACCTTTTCCATCAGTTAATCCACTTGTATTTAAATTGTCAGTTTTAAAACCGATCCGATCTACAACTGCCAAAACAAAATCATTACCTGATAATTGGCTTAACCGGCTAATTTTTTCGAGCTTTACAATGTAATTAATTCTATACCTAACATTGTATAATGCCTGAGTGTTTTTGTTAAATTTGTTGGCCTTAGTATCATAATTAGATAAATACCTATCATACTCCATAGTTTCTCCCCTAAGTTTATTTGCAATATTGGACTGTGTAGCAGCTATTAAACTATGTAATTTCGGCACTCCAGTAGTGGTTAAATCAAATACTTTAATGGTTAGGGTTACATCGCCAGTTACCAGGAGTTCGGGCATTTTGCCAGGTGCATGTCTAAGCTGTATCCTTAAGCCATTGCAGGTAATGCCACCAGAAAGTTTTTTGCCCTGGGCTAAAGCAACTTTTGCAAATAATTGGTTGAGAGTCATTTTGTTGCAGGTTAGTGTATAGGCATGTTGTGCGAAATATAAATTTTAAATCGCTAAAATAATGTAGAATGATTTTGCTTTAAATGGAATAATATCTACTAAATATACATTAATATATAGATAATACTACAGACTTATAGTTGATAAATGCCAGTTGTTTAACCAGGTTGCATCCTTTTAGCAATTTCTTCGTATTTTTCAGCAAATGTGATTAATGATTTGAAAAAATCCTTTAAAATGAAAAAAATCCTACTAATTTCAAGCTGTACACTTCTTTTCTTTGGCGCTTGTAAACAAGCGACCAAAGGTACCAATACTGGTGCCGATTCTTTAGCTATAAAAGCCATTAATGATTCTAGTTTAACCCAATATTTATCTGTTATTGCTGCTGATAGTTTAGAGGGAAGAAAACCCTTTACCAATGGCGCAACCAAAACCATTAATTACCTCAAAACTCAGTTCGGGAAACTAGGCCTACAGCCAGGCAATGGAAATAGTTTTTTCCAGGAGGTGCCGATGGTAGAAATTAAATCTGTACCTGAAGATAAAATGGTATTTAAAGGAAAAACTGCTTCGCTAACATTAAGTTATTTAACTGATTTTGTGGCTGGTACCCGCCGCGTACAGGATGAAGTAAGCATGAGTAACTCGCCACTTGTGTTTGCAGGTTATGGCATCGTAGCTCCGGAATTTGGCTGGAACGATTATGCAAATCTTAATGTAAAGGGAAAAACGGTGGTGGTGTTGATTAATGATCCTGGTTTTGCAGATTCTACTTTGTTTAAGGGTAAAAATATGACTTACTACGGCAGATGGACTTATAAATTTGAAGAAGCTGCCCGTCAGGGAGCCACAGGAATTATTATTGTTCACGATACCGAGCCAGCGGCTTATCCGTGGACAGTTGTTCGAAGCGGTTGGTCGAAATCTAAACTTACCCTGCAAAGTGAAGATAATGGAATGAGCAGGGCTGTAGTGGAAGGTTGGATTACGCTAGATAAGGCGAAGCAACTATTTGCATTGGATGGAAAATCATTCGATCAATTGGCTTTAAGTGCCCGCAAAAAAGGTTTTAAGGCTGTTGATTTAAATATTACCACCTCATTAAAGGTTAAAAATACCATCAAGAAATCAGTTACTTATAATGTGCTGGCTCAAATACCTGGCGATAAACGTAAAGATGAAGCAATTATATACTCGGCACACTGGGATCATTTGGGTATAGGTGAGAAAGTACAGGGCGATTCTATTTATAATGGAGCGGTTGATAATGCAACAGGTGTAGCAGCTTTATTCGAAATTGCTTCGGCATTTAAAAAATTGCCTAAAGCTCCGGGGCGTACCATTTTGTTTATTTCTTATACAGCAGAAGAGCAAGGTCTTTTAGGATCTGAGTATTATGCCAAACATCCTGTTTTTCCATTGGATAAAACTGTTGCGAACATCAATATGGATATGATGGGCATCGCGGGTAAAACAAAAGACATTGTGGTATATGGCTTTGGCCAGTCAGAACTGGAAGATTATGCAGCGGAAGCAGCTAAAAAGCAAGGGAGGGTTATTGTCCCGGATCCTGTTCCATCATCTGGTTTGTACTACCGATCTGATCATTTTAATTTGGCCAAGGTTGGTGTACCCTCATTGTTTACAGGTTCGGGGGTTGATAACATTAAAAATGGTAGGGAATGGGGATTAAAACAGGTGGCTGATTTTACCAAATTCCGTTACCATTCGCCACAGGATAATTTCGATGCCAAAACCTGGGATTTATCGGGTATTGTAGAAGATGTTCGGATGCTTTTTGATATGGGGTACCAGATCAGTAATGAAGCTTCATATCCGAAATGGAAAAATGGATCGGAATTTAAATCCATCCGTGAAAAGAAATAAAAACAAAAAGCGTCCTGATTCAACATCGGGACGCTCTTCGAAAAAAAAGTCATTTTATTAAATTTTCCCTAAGGGAGAATGAATTAAAAGTAGAACTGTACACCTAATCTTGGTGCGAAAGTATCAGCATTTAAACCAAAAGTATTTGTTTTTAATTTAGCGCCAGTTCCTTCAGCTTTAACAGTATAGTTGTCATAGCTTAAACCTTTAACCGAAAGTTCGATACCGATTTTCTTAGTTGGGAAGAAAGCAAAACCTGGAGCAAGTTCTACGCCGATATTGGTAGTAGTACCAACTTTAACTGCGTTATCGCCGTTAGCATCAGTCGTTTTTAATTCACCAAAAGCCAATGGCACTGATAATTGTCCGAAGAATTTAAATTGATCTGATAAACCAACATAGTAACGGCCAAAAGGAGCAACTTTAAATGCACCTTTCTCAGTTCTGCTGCTTACTGTTTTATCGTATTCGTAACCAACACCTGTACCAATTGCAAAGTTGTTTCCAACAAAATAGCCAACACTAGGTAATACACTGAAGCTGAAATCAGCTTTCGGAGCGCCATCTACTTTAGTAGAATTTACACCAACATTACCACCTAACATAAAATTTCCTTTTTCAGTTTGTGCTTGTGCACCATAAACTAAACCAGCTACTGCTACTAGAGATAATAATAATTTTTTCATCGCTTTATTATTTATTTGTTATAAAAATATAGTCAATTTTTACTATTTTAATTTCTGACTATATTTGGCTAAAAGTCAACACTTGTGCCAAAAATCATCCTTAACGTCATTAAAAAAACAGTTTTTGGTTAACTTATTAGCTTACAAACAGATGTGAATTTAGTATTAATTCATTATTATTTTCGTGTGACAAAAAATCAATCGATTGATTAATTTTTAGGGCATGACAAATTGACAATCTGACTTTTTTTGTATAAATGTCAGATTTTAGGATACCAGAAATGGCAGTTTTTTAGAAAAACCTTATCACTTTTTTGATTAAACCTTACAGGCAGAAATAAGGTTTTCTATTTTCTTTTGGATAATAGAGATTGTTTTTTCGTCATTTAAATTTCCATCCGCATCGAATTTATTTTGCGCCTGTGCGATTAAAACTTCCGGCTGTAAAACCGGGTTCATATTTAAAAAGGTAAAAACAGGTAAAAATGCCATTTGCATCCTAACTGTTCCCCACATACCTTGGGTAGCACCCATTACCGCAACAGGTTTATGCATCAAAGGCGAATCTTTGCCGCGGCTGGCCCAGTCAATGGCATTTTTCAAACCACCTGGAATAGAATAGTTATATTCAGGCGAGGCGATAATAAAAGCATCGGCATCGGCCAGGGACTCCCTAAACTTCGTTACGCTTGCTGGTCGTTCTTCGGTTTCTGGTAAATCATGATCTGCATTATAAACGGGGATGTCATCATAGGCCACAATTTCAAATTCGATACCTTCAGGGATCAATCCGCCGGCCACTTTAAGTAACATCGCATTATAAGATCCTTTTCTTAGGCTTCCACATAAACCAACAATTTTTCTGTTCTTTTCCATAGCTATTAAACCAGCACATTATCAAAATGTTTGGTTTTTGCAAGGACAATCGGTGTAGTTTAAAAATTTATAATCACTATTTTTGGCCTTTAAGCTATTCGTTATGACTGAAAATACATCTACCACTTCCATTATTGAAAAAACCGTTTTTCCGATCCTTTTTGCTTTAAGTTTTTCGCATTTATTAAATGACACCATACAATCATTAATTCCTGCAATTTACCCGATCATTAAAACGAGTTATCATTTAAGTTTTTCGCAGATCGGGCTAATTACTTTAACTTTTCAGTTAGCTGCATCGCTGTTACAGCCTTTTGTGGGTTTATATACGGATAAAAAGCCTCAACCATATTCATTGGCCGTTGGGATGGGTTTTACCCTGATCGGTTTAGTTTCGCTTTCTCAATCCAGCCATTTTTACACCATATTAATTTCAGTTTCTTTTATAGGCATTGGTTCATCTGTATTTCATCCTGAAGCCTCAAGGATGGCACACGCTGCATCTGGAGGGAAGAGGGGATTGGCACAATCTGTTTTTCAGTTGGGTGGTAATGCCGGTAGCGCTTTAGGTCCGCTATTGGCCGCTTGGATTATTGTTCCGTATGGGCAGTTCAGTGTGGTCTGGTTTTCGGTTATTGCCCTTTTAGCAATTGTAATTCTCACTTATGTTGGTAATTGGTATAAGGCATTTATGCTTTCGAGAAGTAAAAAGATCAACATTCAAACCGTTGTGAATCAATTTTCCAGAGGGAAAGTGATCTTTTCGGTGTGTATTTTACTCTTGTTAATTTTCTCTAAATATTTCTACATGGCGAGTTTAACCAATTATTTCACCTTTTATCTGATCGATAAATTTAAGGTTTCGGTACAAACCTCTCAGATTTATTTATTTGTTTTCTTGTTCTCTGTAGCTGCCGGAACTTTATTGGGCGGACCTATAGGCGATAAAATAGGGCGTAAGTATGTAATCTGGGCATCTATATTGGGTACCGCTCCATTTGCTTTATTACTTCCGCATGCCAATTTGTTTTGGATCGGTGTTCTTATTGTTCCTATCGGGATGATTTTAGCCTCTGCTTTTTCTGCAATACTGGTTTATGCACAGGAATTGATTCCCGGAAAAGTAGGTTTGGTTGCCGGTTTATTCTTTGGCTTTGCCTTTGGTATGGGCGGCATCGGATCGGCCTTATTGGGTAAATTAGCCGATTCTACCAGTATCGAATACGTTTTTAACGTTTGTGCATTCCTCCCTTTAATTGGTTTGTTAACGGGTTTCTTACCTAACATAGAAACGAAGAAGAAATAGAAAAAGAGGCTGGTAAAATATATGATTGTTATCCTCGGGAAAATTTACGTTAAGGGTATCTGAGAAAAATCGTCATTGCGAGAAGGCTTCTTAGCCGACGAAGCAATCTCACGGCAAGAAGCGCTACTAGCAATCGCATTAAGATTGCTTCGTGCCTCGCAATGACGAAATCCTTTATATTTAATGTTTAAATTAAGTCTATGGAATGGATATATGGTGTTTTAGCTAATTCATATACTTTTGCTTCGTACCAAACATTAAGTTCCAATTGGCTTTATTAAACTATTGGCAGTTGAGTCTTTCTATAAAATAATACGTGTCCAGTGCATCATCCGATGTGCGGTCCTCGGTGTCATTAATGATTGATTTTATCTTACCATCACTTTTTTGAGATCCCATGTTATTGTACTCAAATTTGATATTACCAATCGATTTAATTTTTCCATCTTCAGATTTGAAAACGGAATTGTAATATTCAATTTTAATATCACCAATAGATTTTATTTTTCCGTTTTCAGAAGGGAATACGCTGTTATAATATTCTACTCTTTTATCGCCGATTGTTTTTACTTTTCCATCTTCAGATTTTAAAACGGAATTATAATATTCGATTATGGTACCATTTATAGATTTGATTTTACCGTCTTCAGAAGGAAAAACACTGCTGTAATATTCTATTTTGCCACGAAAGCGTTGTGCACTTGCCTGAATGGATAAACTTAAAAGAAATAATAAGCTTACACCTGTCAGGCTAAAGCTTTTGATGGAAATATTTTTCATTTTATCGAATGTTAAAAGTGATAATTAAAAGTAAATGTTGGTGTGAAATTTTGCAGGGCGAGCTTCAGGTTATTGGTTTTATGGTAGTTGTAAAGCGATTCTTCAGCATAGTAATTTTGATGGAAGAAAGAGACAACAGGTACTGAAAACTCCAGCGCCGCATGTTTGGATATGAAATAACTAAAACCAGGACTGATGCTTGCACCCCATCCCTTGATTCTCGCATCAGTGCGGATCAGGTAACCTTCATCGTCGATGCGGTTAAAGGTATTTACCTGTAAAAGCAGGTTGGCTTGCATAAAAAACTTAAAACGATCTTTAACGTCGATGTATTTGCGTAAGAAAGGCGATAAACCAAAGCTGAATTCCTTTACCCCAAACTGTTCTTCGTAATAACCATATTCTTCATTCCATGCAGTATAACTTTCACCCCTGAGTTTGGAAAGATTTAAAGGGATTTCTAAGCCTATGGCCAAATTATTAGCCAAGAAATAGCCTCCACGGGGTGTGGCAGTAAAAGTGTTTAAGCTTGGTGAAGAGTTGTTTTGTTTGGAGGTTCCAAAGCTCATGCTAATACCAGCGAAGCCGGTTCCTTTTTCAGTTTGGGCATAGCTACGCCAACTGACGGCGCATAGCAGCGCCATGATGATTAATTCAGGTTTCATTTTATTTGTGTTTTTGTGTGTAATCAATAATAATCATTATTGAAACAAAAAGCAAGAAAATGAACTGTTGTGTTAGTTGATTTTAAATAAAAAATCCCATAGAAATAGTTTCTACGGGATTTTAAAATTTCACAATGGCCGAACTATTGAGGTAGGTAAGCAACAAACTCTTGGGGAATCCAGGTTTTATACTTTTTGGCTACAGCTTTTGCTTTTTCGCTGACCGGTATTTTCCATATTTCGAAAAACGACGATAAATTGGCATTGGTCGTTTTGCAGATGGTTGTATACCAGAGATCGATCCGTTGTTGGTTACTCAGCGGATGGTCGTAGTATTTTCTAGGATCCATTTCACGGTATATTTTATTGGCTTTGATAATAGACTCCCAGCCAAACTGTTCAATAATCTGGGTATACATGCATAAAGCGGTAAAGGGGCTCTTTCCCCATTTTTCAAAAGTAGGCTGGTTTTGAAGATAATTATGGATTTTCTCCTTTACTTTATCTCTACTTTCCATTCCATCGTGATTATATAGGCCCTTTTTTAATACTTTATCGTATACATACATGGTATAAAGGTTAGTGGTTACTTCACCAACTTCATCCATATCAAGACCCCAAAATTGATGGCGATGGCCTAACTCGTGGAAATGGCCCCAACTTCCTTTTGCTTTCAGTATTTTTTCGTTTAGCATTAATTCGCAACTTTCATCGTCTGGCGCCACAATTTTATCCCAAACCGTGAACATATAACCATAAGCAACCTGATTATCGATGATTATCCTTTCGGGATGCGTTCTGGCGCGACTAATAATGGATAAATCTGCATCTGCATCCATTATTTGGTCCCATAATTTTAATAACGACTCAGGATTTTCTAAGTTTTTAATCCGGTAGGAAGGAACGGTAAGAATAATGTTATTGGTAGCAAGTTCTGCCCATGGTGCAGGGTTATTTTTGATCGTTTCCCATTCGGCAAGGATATTCTTTCCTAACTTGTAATAAGGTGCTTTAACCACGCCACTTGCTGTAATATTAATAGATTTAAGTGTAGAACTATCTGGAATTCTGATGTATAGCAGTCCGCCATAAGGCGAAAAAACTGTTGTAGTATCTTTATCAAGTTCGAATGATCTTGTTAAATCAAAACCGGTCCTTACCAGATTATCCAAGTGTTTTAAATCGTCGTTATGGATCCCGATTTGAGCTTTTAAATATTGGTTTCTGTATTTAGGATCGACCACAATACTGACTTTCTCACCTGCTGGTACGTAAACCCCGGTACTATGCAGCCTGAAATAATCCGGATAGGGATCAGCTAACCCCTGTGAACCAACTTTCACATCTATATTAATTTGCTCAACAGTTCGTTTTGCGTTTTGAGGCACTCTGCCTGGAAAAACCTTACTTTCTGGATAAACAAAATCTGTTGCTTTATCTACATTATGGATTTTGTCAAAAAGATATTTTGAAAATTTATAACCTGCTTTTTTTGCTGGTGTGGAAATATCAAGTGGATTTTTGAGCGTTGGAACAGCTAATGTATCACTAATCACTAAAATGGATTTTAACTTTTTAATAATTTGACTGGTATCAGCATTGTTTGAAAAGGTAACTTCAAAATTTGGCTCTATTCCATAAGCATATTCTGTTGGATCCATTGCTGTAAAAGCAGGGTTTGCCAACTGTTTAAAGATAGCTTTCACACTAAGATAAAAAGGAACATCTTTTAAATTCAAGGTATCGTTAATGTGATTTGCCTGAATTAAAGTATAAGCATTAAATATCCCTGCCTTGCTGAGTAAACTGTTTATTTTAACCAGGTCGTTGAGGTAGGACTTGGTGCGGCCTCGATGTTTAAAAATACCCGGATAAGGGGAGCCATAAATGAGTTGACCGCCATCCCTTATATATTTTTCGATTTTTTGTTGTGCAGTTGTATTCTTAACATCTTCTGTTAAAAAATATAAACTTGTATTGGGCTGAAATTTGGCGTTTTCAGCAATATAGACTCTCGCTTTATTGGCTTTTAAGAAACTAATTAAGGCAGGATCTGCAGATTTGGTTACAGCTACTTTAAGTTTTTTAGGATGAGTGCCTGCATTTTCGAGTATGTTTTTTAATAATTTTTGAACATTTTGATCACCCAATAATTTGCTTTCAAAATACTCAGATGAGCCTATGGCAAAAATCTGTCCTTTGCCCAGGGTACTTGTCATCATTATCGTTGCTAAAACATCTACCTGTGGGGCAAGCAAATGTGTTGCTATGATATGAGGTTCTTCATTAGTGCTAAAGAAAGCAGAAACAAATTTGCCCGTATCAGGCATAGGTAAGTTATTAATGCCCTTTAAAAGTGCCGGTTTTTGAAATTTTTGAGCGAAACTTTGGGTAGTAACGCATGCTAAAACAAGAAGCAGAGCGGTTTTTAGATTCATTTTCAGGTGGTTATATCTGCAATTTTAAACATCTAAAATCATTGCTACAAACACTTTATGTTAAAAAACGCTAAATAAATCAGGTTTTCAGTTCAACAGATATGGTTGGTAACAAAAAAAGTCCCGTCCAGATAAACACTGAACGGGACTCAATTGCTGTATTTTAATCTGCCTTTTGGTTCAGGAACACAAAATTATGATCGAACATGTCCAACTTAATTTTGCTGTCTTTATCGATCTTTCCTGCCAGTATCTCTTTCGATAGCTCGTTTAAGATTCTTTTTTGGATGACCCTTTTTAATGGTCTTGCACCAAACTGCGGATCGTAACCCAATTGTGCCAGCCAATCTAAAGCTTCGTCACTGGCGTCCATCTCTATACCCATTTCGGCCAATGTTTGCTGTACATGTTTAAACTGTAAACTTACAATATTTCTGATTTCGCTTCGGTTTAACGGCGTAAACATAATCAGTTCATCAATCCTGTTCAAAAACTCCGGACGGATAGTCTGTTTTAATACCTCAAACAATTCGTTTTTGGTTTTCGCAATTACCTCCTCGCGGTTATCGTCGCTTAAATCTTTAAAGTTATCCTGAATTAAATGCGCACCAATGTTCGAAGTCATAATGATAATGGTGTTTTTAAAATTTACCGTTCTGCCTTTATTATCGGTTAAACGCCCATCATCCAATACCTGTAGTAGAATGTTAAATACATCCGGATGTGCTTTTTCGATCTCATCAAGCAATACCACGGAGTAAGGTTTACGTCTAACGGCCTCGGTTAGCTGTCCACCTTCATCATAACCGACATAGCCCGGAGGCGCTCCGATTAAACGAGACACGGCATGGCGCTCTTGGTATTCACTCATATCAATACGGGTAAGTGCATTTTCATCATTGAATAAAAATTCGGCCAGGGCTTTAGCAAGCTCCGTTTTACCCACACCGGTAGTACCTAAAAAGATAAAAGAGCCAATAGGTTTGCGTTTATCCTGCAAGCCTGCACGCGAGCGGCGGATGGCATCCGAAATGGCTTCAATTGCTTCGTCCTGACCGGCCACGCGCTGGTGCAGCTCGTCTTCTAAATGAAGCAGTTTTTCACGCTCACTGGCAATCAGCTTTGTAACCGGAATACCTGTCCAACGGCCAACTACACCTGCAATATCATCAGCAGTAACCTCTTCTTTTAACATGCGGCTATCTGTTTGCTGGCTTTCTAGATCGGCTTTAAGTTTTTCAACTTTATCCTGTGCTTCCTTGATTTTTCCATAACGGATTTCGGCAACCTTGCCATAATCTCCGGCACGTTCTGCCTGTTCGGCCTCTAATTTATAATGTTCAATTTGCTCTAATTCGTTATTTACAGCATCTACCAGGTCTTTTTCACCTTGCCACTTCGCTTTAAATTCATCACGCTCTGCAGATAGGTTAGCAATTTCTTCTGAAAGGTCTGCAACTTTTCTGTCGTCTTTCTCACGTTTAATCGCTTCGCGTTCTATTTCTAAACGCATAATTTCACGGTCTAAAGCATCAACATGTTCAGGCACACTGTCCATTTCCATGCGCAGTTTAGATGCAGCTTCATCCATTAAATCGATGGCTTTATCCGGTAAGAAACGGTCTGAAATGTACCGCTGGCTCATTTCTACAGCCGCAATAATGGCTTCATCTTTAATTCTTACTTTATGGTGGGTTTCGTAACGTTCTTTTAAGCCGCGGAGGATAGAAATGGCATCCTGGGTATCAGGTTCTTCAACCATAACCTTTTGGAAACGACGCTCCAGGGCTTTATCCTTTTCTAAATATTTCTGGTACTCATCCAAAGTGGTTGCACCAATGGCACGCAACTCTCCACGGGCCAGGGCAGGTTTTAAAATATTCGCCGCATCCATTGCGCCTTCACCACCACCGGCACCTACCAAAGTGTGGATCTCGTCGATAAAGAGAATAATGTCGCCATCGCTCTGGGTAACTTCTTTAACTACAGCTTTTAAGCGTTCTTCGAACTCACCTTTGTATTTTGCACCGGCAATAAGCGAACCCATATCAAGAGAATAAACCACTTTGCTTTTCAGATTCTCAGGCACATCACCTTTAATAATTCTGAAGGCAATTCCCTCTGCAATGGCTGTTTTACCCACACCTGGTTCACCAATTAAAATGGGGTTGTTTTTGGTTCTTCGCGATAAAATCTGGATCACACGACGGATTTCTTCATCACGACCGATTACCGGATCCAGTTTTCCGCTCTCAGCATACTCGTTTAAATTCCGGGCATACTTGCTCAAAGCCTGGTAAGTGGCTTCGGCATTCTGATCGGTTACCCGGTTATCACCACGTAATTCTACAATGGCTTTTTTAAGGTCTTTCTCGTTAACACCTTGTTCTTTTAATAACTTCGAAGTGCTGTCGTTAACAGCTAATATGCCTAATAACAAGTGTTCTACAGATACAAACTCATCTTTAAACTCTTTTAAAAAAGTTTGTGCTTTTTGTAAAACGTTATTGGCATTAGATGACAGATATACATTGCTTCCACTCACTTTCGGGAACTTGGCAATCTCTGCATCCAGATTTTGATTTAATACGTTTAGGTTAACGTTCAGTTTCTTTAAAACATAAGAAACCACGTTTTCATCAACAGTAAGCAAACCTTTAAGCAGGTGTGCCGTTTCAATAGCCTGTTGCTGGTTGCCTTGGGCTATTTCAGAAGCCTGTTGAACTGCTTCCTGGGCTTTTATGGTAAAATTGTTGAAGTTCATATTTCCTTTTAGTTCAAAACAAATGCCATATCTATTTTGATTTTACAATCGGAAATTTTGTCGGTAAGATTTTATTTTTAATGACTAAATTGCTGATTTTTAGTCTTTTATGCTGAAATTTTGTCGTGTTTTCGCTTACTGTCATTCTGAGCGCAGTGAAGAATTTTTAATGGATTGGTTTGTAGTGAGAATTGCCAACTGCCAATTGATTTGGGCGTTACCCTAATCCCGATGAAAAATCGGGA
>NZ_JAPIVP010000002.1 GCF_026239555.1 Pedobacter sp. PF22-3 | reverse complement strand
AGAAGCCCTTCAGCAGAAATGTTGAAGGGTTTTCTTCGTTTATAGACTTTTCGATACGTATTATTTCCGATCGTTAAGGCGTAAGAAATAAAGGATTGGGCAAAGGTTCTTTTTCTTAATGTTCTTAATCCCTTAATGTTAAATGGAACCATAAAATTTTCTCACCATTAAGGTGTTAAGCAAACTTAAGGTGGATGTTCCCGCAGATCACGCTGATCTCCGTGGAGACCATTCCATCATCCATTTTACTTCTTCCATGTTCCGACCTAACTAAAATAGCCCTGATGGAAGTGAGCACGGAGCCAATTCTTCATTGGCGGAGTAAAACATACAGCAGGACGGAACGCAACCTAAATGAACAGGAAACTGCGCTCAAAAAAAATCAACAAATTATATTTTTGAAATCTTTAAGCGCACAGCAGGAAAGAACCCAAACTATACATACAAGAAACTATAGTTCAAAACAGATTGATTTGGCTTGTTAAAAGATGTGAAAACTTTCATCCTGAAAGTAATAAAACCGTATTATTGTAGTATTACGTACATATTATGATGATGAATGTGAATCTTAAGAAATTAACTTTTCTTGCTTTTATTTTGTGTTTAAATTTTAGCGTTTTTGCGCAAAGTAAGAATGTACAATTACCTGCAAATTGGTTTAATCTCGATTTACAGGAGAATGGATATTTCGGTATTAGCACGGAGAAAGCTTATCGTGAAATTCTAAAGGATAAACAACCTAAACAAAAAATTATTTTGGCGGTAATTGATGGTGGTGTAGATATCAATCATCCTGATTTGCAAAGTGTTTTATGGACGAATAAAAAAGAGATTCCTGGAAACGGAATAGACGACGACGGCAATGGGTATATTGATGATATTCATGGCTGGAATTTTATCGGTTCTAAAAAGGGCAATCTGGAATTCGATAATTTAGAACTGGTTCGTTTGCTAAGAATTTATACTCCAAAATATCAATCAACAACGAATCTAACTCCTTTAGATAGTACGCAAAAAGAAGAATTTAAACTTTATAAGAAAATGGTTGGCGATTTCGGTAAAAAATACGAAGATGCCAGTAATACTTTTTCTGTTTTGATTGCCATTAACAAAGTTTTAGATTCTGTGGCTAAGATCAATAAAAAAGAAATCCCGACGATGGATGATGTTGATCGGTATAAGGCTGATGATGAAACTGAAGAACAGGTAAAAACGATCATCAGAAAAGGAGCTAAAGAAGATGGTAGTTTTGAGAAGTTTTATAAAAACATAAAGGAAGGATATAAGCAATACGATGCGATGCTGAAGTACAACCTAAATCCTAAATATGACATGCGCGCTGAGCTGGTTGGCGATGATTATAGCAATCCGTACCAAAAAGATTATGGAAACAACGATGTTAAAGGTCCCGATGCTTTTCATGGTACACACGTATCGGGAATTATTGGCGCTGATCGTACTAATTCGACCGGTATTTTGGGGGTAGCCAATCACGTCAGTATTATGGCTATTAGGGTCGTACCCACCGGCGATGAACGTGACAAAGATGTGGCTAACGGCATCAGGTATGCAGTTGATAATGGCGCCAGGGTAATTAACATGAGTTTTGGTAAAAGTTACAAGTGGGATAAAAAAGTCGTAGATTCTGCGGTTAAATATGCAGAAAGAAAAGGTGTATTATTAGTGCATGCTGCAGGGAACGATAACCAGAATAACGATATTGAAGAAAATTTTCCCAATAAGTTTTTTGACAGTAAAGAGGCAGAAACTTATAAGGAAGCCAATAAAAAACCCAGCAAGCCCGATTTTACACCACCTAAGCCAATGGCACAAAAAAACGGAATGGGTATGAGGCCACCTTATAACCGATCTCCATTTGTAAAGCCTGTACCAGTAGATTCAGCAAAGTTTAATCTACCCCATGCCAATAATTGGATTGAAGTAGGTGCAAGTGCTTATAAAGATGATGATAATCTGAAAGCCGATTTCTCTAATTATGGCAAGTACAGCGTTGATGTTTTTGCTCCAGGGTTTTTGATCAAATCGACGGTGCCAGATAACAAATATGAAGAGGCTGATGGAACAAGTATGGCATCGCCGGTTGTAGCTGGTTTGGCCGGTCTGATTTTAAGCTATTATCCGGAATTGACACCCGCTCAAGTGAGAGAAATCATTATGAAATCTGTTTCGAAAGTAGCACATAAGATCAAATACAAGAATGATAGAGGGGAGAATACCCGTGTGCTTTTTAGCGAAATATGTGTGAGCGGAGGGATTGTAAATGCTTATAATGCACTTAAATTGGCAGAGTCGTATAAATAAAAAAGAGGTTTTTAGTTTTTTTGAAGCGCAAAGGCATTACAACTATTTAGGTTTGTTCCCGTGCTCCGCTATATCCCTTCGCTATGCTTCGGTGATGCCGCATCGCCCGGGGCTAAACACTCCGGAAAATGCCCTGAATGTCAAACGAAAAAATAAATCTATTAAAAACCTAAGATTTCAGGGTTTTAATAAACTCCTGAAAGGTCCCAAACGGATAATTTTTCACCTTCATCCACGAGATAAGCGCTTCCATGCGTTCAATCATTTTTATTCCTGTGTTTTTACTTACATAACCAGGGAAACCAAAACGCTCAAAATCTTTTAAATCGGTAAACTCCCAGGGGTGGAAATAGATATTCAGGTATTTATCTTTTCTATAAGTCCAGCTGGCTATAGTTTTGTAAATGCCTAAAGGCAGATTGTGGAAAGAGAGCCAAAATAGCGGAAAACGAATTAATGGGCTAACGGAAGCAGGAATTTGCAAAACGTTATCTTTAATAAAATGCGTTCGTGAAATATTAAAATTATTATATCGCCCTGGCAAATAAGTTGGATTAATGGAAGTATTGTAGGTATATCCGGCTTTTTCGATCTCCTTTTCATCAACAGGCATCATTCTCGCCATGCGGTAACCTGTAATTTCTTTACCCGAAAGTTCTTCTAGTTTTAGTTTTGATTGAAGTAAATGCTCTGGTTTAAAATCAGAATGATAGTAGCCATGTGAAGCGAGTTCGTGTCCTGTTTCGGTAATCCGTTTAATCAGATCGGGGATATTTTCGGCGAAAGTAACGGTACAGAAAAAAGTGGCCTTTACACTGTATTTATCCAGGATATCTAAAATGGCCATGGTACCTGCTTTCGAAATGGCAATCTGATCTTCAAAAGAAATATCTTTTCCATATTCGAAAGGCATATCAAACTCTTCGATATCAAAACTTAACAGTACCATTTATTTTTGTTGAATATTGGATGAACGGATGATATAATTCGGACGGTTTTTAGTTTGCATAAACATTTTTCCTACGTAAATACCTATTATGCCCAAGATAATAAGCTGTAATCCTCCAAAGAAGACAATAGTCATAATTACAGATGCCCAGCCAGAAACTTCTACATGATTTACAAATGCGTAAATAATATATGGGATATATAGTACAGAGGCAAAGGAGAGAATAAAACCTAAATAGACTGCCGAATATAATGGTTTTATACTAAATGAAGTAACGCCATGTAGTGCCAGCCTCATCATCTTTTTCAAAGTATATTTGCTATTTCCCGAAAAGCGTGCTGCTGGATGATAACGAATGGCAAACTGTTTAAAACCAAGCCACTTCACCAAACCACGTAGAAAAGGTTCGTTTTCGTGAAAATTCCTGAAAACATTGACAACTTTTTGATCAAGTAAGCGAAAATCAGCTGCGCCAGGTTCCAAATCAATATCAGAAAGCCAATTTAATACTTTATAAAACAGACTTGAAGAGCTTCTTTTACCTTTAGATAAATTTTTATCTTCTTCGCGAATGGTGTAAACTACTTCATAACCCGCTTCCCATTTTGCAATCATGTCGGGAATCAATTCTGGAGGATGTTGCATATCGCAGTCCATAGAAATTACGCAATCGCCAAAAGCATGGTCCATGCCAGCTTTAACAGCCAATTGGTGACCGAAATTCTTAGAAAATTCGAGAAAAAATATATTATTTGCTGTTGAGGCGTAGTCCTTAATTTTTTCGAGTGTATGATCGGCACTACCATCATCCACCAGGATAATTTCGTAGTTATAATTGATGGACGAAAAAACTTTTTTAATACTTTCGGCAATTACAAAAATATTATCGGCTTCGTTGTAGGCTGGAATTACTATAGAAACTAATTTATTCATTATCGGCAATCAGATAAGACTCAAAATCTTCTTTCATCATTTGATAGATTATGGTTAGCCAAATGATAACGCAAGGTAGGGCTTTAAGCGAATATAGACGAATAAATTCTTTAACCGGCCTAGGGAAAATATCCGTTGGCGATAAGCTGGTTAATATAAACGCAAAAATAAACAAGGCTATTATCCACCATTTTTTTGGGTTTTGCTGCACCATAAACCAAATGGCAACGCCCGCAAAAGCGATAATATAGGTTGGCGATTCGGAACCGCTGCTAAATATAACAGTAAAAATAAGTGTCGATGCCAATAACATTAACCTGAAGCCAACATGTTTATATTGTTTAATCCGTAGATAGGGCAAAGCAAATAATATCAGACCAACTAATAAAAATGGGAGATTGGGAATGTTTACGTTTCCTGTTGCTCTTCTAACGATTCCCATTAAAGAAATATCCTGAAATGAGGTTAATGATGCATTTAGGCCATTTTTATGGGCCAGGGAATGGTACCAGTCGCTATATGATTGAATTACAAATGCCGGAGATGAAATTACCATCGGTAAAATAAAGAGTACTGCAAAAGCAATTAAGCCGCCTATGATAAATTTTAACTTATTTTTAGTGAAGAAGAAAAATGCCAATCCAACAATGCCATAAAGTTTGATCAATGTGCCTAATGCAATAAAAAAAGCAGATTGTACTTCTTTCTTTTTAATAAGATAAGAGAAACTGAGCAAAATTAGTCCAGTTAGGGCAATGTTGAACTGAAAGCTGAAAAGTGCAGTTAAGGCTTCATGTGCGCAGATCCATGCAATTATGGTTCGCTTGTTAAGTGATATGGGTAGGCTGTAAATTCCCCAAAGTAATATGGCTACATTGGCTATATTCCACAGTATACAGCCCAATCCATCAGGTAATAAAGCAAAAGGCGCTATGAAAATTGAAAATATAGGTCCGTAGTGGTTACTGTCTCTATATTCCGGATAATTATTGTATAAATGCTGTAAATCGACGGTATGCCAATATACATATTTAAAAATCAGATAATTGTTATAAGAATGGTGATGATATTGTTTAAAACCAGCTACCAAAGCCAGTAGGAGATAAACAGCAAATACACATTGCTTTTTGAAAAGTAATGAAGACAGTTTGCTGAGATTATTTTTTGTAAAAATGTTCATTATAATTTAATGCTGCAATATAACTATTTCGTTACGTCAATACGAAATAGATCGTGTGACTAGCCAATCAATATTAATTAATTATGAAATTATCCCTGGTATATCGATTTAGTAAATCATTTTACTAGTTTTATTAAACCTGAACCAAATAAATCATCAATCTTAAAAAAACTATGAGAAAATTACAACTACCACTTTTTGTGGCCCTGGTGCTTACCTTTAGCGCCTGTAAAAAAGAAAAACAAGACACTGAAAAATTTTCCGGACCAAAACTCAAAGAAAATGTAAATCCAAATGCGGCTTTATTAAGTTTTTCGCTTAATAACTGGATGAGCGTACTTGCCGATCAAAACAGCATAGCACTCATTTCTATCCCAGGTACGCACGATTCCGGCGCTACGATCGAACCTGTTTCAGGTACGGCTAAATGTCAGAACCTGAGCATTTCCGATCAGTTAAATGCAGGCGTACGTTACCTTGATATCCGCTGCAGGCACATCGACAACGCTTTTGCCATTCATCATGGAGCCATTTATCAAAATCTTAATTTTAATGATGTGCTGAATGCCTGTATCAATTTCCTGAACACCCACCCAACAGAAGCCATTATTATGAGCGTAAAAGAAGAACATACCCCATCGAACAATAGCCGTTCTTTCGAACAAACATTCGACAGTTATGTACAGCAAAATCCCGGTAAGTGGGATTTGGGAAACAACATTCCCACTTTGGGCAGTATCCGTGGGAAAATCAGGTTGTTGAGAAGATTTTCAGGATCGTCACCAAAAGGGATCGATGCAACTGCATGGGCAGATAATACCACTTTTGATATCAATAATGCTGCTGCAAATTTAAAGGTTCAGGATTTTTACAATGTTAGTGATGTAAATACCAAGTGGACGAGAATAGAAACCTTGTTAAATGAAGCCAAAAATGATACTTCAAATAAACTTTACCTGAACTATGCAAGTGGTTATAAAGCTGGTGTATTCAGTATTCCAAGTATTACTACGGTGTCGAATTCGGTAAACCCAAAAATTACAACCTTTTTTACCAATAACACCCATGGTAAATTTGGTATTATTCCACTTGATTTTATTGATTCCGGCAGAAGCCAATTAATTGTCAATACAAATTTCTAATCTTAACGCAGCGATTTATTGGTTCAGTATGAGTTAAAAAGGATGCGCAGTCTGATCAGATTGTGCATCCTTAATTGCAATAGTATTTTATATTGTAACTACTTCGATTTAAATCTTAAAACGGTGAATGAATAAGCGGGGAGTTCGAGTTGTCTGGTTGCCTCAGTACTGATATTTGTAATAATTGGAACAGCTTTTTTATCATCCGGGTTCCCAGTAAGTATCGTTTTAATGGCATTTTTTCCGAGCTGTTGCTGATTGAAATCAAGCGAGGTTTTTACGGTTACCGGAAGTAGGTTAACCAGTTTAACTATCAAATCTCCTGTTTTAGCATCTTTAACCATCGAACAAGCCACCCGCTTATTTACGTTTTCCTGGTTTGAAGAAAGAACCACGGTTGATGGAATATACTCGTTACCTGCATTTTGTCCGTATAATTGTTGTACAAAATAGCCTATTGTAGGTTTTACCTCCGCATTGTTAAAATAAATAAGATCAGGATTCCATTGTGTATGCCCTTCTTTAGCGATAAGTGGGGCATAAGACGCCATGCATACCACATCACCATTACGCTCCAGTGAAAGTAGATATAATGCTTCAGCCAGCGAGGTTTCCATGTTGGTTCTATTACCGCCTGGTAAGCTCGCCGCATATTCACCCAGGTAAACTTTAGATTTAGACCGATCGTAACTGTCGTAAAAATTTTGATTATTGATAAACCAACCAGGCGATTGATAATAATGTTCGTCAATAATGGGAACATTAAGGTTCGATGCAATTTGCCAGCCAGCTTCATAATCAGTCCCTTCAAAAAATGGACCTGCAGTACCGATCACGGTAATTTCGGGATGCAATTTTTTCAATGCTTTATAAATCATCGTAAACCGTTCAGCAAATACTTCTGTAATCTGGTCTTCATTGCCAATACCTACGTACTTCAGGTTAAATGGTTTTGGATGACCTGCTTCGGCACGTTTCTTACCCCATTGGGTTTTTATATCGCCATTGGCGTATTCTATTAAATCTACTATATCCTGTACATATTGATCCATTTCGCTCATTGGGATGCCCCCCTGTTGGCCACCACCACCTGTAGCCGAATTCTGGCAAGGTACACCGGCAGCTATTACCGGAACGGGTGCAGCACCAATATCTTCACAGAACTGGAAATACTCATAATAACCGAGTCCCATAGTCTGATGATAGCCCCAAAGGTTTCGGTCTGGTTTACGTTCAGCTAAAGGGCCGATTGAGTTTTTCCATTTGTAAATGTTGGCAATGCCATCACCATGTGCAAGGCAACCGCCGGGAAAACGCACAAAACGGGGGCGTATATATCCAATGGTTTGAGCCAGATCTGCCCTTAAACCATTTTTACGGCCTTTAAAAGTATTCTTTGGGAACAACGAAACCATGTCAATTGCAATACGCCCTGGATTAGCCATCACAATTTCGAGCTTTGCATCGGTCACATCTGCTGAAGATACCAAAGTTAAGGCTGCTGTTTTCCAGTTGTTTGAAGCGATGGTTAAATTTGATTTAGCTAAAATTCCATGTTTATCACTTACCAGCCTTACTTCGAGATTCATCTTTTTTATATTCAATAACTTTGCTGATAATGAAAAATCATAAGTTTCGCCTTTTTTCAATGCTATTCCATCAAAACCACCATTAAGAATGGATGCTCCGGCAAGGGGGATATCCAAAACTGCATAGTGCTGATTATTGGGATGAATTGGCGAAACCGAATCTATTTTCATGGTTGCACGATCGCCCTTCAATGTCCAGGCATAACTGCTGTTCCAGCTTTTATCATTATATTCTTTATCACGCGGATGATATTCAAAATCGCGGTTCTGAATGAGCTCTGCATATAAACCGCCATCGGCTGCATAGTTTAAATCTTCGAAAAATACACCTGTGAGCATATTACTGATCGCTTTTGCTTTATCGGGTTGGAAAGTTATTTTTGCCTCCACATTTTTAAGCCCGGCAAAACGCTGTGCATCATCTTTAGTGCTTTCTCTATCCTGTTTGTTTTTATAATCTTTTAATTCATATGCTTTTTTTAAGCCCAAAATAACTTTCCATGGTAAACGGTATACCTGGCCATTACCTATATTGGGTAGATTAACCGATGTACCTCCATTAATATAAGCTGAAGCTGCGACTTCTTTTGCTGGGCTGTAATGGCTTAAATCATTAGTTTTGGTTTGGAAATATTTTTCGTTTGCATCCGCATAGGTTACAATATATTCATCAAGGTTACCATCATATTTAATAACTGGACGTAAAACATTTTTACCTTGCTTCACATAAGGATAGTTTTGCGGACTCCAGCTTACAAGATCTTTTGAACTTGAGGTGGCAAATTGTAATGTGTGGTCGTTCAGGCTCCAGATACATACCCAAAGTCCGTTTTTGCCCTGGATAAGGAAAGGCGTTATCATTTTTTTTTCGCTTCCCCATCGTCCATAGTCGCTTTTTAAAAAGGTATAATCATTTCCTATCGGCGTCCAGCTCTGTTTATCTAAACTCCAGGCAAACCGAAGTCCGTTTGCATTGTAAGCAAATAAATATGCAGAATCGGGCTCATTGGCTATTTTTTTATTTGTAGCAAATACATTAGTCGCCAGTAAGATGAGTACGGCAAAAAGCCAGGATTTTCTTTCCATTTTCTGTTAAAAGTTAATTGTTAAATTCAATTAAAGCATCAGCAACAAAACTATTCCGGCTTTATAAGAAGTGATGATTTTGGTTAGAATTTTTTTCTAATTTAAATAATAATCGTCATTATAACGATTATTATTCATTTACTTATTCAGAAATAATTCGGCGAGAAGCTTTTGGACATAAACCAGAGAAACCCAATGAGTATATCCAATTTAAAGGTGCTTTGCAAATGAATGGGGGCCTTAGGTGAGCGACCGAAGAACAAAAAAGCTTAGTATTTAGTAATTATGAATAAATAGCTTTTATGCCTGCATGGCCAATCAGCTTAGCATAATTACGGCCACCAATATGAAAAAAACCTTTCCAAAATGGAAGGGTTTTTTTATGCCTGATTATACTTGAGGCATGGGTTATTTATTTAATATGCTGTTTTTCAGTTGTTTAATGGGTTTATCTCTTTTGTGGTATAAGAGTTGGTTACTGGCCTGTAAAATCATTACAATCATGACAATATTACTTTTTTTAATCCTGGTGCTGCTCTGCTGGGCTACTTACAAATCGATAAACTGGTTCGAAAAAATCTAACACTATGATCGCATTATTTATTATCGCCATCGCCGTATTTATCTATATGATTTACGTGCTGATTAAACCCGAAAAATTTTAATCCTTACCTCCTTCTATTGGAGTATTTAACAAATTAAAGAAATGAATACTGAATTAACCGGCATTATTGCCACATTTCTGCTCACTTTGGTTATCGCCATCCCTTTGGGTAAATACCTGGCCAAGGTTTTTGCAGGAGAAAAAGTCTGGACGGATTTTTTAAAACCATTGGAAACTGGTATTTACAAGCTTTCCGGAATCAATATCAAAGAACAGATGAACTGGAAACAGCAGTTGAAAACACTGCTTACCATTAACATACTATGGTTGTTTTATGGCTTTTTTGTACTTATTTTTCAGGATAAGCTTCCATTAAATCCGGATGGGAATCCTGGAATGACACCAGATCTTGCTTTTAACACCATTATCAGCTTTGTTGCCAACTGTAATCTCCAGCACTATTCTGGTGAGAGTGGCGTCAGTTACCTCACTCAACAATACGTGCTGATGTTTCTTCAGTTTGTAAGTGCGGCAACAGGTATAGCAGCTGCAGTTGTTCTTTTTAAAGCATTTAGAGATAAAACAACAACCGAACTTGGCAATTTCTGGGAATTTTTTGTGAAATCAATTACCCGTTTATTATTGCCTTTATCATTTGTAATGGCCTTAATCTTAACTTTTAGCGGTACACCTGCAAGTTATGATGGTAAAGATAAATTCATTTCTCTACAAGGCGATACTGTTAATGTTTCGAGAGGACCGGCTGCTCAAATGATTGCGATCAAACATTTAGGTACAAATGGCGGAGGCTATTTTGGAGCCAATTCGGCACATCCTTTTGAAAACCCAAGTTACTTTACCGATATGGTTGAGTTGATTGCTCAGGTCATTATTCCGATTGCCATGGTAATTGCTTTTGGTTATTTTATCCGCAGGAAAAAATTGGCCTGGACCATTTTTGGGGTCATGACCATTGGTTTGTTTATGCTGCTCATCCCTATGCTTAGCTCAGAACTGGGCGGAAATCCAGCTTTGGCAAAAATGGGTATTTCACAAACTACAGGAGCAATGGAAGGAAAAGAAGTCCGCTTCGGTCCTGCTGCCTCTGCTTATTGGTCAACGGTAACTACGATTATTTCTACGGGTTCTGTAAACGGTATGCACGATAGTACCATGCCGATGTCGGGTACCTGGCAGTTACTTGGAATGATGATCAACTCATTTTATGGCGGTTGTGGTGTAGGTTTATTGAATTATTTCATCTACCTGATCGTTGCTGTATTTATTTCGGGGCTCATGGTAGGCAGAACACCAGAATTTCTTGGCCATAAGGTAGAAGCAAGAGAAATCAAAATTGCGGCAATTATCACTTTGTTGAGTCCGTTTTTGATCCTTGCTGGTACAGCCATTGCAAGTTATATTTTTACCAATCATGGCAATGCTGCCTGGGCTGTTCAACCTAAAAGCTGGCTCAATAATCCTGGTTTCCACGGATTCTCTGAGATGCTGTATGAAATGACTTCATCAAATGCGAACAATGGTTCGGGATTTGAAGGATTGGGGGATAATAATATATTCTGGAATCTATCTACTGGTATTGTAATCTTCTTAGGCCGTTTCTTACCGATTATTGGCCCAGTTGCTATCGCTGGATTACTAGGAGCTAAAAAATTCATCCCTGAATCGGCTGGTACGCTTAAAACAGATACCAAAACATTTGCACTGATGACTTTTGCTGTAATCATCGTTTTAAATGCACTTTCTTATTTTCCTGCCCTGGCTTTAGGCCCGTTGGCAGAATATTTTACCATGCTTAAATAAACATATAATGAAACCCAATAATAAATTGTTCGAACCTGCCTTAGTGCAGACCGCACTAAAACAATCCTTCATTAAGCTTGATCCAAGGGTAATGGTACGGAACCCGGTAATGTTTACCGTAGAAATCGGAACGTTGGTAATGGCTTACGTTACCGTATACTCTTTCAGCCATAGCGGACAAGGATCGCCTTTGTACAATTTCTTCATCTTTTTAGTTCTGTTGCTTACTGTTCTGTTTGCAAACTTTGCTGAAGCCATTGCAGAGGCAAGAGGTAAAGCACAGGCCGACAGTCTTCGTAAAACAAGAGAAGAAACGCCAGCTAAAGTGCTTTTGGCCAACGGAACGATCGAAATCCGTTCATCCAACCAGTTACAAAAAGGAGATGTGTTTATTTGTGAGACCGGCGATACCATTCCAACAGATGGAGAGATTATTGAAGGTATTGCTACTATTGACGAATCGGCCATTACTGGTGAGTCTGCCCCGGTAATCCGCGAATCAGGAGGTGATAAGTCTTCGGTAACCGGCGGAACAAAAGTTTTATCTGATGAGATTAAAGTTCAGGTAAGTACAGCTCCGGGAGAAAGTTTTTTAGATAAAATGATTGCTTTGGTGGAAGGTGCATCACGTCAGAAAACACCAAACGAGATAGCATTAACCATTCTGTTGGCCAGTTTTACCCTGGTATTCATTATTGTATGCGTAACCTTGAAACCTTTTGCTGATTATGCCAATACACCAATAACCATTGCAGCGTTGATCTCCCTGTTTGTATGTTTAATCCCAACCACTATCGGCGGACTTTTATCTGCTATTGGAATTGCAGGGATGGACAGGGCCTTAAGGGCGAACGTGATTACAAAATCGGGTAAAGCCGTAGAAACTGCTGGAGATATTGATGTACTGCTTTTAGATAAAACCGGAACCATCACCATTGGTAACCGTAAAGCAACCAATTTTTATCCTACAGCAGGCGTAAACATTAAAGCTTTTACCGATGCCTGCGTATTAAGCTCGTTGGCCGATGAAACCCCGGAAGGAAAATCGATTATCGAACTGGCCGCTGAGCAGGGTGTTAAATCTGCCGGAACACCAGAAGGATCTGTATTTATCAAGTTTACTGCCGAAACCCGTTCGAGCGGATTGGATACCGTAGATGGTAAAAGGATCAGAAAAGGTGCTTTTGATTCGATCAGGAATATGGTGCAAAAAGCTGGAAATCACTTCCCTTCTGATATTGAAGACCATGTAAAAGCCATCGCCACCAATGGTGGAACACCTTTAGTGGTAGCTGAGAATGAAAAAGCCCTTGGCGTAATCGAATTACAGGATATTATTAAACCAGGTATCAGCGAACGTTTTGAGCGCTTAAGGAAAATGGGCGTAAAAACAGTTATGGTTACCGGAGATAACCCATTGACAGCTAAATATATCGCAGAGAAAGCGGGTGTTGATGATTTTATTGCTGAGGCTAAACCTGAGGATAAAATGAATTACATTAAAGATGAACAAACCCTTGGTAAGCTGGTAGCGATGATGGGTGATGGTACCAATGATGCGCCTGCTTTGGCACAGGCCGATGTGGGTGTAGCCATGAACAGTGGAACACAGGCTGCAAAAGAAGCAGGGAACATGGTTGATTTAGATAATGACCCTACCAAACTGATTGAGATCGTAGAAATCGGTAAACAATTGTTGATTACCCGCGGTACATTAACCACTTTTTCCATTGCGAATGATGTGGCCAAGTATTTCGCAATCGTTCCGGCTTTGTTTATCGCATCAATTCCTGCCTTGCAGAGCCTGAATATTATGGGCTTGCATTCACCAGAATCAGCAATCATGTCAGCCGTGATTTTTAACGCCATCATTATTCCAATCCTGATTCCGTTGGCCCTAAAAGGTGTGGCTTACAAGCCAATTGGTGCAACTGCTTTATTACGCAGAAACCTCTTTATATACGGTATTGGTGGTGTAGTGGCTCCGTTTATAGGGATTAAAATAATTGATTTATTGGTTGGCCTATTTGTATAAATGTCATTCTGAGCGCAGCGAAGAATCTTAATGCAGGCGCTTGAAGATTCCCAATCAAGTTGGGAATGACGAATCGAATAAGAATTTAAAAAAATAAAAAGATGAAAAAGTACATCATTCAATCCATCCGCTTAACACTAGTATTATTGGTATTGTTATGCGTGATATATCCGGTTACCGTTGCCTTTATAGGTAAAATGTCTAAAGGAAACGGGGGAGGAGAAAAAATCACCAAAAATGGTAAAACAGTAGGTTATGCATTATTGGGTCAGTCGTTTACCAAACCTCAATATTTCTGGGGAAGACCATCAGCTGTGGCCTACAATGCAGCGGGTTCCGCAGGTTCAAACAAAGGGCCATCTAATCCCGATTACTTAAAAGAGGTGCAATCGCGTATTGATACTTTATTGAAATACAATCCGGGCATTAAAAAATCAGATATCCCTGCCGATATGGTTACTGCATCAGGAAGCGGACTTGATCCAAATATTTCAGCGCAAGGTGCTGCTATTCAGGTTGACAGGGTTGCAGCAGCCCGTAAAATCGATGTTAAAAAAGTGAAAGAACTGGTGGCCATGAATACACTTAAACCATTTATGGGTTTATTTGGCCCTTCATCAGTAAATGTGCTGAAATTAAATCTCGCACTTGATGCACTTTAGTTAGCAGAAATCGTCATTGCGAGAAGGCTTTTTCAGCCGACGAAGCAATCTTTATTGCAACGGTCGCTAGCATGAAAGATTGCTTCGTCGTTCCTCCTCGCAATGACGACATTTCATGGGTGTCTGTTATACTGAACTTATCGAATAACGAAAAGTTGTTATTTCAACAATTAACACGTCGTCGACAGGTTTAGACTCACAACAATTATTTAAACAATTTCCCAAAACAATAACAACGGTAATGCTTCAAGGTCTGGGTGCAAATAGCCTAGGCCTTAGGCTTTGCCCAATAAAAACAATCAGATAAAATGAAAAAAATACTATTACTTGCCGCTTCGCTTACTACAGGATTTATTGCAAAAGCACAGGAAGAACCTAAGATTAAAGTAACAGGTTATCTTGAAGCCTATTACGGATACGATTTTAACAAACCTGCAGACCATAACCGTCCTGGTTTTATTTATTCGCATAACCGCACAAACGAAGTAAACCTGAACCTTGGCTTTATTAAGGCAGCGTATGATAGCGGAATGATCAGGGCTAATTTAGCGGTAATGGCAGGAACTTATGCCAATGCCAACCTGGCTGCCGAGCCTGGCGTACTAAAAAATATCTTAGAGGCCAATGCCGGGGTAAAATTATCCAAAACAGAAAACCTTTGGATTG
Organism: Pedobacter sp. PF22-3; assembly: GCF_026239555.1. Classification (GTDB taxonomy): domain Bacteria; phylum Bacteroidota; class Bacteroidia; order Sphingobacteriales; family Sphingobacteriaceae; genus Pedobacter. The sequence continues at coordinate 487,874 of NZ_JAPIVP010000002.1, read as the reverse complement.
ATGCGGGAATCTTTTCTTCGCATATCGGTTTTGAAAGTGCGGTTTCGAAAGATTGTTGGGTACTTACCAGGAATATTGCTTCAGAAAATACACCTTACTATGAATCTGGTGCGAAAATTACTTATGGTACCAAAGATGGAAAATTTACGGCCACCGCATTGTATCTCAACGGATGGCAACGCATTACCCGCCAGAATGGAAATAATAAACCTGCCGGCGGACTTCAGCTTACCTGGAAACCGACAGATAAAATTACGGTAAACTACAGTAATTATCTTGGAACAGAAGGTGCCGATTCGGTTAGGGTTAATCGTTTTTACCACAACATTTATGGAATTTTTCAGCTAACCGATAAATTTGGCGTAACCCTTGGATTTGATTACGGCACGCAACAAAAACAGAAAGGCAGCAGTGATAAAAACGAAGTCATTTCTCCGGTAGCTATTGCACAATATAAGTTTGCCCCAAAATGGGCTGTTGCCGGAAGGTTTGAATATTATGACGATAAAAACGGAATTTTTATTGCCACCGGCACGCCACAAGGTTTTAAAACCAAAGGTTATTCTTTAAATCTTGATTATTCGCCAATAGCGAATGCTGTTGTGAGGTTAGAAGGAAAAGCCTATGATAGCAAAGACAAAATTTTTGCAAGGGAAGGTGCTGCGGTTAACGGCAATGCAAGTTTAACGGCGAGTATTGCGGTATCGTTTTAGCATACCAAAACGTTCGTCATTCCCAACTTGATTGGGAATCTTAATGCAAATGCGTAGTTCATTAAGATTCCCGCGTGCGCGGGAATGACGACATTTTTAAAATGAAATTAACTTTTGTAAAAATTTCGTACTGAACAATGCATCCCTATATAGAAATCATATTCAGCCTTTTTTTAGCGTTTTCAGGAATAGTAATGATGCGAAAATTGAATTCGATAAAAAGGAACAAAACAGGTGCAAAGAGAAGTTATGCAACAGAAAAATACTTTAAGTTGCTTTATCATAAGATCTCTTTTAGGTTTATAATCTTATTATTTACGTTGGTTATGATTGTTGCAATTACGATATTGATAGAAAAAGGAGTAATGAATGTTTCCTGGTAAAAATGATGGAAGAAGAACAAAAAGAAGAATCGGTCAGGCACTTTTTAGATCTGGTTAAAAAATCCAGACGCGGAAAGCTCAAAATCTACATTGGCATGAGTGCTGGTGTGGGTAAAACTTACCGTATGCTTCAGGAATCGCATGCATTGTTACGAAATGGCGTAGATATTTGCATTGGTTATGTTGAAACCCACAAAAGGGCAGAAACTGAAGCACTTGTTGCAGGCCTTCCTTTTATCCCACGACGGAAAATCTTTTATCGGGGCAAAGAAATAGAGGAAATGGACCTGAACGGGATCTTGAACCGCCATCCTGAAATCGTGATTGTGGATGAACTTGCCCATACCAATGCCGAAGGCAGTAAAAATACCAAACGCTGGCAAGACGTTTTCGATCTGCTTGAGGCAGGGATCAGTGTAATCTCTGCAGTAAATATCCAGCACCTGGAAAGTATTAATGAAGAAATTGAGCAGATTACAGGTATAGCTGTTACCGAACGGATCCCGGATAAGATATTGGAGATCGCCGATGAAATTGTAAACATCGACCTTACGGCCGACGAACTGGTTACCCGCCTTAAAGAAGGCAAAATTTACGATCAATCAAAAATTGAAAGGGCATTGGGTAATTTTTTTCAATCGGATAAAATTCTTCAGCTGCGCGAATTGGCCTTAAAGGAAGTGGTGCACCAGGTAGAACGGAAAATCCAGACCGAAATTCCCAAATCAATTAAACTTAGGCCTGAACGCTTTTTGGCCTGTATTTCTTCTAATGCCGAAACTGCAGGAGTAGTCATCCGGAAAACAGCAAGACTGGCTTCGTATTACCGATCGCCATGGATGGTGCTGTATGTGCAAAGTGATAGTGAAAGTATGGAACGGATTAAACTGGATAAACAACGCCATTTGATTAACCACTTTAAACTCGCTACAGAACTGGGTGCCGAAGTGATTAAAATAAAAAGTAACGCCATTACTAAAACCATTATCGATATCGCTACTGAAAAAGAAGTTACCACGATATGCATTGGTAAACCCCACCTTAATATTTTTCAGGTAATTTTACGTACAGCGGTTTTTAATGGCTTGCTCAAGAATCTGGCGATGAAAGATATTGATCTCGTTATCCTATCTTAAAAATAAAATTGCTGATCACACTATTCTCAATTAATCAAAACCATATTCCTTTATGTCGGTTAAAATAATAGGACCTAAGGATAGTGATATGGAAAAAAAAGATACTAAAACACGGTTGATTAATGAGATTACCACTACAGGATTACAAAGTGCTGCTAAAAAACTGGGTACTTCGGCAAGCAAAAAGCAGATTAGAAAAGGTGTTTCCAAAAACATCAGTTTAATAGATGAGCTATTGCGTCTAGTTTTAATCAAAAATAAGGATTCATCCAAAAGGTTACAGCGCAATATAGAGTTTGCTGGCCTCGGCGTAATGGCTGCGCATACTTTTTATCGGGGTTTTAAAAAGAAAAAACCTTTATTGATTTGTGAAGGCATTTTCTTAACTGCAGCACTCAGCGGTGTATTATTGGCTACGCAACATAAAGCTGTAAAAAAGAAGATTAATCGGTAATGTCGTCAGTTACAAGTTGATTAACATCAGCGTCTTAAAATTTTAAATGTATCTGTATGTGTAAATGATTTGTGATGTTGCTTTAATTGCTATATTTGGTTACCAATTTTAAGCTGATGTTATTATTTGCAGTTCCATGCTATTTTATTGCCTTTTTTGGTTGGATCATTTATACTGTCTTCATTAAGAAAAACTTGAAACAAAATATGCCAATGTTGTATTTTGGATGTGTTTTTAGCTTGATCTGGACAGTGATTATAGCGATTTCCTATATTTAAACTCACCAATTATCATCAAGCGGATGCGATGGTTTTATGGTATTTAAGTGCGCTGTTATTTAATTTTAAACCTATCAAAGATCTATCAACGCTGACATAAGGCTGTCACAAAGTATGCTAAATTTGTGGTAAGCTTAATTAATTTTATTTCCCGCTAAGGGCAAATAGATTAATGAGCTGTTAAATTAAATACCTGCATTTTTAACGAATGGACATTACCAAAAGATTTGACCGGATACTACAGATTTTTTTTCTATTGCAGTCTAAATCTGTAGTCACTACTGAAGAATTACAAAAGCGTTTCGAAATTAGTTTAAGGACAATTTACAGGGATCTGAAAGCTTTGGAGATGGCAGGCATTCCGATCATAAATGAATCAGGATCTGGTTATTCGATTATGGAAGGTTTTAGGCTACAGCCATCCCGGTTTACCCAGGAAGAAATTCTGAGCTTAATGGTTGCCGAAAAAGTAATGCAGAAACATGAAACCGAATTTATTAAAAAACATTTTGAGGCAGCACTGATTAAGATAAAAAGCTCATTCCAGGTACATCAAAAAAGAGATTTCCTACACTTAGAAGATACTATACACCTCAAAAACAACTTAACATCCAATGATTACCTGCCTAACATTATCGATGTTTTACTCAATAGTGCTTTAAAGAAAAAAATAACCCATATCGATTACCTCAAAAGTGGTGATATTAACCCGGTTGGCAGATCTGTAGAACCCATAGGCGTATTCTACGAACACAATCTCTGGTATCTTTTAGCTTATTGCCATTTAAGAAAAGATTACCGCAATTTTAGATTAGATAGGATTAAAAAAGTTTTGGTGCTCCAAGAGAACTTTACCATTACACATCCGCCAATTAATGAATTCCGCGATAAAGACCTATGCGAAAATATAATTAAAATCGAAATCAAGGTGGACCGGAAGTATGCACATTTTTTATATTGGGACCGGCAGATTTTCGGATTTAAGGAAGAAAAAATTGCAGGTGATTTTGTGCTGATGCATTTCGACTGTTCTCTCCCTCTTGTTTCTTTTGTACGCTGGTTTTTAAAATATGTTGATGTAGCAGAAATTATAGAACCAGCCCATTTAAATAATGAGCTGGTAGAGATCATGGAATCTGGTTTGAAGAGGATAAATATTAAAAGAGCTTAAATAGCTCTTTTAATATTTAATAACGGTCCCAGAAAAATGGAGGCTCAATACCTAAGGCCCTTAAATACACAAAGCCCTGACCACGGTGATGTATTTCGTTATCAATGAAGTACAAGAGGTGACTAATTATCGTAAATTCGTACTGCCCGAATAATTTAATTGTTTCATGAAGCTGATCCTCATTTAGTTGATTAAAGTATTCCACGATTTGTGCAGTATCCTCATCCCATTTCTTTAGGATCTCTTCTTTGGTATTTAATGGAAGATCATGACTAAAAGGAGTTGTTTCTCTCGTAATCATTTCTTTTAAACCAGGAGCATCAATTGATAATAACTCTTTAATTAATGCTGAAAAAGGTCTCATTCCACCGACTGAAAATTCGAATAATTCTTTTTCAGGGAATTTTTCAATGGTTTTTCGGGTTAGTTTTCTGTGGCCTAACCAGTGTTGTAGTAATTCGCTTTTGGTAATCATAACTGCTGATATTTTGTTTAATAGAACAAAACTAAAACCAGCCTGTGACAACAGTTTGTCAGTTGATAAATTGAGGATTAATTTTTTTGAAGCTACTACTTTAATCCCCTCTCTTTTAAGAGATTTTCTAATTCGCGATTATCATATTTAGAATTATTGACCAATTTATAGATGAAAAATAACGGGATGAGTGTTAAGAAGCCTAAAGTATTTTTGGCCACACTAAAAAATATAATACCAGCCAGAAATCCTATTAACAATGCATTCATGATGGCTGCTGATTTCTTCTTCTTTGATTCTTGCAACAGTTCTTCGTTTGTTAATTCAGATAGTTTTCTTTGTTCCATTTTTAGTTGATTAGCGCATTTTTTTGGTTGATCATTTGTTCCTCTAAATATAAATAATTGATGCCAGTAGTATAATAGGATTGGTTTCAAAACTATGAAGTCCCAAAGCTTAACATATTGCTCCCCAATAAAACCTTCAAATCCCAAATAATTTGACACGAAATTTTTATAATCTTTAGGAAGTTTGAAGTTTATTATATTTTCAACCTCTTCAAATGTGGTTTTTAGTCTACTAGTACGCTTAATGACATTATTTTTTGTTAGTATTTCTTCAAATCTTCCCATACTGCACAAATCAGTCTGTAACATGAATTAAAATTTTCCAATAACTACAGGGGTTAAAAACAAATTCGATGTTTTAAAATGTTTTCGACAGCATACGAGAGATGAAGCATGATCGTTAATTTAATTCCACAAGATATTAATTTTCATCTGAAATGGTTATCAATTAATAAATTAGCAGATAGGTTTTTCACAATCAAGAAAGGATAGCGATTTAATAAAAACCAGCTTTATAAATTAAAAACTTAAATCATTACATTTGCCTCTGGTGAAAAACTTTGTATTCCTTTTTTCTCTTTACCTGATCCTTCTGGGCCTAATGCCCTGCCAGGATAAGTTAGATATGGTTTCAAAGTCTCAAACCGAAAGCATTCTGCAGCGCAATCATCCAAAAGCTGAACATGGACATGGAGAAGCCTGTCCACCAATCTGTAGCTGTGCTTGCTGCTCGGTTGGTCAGCACTTCCCTTCAGAAAAGTTAACAAATCTTACTATTCCGGTATTCCGGAAACCATACCCGGTTTTCCAATGCTCGGCATTGAAAAAACAACCAATCGATATTTGGCAGCCGCCTCAACTCGTTTAATCAATTTATCTTATTGCTGTCCAAGAAATGGACAGTTTCTTACCTGCAGATTTTGCGTCATGAAACGCAATGATGACCTGCTATTTATTGATTTTTGATTTAAACAACCATGCTGAACAGAATAATACAGTTCTCCATCAGGCAGAAACTGCTGGTGGGAATTATGATGCTGGCGCTCATCGCCTGGGGTATATACTCCCTTAGGCAACTTCCTATAGATGCCCTTCCAGATATTACCAACAACCAGGTACAGATTATTACCTCCTCTCCGAGCAATGGTGCAGAAGATATTGAGCGTTTTGTAACCTACCCGGTGGAGCAAACCATGGCTACTATTCCCGGAATAGAAGAAGTCCGTTCCTTTAGCAGGTTTGGTCTTTCAGTTGTAACGGTGGTATTTAAGGAAAATGTAGAAATTTATTGGGCCCGCCAACAGGTCAGCGAAAGGCTTACCGAGGTAGAGCGCGCTATCCCAAAAGGCATTGGTACACCAGAAATTGCACCATTAACCACCGGACTTGGAGAAATTTACCAATACGTTATCCACCCTAAAAAAGGATATGAAAAAAAATATGATGCCACCGGGCTCCGCACCATTCAAGACTGGATTGTTCGCCGCCAGCTTTTGGGTGTAGAAGGCATAGCAGATGTGAGCAGTTTTGGAGGCTACCTCAAGCAGTATGAGATTGCCATCAATCCCGATAAGCTCAGAAGCATGGATATCTCCATCAGCGATATTTTTAAGGCGCTTGAAAAAAATAACCAGAACACAGGCGGATCGTACATTGATAAGAAACCTAATGCCTATTTCATCAGGAGCGAGGGACTGATTAATAGTATGGAGGATATTGAGAACATTGTTGTACGGACCAATGAAAATAGTACGCCTGTGCTGATCCGAAATGTGGCTGAAGTGAGGATTGGGGCAGCCACCAGATACGGTGCCATGACCAGAAACGACGAGGGTGAGGTAGTAGGTGCGGTAGTGATGATGCTGAAGGGTGCCAACTCATCAAAGGTTATCGAAAACGTAAAAACCCGGATGGATCAGATTGCAAAGAATCTTCCAGAGGGGGTTGTCATTGAGCCATTCCTCGACCGTACCAAATTAGTAAACAGTGCTATTGGTACAGTAACCAAAAACCTCGCGGAAGGTGCACTGATCGTGATTTTTGTATTGGTAATGCTTTTGGGAAATTTCCGCGCCGGATTGATTGTGGCTTCGGTTATTCCGCTCGCCATGCTTTTTGCCATCTGCCTGATGAACCTTTTTGGCGTCAGCGGAAACCTGATGAGCCTTGGTGCCATAGACTTTGGACTAATCGTAGATGGGGCAGTGATCATAGTGGAGGCATCTCTCCACCATCTGGGTATCCGAAAAAACAAAAACAGGTTAAGCCAGCAGGAAATGGATGCAGAGATTTTCGAATCTGCATCCAAAATTCGTAATAGCGCTGCTTTTGGCGAAATTATTATCCTTATTGTTTACCTCCCGATTCTGGCTCTGGTTGGTATAGAAGGTAAAATGTTCAGGCCAATGGCTCAGACGGTGGCTTTTGCTATCCTGGGTGCTTTTATTTTGTCGTTAACTTATGTACCGATGATGAGTGCGCTGTTTCTAAACAAAACCATTAGCACGAAAAAAAATATTTCAGACAGGATCATGTCCTTTTTTCAACGTGTATATACGCCGATGCTCAATTTTGCACTGCGGGCAAGAATGGCCGTTATAGGTACTGCAGTAGGGTTATTTGTGCTTGGGCTGATCATTTTCAATTACCTGGGCGCCGAATTTATTCCCACATTGGAAGAGGGCGACTTTGCAGTAGAGACGAGGGTGCTTACCGGAAGTAGCTTATCCCAAACCATAGAAGCGGCTACACGGGCTGCAAAGGTATTAAAAGCAAATTTTCCGGAGGTAAAAGAGGTCATCGGAAAGATTGGCTCCAGCGAAATTCCTACCGACCCGATGCCGGTAGAAGCCTGCGACCTGATTATCATCCTAAAGGATAAGGGCGACTGGACAAAAGCTTCAACCAGAGACGAGCTTGCAGAAAAAATGCAGGCCAAGCTGGAGCAGTATATTCCTGGGGTTACTTTCGGCTTCCAACAGCCCATCCAAATGCGTTTTAATGAACTTATGACCGGAGCAAGGCAAGATGTGGTGATCAAGATTTATGGAGAAGATTTTTCGAAGCTAAGTACTTACGCAGGACAGATTGGTACTATAGCCAGAAAAATAAAAGGTGCCCAGGATGTTTATGTGGAACAGGCCTCAGGACTTCCACAGGTGATCATCAAATTTCATAGGGAAAAGATTGCGCAGTTCGGATTAAATATTGAGGATGTGAATACCGCGATCCGTTCTGGATTTGCCGGAGAAGTCGCTGGTCTTGTATTCGAAGGCGAAAAAAGGTTCGATATGGTGGTTCGCCTCAAAAAAGAAAACCGGCAGTCGCTTGAAGATGTAAAGAACCTGTTTGTTACTGCACCCAACGGCAACCAGATTCCGCTGGAACAACTGGCCGATATTCAATATAGGGAAGGACCTAACCAGATTCAACGCGATGATGCAAAGCGGCGTATTACGGTTGGTTTTAATGTGCGGGGGAGAGATGTGGAAAGTATCGTAAAGGAAATTCAGCAAAAAATTGATGCGGAAGTTAAGTTTTCACCAGGATATTATCCAACCTTTGGCGGCACTTTTGAGAACCTGCAGGCTGCTAATAAACGATTGAGTATTGCTGTGCCATTGGCCTTATTGCTTATCTTACTGTTGCTTTATCTTACTTTTTCATCCATCAAGCATGCACTTTTAATTTTTACCGCAATCCCCTTATCCGCTATTGGGGGTGTATTCGCGCTGTGGGCGCGTGGTATGCCATTTAGTATCTCTGCCAGCATCGGCTTTATTGCACTATTTGGTGTGGCGGTGCTTAATGGTATTGTTCTCATCAGTGAGTTTAACAGGTTAAAAAAAGAAGGAATGAAAGATATGCAAGAAATTATCAGAACAGGAACCTCGGTTAGGCTGCGGCCGGTTATTATGACGGCCCTTGTAGCCTCTCTGGGATTTCTTCCAATGGCCATCTCAGGCGGAAGCGGTGCGGAAGTGCAGCGACCGCTGGCTACAGTTGTTATCGGTGGACTCATCTCCGCAACATTGCTCACCCTTTTGGTGCTTCCGGTGCTTTATATCTGGATAGAAAAAATAGGGCGCAAAAAAGTAAAAATCTTACCGGTCGCAGGCATTATAGTTGTGTTTATCGCTTTGTTTGGATTGCAACCTGCTCAGGCGCAAACGGCGCTAACCCTAAAACAGGCGGTATCTTCGGCACTCGAAAACAACCGGACAATTAACGGGGCTAACCTTGGTGTAGAACTGCAGCAGACACTTAGAAGAGGCGCTTTCGAAATGCCTAAAACGGAGGTAACCATGCTTTACGGACAATACAATAGTCTGTTTAAAAACGACAACAACTTTACCGTTTCGCAAAGCATTCCTTTTCCAACGCTTTTTGCAGCAAATGCGGCATTGGGTACTGAACGTGTCAAGGCTGGCCAGCTTCAGGTCGCTTCCAGTAAAAACGAACTTATCTTTCAGGTCAAAGCGGTTTATACCAATCTTCAGTACCTTTATTCGAAAGAGAAACTACTGTTTGAGCAAGACAGTATTTATAGGGGTTTTGTAAAATCGGCCTCGCTCAAGTATAAAACTGGAGAGGGTAACCTGCTTGAAAAGGTGGCTGCAGAGACACAGCTTAAAGATGTACAGAGCCTGCTCGACCAAAACGGATCTGATATCGAAATTTATAAAGCGCAGCTGGCTACACTACTTGGTAGTAGTGGCTTACCCATAATTGCAGACAAATTTTTAACAGAAACACCTGAAATCTCAATCGGAGATACTGCGCTTCTACATGAAAATCCAGCCATTGCCTATTTCAGGCAACAGATTGTGATTGCCGAAAAACAGCGGAAGGTAGAATTGGCCAAAGCCTTACCCGATTTTACCCTCGGCTATTTCAACCAATCGCTAACCGGTTTTCAAAACATTAATGGAAACGAAGTTTTTTTTGGTCGCGATAAACGTTTTCAGGGTTTTCAGATAGGACTTTCTGTTCCATTGTTTTACAGGGGCTATGCAGTAAAGGCAAAGGCAGCATCGATTAATAAGGATATGGCTTCTAACGATCTGGAACTCCAGCAGCGAAAACTAACAGGCCAATATCAGCAAGCCCTGGGCGAATACCTGAAAAACAGGAAACGGTACGACTATTTTGTCACTTCGGCCTTAGCCAATGCAGCCTTAATATTAAAAAACAGCCGTATTGCTTACCAGAACGGAGAAATAGGCTACACGGAATACCTGTTGAACTTGAAACAAGCAAACGGCATTTATGAGGGGCGCTTAATGGCACTCCTCCAATTAAGCCAAAGCATTAATCAGCTAGAATTTTTAACCGGTAACAACAAATCATTTTAAGCATAAATATCATGAGATCTCTATATAAATATTTTATTCTGGCAGCCTTTCCGTTTTATTTGGCAGGGTGTGGCCGCCCCAGTGCAGAAAAGGAGCCTGAAAAAGAACCCGTTCATGAAAAGAACGATATCGTAACGCTCACCCCAGAGCAGCAGAAGCTATCGGAAATTACCCTGGGCGAAATTGAGCGGAAAGAATTAAGTGGAACGACCAAAGTAAACGGCATGCTTGATCTTCCGCCACAAAGCCTGGTATCTATTTCTACACCGCTGGAAGGGATTTTAAAAAGTACCGATATGCTGCAGGGAAAACGTGTAGCCAAAGGGGCGCTCGTAGCGGTTATGCAAAATCCGGAATTTATTCAGATGCAACAAGATTATCTGGATTATAGAAGTCAACTGCAGTTCCTGAAGGAGGAGTTAAACCGCCAGGAAGAATTGGCAAAAGAAAACGTAAATTCTAAAAAAGCATTGCAGAAAGCAAGAAGCGAATACCAGAGCGTAAGTGCAAGATTGTTGGGCCAACGTTCTAAACTTTCTATCATGAATGTTAATTTTTCAGCATTGGAGAAAGGACAGATCCAAAAGACTTTTAACCTATATACACCAATTGCAGGTTATGTTATTCAGGTGAATACCAATATAGGTGCTTTTGCCAGTACAACCGATGTATTATTTAAAATCGCCGATACCGAGCACTTACATGCAGAGCTTACTGTGTTTGAAAAAGATGTACCCAAGCTTAAATTGGGGCAGAAAGTTCGCTTTGTACTGGCCAACGAGGAAAAAGAACGTATGGCTACGGTTTATCTGATCGGCAGAGAAATTAGTAAAGAGCGTACCGTACAAATCCACTGCCACCTGGATAAAGAAGATACACAGCTGCTACCTGGCATGTACCTTAAAGCCTATGTAGAAAGCGGGATGAACAAAGTGGAAGCACTACCTGATGCAGCAATTGTTGAATTTGAAGGCAAAAAATTTGTATTTATAGAACAACCTGCCGAAAAGGGCAATAAAAATTACCGGTACAGGATGATGGAAGTAAAAACAGGTGTTGCCGAAAATGGTTACACCCAGGTTTCTTTTGCCGAGCAGATTAATGGTGCGAAAGTAGTGGTAAAGGGCGCTTACGACTTATTAAGCAAGGTGAAAAATGCAGAAGAGGAGGGAGAAGGGCATTAAATGTTTGATGGGCGTTGGTTCTATTTTCATTAATTATAAATTTTTAATTCATACCAGGCCTCAAATCATATTCTGAAAACTAAATGTAATCGATCTGTGTTACCTATCATAAAGTAAATCAATTCATTAAGGAGTGAAAATGTTTGATTGTATGTATGGATTGATGCTTTTTCCGGATAAGGTATATAACTAATGGGCAATATGAATACTAGAAGAGATTTTCTACAAAAAATGGGCGCATCAGCATTGATGTTGCAATTAAGTTCCATATCAGCATTTGCTGATGCGCCTGAAGAAATCAAGCAGCCATATGAGGGTAGGGTACTCCGGGTAGCCATTATGGGATTAGGTGGATATGGCACCCGTGTAGCAGAGGCAATGAAAGCTTGTACCAAAGCGAAACTGGTTGGTGTAATTAGTGGTACACCTTCAAAGGTTAAGGATTGGCAAACCAAGTACAACATCCCGGAAACGAATTGTTATCACTATGAGAACTTCGACCAGGTGAAAAATAATCCAGATATTGATGCCATCTATGTAACTACACCAAATGCCCTGCACCATAGTCAGGTTATACGTATCGCAAAAGCCGGAAAGCATGCCATTTGCGAAAAACCGATGGCATTAAATGCAAAAGAAGGTCAAGAGATGGTTGATGCCTGTAAAAAAGCAAATGTAAAATTACTGGTTGGTTATAGAATGCATTTTGAACCCCGGACACTGGAGGTGATCAGAATGCGAAATGCGGGCGACTTCGGCAAAATCATGTTTTTCCAGGGACAATGTGGTTTTAAAATAGGAGACCCTACGCAGTGGCGATTAAACAAAACACTTGCGGGCGGTGGATCGATGATGGATATTGGAATTTATGCAATTAACGGCGCAAGATATATGGTAGGCGAAGAGCCAATTTGGGTAACCGCTCAGGAAACCAAAACCGATCCTGTCAAGTTTAAAGAAGGTGTTGATGAAACCATACAATTTCAATTGGGGTTCCCCAGCGGTGCGGTAGCATCTTGTTTATCGAGCTACAACATCAATCACCTGGATAGATTTTTTATGAGTGGTGATAAGGGATTTGCAGAAATGCAACCTTCTACTGGTTATGGCCCGATCAAGGGTAGAACACATCAGGGCGAACTCACGCAACCCATAACTACGCATCAAACTGTACAAATGGATGAAATGGCAACTATTATTTTTGAAGATAAAAAGCCGGTAGTTCCTGTAAACGGTGAGGAAGGTTTGAAAGATCTTAAAATTATTGATGCCATCTACGAGGCTGTAAAAACAGGAAAACAAGTCAAACTATTTGCTTAAAAAGGGAGAATTAGGCACCTTTCGCCTAATAAAATGACAGCGATATAGTTCATTTAGTCTTAGCGTCTCGCTAAGACTAAAGTCAAATTGATTATAGATAGACATTAACATGAAAGCCCATCTTACAATGAACTTTTAATCAGTAACGATTAATTTTATTGTCAATTAAAGAAAATTAGCTAGTTGATCTGAAACTGCGAATCTTCCTTAACAGTCTGAAATTGTCTGCAGCCCTGTAAAAAAAAAACATCTGAAATAGACGGCATTGAGTCGTAATTTAATTTCAAATGCTTCAAAAATACCTAAAAACCGGTATAAATTGCTGCCTGAAAGGATTCTATCTTTGCCTTACCTTTTAGGAGGCTTTATAAGGCTGTCCAAAAGAAGAATTTCATTCTTTAATCAAGTTTAATCTTATCTACATGAAAAAACAATTATTTGTGATGGCTGTCATTTTAGCTATGTGTGTTGTTGCAAAGGCGCAGTCGCCGTCAAAACGCAAAGTATTGCCCAAAACTAAAGTTGAACGGGAAAGCAAGGTTTCTGCAAAAAATACGACTTCAATTAGGGCCTACGGAAAAGGTGATCAGTTGCTGAATATTGGTATCGGTATTGGCAGTCCGTTTTTTGGTTCAGGTTACGCTGCATCGCTGCCGGTAAATCCCAGTATTTCTTTCGAAAAAGGTATTACCGACGAAATTAGCGTGGGTGGACAATTGGCTTATGCCAGTTCGAAATATGATTTAAATACAGCAGGTGCCAACTATAGCTTCAAACAGAATGCGTTTTACATTGGTGCCCGAGGTTCCTACCATTTTAACGAATTGCTTAAGCTCGCCCCCAAATTTGATGTGTATGGAGGGGCTAGTCTGGGCTACGTCATTGCCAGTGTAAGTAACAGCGAGGGTTTTAATGGTGCTACAGGCAGTGGCGTTGGCTTTGGTTTGTTTGCGGGCGGTAAGTATTACCTTTCTAACCATACAGCTCTTTTTACAGAACTCGGCTATCAGAGCCTGGCATTGCTTAACGTGGGGGTAGCTTTTAAACTTTAACTATAAAATTACTCAAAAAGAGGCCGTATCATATGTGTAAATTGTCATCCTTGAGCTTGTCGAAGGATCTCTGTTAAAGGCGTTTCGATACTTCGTCATGCTCAGCACAGGCTAAGCTCAACTTGACAAATTTGAGATGAACTACTCCTTAATGATACAGCCTCTTTTGGCTATGAAAAAATGCCAAACGAATATTCTTCAGGTATTTCTTTGCAGAGCGATATTAGAAATATTACATTACTTAGCTAGGTAGGTCATAACACCATCAACAAGAATTTCGGTACCAAGAAAGAACGAAGATTCTTCAGAAGCAAGGAATACCGCTACTTTACCAATGTCTGACGGTTGCCCGATCCTGCCTATCGGCATTACGTTTGCAAATTGTGTTTTCATTTGTACATGGATTTAAATCATGTCGCATTGAAGGTTAAAAGAGATAGCAATTTATCGGTCCAGCCACTTTTTAAAGTCCGATACCCTGTTTTTACTGATCAATATCGTTTCTTCCGGTTCTGGCGAAACCACAATCTTCAATTGATTTTTGCCGTAAATGTAAATGGTTTCGATACAGTTCAGGCTGATGATGAACTGCCTGTTTGCACGATAAAAGCGTTCACCATCGAGCTGTTTCATCAATTCATCTAAACTTAATGAAGTTGAATATTTTTTATTGTTGTGCGTTACGATATTAACGGAAACCCCATCTAAAAAGAAAAATGCTATCTCACTGGTCTCAAGATGGATTAATTCATCCTTTAAATAGGTAATAATTCGCTTTCTAAAGATTTCCTTCTCCGGATTTAAAGGAACGCTGGCATTTTCCTGTTGCAATTTCCCCAATTGTTCATTTAGGCCGCCCAAAGTATTCACTTTCTCATTCAAGGTATTAATTTCCAGCGAAACCGCTTTTTCATAACGGCTATAAATCTGCCTGATCAGCAATAAACAACTGCCGATAATGATAATCGCTGTAGTTAAAAAACAAATAATGAACTGGTTGTAGAGGCCAGACAGTTCGTTTTGTAATACTTCGATATTGGCATGTGCGGCTACGATCCAATCGCTGCCCTTAACCGAGTAAATATTAACAATTTCCGAACTCCTCTTTTTCGCTTCCGAAAAACTCCTTGTACCACCCAAACTTTTCTGCTGAGCAATGGCTTCATTAAAAGGTATTATGGCATTGCCAGATTGGAGCATAGAATTGCTATCTGTTATTTTCTGACCGATTAAGGCCGGATTGGGGTGACAGAGTTCGATGCCATTTTTATTGTACATGCAGATAAACTCGCCTTGCGTATCGGTATTTTCTATGCTTTGCTGTAGGTTATGGATTACCTTTTCCTGGGGTAATCCACTTTGTAACTGTTGTTCAAGCAAGCGGCCAATTTCCCTGCTTTCCCTGGCGCCAGATTCCATTTTGCTGGCCCATAACTTTTCAGCTGCACCGTGGTAAAGGTAACGGAAAGAAAAGTAACTGATCAGTAATACCGTTATGCTTATGGCAGCAAAAAGCAGAATGTGTAATCGCCCTCTTAACATGTGACTGGTTAAAAATCTTCTGGAAAAATTTAATTGGAGTTTAGCGGTCAAGGTCTTAAAAAGATCGGACTATTCAAAGTAATTTATTCGCCTTTAAGGGTAAATTTATCCCTTTCGCGGCATTGTAATAGCCTGAAGCGTCTCTGGTCACTAGTTTTGGGTAGATCAAAAAAATAATCTATGAAACTCAAAATTATTCTCTGTATCCTTGGCCTGGTCGTGCTGGCACAATTGATCAGACCGAAGGAGTTAAGTTCTGCAAAAGCAGTACCGGTTAACATGCTGGCAGGTGTAACGAAGGAAGTAGCCAAGTTATTGGAAACCTCTTGTTTCGATTGCCATTCTGCTCAAACCAACTGGCAATGGTTCGACAAACTTACCCCTGCTAATTTTTTGGTAGCCTCGCATATCCGTGATGGCAGAAAGGCGTTGGATTTTTCACAATGGGATTTCCTTGCTGCTCCACAACGTAATGCCCTCTTGTATTCCGCCTTAAATGCCATTCTTTCTAAAGAGATGCCCTTAAGCAGTTATACCGCATTACACCCGGCAGCAAAGCTGAATGAGAAAGATATCGACCTGCTTAAAAATTACCTGTTAAATAACGCCGTAGGTAAACCTTCACCAGTAGAAACCACAGCAAACGGGAAAGCGCAAGCTTTTGTTAAGGAAGTGAAAAAATCGCCAAATGGGGTAGGCTATATTGCCAATTACCGCAGCTGGAAAGCGATAAGTACTACAGAACGTTTTGATAATGGCACCATCCGCATCATTTTTGGAAACCCAGTAGCCGTTAATGCAATACATGAAGGAAAAACAAATCCCTGGCCAGACGGAACCATATTTGCCAAAACTGCATGGAAGCAACAACAGGCCAAAGATGGGAGCGTTTATGCCGGCCAATTTGTTCAGGTGGAGTTTATGATCAAAAATGTTAAACGTTATGCCGATACCAAGGGTTGGGGCTGGGCACGCTGGAAAGGAGAAAACCTACTGCCTTATGGTAAAACGGTGAAGTTTGATTCCGAATGCATCAGCTGTCACAGGCCCGAGCGTAATAACGATTATGTATTTACCACACCACTTGATATTAAAGATTTTAATAAAAAATAAGATGAAACTACGATTCACAGCAGGGATATTTTCTTTTTTTATATTCATCATGTTGGGCTGTAGACCAAGTACACCTAACAGGATCAATAAAGAAGCTTCAGTCAGCAGTATTTCTAAACTCCCTGAAAATCCTTTGGAAATGACGCCAATGGCGGTGAGCCTGCAGCCAGAAATAAAAACAATGGCTGCACTTTATGGTAACGGCATGGCCGCAAAACGTTTAAAAGATGGAGCAGATTATGCAGCTGGTTCTGTACTTTACCTGGTTACCTGGAAAGGGAAGGCTGATCCGGATTGGTTTGGCGCCCGCATTCCAGAGCAGGTAGCAGCCATAGAGCGGGTTTCGATTGATCAGAACGGACAAAAAAGCTACACTTTTTTTAAAGGCCCTGCGTGGTATTCCGGTTTAAACTTTAAAAATGATGAAAGGCAAAATATAATGCTTTCTATGCCGCTTGCTGGTTCGCCGGGCAGCTAATACCGGGAATTTCTTTTAAATATGTGCAAAAATTAATTAGCCACGGAAACACAGAAATCACAGAGGAAATTAAATTTTTCCGTGTTTTTCGCCCTCCGTGGCAAAAATGAGGCTTAGGCATACGCAGGAAGAAAAAGAATTATCAGAGAAAAGGCAAAAGCAATTTCCCTGGCGGCTAATAGGTGTTAAACAAATCAAATTAATTAAATCATAATTTTAAAATTGGCCTAAGTATTGATTACGATAATTTACTTAAAATCCTCTAGGTATTATGGTTTCACCAATGAGTGTCCGGTTAAAATTTTCACAGAATGATCTAATTTGCCCCTCTTTTTTACTATAAAATTTGGTGTGTCATTTATATGATTTATATGTTTTTACTATTGAATTGATTTGTTATTTTAGCCATAGCCAGATAATCTACCTATGATCAAGCTGAACCATCAACACTTTAAGTCAAGGAAATACTATGCCAAGGAAATTCTTGGTTTTATCTTTATCCTTTTTGCCATTTTCTTTTTCCGGCACCAGAAGCATGAGCTTCACCAGCTTGGTGGAATAATCCGCTCATCAAACACGCTTTTGGTTATAATTGGCATTATCTTAACCATAGTTTATTGCCTTAGCCACGCCATCATGTATCGTTATAGCTTTAAAACCATAGATGCCAACATTAGCATGGGCAAGGGGTTAAAGCTTTTTCTTAAAAGGAATTTTGTTAGTGTGTTTCTGCCTGGTGGAGGCGTTACTTCGTTAGCTTTTTTCTCAGGAGAGATAGAAAAAAGCGGCGTAAGCCGCACACGGATCAGTTTAGCTTCTTATATATATGGTCTTGTGGGTATTTTCACAGTATTTATTGTAACCATCCCCGTAATGATTTATCTGCTGTTCACCAAACAACAGCTCGATGGCGATTTGTTGGCTTTTGCTGCACTTAGCCTAACCATTATTCTTCTCGTAGGTTTAAGTATTTCGCTGATCAAAAAAGGATGGGCATATCAAAAGCTTATCCGCTTTAGGCCAGATACAGAACTTATTTTAGCAGAAATCGCCGCAAGTAATTTTTCTTCCGCTGCGCTGATCAAAACCATATTAATCTCCTTATTTATTGAGTTCGCCGGCATTGCCCACCTTGTTGTTGCCATGAAGGCACTGGGCATTTCAGGGCATCTGGATGCAGCTATTGTGGGTTACGTAATTGCTACGTTATTTCTGGTGATCTCTCCATTTTTAAAAGGGCTTGGTGCGGTAGAGCTAAGTCTTGTACTTGTGCTCAAGCGATATGGCCTGGATACCACCCAGGCTGCAGCAGTTACCTTTCTTTACCGCTTGTTTGAATTTTGGTTACCATTGGTTTTTGGTGCGCTAAGTTTTATTTTAAATAAAAGAAATATTGTGCTGCGCATCTGGCCGGCGTTGATGCTTTTTGCTTTGGGTATAGTTGATATTATCTCTGTACTTACTCCGGCCCTTAAAGGACGTCTGGATATACTCGCAAATTTTTTGCCTGTTGAGGCTTTAAGGTTATCAAACGGATTGGTGTTGTTGATTGGTGTGCTACAGCTCATTACCGCAGCCTTTTTGTTAAAAGGAATGAGAAGCGCCTGGAATATCGCTGTTTTGCTCTGCATACTGGCCATCGGTGGAAATATGATAAAAGGCCTTGATTATGAAGAGGCAGTTTTGGCGCTTACCGTATTAGTAGTATTACTGCTTACCCGGAAACAATATTATGTAAAAGCAAACCGTAACCTGCAGAATTTTAGTTTGGGCGTTGCACTCACAATCTTTGCCGCGGTTACTGTTTATGGTATAGTTGGATTTTACTTTCTCGATAAAAGGCATTTCGGTATTGATTTTTCTTTAGAAAATGCTATCCGCAGCACTTTTGATAATTTCATATTCCTCAATTCTGGTGGGCTTGTTGCCAAAACCCATTTCGCCTCGCTGTTTTTAAATTCGATACGCTTACTTGGTGCCGGAGCTATCCTGCTAATCGTTTATGGTTCCATTAAACCCTATCTTTTTGAAGATGGGGTTGAGGAAGAGGAATTGGAAGAAGCGAAGCAACTGCTGGAAAAATACGGACGTTCTGCTGTTGATTATTTTAAAACCTATAGCGATAAGCTTTTCTTTTTTCCGGAAAATCGTGATGGTTTTATAGCCTACCGTGCTTCGGGAGATTTCGCCATCGCTTTAGAAGGACCAGTATGCGCAAATCAAGAAGAGATCAAACTGGGCATACTCCGTGAGTTTGAGCAGTTTTGTCTGCAGAATGGACTTAAAGCCGCTTATTACCGTGTAGACGGTAAAGAAATTGGCCTGTATGAAAAACTGGGAAGGAAAAATATTATCATTGGCCAGGAAGCCATAGTAGACCTTGATAGTTTTAGTTTGGAAGGTGGCGCAAGAAAATCGTTGAGAAATGCGCTAAGCAGTATTCAGAAAAAGGGTTTTGTAATTAAAACCTATCTTCCCCCTGTAAAGTCAGGCATGCTGCAAAAAGTTAGACAGGTGAGCGATGACTGGCTGATAAGCCTTGAGCGGGAGGAAATGGTTTTTTCTCAGGGAAGGTTTGATGAAAATGAACTCAAAAATCAGCCGCTTTTATCTTTAGAAAATGAGGATGAAAAGGTTGTCGCATTTTTGAATATTATTCCCGATTATGCATCTGGTGAGCTTACTTATGATTTAATCCGTAAGACCACAGATGCGCCTGGTGGCAATATGGATGCGCTCATTGTCGAACTCATCGCTTATGGTAAAGCCAATGGATACAAGTTTTTGAATATGGGTATGGCACCACTTTCTGGTATTGAGAAAGGTAGAGATTTTCCTGAACAGGCTGTAAAGTTTGCCTATGAAAAGCTTCGCATGTTCAGCCACTACCATGGTCTTCGCGATTTTAAACAGAAGTTTTCACCTGCCTGGGAAGACAGGTTTTTAGTTTATGATACCCATTTTGATCTCTTAAGGCTTCCTTCTGCATTAAATGCTGTAATGAAAGCCGATTAATCTTTTTCATGATGAAAAAAAATAATTTATTACGAAAGTGTATTCATCTGCAAATCCCTTTGTGTACAGCCGTAGTATTGCTGCTGATTTTAATTTCCTCCAAAATTATGGCAGCGCCTGCCGACTCGCTATCTTATGCAGGATTTGGAAAACTCAGGCTTTATAAAGCAGAGAAAACGGTAGAAAATGTGATCATCTGCATTTCTGGTGATGGCGGATGGAATGCAGGTATTGAAGGCATCGCTTTGCACCTAAAAGACGAACATACGCTTTTAATCGGGGTAGATATCAGGCCGGTTTTCCGTGCGATGAATAAAAGTGCAACTTCCTGTTTATATCCTGCTGCAGATTTTGAGCGGATGAGCCAGTTTATTCAGAAAAAGCTGGGTTATAAAACCTATAATGTTCCTATACTTTTAGGTTATTCTTCAGGGGCTACACTGGTATATGGTTTATTGGCGCAGGCGCCACAGAATACTTTCAGGGCCGGAATTGTTTTGGGGTTTTGTCCTGATATCAATATTAAAAAACCTTTATGTAAGGGTTCTGGTAATTTCACGGTTCTGAAACGTAAGGATGGCAAGGGTTATGATATTGGCGCTGCGGGCAATCTTTCTGCACCGCTCATTTCTCTTCAGGGCGAGAATGATAAAATTTGCAATTACGCATCAACGACCGCTTTCTTAAAAAATGTGGGCAATGCTAAGGTTATACCGCTTCCGGGCGTAGGGCATGGTTATGGAAATGAGAAAAACTGGGTTCCCCAGCTCATGTCTGCCTATAAGGAAATTGTTCAGAACCAGGAAAAGGGAATCCCGGTTGGGGCAATGCGAAAATTAGATCTTCCCCTTCACCTTACAGAAGCCAAAACAACCGGTGGCGATTATATGGTCGTATTTATCTCCGGAGATGGCGGCTGGACCGGTTATGATCAACAAATTGTAGACGCTTTTGCTGAGCGGGGAGCCCCGGTTGTAGGACTTGACGCATTAAAATATTTCTGGGAAAAGAAAAACCCATCACAGCTTGCTGAAGATATGACCAAAATAACAGAAACTTATGCCGGGCAGTGGAAAAAGCAAAAAGTTATTTTAGTAGGTTATTCTTTTGGAGCGGATGTAATGAGTTTTGCTTACAATAGATTGCCTGAGAACCTGCGGCATAATGTATTGGCTGTAGGCCTGCTATCGCCATCAAAAGATACCGACTTTGAAATCCATGTTTCGGATTTGTTAAGTTTTGGCAACAATGAAAGTGGATTTTCTGTGCCTGCAGAAATCAACCGTGTACAAGGTACTAAAGTTGTATGCTTTTTTGGAAAAGAAGAGACCGACCTTCCTGTAAAAGAGATTTCAACTCAGAAAGCGAAGATTATTTACCTTCAAGGCGGGCACCATTATGTAAACGGCTTTGGCATCATAGCAACTGAGCTTATACCTTGATTTTTGTAGCTGATTTTTTTTATGCTTAGTATTTTGACTGCCAAAACGTTCCCCACTGGTGAGATTGCCCGTAATTTCATTTAGCTGATCGATGTGTATATATAATACAAGCGAATCTACTATGGCTTCCGTATTATGGTTGCAGGCGGATCGGTAAGGAACAGCATATTCTTTTCTTCACCAGTTCCACTATTTACCCTGTATATTCTGAACACCAGTTGATTACAAAACCATGGTGTTTACGTACGTTTTTATATTCGTTATAAAATTCGCCTTTTTGCGGCAATGACAATTCAAATGCTTCCTGCTATATGCCGCCCATGCTAAAATCGTTTTTAATAATGCTATCGGTGTTCCGTTTTCTACCAAGCTATAAAATATAGGTTATAATGCGATAACGTAACATACATGATCGTGGATGGCTATTTTATCTCTGATCTGATGTACTCCATAAGCATTCAAGAACGGCATGGGCGCCTCTTCTATGCTATAAGGGAAAACCGTAATTATGCAAATAAGTTCTGGTTTAGATTTGTAGGCACTTAAATTAATATAAAAACTTTATGGAAAAAATTGAAGCAATTAAACCTGGACCTAAGCCTAATAAGCCAGATGGTACTCCAGACAAAAGGCACAGGGTAACACCTGAAACGAAGCCTAAGCATCCAGATCTAAAGCCACATAAACATAGGCCTGGAGAATCAAAGTGATAATTTAACGGATGGAGTGGTTATATTGTATAAAATAGCCATTCTATCCGTGTTTAAATCACCATCTAGTCTTAGTGTCTTGCTAAGGCTAAAAATAAAATAATGAATGATATATCTGAAACAAAAACAGCCCACCTTCCGATGAGCTTTTAATCAGTAGCCCTTGCGGATAAATTCACGAACGAATTTGTAGAAGATTTGCGCCGTTTAGCTAGAATAGACAAACTTAAAGATTAATTCATATTTGTTTCTTAGTCTGGCCTTATACCAAAAAATAGTAAAAGCACGGTGTTGTTAGCGTGCTTTTACTCGTAAGAAATTTTCTAATTCACTGTGTTTATTTAAATACCGTTTGAATCGCCTCTCCAACCTCGTGACCTGCATTTGATTTAAAATCTAAACCCAAAAGTGCAGCCATGGTCTGCGCAAGTTGTTTATGATAAGTTGTGGTGGTGGTTTTAATTTCACCGCTTGCAGGGCTATCGGGACCTAAAACTGCAAACCAGGTGTTTTCTGCTCCTTTAACATCTGCGCCGTGGTCGCGCCATTTGTCCAGTGGCTGTTCGCCTCGACCATGATCGCAAGTAATCAGCAGGGTAGTGCTATCTTTATAAAATGGATCTGCCTGAATCATCTTCCATAACGACTCTATGTATCCATCTTCCTGTTTAGCTCTTTCCAGATAGAATTTGTAGTTTCCTGCATGGGCCATATCATCGGTTTCATCAAAAGCGATGTAAAGTACCCTCGGCTTGTACTGCTTTAAGTATTCCTTACTGAATTCATAGGTAATGAAGTCCAGTCTTGTCGAATCGCCAAGATAATGTGGAACATCGTGCTGAAGTTCATTTAGATATTTTAGTCGTTGGTTCGCATCCTTATTTTTTAGATTGGTATAACCCGCATAAACTGGTACGCCAGAACGATGTGTATTCAGGATTTGTGGGAAACGTTCCCATGAGGAAAAGGCAACAACCTTACCCTCAAACCCTTTTTGCTTGGTAATAAATTCAAGCACGTTCTGATTGGGGTTGGTAATAGGATCATTGGTATTCATTCTTGGATCAGGAAAACCTGTGAAAATCTCGTTATAGCCTGGATAAGAAAAGCGATAGGGATTGGCGAGCATATCCTTATTGCCCAGATCCTGATTGCCGTAAATTTGCCCTTGAACGGCCAAGGTGTTCCAAAGAAAAGGAAAAAGCAATTTTCTTCGTTGCACAGCTGAATTTGCCCAGTATTTTTTACGGACATCCTCTTTATCCTCGGTATATTTTGAATGGATTAGACTTGAATCTGCTCCACGGAATACTTCCTGCCAGCGCATCCCATCCAAGGTAACAATAATCAGATTTTTGGTTTTTGTTTTTTGTGCAAAGCTGCAAAATATGCTTAAACATAAAGCCAACATTAAGATCAATTTTTTCATATTGTGATATTAAATGCATACAAAGCCATATTGGCTTTGTATGCATAGTAAGAAAAGAATTATTTCAAGATCCACATGGTTCCGTTGATATCATCATTGCCACTAAACTGCGTGGTTAAGGCGGCCTGGTAGTTCTTTGCATTTGAAGTACGTTCGGCTGAAGAATACTTGAAGCGTAAAGCAATCCGGTTACCATTTCCCGTTCCTGGCCCTGTAGTAAAGGCTGGAATGCCGGTACGACGGTAAGTAAAGTAAGATTCTAATCCCGAGTGCCTGAAAAGTGCCAGATATTTCTGTTGAAGGATTTGGGTAATTCCAGTTGCACCTGCTGTATACTTTACCGCAGTCTGGTTATAATAGGTATTAAAATCTACTGGCACGATAAAAGTATCATAGTTGCTGGCAACCGTTACATCTGTTGAACCCGGGCGGTAGAAATACGCTGTATAGTTACCGCTCTCCGGAATGCCGTATGAGGCCATAGAGGCCTTAATTCCTGCAATGTAATAGCTCTCTGCATTTCCAGTTGTCCAACCTCTGTTAATCCCTTCGGCAATATTGAACATAAGCTCGGCATAGCCAATCTGTATGCTGGGCTCGCCCGTGTAGGTAGAGTAAAAACGTTTACGGTTGATAAATGAATATTTTTGCAGACCAGCATTATTATACATTACCCCTAAATCAAGACCCGCATCAGCACCAACAAAAGAGTTGAAATCAGTTGCACTTTGCTTTAAATTGTCCACACGGTCGCGTGCAGGCTCTGCAGTTGCATAAACCCTAGGGTCTTTCAACTGGGTAAGCAGGCTAATATAGGTTGCAGAAGAGTTTTTTCTCGACCCACTCTGTCCGAAGTTGTTTGGATTTTGTGGGTAATAATTGTTTGGGGCTACAAATGTATATTGCAGGTTGTCCGAATTGGCACTCATTAACGGATATTTAGCTGGATTTGTAATGATGCTGGCAAATTGGTTGATGATATTCAAATCGGTATCACTTGTTTTTTTACTCAGGTGAATCAGTAAACGGATTCGTAGCGCATTTACGGTTTTTTGCCATTTAAGCAAGTCATTATTGAAATAGATGTCGTTACTTAATGTAGCTCCGGCACCGGTTCCAAAATTTGCCGGATTTTTTATCAATTGATCCAGATCGCTGTTTGCACTTTCTAACCAGACTAATGATTGTTGCATCACTGTTTTTTGCGAATCGTAAACTGGCTCAAGACCATCCAATCCCTTTAGGGCCTGGCTCATCGGGATATCGCCCATTTCTAAACTCATCTTGCTGAAAAAGTAAGCTCTGAAAAATTTACCAAGCGCTTCATATGGATTAATTGCAGCTCCACCAGTTGCTGTGGCACGCTCTTCCATTGCAATTACATTCTTTAAAGTCGTGTAATAATCATCACCACTGCCCAAATCATAACGGTTATTACCATAATAATCGTAGTTATTCAGGTAGTATTGGCTATAAGTTTCCTTAGCGCCATCTGGCTGATCGGATAGGTTATTTAACACCCCGTTAAATAACAGGGCAGCAGAAACTGCATTTGGTTTGTTCTCGTTTTGGCTAAGCTCTTCAAAGCTTTTCTTGCAACTACTAAAGGTGATTGCTATAGAGAATGCCAGTAGATATATTGGGAATATTTTTTTCATGATTGTCTTTCTTATTGAGGTTAGAAGGAAACATTTAAGTTAAAGCCAAAGCTCCGTATGGTAGGGGATTGTAAACCTGTCGATGCTGTTGCATAATTGTATTGATCAAGGTCAACATCTTTAAAGCGCTTGTCCTTGTAGAAGTATAACAGGTTACGGCCGTAAAGCGATACTGATGCCTTTTTGATAAAGGTTTTTTCTAGCAGTTCTTTAGAAAATTCGTAACCCAAAGTAACTTCGCGAAGTTTGGTGAAGGTTTTACTCATCAAATTGGCTTCATCTGCATTATAGTATTTACTTACATAATCCTGAACAAAGGCAACTTGGGTATTTGGGGCATATTGTAAAGCACCGTAGTTTAAAACAGCTCCGGTATTCGAATCGTAGTTGATAGCTGTGCCATTGGAAATAACAACCCCTTCGCCAATATAAGAACCATTATAGCCGGTTTTACCAAAGTTTAACCAGTCCTGGTAGCGTGCTGCACCTAATGCCCCTTCGGCAGTTTCTGCATTTGAACCACCACGCATGGTTTTATTGTGCATATAGTCAATAATTACCCCGCCCACTGAACCATCAAGTTGTATGCCCAGGCTTAGGTTTTTATATTGGAATTTGTTATAAATGCTCCAGCTGTAGCTTGCAATCTCATTGCCTAAAAATTGTGCTGTTGGATTGATAAGCGGTTTACCTGCTGCATCATTAATGATCCTACCATCTGGTGTTCTTACGAATGCAGTGCCATAAAGTTTATCGGTACGGTCACCAGCTTTAAAGAAAGTTGCATAAGTGTCCTGGCCTTGAGGAAGCTCCTTGTAAATCTCTTTATAAGTGGAGATATTCATTAGAATGTTCCAGCTAAAGCCTTGTGGGTTTTTGAATATATCACCACTTAATGATCCTTCATAACCTGTTTTTTTGGTTTTCAAGGCATTTAGGTATTCAATAGTATAGCCTGTAGCCGTTGAAATCGCATTAGGCAGAATTCTTGGACCATCAATGTATTGGAATGCGGTTCCACTTAAGCTTAACCTATTCTTGATGAACTTGATGTCGAAACCCTCTTCATAGTTTACACGGGTTGAGGTCTTGATGCCATTCTGATACAGGTAATCGGATGCATAACCTGCTGTTTGGCTATTGTATGGCTTACTGGTTGCGTAAGAAGTATTCAATGAATAATCTGGGCCATTGTATGGCGAAGTGTAAGTTGTACCATAGCCCACAGGATTATTGAATAAAGATGTGCCTGTACTTCCACCAAAAGCAGTAATCGAGCTAAATGGGGCAGGGCCTATAGTTGTTGAAGTAGCATCCGAACGAATATTTGAATAAGATGCTCTACCTTTTAGATAACTGATAAATTCCGGCATTTTAACATAGTCTGAAACCACGGTAGCTACAGATAAACTTGGGTAGTAATAGGTAGTTGGTACCTGGAATGCAGATGATTTATCTAAACGGCCAGTACTTGAAATAGTGGCATATTTACCCAAGCTTAAATCTAATGAATAATAAGCACTCAATACACGCATACCTGAACTAAAACTGGTGGATTGAATCGGGTTTTTGGAGTTGCTAAAGGCATATACCTCTGGCACATTAAGGTAATCGGTTGAAGTCCAGCTAGAATTGTAAGACATGTTGCGCATGTTTCCACCAATTAATCCAGAAATATTCAGGAATTTTTTAATGGTATAATCATAGTTAACCATAAGCTCAGTGTTATTGTCGAACAAATCACGGCGGTCTTCACGATAATCACCTTCGTTGCCTTCTCTTCCATATGGGTGTGCGGAAAATGGCATTTTTTCTGTACGCAAGATGTTGTAGGTATCAATCTGCGAACGTAAAGTTGCATTCAGGTTGGAGTTTATCTTATAGTTTGCCAATAAGTAACCAGTTGTATTGGTTTTACGGTGACCGCGGGTCCATTCTTTTACCATAAACCATGGGTTGTGATAACGGGTATATTCGGCAAACTGCTGTTGAATACCTACTTTACCTGGTTGCCAAATGGCTTTAATGTCAGGAGCATTAACATCCCAGTCTGCTCCAGTCCAGATGGCTAGGTTATATATCAAACTGTTTGGTCCATATTGAACATCAGGAAAATTATCTGTGGTTTGACGGTTGAAGTTCACGTTACCTTCAAATTTCCATCTTGGTGATGGGTTGAATGAGGCGTACATATTAGCGTTGGCAATGTCCAGGTATTGTTCTGGAATATAGCTATCCTGGTGCTGCTGGGAAGCAGAAAAGCGTATTGTATGGTTTTCGCCGTTTGAAGTTAATGACAAGTTATTATTGGTTTGTACACCTGTTCTTAAGAAATTATTCAGGTTGTTTGCGCCTCTGGCAGTATAAGGTGTAGGTTGGCGCACACTATTAACAATTGGGCTGTCGTACTGGGCAATAAGTTGTCCGTTAAAATATGGACCCCAAATGTCATAATCGGCATCAACACCACCTGGTGCACCGCCTTTACCATCTACAAACTGGTAAAAGGTGTTTTCTCCAGCACCGTATGCGTGCTGCACTCTTGGGAAAGCTAGAAATCCTTTATTAACTACCGTACTGCTGTTTACATCGATGGTTAAACCCTGCTTGCTCTTATTCCCTTTTTTGGTCGTAATTAAAATCGCACCATATGACGCTCTATTGCCATAAAGTGCAGCAGCAGCTGGTCCTTTTAATACGGTGTAAGTTTCAATATCGTCTGGACTGATGTTATAAGTATCGGTATTAATGGGAAATCCATCTACCACATAAAGCGAAATTGTATTTCCCCTAATGGCTACATTTGGAGCACCAAGAAGTTCTGCAGATGGACCAACAGATAATCCGGCAACTTTTCCGATTAAACCAGTAATTGGGTTGGGATCACGGGCAAGCGTTAGGTCTTCGCCCTGAACGGTAGAAACAGCATAACCTACTTTACGGTTATCCTTTTTTACGCCTAAAGCGGTTACTACCACCTCATTTAATAATTTGTTATCACTTTTTAAGGTGATGTTAAGTGCGCTGTTGTTGCCCTCAACGCTCACCTCTTGAGGACTGAAACCTAAGAACCTGAACGTTAATACCTGTCCAGGCTTGGCCGATAATAAGAAGCGGCCATAATTGTCTGTGGTTGTGCCCACTTTTGAACCTTTTATCATGACGCTTACTCCCGGAAGCGGCTGATTGGTCTCATCATTAACTGTCCCTGAAACCTTGGACTGTGCCAATAGAATCATCGGGGAAAGGCAGCACAAAGTTAAAAGCGCAAGCCTTTTAAAAAAGGTGTATAAATGTTGCATTTGCTGGATGGTTTTTAGTTTAATTCTTACCAGCAATACTAAACTTTGTTTATTATATGTAAACTAAGTTTAGGTTAATTAAATTTTAAAGATTCATTGATTTAGCATTAACTGATTCTCTATTTAGTAACTAAATCGATACAATTAAGTTAAGATGACTTAACATTTTGCCAACAATAAACTATTTTTGTTCATTGAGATGCTTAATTGCCAACACCTTCAAATGTAGTAAGTTATCTACGGGGATGCTGACTGCTTTGGCCTCATCATCCCAGTGGCGAAGGCGGATGATGGTATCTGCATCTGGATCCTTTTCAAAGACTAATGCCTCTTCCTTGTTCATGGGGCCACCTTGAAAATCCAAGGTTACTCTACTGGCAGGAGATAATTTTTCATAATATTCTGGATACTTAAAGGTGAGGTAGCGTTTAGCGATAACATGACCGTTAACCAATTTGGCTAAACGGGCAGAAAAACCACGCTCAAGCAGGTAATCTGCACCAATTTGTTCATGGTCTAAGTTGCCCATGCCGTTCATGCTTTCTACCGCCTCACCGTATGCGCATAGGTGGCCAATGTCATGAAAAAAGGCGGCTAAAACAACCTCGTCATCATAGCCCTCAGCCATAGCAAGGCTTGCGGCCTGAGACATGTGTTCTAACTGGGATACAGGTTCGCCGATATAGTCCTGGTTGCCATACTTTTCGTAAAGGTTAAAGATTTGATTAACGAGCGCCTGTGTGCTTAATGATTTTTTCATAACCTGGATAAAAACGCAAATAAAACAGATTAGTGTTAGCTAAAAATTAAGTTTATAACATATCATCACGCGAAACCTAAAATAAATTAAATGCTTGTCAGGCTAGGATTAATTCTATAATTTTCGCAAATAAACCAATATCAAATAGAGATGGAAGATGATGTACTGATCCAGATCAGTAACCGGATTAAGGAACGCAGACGCGAAAAGAATATTACCGTTCAGGAATTGGCTATTAGAGCTAAGGTAAGTAAGGGGCTGATTTCCCAGATTGAGAATAGCCGAACTGTGCCTTCTTTGATTGTATTGATTGATATTATTAAAGCATTGGAAGTGGATTTAAATGTATTCTTTAAAGATATACAACATGGCGGTCAGGAATTTCCTGTATTAATCCGCCGCAAGGAAGATTATCAGTATTTTGAAAAAGAGGATACTGATGGCTTCTACTACCAGCGCATATTTACACAGTCCATCAAAAAATCTACTTTAGATATTGTTCTGCTGGAATTGGAGCCAAACGCGCAGCGCCCACAGATTCAAACCGAAGCCTATGAATACAAATACATCATCAGTGGAGAGATTACTTATGAATTTGGCGAGCAGTCTTATTCCTTGAAACAAGGGGATTCCATGCTTTTCGATGGCCGTATGCCACATACGCCTAAAAATTCCGGAGATACCAAAGCAAGTATGTTGGTCGTCTATTTTTTTGAGGAAAACAGTTAAATTTAAATATACCTTAACATTAACATAGTTTTGTATTAATAAACTAAGTTTAATTTTGCTAAACAAATAAACGTTATAGCAATGTCGATTAAACTTATCGTATTCGATATGGCCGGTACTACGGTCAAAGACGAAAATAGTGTTACGCAGACTTTTAAGGATGCTTTAGGAGAATTTGGCTATCAGATTCCTGAGTCTGTAATTAACCCGTTAATGGGCTATAAGAAAATTGTAGCCATTACCAAAATGCTTCATGAATATGAGGCAGATAAATCGAAGATAACATCAGTACTTATCTCGCAGATTCATGATTCTTTTGTAGAAAAGATGATAAGTTTCTATGAGCATGCATCAAGTTTGGAAGCGTTGCCCCATGCAGAATCTACAATGAAAACGCTAAAGGCTGCTGGTATCAAAATCGGAATCAATACTGGTTTTTCTAGAAATATAGCTGAAGTAATCATCTCCCGTTTACAATGGCGGGAGAAATCGGTATTTGATTATTTAATCTGCTCTGATGAGGTAGCCGAAGGACGTCCGAACGCAGGCATGATTAATAGACTAAGGCAAATGGCCGGTCTTGGGGAAAATGATGAGGTTGCTAAAGTTGGCGATACGGAGGTTGACGTGAGAGAGGGGCAAAATGCTCGTTGTAAATATGTTGTAGCCGTAACAACAGGTGCATTTACGCGTGAGGAACTCGAGCCGTATGAACCGACCCACATCATAGATGATTTGTCTGAGCTTTTAAGCATTATTCTGTAGCATTGTATGGAACTTATTGGGGGTTTAAAGAACAGGATAGCGAAATGGCCCTATGCTATCTGCTCAATTCTAGCTGCCATATCTGCATTTGGTGCCTATTCCTGTATGTATGCTTTTCGTAAGGCCTTTGCCGCCGGAACCTATCCCAGTCAGCAGTATCTGCATATTGACTATAAGGTCTGGTTGGTTATTTTTCAGGTTCTGGGCTATACGATGAGTAAATTTTATGGTATCCGTTTTATTGCCGAATTAAAGGGTAAAAGACGTGGATTGACCATATTAATGCTTGTTGGGATTTCCTGGATGGCTTTGCTTGGTTTTGCACTTGTGCCAGCGCCGTATAACATGCCTTTCCTCTTTATCAACGGCTTTCCGTTGGGCTTGATTTGGGGTTTGGTTTTCGGTTATTTAGAGGGGCGCAGATCGACAGAGTTTATGGCTGCGGTGCTGTCCATCAGCCTGATCTTTGGTTCGGGTTTTGTTAAGACAGTTGGTCAGACACTCCTTCATGTATATCATGTAGGCGAATACCAGATGCCTTTTTTGACGGGTGCCCTGTTCGTTTTGCCGCTGATGCTATTTGTATTTGTGCTTGAACTAATGCCGCCACCCAACCAGAAAGATAAACAAATGCGTACTGAGCGGGTACCCATGACTGCTCAGGAGCGAAATACATTCATTAAAAGGTTTCTACCAGGCATCGTTTTGACTTTGATTATCTATGTAATGCTCACCGTGATGCGTGATGTACGTGATAATTTTGAGGTGGAAATCTGGAATAGTTTGGGCGTAATGGATAAAAATATATACGCAAAAATCGATAGCCGGATATCGGTTTTTGTGCTACTGGCTATGGGACTACTTTTCTTAATTAAGGGTAACCTGAGAGCCTTTAGTATAATTCATGTACTTATCATCAGTGGCTGCTTACTCATTGGGGGTGCTACATGGCTTTTCAGTAACGGAAGCATTGGGCCGGTTACCTGGATGACATTGGCCGGATTAGGCCTTTACCTTGGTTATGTACCTTACAATGCCATTTTCTTTGAACGGATGATTGCTACTTTTCACTATAAAAGCAATGTAGGCTTTGTGATGTACCTTGCCGATTCCCTGGGCTATTTGGCCAGTATCAGCGTCTTGCTTGTTAAGGAATTTGGGAAACCCGATATTTCCTGGGGCAGTTTTTTTCATCAGGGCGTGATTCTGGTTGCCATTATTGGTAGCCTATGCGGAACGTTATCTCTAATTTATTTTTATCAATCTGCACGCAAAGGAAAACGCGTGAAAACTAAATATAAACTTTCCACGATATGAACAGATCTGCAATTGTGATCGGGGCTGGTATAGTCGGACTTGCAACAGCAAGGGCGCTGTCGCTTAGGGGTTTTAAGGTAAGCGTTTTTGAACGAAATGAAAGGGCGGTTGGCGCCTCAATTCGCAACTTTGGTATGGTATGGCCTATTGGTCAGCCAAATGGACAGCTCTTTGAGCGGGCGATGTTGTCGAGAAGTATATGGGAACAAATCTGCACCGAAGCGGGTATCTGGTACGATGAAGTTGGCTCACTACACATTGCTGGTAGTGATGATGAGCTTGAGGTGATGGATGGTTACGTTGCCCTGAATAGCCATTACCGAGACTGTACGTTGCTTACCCCGGAAGAAACCCTGACGAAATCTCCTGGTGTTAATCCAAAAAACCTCAAGGGTGCCTTATGGAGCCCGAGCGAAATGATTGTAG
The DNA here is from genome assembly GCF_026239555.1 of Pedobacter sp. PF22-3. Classification (GTDB taxonomy): domain Bacteria; phylum Bacteroidota; class Bacteroidia; order Sphingobacteriales; family Sphingobacteriaceae; genus Pedobacter. The sequence goes on along the minus strand of NZ_JAPIVP010000002.1, from coordinate 455,321 downwards.
AGGCCAGGGTCGCTATAGGAAAGATTGCTGAATACCTTACAGGTAAATTCGGTGTAACTTTTCATTGGAATACCGCGATTAGCAGTGTGGAGGGTGGTAAAGTTAGCTCAGGTAAACAAACATGGGAGGCGGATGAAGTGTTTATTTGCAGTGGAGCAGAATTTGAGACCCTTTATCCGGAACTTTTCCGCGCTCAAGCGATTACCAAATGCAAGCTTCAGATGATGCGAATAGAAAGTCAGGCTAATAACTGGCGTATCGGTCCTGCCTTATGTGGGAGTTTAAGCATGATCCATTATCCAGGTTTTCATTCTGTACCTGCTTTGGAAAATCTTCGTAATCGTTATGAAACCGAGTATCCTGAATACCTCAAATGGGGCATTCATGTGATGGCGGCTCAGAACCATACCGGAGAGATTACCATTGGCGATTCTCATGAGTATGGATTGGTTCATGATCCATTCGATAAAGATTTTATCAATCACTTGATATTAAAATATTTAAAGACTTTTAGCTCTTTTAACGAAAATAAGGTTGTTCAAACCTGGCATGGAATCTATCCAAAAATGACCAATGGACAGACGGAGCTAATTATTCCAGCTGAAGATTGCGTAACAATCATTAACGGACTGGGTGGGAATGGAATGACTTTATCTTTTGGCTTATGCGAACAGGTAATTGGTTCTATGTTTGATCAGGCTTACAAATAGACCGATTTTTTAGACCATTTTGGCTCTACCCGTGTATAACTAAAATAGCTTTAACCGATTTATGTATAACCTGATTTACTGTACTAGAGGGAAACAGCCTGTAAATAGTGTTATGGTGATACCAACTAAATTGCCTGTTTTTCGTAACTTTACTAATTAAAGGTAAATTTATTTATAGCCTAAATGCTTGTAAACTAATTTATAATATCAGACCTAAAAGCAATCATAACCCAATCCAATGATAGGGCGGTGCAAACTGTCAATCACCAAAGGACGCTAATGTACTGGCATATCGGCAAACGGATTTTTGAAGAAGAATAGCAGAGTAAAGACCGAGCAGATTATGGGAGGTGATCAAATACCTTTCAGAAAAATTGCAACCTGAATTTGGAAGTGGCTTTTCTGCTCGTCAGATGAATCTCTATCGCCAATTTTATCGTACTTTTCCGATTGTGCATGCACTGCATGCACAATTGAGTTGGACACAGTATAAATTACTCCTTAATGTTGACAATGAGGAAAAAAGAGATTTTATGTTGCTGAAACAAAAAAGAACAACTGGACGTCGCGGCAACTGGAAAGGCAGGTTCATAGTAATCTTTTATTAAGCAATGATAAAGAAAATGTTTTAGCTGTTGCCAAAAACGAAAAACAGCGTGTTGATGCCAAAGAAATAATTATAGATCTGATGCTTCTGGAATTTCTCGGATTAAAAAGGGAGTCCTCTTATTATGAAAAGGATTTAGAAAGTGCCATTATCACACATTTGCAGGACTTCAGGCCTACTTGGAAACGAATCCTCATAATTTTTCAAGAATACATCACGACTATTTGGATAACAATAAAGGGTTTATAATTTGGAAAGGGCTATTGGAAGAGCGGCTGCTGTAATGTTTTAAGCTAAATTTATTTTAGTTTTTTTTGATATAATTTCAAAAAGTTAGTTCTAAACGAAAGATGTAGAACTTAGAATATCTAATGGTGAAATTGCCAATGGTTAAAATCTTCATCCTAATTGGCTTAAAGTGAGATAATAGAAAAGTAAATTGTTTTTTACTGATAAGAAGGTAATTGCGTTATCTGCCAGAAACAGCATTGAAGTTAACGACGAAGAGGCTGCGGTAGTATTGAGTTTTTTATACCGCAATGCCAAGATCCATAACAGAAAAATGATCTTTGAGGATGTTGAGATTTTTTAGGAAAAGTCTAATAAGTCAAATAGTTGCTTAGCATAGGCTTGATAGACTTTTTTAGACCCAAATTTGTTTTGGTGTAGGTTAGCTGGTTGGAAAATGCCGAACCGGTAATTGGAGGGGGTGCAACTAATTGATGTATAGTGATTTATGGGTATAAAAAAAGGAAACAACAAAGATATGCTGTTTCCTTATGGTAGAGTCAATCGGCGGAAAATCGAACTTTTATGAACATTGTGAGGCCATAGTAAATTTTGAAAAAGTGGTGAAAAATAAAATTGAGGGACAGTATCGAAAGAAGAAAGATTATAAAAATGATTCCGGTTCTTAGTTTATAGTCAGTCAAGAAAATTTGCGATCAAAGGTCGAACATTATTGTAGTTTTTTTGCTTATCGAAATCTAATTATTCATATCATTAAAATAGCTTATATTTCGAAATAGAAACCCTAGTATTTTATAATCGTAGACAGAGACCGCTAAATGACTGAATTCTTCATACACAAGCTTGATAAAAATAATTTTTTCTATAATAACATTGTAACTTTAGCATATACGCAGTTTGGTATCAATGAATTATTTGCTAGGGGTTTTTTTGCTGAATCATTAAGGAAATATCCAGATTATGAAGCAAGAAATGGTTATTTTCATAAATTGGGATTTCCGAATGATGTGATCGATCAACTCAATAGGACAAGGACATTTACCCCAAAAATATTTGTACCAGGTTTTACGACTAAAGATAAGGCCAAGGCATTTAAGATGGATGTTGGAGCCTCTGCAGCGCATTTCCTGCATGACACCAGAGGGCTTAGTGATACGAATATTGAGCTTACTCATATGACAATAATAATGGCTTGGGAGAAAATTGTTTACTTGGAGCTTGATGACAGTCCTGTTTTACAGTTTTTCAGACACATTAGAAATGCCGCTGCCCATAATGGCAAGTTTCACTTCGCCCCAAAGGTGCTTGATAAAGGAAGTAAATTACTAAAACCAGCTAAGTGGAAAGACTTTGAAATAAGGGGAGAAATGCAGGGTAGCGTCTTAATTGTAAGAGACAAAGATGACCAGCAAGGATTTTGGGATCAAGGTGACCTGGTTGAATTTTTATTGGACTTTGAACTCGCATATCCAGAAATTAAATAACCCGTATTAAATCCTCAATTAAGGCCAAAATCTCCCGAGAAATCATTCGAATCATTCCAAGATGAATATCTGGAAAAACTTGGTAAACGGATCAAAGCACTGAGAATTTTGAAAGGGTATACCAGTTATGATTACTTCGAAAAGGAATAAAAAAGTGCCAAATAATATTGGTGATACCTTCAAGTTGTAGAAGCACATTAAAAAAATTATTAATATTACTCTAGCGAGTATAGCCTTATTCCCTGTTCATGAAGCTGAGATGATTTCCAATCAATCATAAATTTATCCCAGCACATTAATTTGGGGAAAAATATTAACAATCAACCACAGAAGTAATGGATAATAACTCAAGCAGTTTTAAAAATATTTCTCTTCTAGAAGAAATCGAAACAGCAAATAGGCTCATCAGGCTGGGTTTTGGAGAAATCCAAAATATTGATTTTGTAAATAACTTTTATTTCCTTCCTTTCCAGTTACTTTCGCAAGGTTTTGAGCGGTTGATGAAGTCATATATCTGTTTAGGATACTACAATAAAAATGGAAAATATCCGGATTTTCAATATATCAAAGACCTAGGTCATGATTTAGAAGCTTTACTTCGACACATTTTGTTGGAATTTTTCAATGATCATCAGCGTTACTATTTGATTGAAGATAAACGCTTCCTTGAAAAAAATGAAGATTTAAAAGAACTGATATACATTTTATCAGAGTTCGGGAAATTCGGGAGATACCATAACTTTGATGTCATTACAGGAAAAGTCAAACCAAGTGTAAACCCTAAAGAACTTTGGGAGGTTTTTGAGGACAAGATTATTAATCAATTAGGAATTTCTAAATATGAGAATCGAGATCTTGAGGATGAAATATTCGGTGACATTGCCCGCGTTGTGATCATCATCTTCGAAAAGTTCGTATCCGCGCTTGCTCGACAGTTTAATTTCGGGACGTTGGGAGATCATGCAAGGGGTTTTTCAGCCAATGTCTTTGATTTTGCTATGCTTTATCCAGATAAGGTCGGTACAACCGATTACAGAAAGGATACTACTAGGTTTAAACAACAGCCCAGGCGCGTACATAAACGAACGTTAATGGATTTGCTGAATAGGCGCTTCAATCCAAATATCAAATCAAAAAAAATTAGAAAAGTGGATTTTGAAAGACAATGGCCCTTTTATGCTGAAGAAGTCATTGTAGAAAAGAGAAGGAATTATTGGCTCATTGTCAGTATCAGTGGTTATGACTATGCGTTAAATGGAGCTGCGAAAGGGAAATTCAAATTAGACGATCCATTTGAGGCAGGAGAGGCAATACGGGGAATAACGATTTCAGATTTTATCGACATTGGCTTATCACTTTGATGACGCCAATCTCTTCTCATCATGGTAATCAAGCTAATCGCTGTCTACGAAAAAATGCCATTAGATTACTGCCCAATATATTAAATACGGGTTTTGGGTCAAGTTGAAAAGTTTGTTTGACTTCAATGCCTTGTCTTGGTTTGAGATGAGTAACCATATAGAGGATTATCAATATATTTGTCTTCTAACGCGATCAAAAATAATGACCAGAGACCAATTACGAGAAGAATCCCAGCGTTTGATGTTTGCTGAAAATTTAAGTGATTCCAAAGATGTACTTGATATTTATATCAATTTATTATTTAAAATAATAAACGAACATACAGATCAGCCCGCAAGCCAAGCTAAGAGAGAAGCTAAACTCGTGCTGCAAATGGTATTTACCAAGATGCTTAACCTGCGACAACTCATAGATGGGCTCAATTATGCAGGAGAGCATAACGGCCTCCGGAATTTTATTGATCCTACTATTGTTGCCTCCGCCGGACGCAGTGTTGTTGAGTTAACTGCGACATTTCATCTCATCTACCGCTCGGAATATAGTGAAGCAGAGAAAGACATGCTTTATCAAATGTGGGTTCTTGCAGGCTTAAAATACAGGCAAAGATTTGTCGGAGAGAATTCCTCAGAGGAAAATAAGCAGAAAGCGGCAATCGAAGCATCAGAAATTGCGGATATTACCGAACGAATCAAAACATGTGAACCGTATACCGTATTATCAGAGAAAGATAGGGAGTTAATTGATAAAACAATAGATGCAAAAGAATATCGGGTCAATCTCGATAATGGTAGAGCATCAAAAATGCATTGGCAACAGATGATCCAATTTATGGGCTTTAAAGCTCAGCTTACCGGATCGCTTTATACTTACTTTTCTTTATATGCCCATCCATCAAATGTAAGTGTTTTTCAATACCGTGATCTTTTTAACACCAAGGGAAATGATCACATCAGTATGGCTATGTTTAATACCAAAAACATTACAGCGATGCTTAGTAAGTTTATTTCAGATTACATAAGATTGTTTCCCGAAGTTCAGGCAATCTTTGGTGATACGCCATTACTTCACCAAATCTTAATCAATTGGACCTTAAGATTGACAACAGATAACACCCAGCCTATTAATGAGGCAATGAATGCCTTGAATTAGCAATTATAAAGATGATGATTATTTTTCAATAGCATTCCTCAATTCAATAATGATAAAGACGATGAGACCAAAAAAAAAACCCAAATTAGAAAGCCAAGTTTCCTTGTACTCACCCTGGTAATTATCCTCGCTCAATCGGCTGCGTCGGATAACTTTTGAATTCGTTTTCATGAAAAAGTAACTTGTTTTGACTATGTTTTTATTAGTCAATATGAGCTTTAACTATATTTGCTATTCATCAATTTTGAAATGAAGAAAATTAAATTAGCGCTACTCAAATTTATTTCTGAAAAAGTAAACCGTAACATTATTCAGCTTGAGGCTCCGACCCGGGTAGCCATCATAGCTCCTGACCAGCATGCATACCATTCGTTATCCCCAATAGGAGATGCAGATCCAGATGGAGCCTATGCCACGGCATTGAGATGGGCCTTAGAAAACAGAGGATCTCAAGACATCAAAAATATTGCTATTACAGGGACCTATGGATCAGGCAAGAGTACAGTACTTAAAACATTTCAAAACCATAATCAAAATCCTGATTTATCATTTCTAAATATTTCCCTCGCAACTTTTAAAGAGGAAAGGGAAAAGGCAAAAGAGAAAGGAGAAGACCTGAATGATGGCGAGATGTTAAGGTTGATTGAGCTGAGTATACTTCAGCAAATTTTCTACAGAGAAGCCGACGAGACTATCCCAGATTCCAGATTTAAAAAAATCAAAAGCTTTGATGATACCAATATTTCCTGGTTAACTGCAGGGATATTTCTCCTGATACTAGCAACCATCCAACTCTTCAATAAGACTTTTCTTGAAGATATCATTGGACATCCCTTTTATGAGCTTACCAATACCATCATATTGATTTTATCACTTCTGATTGTGATCTCAGGTTATTTCCTTTTGATCCGGAAATCCCTGCGGTTAATTAGCAGTTTAACGATCAGCAAACTTAATATCAATAACGCAGAGATAGAGATCAGTAAGAACATCAACAAATCAATTCTCAATAATCACTTGGATGAAATCCTCTATTTTTTTGAAGTCACGGACTACACGGTGGTGGTAATCGAGGATCTGGATAGATTTGAGCAAACAGAGATTTTTACAAAACTTAGGGAACTAAATCTGCTAATTAACAATTCTAAGAATATCACGCGAGATATCGTCTTTGTGTATGCGGTGCGGGATAATATGTTCAAGGATAAAGATAGAACGAAGTTTTTCGATTTCATCATTCCGATTATTCCGGTGATCAATTCTTCTAATTCAAATGAAAAACTAAAGGATATTATCGCTAAAAATCATTATCCAATTGGCCCAGATCTGATAGAAGATGTTTCTTTTTTTATCGATGATATGCGTTTGCTATTCAACATTACCAATGAATATCATATCTATCATAACCGCTTAGAGAAATTAGATCCTGGAAAGCTGCTGGCAATGATTGTTTACAAGAACATCTATCCAAATGATTTTATTTCCCTAGGGATGAATGAGGGGGTACTTCATAGCGCCTTTGCTCAGAAAAATAATTTCATAGCCAAAGCTATAGAAACATTAGATCAGAAGATAGCAGAGCTCCAAAAAGAAGTAACGTCATTAGAAGATTTAGGTGTTCCGCGCATTGCTGAACTGAACATGATGTATGTGCTTAAGTTTATTGAAAAGATCTCCAACTTTAATAGCTTTTATATAAACGGAAGCCAGGTTACACCATCTAAAATGGCGGAAGTCGATCAGTTTAAGCATCTGATGGATAAGACCGCGTCGGCTAGTTACTATACACGTGATTATAGTACACAGTTTAGATACAATAGCCCATCAATAATTAATATTGAATTCTCCGAAATTGAGCGTTTGGTTGATCCTGTTTACAGTTATGAAGATCGTGTTGAACTACTGGGTGTCGGAGTGAAACAGAAAATAAAAGAACTAAAAGCAGAAATCGCAGAGTTAGAACGGAACAAGATAGAAGCGAGGCATACGAAGCTCAAACAGGTAATGGCCTTAAGTGAAATGCAGTTGGAAATTAAGGATCCAAAACAGTTGCAGCTTACAAGCATCCTGATGAGAAAGGGATATATAGATGAAGATTATCAGGATTATATATCTATTTTCTACGAGGGAACAATTACAAAGACGGATAAGGAATTTTTACTGAATGTGAAGGCACAGTTATTCTCTGACTTTGATTATCCGCTAGACAAAATTGATAAGCTCGTAGCAAAGATTGATCTGGTTGAATTTTCATATCCTGTTATTCTTAATTTTCAACTATTGGATTTTCTGCTTAGTGATGTGGCCTTTGAGGATCAATACAACAGGGTGCTAAAAAGGATCGCCGATGGAACCCCATATTCACTTGACTTTGTAAATAAATACCTTCAGAATTGTGCAGACGAAGCCACATTTTTTAAGCAATTGGCAAAAGTTTGGCCAAAAATGTGGCAGATACTTAGCCATAAAGCACACATTAAAATAGAAACGGTGGAATTGATGGACAAAGTGGTTAGCTACTGCGATGTCGACGATATCAGGCGCCTTGCTCATAAATCAAAATTATCAGCCGAAATTGCACAACGGGCTGATTTTTTACAAATAGACGTCGAGGAGAGCAAACATATCGAGATTATCGAGGCACTCAATATCAAATTTAGCAATCAAAATTTATACGACTCGCCGCCTAATTTATGTGGCTACATTTATGATCATGCGGCCTACATGCTAAATGAGGCCATGATCCGGGAAATTATGGCAGCTTTCGGCCATTATGATGAGAAAAAATTTAAAGAGTCAAATTACTCCGCCATTTTGCAAAGCGGCTGCAACAAGCTAATAGAATATGTCGATGCCAATATGGATGTATATTTAGAGCAGCTTTATTTTAAGTTAGATGGAAATAACTTGGAAGAGCAGGAGGGCTTTGAAAAATTAATCAACCATGAAAATGTACCTTTAGAGAAGAAAGAGGAAATCATACAACAGGTAAAAACTAAAATAAAAGATTTAGCTAAAATCACAGATCTGGACATGGCAGGATTTTTACTCGCTGAAGAAAAAGTCGAGGCTAATTGGCCGAGCCTGATCAATTATTTCTCTCGCATTGAAAATGTGTTAGATCCCCATCTGGTTAGTTTTATCAATAAACATAGTCAGGAATTATCACGCGTGAGGATTGATAATACAAACCCTATACCAGATCAAAAGACCATTCAAGCCTTTTGTTTTGCCCTTATTCGAAGCAACGAAATTTTAGATGCCGGTTATGATCTGATCATGAAATCAATTCCTTATTACTATAGCGATCTTGACATCCAGGGATTAAATAACGCGAAGGTAAAAACCCTGGTTGCCAGAAAAAAACTAGAGTTAACAGTCAAAAATTTTGAGCGTTTAAGAGAGGATCTTTCAAACCTAAAGGTTTCTTTAGTTGAAAAATCGAATAAGGAATTTATTACTGGAATTGATAAATACAATCTTGATAATCCCCTTGTTACTGGAATTATAAATTCACAGGCATTTACAGTGGAAGAGAAAAATGCCGTATTGGCTAGAGCAGTTACCGTGCAGCTGGATCCAAGTGTAGAGCTGTTAGAAGCGATAGCGCTACAGAAAATAAAACTGGACCAGCTCATCGTGGATAAAGAAAGCCTAATAGCTATATTCGATAGGAAAATAATTTCCCAAGAGAATAGTATCAGGCTTTTAATAAAAGTATTGAATACCTTTTCTTACCAGGAGACGATGAGAATATTATCAATAATGCCAGCGCCCTATCAGGGAATTACAATAAAAGGCCAGACTATTGAATGGACAGCAGATCCCTTGTTCGTGCAACTGATGATGCAAATGAGAGAACTTGAATATATTGCCGATTACAAACCAAAGAAAGATAAAATCAAGGTCATTACGCTTCCAGCAGAATAACAGCAAAATAATCTAAGCCGAATGCTAAAAAGCCTAAATACATTGAGTTGTACAAGCTGAATTTTAATGCTGTGGGAACTTTTAAGTTTTAAGCTAAAATTAATGGAGCATTCCAAGGGATATCCAGCAGGGTCTTTTTAAGAAATATTGTTATTGCTTCGACCAGAAAGAAATATGAAAAACGGAGAGGCTTTTAATTTTTTACGTAGATACAAAATAAGAAAAAAAACTGCATTCGCGTTTAAGCCGCAAATAAGGCAGGGGCAAATTGAGATCAATACCTGGTAATGAATGCCTCAGGAGATTTGCTTAAACTTATCGTCGTGATTTTGGGTCTTTATCCTTGCAAAACAAAACTTAAATATTGCAACCAGCATAACTTTAAAAAACACAAACTAGAAACATAATAAAGCTGATATATATGGCCGAAGATTCCTTTTTGCAATACCTTAGCAGACTCTCATTACCAATGATCGAAGATCAGTCATTGGTTCGAAAAGCAAGGGATGGCTTCGCTCCTAAAAGGCCATTAAAATTAAGCGAAGAGTATCTCCGCAATACCTCGCTCGCATTGTCTGAGATAGAAATGCTAATGAAGCAGCTAAAGCAAGCAACCCTATATCTGTCATCATATAGATCCATTCCGGCATTCAAAAAAAATGAAATCACCCGATATGATCATATCATTTATCACCTGGAGATGCATTTATTTAAAACAACAAGTGTGTTGGACAGGCTAATGATACTGGCTAACATAATATTGGAGCTTGGGGGCACGCAAAGGAATTGTAAAGCCTCAGTTTTTCTGTTTCCAAAAAATGGTAAGAAAGAATATCGGGATAAAATAGATAGTTACACAGGATTATATCGAGCTCTGGTCAAAGTAGCAGTATGTATAGAGCCTTACAGGGAAGATAGGAATATGATTGCCCATCATAAAAATATCGATTACAGAGAGCTCAGGCCTGTAGAAATGTATAGTTTGCTGTTACGCTTAGATAGAGGCGCGGATAAAGATTTTATCTCAAATTTTAAGGTATTGGCTAAAACAGAAACAGACCGGACTGTAGCGCGACTAAAAAAGTCATTGGAAATTTTCAATGACGATCTTAAATTACTGCTTGATGAGGTCTATAGTATCTTAAGACCGATTTTTACGCAAAGATACCATGAGGTCATGGATGATGAAAAGGCTGAGTAAACGTTTGCAAGAGTCTTGACTAAGTTCAAAATTTCGGTATAATGTAAACCTAGGACTTTCATAATGTAGCGCTAGGAAGCATACAGTCTATTAAGATGATTTCGCTCCTCTGAGGCCCAGAGAGTATAAAGCAAAAAACTTTTTACATCAAAAGATAATTGTATATTAACAAATAAAAATTTAAAAATGGTATCTCAAATTAGCCCATCTCAATTTACTTCACCGATATCCAGTAACCGCGTAAGCATACCTTCGCGAGTCGCTATTCATTGTTCTCACTGTGTTATATTTCTGAGTTTAGAGATCAGTTGGCAAAAAGAGCTGAACACCATAGGCAACTTTGGCACGGCGCTTTGCCCACATTGTTCGGGAAGCATGAAATTTTTCTATATAGCTGATGAAAATACACCGTCCGATATGAGCAAAGGATTGCTTTATGTTTATCCCAGTACGCGTGCCCGTCAACCACTTCCAGGATTAGACTCGGTTAAATCACTAACGCCACAGATTAAAAAATCTTACCAGTCTACATTGACATCATTCAATACCAATCAATGGGGAGCTGCCGCAGTAATGAGTCGAAGGCTCCTGGAGGGAGTGATTCAGATGTTACAACCAGATAAGCAAAATGGCTCATTCAATCTGAGTAAAGCACTGAATCGACTAACTGATATTGTGGATGTGAATAAACCTATCGTTACCATTGCAGATGGAATACGTAAGATGGGAAATATGGGAGCCCATTTCAGTGAGGAAATGGAACCTGATGAAGAGACCTCGATCCTGTTGATGGATCTGTTGGATTACTTAATTGAGTTTTTATTCATTCTGCCAGATCGTATAGAGGTGCTACACGACAAAATTGAAAATCTGCGAAACGGAAGAACTGCTAAAACTGAATAATTACTGATTTTATAAAGACTAGGAGTAAAATCAAGCGCAGAGCATACATGATCTGCGCTTGATTTATCCTGCCTTATTAGTGAATGCCAATTTGCTCTTTAACAATAGCTGAAAGAACAGGGACACCAATTTTAACAGCGGTATCGAAAACCCACTTTCCACCTTCTTTTACATAGTGAAGAAGAGAGTTTCCATCTTTTTGTTCAGCGGCAAGCTGAGCTTGGGTGATGCTGTTAACCGCGGCCTGTTGTTCTTCGGTTTTTGCCTCAGCAGTCAAAAAATCTGTTAACTTCCTTAGTTCATTGGCTAATGTCACATAATCAGTGTTTGCAGGCAAAGAGTTGGTTTGCTGATTAAAAATAGCATCATTGGAGCTGGCTTGATCACCAGCAGCCCCAATCTGAGAATTGTTAAATGTGTAGTTAGACATAATTATTTTTGTTTTATCGAGAATGGCTGGCCTAAAATCAGAGGCTAATATTTTTTGCCTCAATAATTCCAGTTCCCCCGGTTGAAAATTATCGAAAATTTTTGAAAATTCATCAGACAATCCGGTTAGATCGTTGGATGGCTGAAGTTTTTTTTCCTCCTTCAGAAAAGTAGAAATAGCAGTATTAAAGTAACTTTGCAGCCTGTCTGACTCCTTTGTTCCGCGTATGGTTGCGATTTTGCCGCTGTTCATGGATGCAAAAACATGTTTTAAGCAACAATGCTCAGAAAAGATTCGCTGGACACTTATCCTTAACTGCCGATGTACTTCCGGGGCAGATCCCCCTGCACGCTCATGGAGCCATAACCTAAAGTCCTGCCCCGCATGTTCATGCCAGGAAGTGAAAAGGCGATAATTTTTATCAGGACCAGAGATATTTTCTAGTGAAATCGCCTGTTCATCCAACTCTTCGCCTTCATCTAACAGGAGATAAATCTGAGGCACACAAAATTTGATATCGCCTAAGCTTTGAACTGCGGATTGTTTGGCTTTAAAGGTGCTGCTCGCCCGGTAAAATTTCCTGAGGTTACTTGAGATAGCAAATAAGGATTGGGAATGTTGAAGGCCAGCTAAGCGAATGTTCAGAGTAGTTTTGGCTAAAATGCCAAGAATTTGATTAATGTGATGATCAGAAACTTTCGCTTCGATTTTGCTTGTACGAAAAACAAATTCGTAACGGTTTAGTACCTGTTCATCGCCGGAATAGAAATTCCGGTAAACATTTCTCAGTTGAATCTCAGCACCGGAATAGATGGTTGGGGCTGATAAGCCTTTTTTAACATCACAGAGATAACCTTCATGTACCCAGCTTCTCAATCCCTTTTTTCTACGTGGCCTTATTTTTCCAGTGCCTCTAACAAATTGCGTAGGATCTGGGAGTGGCCAGGCTGGTTTATGAAGCAGTTCATCAACGTTTTGATTGAGACCTCGAATATCGGTGAGCGTAAATTGTAGAAAGATGAGCATATTGTAATTTAAAAAAATCCCAGAGTGGCAAACACAATGGGATTCGAAATAAAGACTTATACCCTGTATCGATTAATAAGCATTCTTATAGTTATCAATAAGGTCGTAACACAAAATCAGAGTGTAACCAAATTACCTTGCTGTTTCGTGAGAGGTCATTTTTTCTCCTAAAATCTTAAGGTCCGTTGCCTTAAAGAGCAAATATAACGAATTGTTAAATTAAAGCTGATTTCGAATAGCTTATATTTGACTTTTATCTAATTTGATTAGCAAATGCTCTTTCAAGATCTCATACTTCAGACTGAATCAGAGCTCGAAGAGGCCTTCAATCGCCTATTTGAGTTAGCAAACAAAAATAAAATTCACCCCGGAGACCTACTCCTGGCTATGGAAGGGGCATTTTTATCAGAAGAGGAAGACTTCGAAAATCCCGGGACCAAAGAACTTATGCAGTACTATAATATAGGTGATGACATGGCAGGGTATTGCGAGACGACTAACTACAAATTTATTGCCCATTATGGGAATTCTGCAGATGTGGCGAGTTTTGAGGATTATAAAAAAGCAGTTAATTTGGGAATAGAGGCAGACACAGAGCTAAAGGATGTGATAGCGGCTGAGGAGCTTACCATTCAGATTGAAATGCTCATTTACATTAAAATTTGGGAAGGTGAAACTTTTTTGAAAAAGTTTTATCAGTTGTTAAGATTAGTAGAGGGAAAAGGTTATGATTGGCATTGCAGCATAAATGGATTTGGAAAGGCGAAGCCTGGAAGTTTTTCACGTCGCGAGCTCTTAGAGCAGATTAAAACCGGGCTGAAGGAATATCTGCCAGCGCTCAGTAAGGGGTTTGAAGAATGCCATTTTCCTCAAATCAGAAACGCCATATCACATTCTCAATATGCCATTCTAGGAAGATCTATCAGCTTTAATAATTTTGAGCCGGATAAAGATGAATCAAGGCATGGAGTTTCCTTTGAAGAATGGACATTGATATTTCACAAGACGATGGCTATATTTCATTTGTACACAAAATTACTTAAAAGGATCAGGCAATACTGCTATGATTCTTCTGCTGAGTTCCGCTATAAAAAAGAAATTCAAGTTGTGCGCCATTTTCCCAAGGCAAGAACATTTTATGTTGTGCTTTATACAAGGCCTCATTATATGGATTGGAGCCCTTATCAGGGCGGCTAATCAAACTAACAAAAAATAAAAGCTATTTTTCTATGAATTGGAAAGAGACTGTAAAAGAAATTCCCGAGGAAATGAAACCTGTATTCTTGAGCCAATCAGACCAGGGTGATGAGGTTGAATGCGATTTAGGCTGCTTAGTTCTGAATAAGAAAGGAGAGAAGTTTTGGCATATAGGGAATGAAAAGTTTATTAAATTAAATGCCAGAAAATTCTGGCAAAGCTTAGCGTTAAAAGACAATGTCATCCCGGCTGACACTAGAGATGATGAGCTAAGAGGATGGCTTGCTTTCTATCTGCAGCGCCTGGAAACTTTCGATAAAAGATTCCTGACTCTGGGTAAAGAGGTGATGTATTCAGGAAATGGTCTTTACGATCTTGATTTTTATGTGGCAGGTATCCTTAATCGCGCCATGTCACTCAGTTTTGGATTTATTACGCTAATGGGAAGTTCAAATTACATTTCTGCGGCCCACTTGGTAAGACCTTTTTTGGATACATACCTGCGCCTTACAGCAAGCTGGTTAGTAAGTAATCCGCATGAGTTTGCCAGAAAAGTTCTTTTAGGAGAACGGATTGATTTGATGAGGGATAAGGATAATAAGCAGATGACAGATTGTTATTTGGTTCAAAAAGAAACATCACGATATCCCTGGATGAAAAAAGTATATGAGGAAACCTCGGGTTTTGTACATTTCAGTAGTAAGCACATCCATGGCGCAACGGCTTTCAATAAAATGGAAGATGGAAAAGTGAAGACTTTTATTGGGCGGACAGATAACGAGGTTTCTGAGGAAAACAAGCTTGAGGCAGTTATCGGAATGATCGAAATAGCCAATTGCATAGTTGAACAGGTTTTTGGATGGGTATTGACTAAGCGCCTGATGGGGTAATTGTAATCAAATATTAATTTAATAACTATTTCAACACGCTCATGTGTCAAAATTTTTAATAAAATGCACAATTAAATAGTCAATTTTAAAGTCATGGAACAATTGTTTACAAAGGATTTAGCTGAGAAAACTAAGTTAAATTACAAAGTGATAGAAAAATATTTGGAGCCAAAGGCAGATCATTTTCTTTCGCTTTCATCGCTCCGATTAGAAATTCTCAAAACCCTTATGCTAGAGCTGTTTCAGGCGAGCATCTTTGCTACTAATCATTTTCTGGAGCGGCTAATCAAACTGGCTCTAATTCAAAAATACACACTTGGAGTAACTTATGCTCAGCCTGAGCTATACAACAAGCTCACCGATGAGGCTATCACAAAATACGACCGCCTGATTCTGCTTGATTCCTTGAAGTTAGCATTGAAAGAAGGGCTGTTGAGTCAGCAAGAATTCGATCAGCTGGAGGATGTTAAGAATAAAATCCGAAATCCTTATTCCCATGCTGAGACCAAAAAGATTATCAAGGATGCCCCAGCGAAATTTTCGGGTTTTATGTTCAGTTTTGAGGAGGTAAAAAATTCCCTCAAATCTGGGGAAGACGTCAAACTAGGTCAGAAAACACAAATTACGACCTTATCATCCACATTTTCTCAGCTATATCAACAAGAATTCTCAAGAGAAATTGCGCTTTCTTATTTCGATTTGATCTTTAAAACGATGTTATCTATCAATCGCAAACTCGATTTGTTTTCAGCATAAGAAGTAGGCGAAACCGGTAACTCCAATTGTGTCAAATTTTGGAACGAGTAATATTTGTAAGGAGATTTAACTGTTTATCCCTTAAGCTTGGTTGCATAAACCAGAGTGTATTAACGCCGTTTCGCCAATTTTATTGGTGTATAAATTTGCTGTAAACCAGTAGATTATCGGACTGTCGTCTTTTGGTGAGATGGGGTCAATGCACCTGGTCTTTCCACTATTGCGCCAACGTAAAGTTTTGACTAATAAATTCTTATGGTCATAAAAAAAGGAAACAACTCGTGTGTGTTGTTTCCTTAAGTAGCGGGGAGCAGGATCGAACTGCCGACCTCAGGGTTATGAATCCTGCGCTCTAACCATCTGAGCTACCCCGCCGGGCTTTCATATTTACGGATAAATGTAAATATCGAAGTGGTTATTTTTAAGAGTTGCAAATATAGAATAAATATACATTCTATTAAAAAGAAATGTGAAAAATAGTTTAAGACGTTGGTAGTCAATAAAATTGATTGCTTTTTGGAAGTTTTTATCTTTATATTAATCCTTTTAAGAACGCTATTTTATACAAAATAAGGCTGCGGTGCGTACAGGTTTTGCGGAGCGGTCAATTAAAGCTATTTTCTGCGCTTGCAATTGTAGGAATAATGGTATCATCAGACAATAGGATGGTTTTGGGTATGAACTACCCTTTGGAGGGGCCAGGTTAACACCTGCTTCGCTCCAGCTGTACCACTTATTCGCTAATCCTTTACCTTTTAGGTAATAAATGAGGTAACGCCATGGTAAAGAATAGGTAAGCAAAAGGTAAACATGGGGTTAACTTGGTGTATAGAACAGGTAAACAAATGGTAAAGAATAGGTAAAGGAATTTGGTGTTTTTTGTGCTGAAGACAATTGACCAATTAATCAGTCTTTGCTTAAGCATTTGAGGCAGATCAGGCCCTGCATTTCAACCGAAAAAGTAAAGCCTTATAAGATAAAAAGTCTTCAAGACGGCTATTAGTGCAGATTTAACGACATTATTTATCCCTCAAATTGCTCAGCTTTGTACCATCTTTTTTCTTAACGCTATGCGGTTTATACAAGCTTCCGGTTTTTTATGAATTTGTGTGGCATATTTGGAATAGGAATTTGGGTCTACTAATCAATCCGCGCCTCAGGATCGTTATCAATATAGCCTGCTGGCATGAATAACGAGGTAATGGCCACTGAGTAATAAACTAATGCCCAGTGACTAATGACCAATGACCACTCAACAATGACCAATGAACTAATGACCACTGAACCAATGGCAAATGAACCAATGCACAACCTGGAACCAATAAAAATTATATTGTTGCAGATATAGAATAAATTACCTTTCTTTAGCAAAATAATATTAAAAAATTGTCCGGAAATTATCCTGGTAGTGTACTAAAAATGGCAGAAAAGAAAAAATTTACACTAGAGTACGAAGTTAGATCGTCACCAAGAATATTGTATAGCTTTATAAGTGAGCCAAACGGCTTATCACAATGGTTTGCGGACGATGTGAATTTTCGCGATCAGGTATATACTTTTACATGGGACGATGAGCAACAAAAAGCAAAACTGGTTTCCATTAAAGAAAATAAACTGGTTAAATTTAAGTGGCTGGATGATGAACCTCAATGTTATTTTGAGATGGAAATTGTACAGGACGAATTAACCAATGATGTTGCCCTCTCGATCACCGATTTTACGACCGATGAACTTTTAGCAGAGAAAAAATTAATCTGGGACAACCAGATCGATTATCTGATTAGCGTTTTGGGTGCGTAATATTATCTTCGTATTGTTTACCTTTGTAAGGTGAAAAAAATACATCTTCTGTTAATAAAAGCATTTGTGAAGCCATTCATAGCAACATTTTTTGTTATGATGTTTATTCTATTAATGTTTTTTCTGTTTAAATGGATTGATGATTTAATTGGAAAAGGTTTCGAATGGTATACCATTCTGGAACTGATGTATTATGCCTCGGCTGCCAATGTTTCCATGGCGCTTCCACTTTCGGTATTACTTTCTTCCATCATGACTTTTGGTACATTGGGCGAAAATTACGAGCTGGTGGCCATCAAATCAGCAGGTATTTCTTTGCAGAAAGCCATGCGTCCTTTGTTTGTGGTTATTTTGATGCTCACGGTAGCCTCTTTCTTTTTTGCCAACTATATGTTGCCCAAAGCCAACCTCAAATTTGGATCGCTATTGTACGATATCAGAAATAAAAAACTTTCATTTTTGATTAAACCAGGGGTTTTTAACAATGACATTCCAGGCTATGCCATCCGTGTAGATTCAAAAGAAGAAGATGGTACGCTGCACAATATCATGATTTACGATCACCGCGAAAATAATGGTATTCCGAAAGTAATTCTGGCCAGGGAAGGTAAAATGAATAAAACTGCCGATGGTAAGTTTTTGGTGCTTAACCTTAAAAATGGAGTGCAGTACGAAGAACAAGCTGCAAAAAACGGCATGTACAACCCCAGGCAGATTTTTACACGAAACCGTTTTAAAGAAACCTCACCCCGTTTCGATATGTCGTCTTTTGATGGCAGTACAACCGATCCCAATGCTTTCGGAAACAGTACCCCCATGTTAAACCTGAAAGGGATTGTAAAAAAGCGCGACTCGCTGACGAAGCAATTGGATACGATGAAAATGCGTACGGTGGCCAATCTCAACAGTAACTTTAAGCAATTTAATGTAACCAGGGGTTATACCAGTGTAAAAGCCGTACCGAAAGAGATTGACGACGTCATATTAAAAGATATTCCAAACGGATCGCGTAAAATGGCTTTGGAGAATGCCAATAGCACGGTGGCTAACATTATGCAGCATGTACCCAATTGGGGACCTCGCCAAACCGATTTAACCGGCGAAATCATTTTTGCCACCGTAGAGTATCAGCGTAAATTCACGCTGGCAGCATCCTGCATCCTGTTGTTTTTTATTGGTGCGCCATTGGGAGCCATTATCAGAAAAGGTGGGATGGGCTTGCCCGTAGTAGTGGCGATTTGTTTCTTCCTGGTGTACCATATTATCACTACAGTGGCCGAAAAATCGGCTCGTGAAGGTAATTTGAACCCGATATTCGGGATGTGGATTGCTGTAATTGTGCTGTCGCCCCTGGCTGCCTTTTTAACCTATAAAGCCACAGCAGATTCGGCTTTGTTTGATGTAGATTATTACAAACAACTCATTCTTAAGTTGTTTAAAAAGAAAGAAAAATAGGCCCTTTTTCCTTTACTTACAGATGATATTTTAATCCAAATATTGCTCAAATAAGGTTGTACATTTGTACGGGTTATTGTTTGTAGTATAAAACCATTTTAATGTGCCTTATACACCATTGCCCCATAATGCTTATAAAATGCAAACAAAGTTAAACACAATAGAAGAGGCCATCGCAGATATAAAAGCTGGTAAAGTAATTATTGTTGTAGATGATGAGAATAGAGAGAACGAAGGTGATTTTTTAACG
Organism: Pedobacter sp. PF22-3; assembly: GCF_026239555.1. Classification (GTDB taxonomy): domain Bacteria; phylum Bacteroidota; class Bacteroidia; order Sphingobacteriales; family Sphingobacteriaceae; genus Pedobacter. The sequence goes on along the minus strand of NZ_JAPIVP010000002.1, from coordinate 435,922 downwards.
GCAGCCGAGAATGCAACGCCAGAGATCATCAATTTTATGGCCACTTACGGCCGTGGTTTAATCTGTGCGCCCTTAACAGAAGAACGTTGTAAAGAGTTAAACCTTAACCTGATGGTGGGTAAAAACACAGCTGCTTACGAAACTAATTTTACAGTTTCGGTAGATTTGGTTGGTCATGGTTGTACTACCGGAATTTCGGCAAGCGATCGCTCAAAAACGATGTTGGCTTTGGTTAATCCCAAAACCGACCCTGAAGAGTTAGGCAGACCAGGACATATTTTTCCTTTAATAGCCAAAGATGGTGGGGTAATCCGTCGTGCAGGTCATACTGAAGCTGCTGTAGATTTAGCACGTTTGGCCGGTATGAAACCTGCAGGTTTATTGGTAGAGATTTTAAAAGAAGACGGCGAAATGGCCAGACTTCCGGATTTATTTAAAATTGCCGAGCAGCACCAGTTAAAAATTATATCAATTGAAGATTTAATTGCCTACCGTTTAAAGATAGACAGTTTAATTAAGCAAGAGGTAAGTATTGATTTGCCTACCAGTTGGGGCGATTTTAGAATGACGGCCTATACCCAGTTGGATAATAACGCTACACATTTAGCCATTTCTAAGGGCGAATGGGATCCCAACGAACCTATTTTGGCACGCGTGCACAGCTCTTGTGTAACGGGCGATATTTTTGGATCTTGCCGTTGCGATTGCGGTCCGCAGTTGCATAAGGCATTAGAAATGATCGAAAAAGAAGGTAAAGGTATTGTGGTATACATGAACCAGGAAGGTAGAGGTATTGGACTGATTAATAAATTACGTTCTTACAACTTACAGGATGCTGGTTTTGATACCGTTGAAGCCAATATTAAGCTGGGTTTTAAAGGTGATGAACGCGATTACGGTGTAGGCGCGCAGATCCTGAGATCAGAAGGGGTAACTAAAATGCGTTTAATGACCAACAACCCAACCAAAAGGGCAGGTTTAATTGGTTACGGATTAGAGGTGGTAGAAAACATTCCGATCGAAATTGCAAGTAACGTACACAACGAACGTTATCTAACAACTAAAAGAGACAAAATGGGCCATTCGATTATGAAAGGATAGCTCAGTTAGCAGTTTGCAGTTCACAATTTGAATTGCGCGAACTGTGAACTACGAATTGAAAACTTATACAAGACCAACAGTTGAGCAGGACTCGATTGTTGGTCTTTTTGTTTTAGCGCAACCTTGCTCATCGTTCCCAACAGTTCGTTGTCCTGAACTTGTTTTAGGATCTATGTTATTTGTGATTCTATTGATTATAAATAGAATTAAGATCCCCGCATGCGCGAGGATGACGATGTTGGAGTGGGACTGACAAATAAGAATTGTGTTTCAAGATTTGACTTCAAGCGACTTTAACGAGTTAATAGGTTTTTGGTCTCTAATCTAATAGTTTTAACTTAGACAATTAGCCATGACATTGACTAATTAACCAATGACCAATTAACCAATAACTAACAAACCAATGACCAATGAACTAACGCAACCAACCCTACCTCCGCTGATTTCCTTTACTTTGATTGATAATCGCTTCCTTACTAATTGATTTATTCGTTTTAACAGGAGTTTGATTTTGTTTTCTTTTCAAGTTTCGGCGGTAAGCACCAGAAATTTTCTGAACAAATTCCTTAAACGTATCAAACTGCTGGGTATACACCAAACCGAAAGAGGTTACGTTTGCGGTTGGACTGATTCCGCTGTTTAAGAATATACTCTGTTGGGTAGGCGGTTTATTTGCTGCTTTCATTGTCAAACTTCCATCTTTTTTAATCAGAAAAAGTGCCTCCACCTCTCTGCCCACATTATCTTTAGAGAAATCGATCACCGTAAAGTCGTTCACACTATTGCGGTCTACAATACCCGCATTAATAATTAAACGATCATTAAAGAATTTGAACGATGCATTGGCCTCGCTTAACGAACGTACGTTCAGATCGACAAAGTTTAAGTTTAACGAAGAAAGTACGTTGTTAAACTGATTAAACACCAATTCGGTAGCCGTACTGGTAGCCGTTGAACTCAACTGGTTCCCGATCGACTGCCCGCCATTGCCTGGTGCAAAACTTCTTCTGATAATTAAACTGAAAGCCTGCAGGTTCAGGTTATTCTGATCGCTTAAATAGGTTTGCAGCTCTTCTTTAATAGAAGGTTGTGCAGGGAAATTGATATCAAGCTTAATATCAGGTTTTAACAGTAAACCCGTTAAACCCATTTCTACCTCGGTATTTACCCTTTGGTTGGCATTGCTACTCGCATCGCGGTTAGCCGCTTTGTAAAGGTCGTTTAAACTCGCCCTCAATGCATATACCGCCTTTAAGTTAATTTGTGCAGCCGTAGGATTACCTGTCCAGCGGATGGTTCCACCTTGCCTGATTTCGAATTTTTTGTTGATTACTTCCTGAGCCGTAAAATCGAAACTTCCGGTCTCGATGATATAATCACCAGACATTTCAAAATCGCCAAAACTATTGATGTTTAAGCTCAGCTCGGCATTACCCTTGCCACTTAAATTGCCCAGGGTGGTATAAATGTTCGCCGTGGTATTTGGATCAATGGTTAATTTGAAACTTAGGGTTAAACCATCAAAGTTGGTTTTTTTCTTCACCAGAACTGTAGAATCGCGGCTTACAAAATTAATGAAATCTTTATCCGATACGGTTTCAGAACTGTTTAATGGCAGGTTAAATACAGTTCCCTTTTCCGTTTTCGCCTTAATATCAATCTTCATTTTATTGGTAGGCCCTGTAAACGTGAATACACCTGTGCCATATGCACGACCATAATAAATAGAATTATCTTTCGCGGTGGTATTTAAGGCCATTAAACTGTTGGCATTCACCTTAACATTCAATGTTGGGTAGTTGATGTCGTTTAAATCTACGCTACCATTTGCGGTGGCTTCATGACCTTCCAGGTCTCTAAGTACGAAATCTTCAAGCTTAATTACACTGTTGTTTACTTCTACCTTATCGGTAATTACATAAGTGGTTTTAAGGTAGTTTACCATCAGTTCCCCCTTGTTTAAAGATAGGGTTCCATTAATTTCCGGCTTGTCTAACTTGCCTTTTACCGTTAAATCAGCTGAGATGTTTCCTTTTAGTTTGGATACCAGTTGTTTAACAAATGGCTCAAGTACAGTAAGTTTGCTGTCGTCCATTTTTACGGCAAGGTCAATTTCTTTTTCCTTGAGATCAAGATTTCCGGTCAGTTTAAAGTTCTCCGAATTGTCTGCCACAATGCGGGTAAATACATTAAGTTTTTGGCTCTCATTGCTGTATGATGAGGTATCTGTTAAGGTCCCGATATAGATATCGTTAAAGTTTAACGAATCAACTTTTAAATCGTCGGTTACACGAAGTGTTTTTAACACGCCAAATAAATCAGTCTTGCCGTTAACGTTTCCGCCCAGTTTAACACCAAAACCTTTGGTAAAGGGGTTAAGGGTTTTTAAGCTAAAATCTTTAAATCCAACACTAATCAAATCTTTAGGATCTTCAGAAATTAATCCATCAATGGTCACCTGCTGATTTCCATTCGTTAAATCGAAATTGCTGATCTCGGTTTTACCATTGTTCAGCACAATGCGTACTTTCTCCTGGATACGCCATTCTTCATTATTGATTTTTAAGATAGAAGGCAATACGCTTAACCTTGCCGTAGTATCCTGGTTTTTGGTGAATTCTACCAATCCGTTTAAATCGAGCTGATTATCTTCATCGTTGTTAGACATTTTTACGTTGAAGGCCAAACTATCGTTCCGCAGGATGTTGGAAATGTTTACATCTTTAATGAACAGACTGTCGTTAAGCTGCACCCGGTCAGAAGTTACAATCAGTTGAAGCTGTTGTGTAGTGGTATTTTCGTCGAGGATGATATTATTTACGACAATGCCGTTGTATTTTAATTTCTTGACAAAACCATTTAGTGTGGCAGTATTATTACGCGAATCGAAATCGCCAGTTAGCGTAGCGCCTTCTTCCAGTTCTAAGCCGGGTGCCAGGATCTGTGCAAGCGGCTCAAATTTTTTAACCTGAAGGTTGAACTGAAAAATCTGCTTATTGTATTTGATGATGTCGGCTTTTAAGGATGGGATATACGTTTTGGCGATAGCCTTGTAGTAAGATGCGATAGAATTTAAGTCATATTCACCTTTAATGCTGGCGTCTAAAATATCTGAACGGATATCGAGCACGCGGTTAGCGCCTGTGCCATTGGCCATTAATTGTACAGAATCTACGCTATAAGTGCCTTTTCGGTTTTGCAGCCTGATCTCTTGAATTAATAATTTGCCCGATATGTTGTTCAGGTTGGTGCCCGAAAAATTGGTGGTAAATTTGGCATCTACCATTAACGAATCTTTTAACAATTTTAAGGCTTTTAAACGTGCCTTGGAAATGGTTGCGTTAAAATTAAATACCGGTAATTTAGGGTTCAGGTTAACACCCCCATCAAATAACAGTTTAACGTTTCGGTCATTAATGCTAAGCTTACCGTCAAAATATTTTTTATCAAAGGTGCCATCAATCTTCACGTTACGGTACCTGTATTGGTTAAAGTCGATGTACGCTATATCACCATTTATTTTTTCGGTTAACTCTTTCAGTTCCGTTCCCCGCCCTTTCACATATAACGAAGAACTGATCCGGCCCAGGCTCTTCTCATCCAGTAAGTCGCCGATATTAAAATCGTATGTTTTTACATTTCCGGTGTATGATGGAACATCTTTTTTATCGATTTTCATATTTACGTCCGAAACGACGCGGCCCAGTTTCGTTTTAAACTCGCCATAGGCAATGAAGTCGTTCTGAAAACCCGTAAAACTTCCGTTAAAATTAATGTTGCCAAATTTCTTTACAATTACCGGAACAATTTGCTTTTTGCTGTTCGTAATACCAGCAAGCACTTGCTCAAGATCGGTTTTGTTTGTGCCCGCCATCTCAATGTTCAGGTCCATAAAGGTTTCTTTCCATTTTGGCAGCCCCTTTAAAATAAAATCGCCTTTAATGTGTGTAGCCTTTCCAGTTCTTAAGGAGAGTTTTTTGGCTTTAAGGTTATTCACTAAACCTGTAATCTGACCATCAACATCCAGGTCGAGTTTCATGGTATTCAATTCAGGAGCAAAAAACGCAACATCTCTTGAGGTGATATGGCTATCTTTAAAGATGGCCTTCATCCGTACATTATCTATGTATTGGTTAAAATCTTTAAAGCTTTTAAACCGCATTTGATAGTAATTGGTTAAACGGCTCTGATTGGTTTCGAGCAATAGGTTTTTTAACTCAATGGCGTTACTGTCAACCGTGGTTTGCGCCGTTAAATTTTTGAGGTAAAATCCGCTGCGCTCTTTAAAAGTTAAGTTTTTGATGTTCGTTTTTAACAAGTGGTTCTTGGTATCCAATCCTTCAAAAATTCCACTTAGCTGTTTAACGTTTACATTATCGAAGTTTACGCTTTTGCCTTGAGTGGTATCTTTTGCATTGTAGTTGATATACCTGAACGCAAACTTATTTAAAATAAGGCGGCCCAGATTGACGTCAAAAGGCTTGCTTTTCTTTTTCTTTACCTTAGGTTTACCAGAATCGAAGTAGTTGATGATAAAATCGAGATTAGAAGACTTATCTTTGAAATCCTTTAGGAAAAACTGACCATCATTAATTTGAACGGTATTGATATCGATAATCTTTTTATCAATGGATAATCGATTAATATCGACCATAAATTGTGGCGTGCTCAATAAAGTGTCTTTTTGCAGATCCAAAACCAATAAATCTTCGAGTACAATAGACTTAAATGGTTTGATATAAAGACTCTTAATTGATATAGTGGTATTGAGCTCTTTAGACAGGTATGCGGCAGCCCGCTGCGCAAAATAGGTTTGTACGGGCTTAAATTGTAGTGAGAAAATAAGAAGCGCAAGCAGCAAAATTATTGATGCAATTACCCAAAGGAGTATTTTAAATAGTTTTTTAATAATTTTGCAGCTTAAATATTAATAATTTGTCTGTTATACTTGCTATCGAGTCTTCTTGCGATGATACATCCGTTGCTATTTGTAACAACGGCAAAATTACTGCCAATGTTATTGCAAACCAAACAATTCATCAAAATTATGGTGGTGTAATACCTGAATTAGCTTCAAGGGTACATCAGCAGAATATTGTGCCTGCCGTGCAACAAGCTTTAATTAATGCCAAAGTTACAAAACAGGACATTAATGCAGTAGCTTTTACACGTGGTCCAGGCCTTTTAGGGTCGTTATTGGTTGGTGTTTCTTTTGCAAAATCTTTTGCATTAGCTTTAAATATACCTTTAATTTCTGTTAATCATATGCATGCGCATATTCTGGCGCATTTTATTGATGATCCTAAGCCGGTTTTTCCTTTTATCTGTTTAACCGTTTCAGGCGGACATACACAAATTGTGCTTGTAAAGGATTATTTTGATATGGAAATTATTGGCGAAACTTTGGATGATGCTGCTGGTGAAGCTTTTGATAAAACGGCTAAATTACTGGCTTTGCCTTACCCTGGCGGACCACTGATTGATAAACATGCGCAAAATGGAAATCCTTTGGCATTTAAGTTTGCCGAACCACAAATTGCCGATCTGAACTTTAGTTTTAGTGGTTTTAAAACTTCGATTCTGTATTTTATCAGGAAACAAGAGAGAGAGAACCCTGATTTTATTGCGGAAAATTTAGCTGATATTTGTGCTTCTGTTCAACATAGTATTGTGCAGATTTTGTTGAATAAATTAAGGAAAGCAGCGAAGCAGTACGGAATTAAGGAAATAGCTATTGCTGGAGGTGTTTCTGCAAACTCTGGTTTGCGGAATGGTTTGCAAAAAACTGCCGATGAACTGGGATGGAAGATTTATATTCCGGCATTTCAATATTGTACAGATAATGCGGGCATGATTGCCATTGCAGGTTACCAAAAGTATCTGAAACAGGATTTTGTAGGGCAGGATGTTTCACCAATGGCACGGATGGAGTTTTAATTTTGGTTCATTATTTCATTGGTCATTGGTTCATTAGTCAATAGTTAATTGCCTGGAGTAGTTAACGGTTAGGTTGATTGTTTAAATCGGTTAATAACGCTAAACGCCCAACTCCAAGCGCAAGGCCTGTTCATTAATACAATTTACCTCCGTGTTTCGGTGCTTCCGGGGCAAAAAACTGTAAATCGCCAATTGAAAACTGGCAACGAGAATTGTTTAAATTTAATTTATATATATGACTGGAGCATCGTTAATATTTTGGATTGTTTGTGCGGTACCTTTAATCGGCCTGTTATACTGGTTGATCAGAAAGGATAAAAACAAGCTTAAAGGAAGCTGGGGTGTAATTATTCTGGGTGCCCTGCTTATTGCTGCACTTTTGGTTATTGTTTATGTAACCAAAGATTTCAGCGCCGTTTTCAGTCAGAATTAATTTAAATTTCCTAATTCTTATTTAGACCTATTCTTATTAGTGTCTATTTTCTATCTTTGCCGAAAATTAAAGATAGATGAAAAAAATTATACTGATCGTTACGATCCTGATGTGTAATCTTCTTTTGGTGCACGGCCAAAGCGTGAAGATTGAGGGACACGTCAGGGATAAAAGCAGTGAAATCCCATACACAACCATTTCTTTACCGGGCCAGAAAATCCAGGCCGATAGCAAAGGTTATTTCACAATTTATATCAAAAGTGGCATTCCATTTAATATCCGTTTAGTTGCGGTTGGCTATAAAACAGCTACCCAACAAATTGGGGCTGTACAGACCGATACTGTTATCAACTTTGTATTGGAACCAGTGCCCAATACTTTAGATGACGTGTTAATCTCGACCTCCAGAAAGCCTGAAAATATCAAAAACATCACTACTTCAGTTAGTATTGTAAATAAGAAGAAACTGGAGAAGGAAATGGCCATTACGCCCGATTTAAGCACGATATTGGCGAATCAGGTTCCTGGTTTTGCACCTACGGCACAAACCGGAAATAATGTGGGGCAGAATTTAAGGGGGCGACCAATGCTGGTGATGATAGATGGTGTTTCACAATCTTCGCCCTTAAGAAATGCTGAGGTAGATTTAAGGTCAATAGACCCATCGGTGCTGGAACGTATAGAAGTGGTAAAAGGGGCAACGGCCATTTATGGTAATGGTGCTGCCGGAGGTCTGGTGAATTACATTACCATGGTTCCGGATACAGCTACCAGGTTCGCAGGTAAAACCCAGTTTAATTTAAACGGATCGTTGGTTAAGATCAAAAATTCTGAAGGCGGTAGGATTAACCAGATGTTTTATGGGAAAATGGGTAAATTTGACTACGTGGTTAGTGGCATGTATGAGCAAACTGGTGAATATAAAGATGCAAAAGGTGATGTGGTAGGGCCCAACTATAGTTTAGGCGAGACAGATACTTATAATGCTTTTGCCAAATTTGGTTACGTGCCTACAAAAAATCAACGTATTCAGCTTACCTATAATACATACAGCAGTTTGCAGAATAGTAATTTTACTTTGGTAAATGGTAATCTTGCAACAGGCCAGAAAGCAACAGGGGTGCTGGGAAAACCACTTGGTATTCCGACCGGGGTTGATTATAATCATAATTTAAATCTATCGTATAAAATAGACAGCACCTTTCTGCATTCAAGTTTACACGCAGATCTTTATTACGAAACCCGTAAGGACGTATTCTATGTATCCTTAGGCCGTTTTGATGGAGGTGATGGCCAATCACTTGCCAAAAACGATAAAAGGGGAGCGCGTTTATTTCTGGAAACACCAATACTGAACCTTAATTTTTTGAAAATGAATCTGGCTTATGGTGCAGATTTTATGAAAGATAAAACTGCACAGCCATTGGTTGATGGTAGGGTATGGGTGCCTACAATGGATATGACCAACCTTGCACCTTTTGCGCAGGCAGATTTTAATATTTTAAACAAGCTTGTATTTAAAACGGGTTTGCGTTACGAAAATGTAAATATAGCTGTTGATGATTATCGTACGCTAAGAACTACAGGCGCAAACAATACCACCATTACGCCATCTTTTGATGTAACCGGAGGGAATTTAAAATACAGCACTTACCTTTTTAATGCAGGTTTAAGGTATAACCAATTTAATGTGTTCAGTCCTTTTGTAAGTTTCTCTCAGGGTTTTTCTGTGATGGATATTGGATTGGCTTTACGTGATGCCAAGGTAAACAGCATTGACAAGATCAATACAGATGCGGTAAAGGTTAATAATTATGAAGCTGGCTTTGAGAGTAAAATTGCCGGATTAACATTTTCTGCGTCAGGTTACATCAGTACATCCAAGCTGGGGATTGAAGTGGTTTATGATCCTGCTACAGGCCTGTTTAATACGGCCAGAAACCCTGAAAAAATTTATGGTTTTGAGTTAGCGGCAGATTACCACTTGTTTGATCAGTTGGGCTTATCTGCAAGTTATAGTTATACTGAAGGCAAGCGTGACATTGACAAAAATGGAAAGTTTAATGATGCGGGTGACTTATATCTTAATGGCCGCCGGATCTCAGCACCTAAAGTTACGGCTTCGGTTACCTACAGTCCGTTAAAGGTGCTAGATTTGACCCTGAATTACACCGGCATCAATTCGCGCAATAGATTTGAGAAAAATGCGAACGGCATATATAATGGAAATGAGGGTGCGGTAAAAGCTTATCATTTATTTAGTTTTGCGGGGATTTATCAGGTGAAGAAGAACACTAAACTTACCTTGGGTGTAGATAATATTTTTAACCAGGATTACTTTCCTGCCAGGGCCCAATGGTTTATGCAGCCAGGTTTTTATTCAAAAGGGAGAGGTACTTCTATAAACTTTGGCGTTTCGGTTAGTTATTAACCAAATGCTAAAAATAGAAAAGCGTCCGGATTTAAAATCAGGACGCTTTTTTTATCTTCAGTCTGAATTGATCAGGCTTATTTTTCTGCCAGATGCTCGCCGGTTACTTCTGCTTTAATCTTAGTTTCCAGTTCTTCTGCAAGTTCAGGATTGTCGCTTAACAATTGTTTTACAGCATCTCTACCCTGGCCCAGCTTGGTATCTCCGTAAGAGAACCATGAACCTGCTTTTTTGATGATACCAAAATCAACACCTAAGTCGATAATCTCACCGTTTTTAGAAATACCTTCACCAAACATCACGTCAAATTCTGCGATACGGAAAGGCGGAGCCACTTTATTTTTAACAATTTTTACTTTAACACGGTTACCGGAAACTTCGTCAGAATCTTTGATTTGTGAAATACGACGGATATCTAAACGTACCGATGCATAAAATTTCAAAGCATTACCACCAGTTGTGGTTTCAGGGTTACCAAACATTACACCAATTTTATCACGTAACTGGTTAATGAAAATACAGCAACATCCGGTTTTAGAAATTGTTCCGGTTAATTTACGTAAGGCCTGACTCATTAAACGGGCATGTAAACCCATTTTACTGTCGCCCATTTCGCCTTCAATTTCACTTTTAGGAACCAATGCCGCAACAGAGTCGATTACAATTACATCTATTGCGCCAGAACGGATTAAGTTATCGGCAATTTCTAATGCCTGCTCACCGTTATCTGGTTGAGAGATTAATAGGTTATCTGTATCTACACCTAGTTTTTTTGCATAAAACTGATCAAAGGCATGCTCTGCATCAATAAAAGCTGCAATACCACCTTTTTTCTGTGCTTCGGCAATAATATGTGTGGCCAAAGTTGTTTTACCAGACGATTCCGGACCATAGATTTCAATTACACGGCCTTTTGGGATACCGCCAATACCCAAAGCAATATCTAAACTGATTGATCCGGTAGAAATAAAATCTATTGGTTCAATGGCAGTATCACCAAGTTTCATGATGGTACCTTTACCGTATGATTTCTCTAGTTTATCTAAAGTAAGTTGTAGGGCTTTTAATTTATCTGGATTTGCAGTGCTCATTTCTTTTTTCATTGATTGCGTAAATATAATTGATTATCGGCTAATATGCTCAAATGTTGATATTTATAATGCTAAAATATTTAGCTAAGTTAAAAGTTTTTTAGCTAATGTCAATAGTAAAGTGAAAATATTTTTTAAGCCTTTAATTTATCTCTTTCGTTTTGGGCGGTTAAGCGTTCAAAATACCTGCACATGTAGGTAATCTCGCAAACATCACATTTGGGGTTTCTGGCTACACAAACATAACGTCCGTGCAGGATAAGCCAGTGGTGAGCAATGTGGATGTCGTGTTCTGGCAGGTTTTTAACCAGATCTTTTTCCACTGCCAATGGCGTTTTGCCATTAGTTAAACCTAAGCGGTTGGCCACACGGAAAACGTGGGTATCAACGGCCATTGCCGGTGCATTGTAAATTACCGATGCAATTACATTGGCTGTTTTGCGCCCAACACCGGGCATTTTCTGTAAGTCATCAATTTCAGAAGGTACTACATCGTTAAATTCGTTCAGCAGGATATTGGCCATGCCCACCAGGTGTTTTGCTTTGTTGTTAGGATAACTGATGCTTCTGATATAATCAAAAACAATATCAGGAGTAGCCTCCGCCAAAGCCCTGGCATTAGGAAAGCGTTGAAAAAGTGCTGGCGTTACCATATTCACCCTTTTGTCGGTACATTGTGCCGAAAGGATTACGGCCACTAAAAGCTGGTAAGGGTTATTATAATGTAACTCGGTTTCTGCATCAGGCTGCTTGGCCGAAAAATGTTCTACAAAAAGTTTGTAGCGTTCTTTTTTAAGCATGTGCAAATATAGGGGAAAGATGGAAAATGGAAGAGGGAAAAGGCGTGATGATTAATAGTTTAATCGGTTAATTGTCTAAATCGGTTAACTGAGACTGGGTGTCCCGAATCTGCAGCAAAGGCGAGTTATTCGGTTAATCCACTCTAAAACCTAAACGCCCAACCCCAGACTGATCTATTTCCCTCAGCAACTTATCACATTCAGCAAAGGCATTATACAGATACTTATTGCGGTGTTTTTCTCCCTGGCCGCTGAAAGAAACAGATTTCATAATCAGGCCCTGCATCCATTGTTTGGTTTGTTTGCAGTAGGCCTGGTCTTCGGTTCTTAAATAATTAAAAGTATTAAATCTATTGTAGCAGGTCATGCGGTCTTTAAAATCAACCAGGTAAGCAATGCTCCCCAGTACATCACAACTATACCAATTAAAGGTATGGTCGGGGTCGATGGTTTTTTTGCTGCTAATGGCATACATATTCATATCGGTTAGGCAATACCTTACCTGTTCTACAATTTTTACAGCCAGTTCAGTATCGGTAAGATGACCAGCTTCGAATGCATACCTGATCTGTTCGAGCGTGCCGATTACCGTATCTTTAGACCATATTTCGGTACTTGGTATTTCAAGATAAGTGGCATGTAACTCCTGCGAAATTTTGATAATTTCGTCGGATATATAGGACGAACTAAAAGGTATTCCGGTGTTATTGGTGCTATTTGCCCAAAAGAAAAGTTTAAAGCTGGTGAGTTCCGGGTACTTGAAAAAATGAAATAAGGGAATATCGTCTGTGGTAATGGTAATGTGTTTTTCCTTACTTTTTTTAATGGCTTTAATGTTCTCCAGGAGATTGCGCAGGTAATTTACCATATCCAGATCTTCGTTTACACTTAAATAGCTAAAAGTAACCGACAAAGATTGTTTCGGGCTGTATAGAAAAGGAACATCGAAACAGTCGGAAAGTTTGATGATCTGTTGAAAGGTAAGGTTGCTGTCGCCCCTGATTTTCTTATAGGCCTCATTGGTACTTATCCCTAACTCTTCGGCTACACTCAATGCCAGGTTCTGGTATTCAGGCAACGCAGCTTTAATTGCTTGAAAAAATAGTGCTTGCTGATTATCCATAAAGATTAATTTTTTAATTAAATATACTATTTTTTAATAATCAAATGGATTATTGTAAAAGATTAAATTGAAAAATATAATTTATAAACTTTATATGTGTTGTTTATTTTCTTTAAACAATAATTATTGATGTTATTGTAATCTTTAAGATTTATTTCGGTTTGTTATATGCCTTAGATTTGGTTAGCAATTAAAACGCACTGTTATGAACAAATTAAGATTTATAAAAGATGAAGGCTCCGAATTCTATAAAGAATTGAATGAGCAGATCGAACAGTATTTTATTAATAATGGGTTGAAGAAAACCGGGAACACAAAAATGTTTTTCAAGATTTTCTTTTACTTCGGTTTAGACATCCTGTTTTATACCTTAATGATTACCAGTCATTCGGTATTTGCATTTTATGCTTTTTACCTGCTGATGGGACTTTCTGTTTTGTTAACTGCTTTTAATGTTTCGCATGATGCGGCCCATGGTGTAGCAGTAAAGAGTAAATTCTGGAACCGGATACTGTTTTCGCTGAGTTTTAACCTACAAGGGAACAACGCCTATGTATGGGGCAAAAACCATAACGAATCACACCATTTATATACCAATATAGAAGGCAGTGATATCGATGTGTTGAATAATCCATTATTCAGGATGACTGAGTCTCAGCCTTTGTTATGGTTCCATCGGTATCAGTTTATTTACGCACCGTTTCTTTACCTGTTCTATTCCATTAACTGGTTCTTTTTCAGGGAAATATTGATGCTGTTCAATTTATCGAGCCGCACCATTAAAGTGAAGATTCCCCGAACTGAAGCTGTAAAGCTGGTGATATATAAACTCTTATATATCGGTTATATGATCATTTTGCCTGTTTATCTGTTGCCTTTCGGCTGGCAGACGGTTTTACTGGCTTTTTTGTTAAATCATTTTATCATTTCGCTATTGTTTGTGGCTGTATTAGGCGTGGCACATTTATCGGATTATGTAGCTCACCCGGTGCCTGATCAGGATCATAAATTGAATATGAGCTGGCCAAAGCTACAATTGCTTACCTCAATAGATTATCATGCTGAAAGCAGATTTTTAAACTGGACACTTGGCGGTTTTAATGCACATGCGGTACACCACCTGCTTCCTAACGTGTGCCATGTACACTACCTTGAGATTATTCCAATTTTTAAAGCGCTGGCTAAAAAACACAGGCTTACTTATATGGAAATGTCTTATGGCGAATCGCTGGCCTCTCATTTCAGGTTTTTGAAAATGATGGGTAAAAGTGAACACTTAATCCCGATGCGATATGAAGGATAAACATATTCATGTGGCGGCTGATAGTCAGTTGCTAAAAGCGATATACAAACGCGTTAGCGAAGAAGTGGTAGCTGATAAATCTGCATTTATGCGGATCATCGTACTTAAATTCGTGGTGTATTTCTTGCTCACCTTGTTGACCTATTTAGCTTTGTACCATATCGCTAACCCGATTGGTTTTGTGGGCTGTTTTGTGATCTATGGTTTTATCTCGCTGCTCTTTGCTTTTAACTTTTCACACGACTTTTCGCACAATACCATCTTTAAAAACAAGCGACTTAACCACATTTGCTTTGTAGCTATTTATACATTGGTTGGGGCGCATGCTGAGGCTTGGAAATTGCGCCATGTTAATTCTCATCATTATGCGCCAAATGTAGAAGATTACGATTCTGACCTTAAAATATCGAAATTGATCCGCGTGGTGCCGGGTAGCAAACATTATTGGTTTCATGCGTACCAACACCTGTATGCACCATTAGCTTATACAACCTATTCGCTGTTCTGGATTTTTATTAAAGATTTTGTGATTCTATTTAGTGACGATGGTTATGGCGCTAAAAAGAACATTAGGTATTACCTGTCGTTTGTGTTCCAAAAATTTATCTATATCAGTTTGTTATTTGTTTTGCCTATAATATTTGCGATCCAGCCCTGGTATGTGGTGCTAACTGGTTTTTTAATGATGCATTTAAGCCAGTCGTTATTCTTGTTGTTTACCTTTTTTATGACCCACCATGTAGAGGAAACACAATATCCGAAAGCTGATGCGCAAGGTTATATTAATGCCTCCTGGTTAATGAACCAGATCAGGAGTTCAAACGACATGCATCCTTTCAGTAAAACGGCAAACTTTATTTTAGGCGGTTTTAATAACCACATTGCCCATCATTTATTTCCGCATTATCATCACGTGTATTATCCGCAGATCAGTAAGATATTATATGAAATGTTAAACGAAAGTGGAATAAAGCCTAATTGCACCAGTTATTCTGGAGGGATAAAATCTCATTTAAAGCTGTTGAAGAGAATGGGGAGGCAGCGTTTTGAATGAGTGAAATAATTGAGTTTTAAATGAGAGAATGGTTTGGATTTTCTTATTCAGAAATCACCGCGCAGGTCTTTTAATTAACGGCACAGAGCCTTGATAATAAACCTGATGGAAACGGTCCCGATTTCCATCGGGATAAGTGTACAGCAGGGCTGACTATTTTTGCTTACATCTACTTTCATTTTCTCAAAAAAAGAGGCTGCCTCATAATATAGAATTGTCATCCTGAGGGTTAATTAATTGTTAAAATCAATATGGGTGACGTATAATTTTCTTCTCTTGTTCCAGGGCACGGTCTTGCCTCGGCTCGCCGCCGCCGAAGGGCTCTTTCTTTTTGGCATCAAAAAGAAACAAAAACTGCCGGCTGAAAATTTTTCTTTTGAAGCCAGTTGTGAGGCCAGAACAGTGCAGCCCGAAAAATTTGTTAGGCCGGATTTAAGTATAACGGGGATACACTGCTATGGCCTAGCTTGATGGAAATACAGAAGCGATCAACCTGTTGATTAATAGTTTTTTATGAAATAACGTCAATGGTAGCTTGTCGAAGGATTTTTTTTAAATGTCTTACAAGGCGTTTCGATACTTCGTCAAGCTCGGTACACGCTGAGCTCAACGTGACAAATTCAAAGTGAATTACAATTTATGATTACAGCCTCATCCCATCACAAAGCGCTGCTTCGTTCGCAATGACGAATATTTTTAGTGAAAAGATGTTACTGGTACTTTAACTTCTTCGGTTGCACCTTGATTACTCTTAATCAGCCAGAAGGCAAAAAACGCACCAACCAAAGCCATCGCAGCACCAACATAGGCTGGCGAGGTATAATCGTAGCCATACACTAACGGAAGTCCGCCAAAGAATGCGCCTAAAGCATTACCAATATTAAAACTCGCCTGACTTGCCGAAGCTGCCAACATTTCGGAGCCTTTGGCACTCTGGATCATCAGCATCTGGATAGGGGCCGCCAATGAGAAAGCGACCGCACCGGTAATAAAAGTCATAATTAAAGCCAATGGCTGACTTGCAGATACAAAGTGTACAATGGTTAGGGTAACCACCATAGTGAGCAGTAAAGCTGCAGATGCTTTGGCTGGAGAAAATTTATCGGCCAAACGTCCACCAATGTAATTCCCGAACATCATGCCCAAACCCGCCAGCATTAATATATAAGTTACAGCATTGGACGAAAAGCCTGCAACTTCTGTCATTAATGGTGCAATGTAACTGTACCAGGTAAATAACCCGCCTGTTCCGATAGAGATCATGAAAATGATGATCCATGCTTCTCTTTTTTTGAAGAAACTTAATTCTGCTTTTAAATCGCGGTTTTTTGTCGCTTCTAAAGCGGGTAACCATAATTTTAAACTTAATAAGGTTACCAAACCTACAAATACCACCACGGCAAAAGATATGCGCCAGGAGAAATTGTGTCCAATATAGGTACCCAATGGTACGCCTACAATATTGGCAATCGTTAAACCCATAAACATTAATGATACTGCCTGTGCGGCTTTCCCTTTTTCTGCAATTCTGCTGGCTACTACCGAGCCTACACCGAAAAATGCACCGTGAGGTAAACCCGAAAGCAACCTGGCGATAAATAAAGTATTAAAAGTTGGGGCAAAAGCAGAGAAAGCATTAAAAACGGTAAACATAATCATCAAAGCGATCAATATCATTTTTGGTGGATATTTACCTGCAATCATGATTAATAAAGGTGCACCGATTACTACACCTAATGCATAAGCGGAGATTAAATGCCCGGCTTGTGGAATGGTTACTGCTAGACCTTTTGAGATATCGGGCAGCAGGCCCATCATTACAAATTCAGTTATACCAATGCCTAAGCCTCCTAAAGTAAGTGGAAGTAAGTTCTTGTTCATAGTGTCCTTAGTGTTAAAATTACACTATGCAAAGGTATGGCTTTTTATGGTAGGATATTGTAAAAATTGGGCCATTTATAGGAGGATGGAAGATGTGGGATGGATGAGGGGGGCTAAGCGGTGATAGGATGGTTGATAGACAATAGTTCATTACTAGATCGCTTCATGGTTGCATTGTTGAGGGCTTATAGCCAGATGGTTCATGGTTGATGGCCAAATAGTTTATACCCCTATCGGTTAGGCCGTTCGCCAACTAACTATTAACGGATAACCCAGCCAGTTTACAGTTTGCCGGTGAATAATGAACCAATGACGAATGAACTAATGAACCATCACCCTTCTTACCTCTTCCATTTTCCATACAAAAAAAAGGTTGTTCCACCCTGTGGAACAACCTTTTTACAAGTATAAATTTTATAATGACCTGCTGTAAGCTAAAATCTTGTTGATGGTTTCATCTTGAGGATCTTTAGCCAGTCTATCCAACTTACCTTTTATTTGATCGTAAAATAAGTCGATTTCTGCATCTGATTCAATATCAGTTCTAGGCTGAAACATGTTGGGTGTAGGTAAATTTACATTGTTTTGTGATGTAGAGGTTTTTGTCATAAGCAAACTAAATGTGATAAGTTTTATAAACTTAACGATAGTTCAGATGCTTTATTTCAAACCCTCAAAAAAAATATGTAACATTTTTACTACCCTTTGTAGGTCATCTCTTTTGTTTTAAGCATTTTACGTAAATTACTCAAAGCATAACGCATACGGCCCAGGGCGGTATTAATGCTTACATCGGTTAAATCTGCTATCTCTTTGAAACTTAAATCAGCGTAATGGCGCATCAGGAGCACTTCTTTCTGCTCATCAGGCAATAAATGAATCATCGCTTTTAAATCTTTATGTGTCTGATCGCGAAGCATTTTATCTTCTGCGCTCTCATCATAAAAGTGTAGCGTATTGAATACATCCATTCCATCAGCACTAGTGATGATGGGTGTTCTTTTTTCTCTTCTGAAATAATCGATAACCAGGTTATGCGCAATACGCATTACCCAAGGTAAAAATTTACCTTCTTCGTTATACCTTCCCGATCGCAGGGTATTGATCACTTTGATAAAAGCATCCTGAAATATATCCTCAGCCAGATATTGGTCTTTAACCAATAAGTAGATCGAGGTATAAATTTTACTTTTATGTCTTCTTAAAAGTTCCTGCAATCCATTCTCGTTCCCGGCAATATATACCTTTACCAGGTCCTGATCATTATATGATTGTAAATTCATAGGTTTACCTACACTAAATCCCGTACTATTTGCTAAAAATTAATTTGTAGATGTTTAATTTCTATAGCTTATCTCCTATGTTTTTTGAAATGTGTTAGTTTGGTTTTGAGGTTGTTAATGTCCAAAGAAAGTTATTTTTTTATCAAAAACAAAAAATATAATGTTAAAAAAAAAATTAACCGTCTTAGTACCCTATTTTTGCATCTTCTAAAAACCCTAACCACATTCTGGGGTTATATATTTATATTCGTTACCATACATGAGCAAAAAAGAGGCCGAAAAAGATCCGCATAAAAATATTATCATAAAAGGTGCCCGGGTGCACAACCTAAAAAACATCGATGTTGCTATTCCAAAAAATAAACTTGTGGTGGTAACGGGCATGTCTGGTTCGGGTAAATCGTCGCTTGCATTTGATACATTATATGCAGAAGGACAACGCCGATACGTAGAAAGTTTATCATCATACGCCCGCCAGTTTATGGGCCGGATGAATAAACCCGATGTTGATTATATTAAAGGTATTGCCCCAGCAATTGCCATTGAACAAAAGGTGATTACTTCCAACCCGCGTTCTACCGTTGGTACCTCTACTGAAATTTACGATTACCTGAAACTGCTTTTCTCACGCATAGGGAAAACCATTTCGCCTGTTTCGGGCAAAGAAGTGAGAAAGGATTCGGTAAGCACGGTGGTAGATTATGTTAATGCCATGCCTGAAGATACGACGGTAACCATTTTTTGTCCCTTGTATCCGCATAACAACCGTACGATTAAGGAGGAACTGGCTATTTTATTACAGAAAGGATTTTTACGTGTACTGATCCATAATAAGATAGAAAAGATAGAGGCTATTTTAGATGATGCTGATTTTAAAGATGCGGAACTAACTGACGATAAAACCGTTCAGATCCTGATTGATCGGATTGTAACCAACCAGGAAGAAGAAACTTTAAGCAGACTGGCTGATTCGGCACAGACCGCTTTTTTTGAAGGTAAAGGTGATTGTTATGTGGAGGCACAAGGTACCACTAAACATTTTAGCGATCGTTTTGAACTGGATGGAATCAAATTTGAAGAACCTACGCCAAACTTTTTCTCTTTTAATAACCCTTATGGCGCCTGTAAACGCTGTGAAGGTTATGGAAACGTAATCGGCATTGATGAAGATCTTGTGATTCCTGATAAGAGCAAAAGTATTTATGATAATGCCATTGCCCCATGGCGTGGCGAAAAAATGAACGTTTGGTTGCAAAACTTTATTAAAGCTGCTCCGAAATTCGATTTTCCTATTCACCGTTCATATAGTGCGCTTACCGAAAAAGAGCAGCAGCTACTTTGGACAGGCAATAAATATTTTGCTGGTTTAGATGCTTTTTTCAAGGAATTGGAAGAGCAGACTTATAAAATCCAGTACCGCGTAATGTTATCGCGTTACCGCGGTAAAACTACTTGTCCTGATTGTAAAGGATCGCGTTTGCGTAAAGATGCATCATACGTTAAAATTGCCGAAAAATCAATTATCGACGTGGTGCTGATGCCGCTATCTAAAGCATTGGTTTTCTTTAACGAATTAAAGTTGAGTGTAAACGACACTAAAATTGCCAAACGTTTGCTGGCAGAGATAGATAACCGTTTCCTGTATCTAAACAATGTTGGTTTGGGTTACCTTACGTTAAACCGTTTATCGAATACTTTATCTGGAGGAGAATCGCAAAGGATTAACCTGGCAACTTCATTGGGAAGTAGTTTGGTGGGGTCTATTTACGTTTTAGACGAACCGAGCATCGGTTTGCACCCAAGAGATACGAATAAACTGATTGAAGTGCTGATTTCACTACGTAATGTTGGCAATACTGTTATAGTGGTGGAGCACGAAGAAGAAATGATGCGTGCAGCGGATCACATTATTGATATTGGTCCGGAGGCAGGTACCCATGGTGGTAACCTGGTTTTCAGTGGTAACTACGAGGAGATTTTAAAAGATAAAAATAGCTTAACAGGACGTTACCTATCCGGACAGGAAAAAATCGCCATTCCGGAGAAACGCCGTAAGTGGAAAGACCACATCCTGATTAAAGGCGCAAGGGAAAATAACTTGCAGAATATCGATGTAAAATTTCCGCTAGGTATTTTTACTGCGGTAAGTGGTGTTTCGGGATCAGGTAAAACCAGTTTGGTTAAAAAGATTTTATATCCGGCTTTACAAAAAGCCATCGGAAACTATGCCGGTGAACAAACAGGTACTTACGATGGTATTTTCGGTAACTACGACCTGGTAAGTGCCGTAGAAATGGTTGATCAGAATCCGATTGGCCGTTCAAGCCGTTCAAATCCGGTCACTTATGTTAAAGCCTGGGATGATATCCGCGCACTTTTTTCGGGCTTAGCCGCTGCAAAAGCTGCCGGACTTAAACCTGCTGCTTTCTCATTTAACGTAGAAGGTGGCCGTTGTGATGTTTGTCAGGGTGAGGGTGAGGTGAAAATCGAAATGCAGTTTATGGCCGATATTTACCTTCCTTGCGAAGCTTGTAATGGCAAACGATTTAAACAACAGGTGTTAGATATCACTTATAAGG
This sequence comes from Pedobacter sp. PF22-3, assembly GCF_026239555.1. GTDB lineage: Bacteria > Bacteroidota > Bacteroidia > Sphingobacteriales > Sphingobacteriaceae > Pedobacter. The sequence continues at coordinate 414,906 of NZ_JAPIVP010000002.1, read as the reverse complement.
AGAAAAATGTTTCCGAGATTTTGGATATGACCATTGATGAGGCGGTTGATTTCTTTAAAGACGAACAAAAGATCCTGAATAAATTAAATCCATTGGTTGATGTGGGCTTGGGTTATGTGCATTTGGGTCAATCATCTAATACCTTATCTGGCGGTGAGGCGCAGCGGATCAAACTGGCTTCATTCCTTATCAAAGGCAATAATGCCAATAAAACGGTATTTATTTTTGATGAGCCGACCACTGGTTTGCACTTTCATGATATTAAAAAACTCTTAAAAGCATTAAATACACTTATTGAGCAAGGCAATACCATTTTGGTTATTGAACATAATATGGATATGATTAAATGTGCCGATTGGGTGATTGATATTGGTCCAGAAGGTGGAGATGGAGGTGGTAATGTGGTATTTGAAGGAGTGCCTGAAGAATTGGTTAAAGTGGAAAATTCTTACACGGGGAAATATTTGGCCACGCATTTAAATTTAAATCCATAATTTCGGCAATGCTTTTTCTAACGTTTTTCATCGGCATCATTCTCAATGCCATGGGTTATATCCCTCCGGGCAACATTAATCTTACTGTTGCGCAGCTTGCTATTAATAAGGGCATGCGGCAGGTTTGGTATTTTATTCTATCCTTCTCCTGTGTAGAAGTGTTTTTTACTTTCGGTATGATGCGCTTTGCCAGATGGGCGATGAGTGATATCAACCCGAATGAGGCTGTGAGCGAGGTGCGGCTGAGCACTTTGGTAGATTGTTTTATGATTGTGATGTTTCTGGTGATGGGCACCATTACCTGGAGAAACCGAAAGAAAGTACCTAAAACGAGCAATAAAAAAGAGGATAAACGTAGCGGAAGTGTTTTATACGGATTAATTCTGGGCGTTTTAAACCCTGTTCAGATTCCATTCTGGTTGTTTTTTGGAAATTATGTAATTCTACACCAATGGATTCAAACTGATTACCTTTCACTGGTTATATTTAGTTTAGGCTCGGGTGTAGGCTCTTCTCTGGCACTTTATGTATATGCGCATTTTGCAACTTACATTCAGGAAAAATTTGCGCTAAGCAGCCTGATCATCAATAAATCGATTGCGATATTTCTATTTGTATTGGCAGCCTATCTGGTTGTAAAGCAGGTAATCGTTATTCTATAAATCTAATCCAAGATCTGTTTCCAACAGGTCTTTTGTTTTAGCCATTTTAACGAATTTTTTCATTACGAAACTATTGTTTTGTTCTCTGGGAACAGAGGCCAAGGAATATGCCTGTATTCTCACGTGCGATTTGGTTTGAATTTTCCATAGTTCTTTTTTTTGCCACGGAATCACGGAAAGCACAGAATTAATATGATTGGTTTATGGTGTAGAATAAGGTTGTCAGTTTGAAAGGTAAATCTTATCGAAGTATCGTCATTTCGATAGATCTCTCCACTTCGCGTTGCTCTGGAGATGAGGACCATTCTATTGGAATCTGTCAATGATAGAGGTTAGAATTTTTCAAATACATAGGAGTATTGATGACAGGTTTTGGCGGTTCGTCATTCCCAACTTGATTGGGAATCGTAATGCAAGCGCTTTAAGATTCCCGCCTGCGCGGGAAAGACGACCACTCTTTTAATCTGTCGATGATAGCTCGTCGAAGACTAATTCAAGGTCTGTGTTTCCATAAGTTCTTTGTTTTTAGCCGCTTTAATATTTTTTTTCACCACGAAACTGTTATTTTCATTTCTTTGAGTACACAAACCGGGGAATAAACAGTTGATTACTATTTTATAATCCATCCTGTTTCTGTACCAGCGCTGCTGATGAGTTGATAATCGCCAAAAGTACCCAGAAGGTTTACGGTTTGTCCTTCTTTTAAAGTTGTTTTAACCGCGGCTAAACTATCGGGTTTATCGTATACATTTTGCTGAAGTAAATTTATTTTAAGCTTTTTTAAAGGCTCAGCAATTTCTACAAGGCTGTTGCTTTGAATGAAACCAGTGCTTCCATCTGGCAGTTCTGCCTTGTAATAATTTCCTGTCGCAGCATTTGCCTGTACAATTGTTCCTTTGTTAAGTGTAGCCAAAACAGTTGCTTTACCTTGTGGTGAAGAGAACATTTTAACGGCAGATGTGGTCCTTAAGGTTTTATTTAACTTAGCGCCTGAAGCGGTAATGGCAGCTGGAGTTTTGTTTACAGGATCTATAAAAGGCAGCGGGTTTACCGCACCATTAAAAGTATAAATACCAAAGTGTAAATGGGTAGGCGTATTGCGGGCATTGCCGGTATTTCCCATAAGTCCTAAAGTATCGCCAATTTTTACTTCCTGTCCTTCCACTGCGATCTGTTTATCCAAATGGGCATAATATAATGTGTAATCTTTGTCTTTCGGGCGCATCCAGACCACTTTTCCACCCAGGTTATTTTCGTTTACACGTGTTACCGTTCCTTCCGAAATTGCCAGAACAGGCGTTCTGAAATTGCCGAAAATGTCTACACCTTCATGTTTTCTCGCATCATTATCCCTGCCATCTCCCCAATAGCTTTTTATACTGTTGGTGTTTTTTGATTTAATAGGAAAAGCAAGAGATGGGCCAGCGGTAATTTCTAATTCATATGATACATTCTGCAACAGTTCTGGTTGCAGCCTGATCAGATAGGTGCCCGTTTCATCAATATCGAAAACAATCGGATTATTTAAAGTATCTGCAGAGGCAATAAGTTTTTGGCTTTGATCTGTGCTATACCAAACGTCAATATAAATCAAGGCAGCACCCGAAGGTGTTTTGTTTAGCTTAATATTCAATTTTTGTCCTTTGGTTGCCTTAAATTTATAAGCGGTCGCCGGAACTTTATCCGCAGCAAAATAACCGTTTTCTGTATAGGGGATATTAATGTTTAATGCTTTTTGAGTACTCATAACAGCGGCATTTAACCATGCTGCACCCATTGCCGTTTTATCCAGGCCAACATTCACTAATTTTTTTTGATATTGCTCATGTGGAGTAGCGGCCTTGAACAGATTAACGGATCCTGTTTTGCAGGAAAGTATGACCGTTGCAAAAGCAATGGAAAAAAGCCACCACCAGAATCGGTAAGTTTTCATTGTGCTAAGCCTTTTTTAAGCGGTTAAAAACCGCTGCCGTTACCAGTCCACCGATTACATACCAGGCTACTGTTAATATTTTTGTTTTATCCGTTTTAGTGACAGGAGTATCATCTAATCCAATTTGATCAGGGATGTTTATTGCGCCCAAACCAGCGGTAACACCGGCGATTGCACCTTTCAAATAAATGTTTTTGCTGTCTCCAGCACCAATAGCACTATAATATAAACCGTTGCTTATGATGTCACCGGCCAGGGTGGCCAGATAAAGATTGTTTCCGACAGGAGCTTCAAGGTTTAAACGGTTCATCGATTTGGATAAGGCTTGTTTGCCTAAAAGATCAATCCTGGGTGCATCAGGATCAAGCCGCCTAACGCTTTCATGCAATATATTCAAGGCTGCAGCACCTGCAAAGCCAGCGAGTAACGATTTAAGTACTTTCATAATAGAATAATCCCTGCAAGTGGTAAATTGTTTTATCAGTCGAAACATTATGCCTTGCATAGCTGTTTCCGATCTTTTTTGTTATAAAATTGATACACATGTAAGGTTCTGTTAACCTAATGATAACATAAAATTTATGTTTAAGAAGCTTGGTCGTCCTAATATTGGACTTTGATACAAAACATTTTTTATCCTTATGTCTAACAGACGATTTTTTCTGAAAAATAGTTTGGCTGCTGCTGTTGCGGCCAGTATTTCGCCGGTTTTATCCTCATTTGCCAATGAAAAACATCCTGTTTCTGCTAAATCTGGTAAAGCACCCAGATTGCGTTTTGCCATCGCATCCGATGGTCACTATGGCCAGCCAGGTACGGAATATAAACTAAACCACGAGAATATCGTAAGGTGGCTGAACGAAGCACATGATAAAAACCCGCTGAACTTTGTCATCATCAATGGCGATCTGGTACATGATCGTCCTGATTTGTTGCCCGAAGTGAAAAAGGATTATTACGATAAACTTAAAGTGCCTTTTTACGCCATTCCAGGTAACCATGATCATGCTGATGCCAAAATCTGGCAATCTGTTTTTGGTTACGAGGACAATTTTTCTTTTGAAAAAAATGGAGTAGGTTTTGTTTTGGCCAATACTTCTGATACCAAAGGAACTTATTTGTGCCCGAATAACGATTTTTTAAAACAAGAATTAGATAAATTCAAAAACCTAAAAACTGTTTTCGTGGTATTGCATATTCCACCACATTTTTGGGTGCCCGAAAGCCCTTTTGTAGACTGTCCGGACACCATTAAACTGCTGCATAGCTATGCTAATGTAAAAGCGGTATTCCATGGGCACGACCACAGCCTCGATGCAGTTTTTTATACCGATAAACTGCCTCATTTTTTCGATGCACACATTGGTGGAAACTGGGGCACAGCCTATAAAGGTTACCGGATAGTGGAGGTTGATGAAAATGATAAGATCCAGACTTATCAGGTAAATGCCAGCGGATCGCCATTATTAAATGAAACCAAATTTTAACCAATAAACAATAGTGATGAAAAAGATATTTTTGATGCTTGTTTTTGCCGGTGTGGTTTTAAATTGTGCCGCACAGAAAATAAGCGAAACCAAGTCAGAAATTAAAACAGGAACTGATGCCGCGCAGCCCTTTCTGTTTTCGTTGAATACCTTAACTGCAGAAAATCCCCGTTGGAATATTCATTATTCAGGAAGTTATGGCGAAAGGACAAACGGACAGTTTGGTTACGATGGTTTGGGGCAACAGTTTGGGGTTAAAGGATATTTAGGCAGCAGATTTACCCTGTATGCCACAGCGGCAATCGGCTTTGCCAATTCAGGAGGCGTAACATCTGCGCAACAGGCTGAAGTAATCAGAGATTTGGTAGGTGGCAATGGCATATCGGGTTTTAGGTTAGGGGCAGGCTTAGGTTTAAGCAGAGATTGGTCGAGCATTGGTGCTGCGATCAGCAGGATTACGGCTTCATTTGATCAGTCAAATTGGAGAATGGCGGGTAATCTTCGTTTCGAAAAAGCTTTTGATAAAACCAGAGATAAGCTTGATTTTATTAGCAGTTTTGGATATCAACATCGCGTTTCTAACGTTTTATATATAGGCTTTGAAGCGCTGGGGCAAGATTTGGAAGGATTTTGGGAAAAAGACGAGGCAGAAGGTGGTGCAAAGCTAATGGTTGGGCCATCAATCAACCTGGAACCAAACCATTCAAAACTGTCTTTCTCTATTTCTGGAGGACCTGTTTTTTATGCAACCCGAAGTAATGTAATCCCATCAGAGGCTATCCGCGAAATCGGTTCGGTAGCATCCGGCAATGGCTATACCATCAGGGCCCTGGTTAATTTTAATCTTCATCGCTAGTCTGCATTCTTCAAATTAATAAAATGAAAAAGTCATACCTATTTATATTATTCGGTTTCCTGTTCATCCAAAAAGGATTTGCACAATGGCCTGGAAAAAACGAAAGTACCCAGCAAATTTTATTGCCCAATGGGTGGAAACTGAGTCCGGCGGGGCATTCCCTGCAACTAGGCGATTTGCCTTTAAACATGCAGTTAAGCCCTTCGGGTAAGTACCTTGCGATAACCAATAACGGACAGAGCACACAATCGCTGCAACTAATTGATGCCAAAACCGAAAAAATTATCAATGAAAAGGTGCTGAGTAAATCCTGGTACGGAATTGCGTTTAGTAAAGACGAAAAACACCTTTATGCTTCAGGCGGCAACGATAACTGGATTTTAGATTTTAATATCCAGAACAATAAACTGGGTAAAAGCGATACCATTAAACTTGGTCCGGTTTGGCCAAAAGGGAAAATCAGTCCTGCAGGAATTGTAGTCAATAAAAATAACAGCAAATTATATACTGTAACTAAAGAAGATAGCAGTTTATATATTGTTAATCCTGTTGAAAAGCAGGTGCTTAAAAAAATTCAGCTTCCGGCAATCGCTTACAGCTGTGTTTTAGCTGCAGATGAAAGTAAGCTTTATGTTTCACTTTGGGGCGGGAAATCAGTTGCGGTTATCGATCTGGCATCAGAAAGCCTTTCGCAGCGCATTCCTGTCGGTGATCATCCAAATGAGCTGTTGCTCAATAAAAAGGGTACCACGCTATATGTAGCCAATGCTAACGATAATACGGTTTCGGTCATCAATACGGCAAATAATAGGGTAATCGAAACCATTGCCACCACGCTTTATGCTACACAATTGACCGGTTCTACCACCAATGGCCTGGCTTTAAGTTCCAATGAGAAAACGTTGTACATTGCTAATGCAGACAACAATTGTTTAGCGGTGTTTGATGTAAGCAAACCAGGGGTAAGCCAAAGTCAGGGTTTTATTCCGGTAGGTTGGTACCCAACTAGTGTTAAGGTATTGGGTAATAAAATTTTGGTTACCAATGGCAAAGGCAATACTTCTATGGCTAACCCAAAGGGACCACAACCCATATCTAAGGTAGATAACAGTGGTTACCAAATGGGCAGTACGGCCAACAGCAGACTACAATATATTGCGGGTTTATTTAAAGGAACATTGTCTTTTATTGATGTGCCAAAGCCTGAACAGTTAAAAGTATATACCAAACAGGTGTACGCTAATACGCCATTTACGGATAAGCGGACCCTTACTGCCGATGGTGAAGCAGGAAATCCTATTCCACGTAAACAGGGCGAAAAATCGCCCATCAAACACGTTTTTTATATCATTAAAGAAAACAGGACCTACGACCAGGTACTAGGCGACATAACAAAAGGTAATGGCGATTCTACCTTAACGCTTTTTGGTAGAAAAATTACGCCTAACCAGCATGCTTTTGCTGAAAACTTTGTACTGCTGGATAATTTCTATGTAGATGCCGAGGTAAGTGCCGATGGGCATAACTGGAGTATGGCCGCTTACGCCACCGATGTGGTAGAGAAAACCTGGCCTACCAGTTACGGCGCACGTGGGGGAAGCACTACTTTTGAAGGAGGCCGCCCGGTTACCTATCCAAAAGGAGGTTTTATCTGGGATTACTGTCAGCGGGCAGGCGTAAGCTACCGCAGTTATGGTGAGTTTGGCGATTATGGCAAAGCAAATATTAAATCGCTGCAGGGCCACATGTGTGCTGCGTCGCCAGGTTTTGATATGGATATTAAAGATCAGGTGCGGGTAGATGCCTGGCAGCACGATTTCGATTCGCTATTGGTTGCAGGTATTGTGCCACAGTTTAACACTTTAAGAATTTCTAACGATCATACCAGCGGACAAAAGAAAGGGAAATACTCACCACAGGCTGCAGTTGCAGATAACGACCTCGCTGTTGGCCGTATTCTGGAGCATTTATCGCACAGCAAAATCTGGAAGGAATCTGTTGTTTTTATCCTGGAAGATGATGCACAGAATGGACCAGATCATGTTGATGCGCACCGTTCGCCAGCATATGTGGTTGGTCCTTACGTAAAAAGGAATACACCTGTTCATACGATGTATTCTACTTCTGGGTTTTTAAGAACAATGGAACTTATATTGGGTTTGCCACCAATGAGCCAGTATGATGCTGCCGCTATACCTTTATATGAATGCTTTATGCCTACACCAGATTTTACCCCTTATACCGTATTGCAGCCAATTATTGATTTAGATACCAGAAATGTTGCCGTCAACGAAAGCAGCAAACGTTCTGAACTGTTTAACTTTGCCAAAGAAGATTCGGCACCCGATTTAGATTTAAATGAAGTGATATGGAAATCGGTTAAGGGTGAACAATCGGTAATGCCCGCACCCAAACGAAGCGCTTTTGTGATATTGGAGAAAAAGAAAAAGGACGACGATGATTAGGACATCAGTTATGATCTGATTTTAAACAAAAAAGCAATTTTCGATTAAGAAAATTGCTTTTTTGTTTATGTTTTTCCTTTCGCTACACGCCAAACTCTCAGCGCTAAACTGATTTATAATTTCCAATCTGGTCTTTCGAAGTGGCAGGTATAACCGTAAGGGTTTTTCTGTAAATAATCCTGGTGTTCTTCTTCAGCATTCCAGAAATCGGTTTCCGGTACTACTTCGGTTACAATTTTGCCCGGCCATTTGCCAGAAGCATCCAACTCTGCAATTAATGCGTTGGCAGTATTTTTTTGTTCTTCACTATTGTAAAAAATGGCTGATCGGTACGACGTACCTACATCATTTCCCTGTCTGTTGCGTGTGCTCGGATCGTGGATCTGGAAAAAATATTCCAATAACTTACGGTAGCTTAAAACAGTTGGATCAAAAGTAACTTCAATGGCTTCGGCATGTGTGCCATGGTTCCGGTAAGTGGCATTGGGCACATCGCCACCAGTGTATCCAACTACTGTTGAGATCACTCCAGGGTAATGACGGATCAGTTCTTCTACTCCCCAAAAGCAGCCGCCTGCAAGAATGGCTTTTTCAGTATTCATATATCTTTCCTCTTTTTTGATTAATAAAGATACGGCGAAGATGTGTAAAAGGAAAGTAAAGAAGGGTGCCTGTTTAGTTGTATGGTTTAGTAGATGATGACAAATGATAGGATAAGCCGCTTAGTGTCATCCTGAGCGCAGTCGAAGGATCTTTTACTACATCAAATTACATGATCATATATTCCTCACATGGTTAAACAAATTCGGTTCTTCGACTTCGCTCAGACTGACAAATTTAGGCGACCGAAAGCTTATGTTTTGAAGCGCAAGGCCTGTATATAACACTAAGTTTCTTCCCGTCTTCCGCTTTTACGCTTCGCTGCCTCGTACCTCGTTGCTGCAGGGTAACGCTTCAGTCGGGGCTAAGTGGCTAAAGCAGTATTTCATTTGTAAGTTGCAGGGTGCATAAAACCTTTGTTCCTAAACCCGATTAAAGCGGAAGCGGCACTGCAATACCGCCAGGCACTACAGGTCGCTCATGTCCTAGATAAGCCATTTATTTCAGTTGTTGAGGTACCAACTGCTAGAATAAATAGATAGAATAAAGTGTCATCCTGAGCGTAGTCGAAGGATTTTTTAATACATCAAATTACATGATCATATTTCCTCACATGGTTAAACACATCCAGGGTCTTCGACTCCGCTCAGACTGACAAATTTAGGCGACCGCAAGCTTATGTTTTGGAGCGCAAGGCCTGTGTTAAACAGGGGAGCGTGTTCCCTTCTTCCGCTTTTACGATTCGCTGCCTCCTACCTCGTTGCTGCAGGGTAACGCTTCAGCCGGGGCTAAGTGGCTAAAGCAGTATTTCATTTGTAAGGTTGCAGGGTGCATAAAACCTTTGTTCCTAAACCCGATTAAAGCGGAAGCGGCACTGCATAACGCCAGGCACCACAGGTCGCTCATGTCCTAGATAAGCCATTTATTTCGGTTGTTGAGGTACCAACTGCTAGAATAAATAGATAGAATAAAGTGTCATCCTGAGCATAGTCGAAGGATAATTGGTTTAAGCGCATTTGATTAATTTTTTTTGAAGCGCATGGCTTTTGCTAAAAAGGGGAGCGTGTTCCCTTCTTCCGCTTTTACGCTTCGCTGCCTCGTACCTCGTTGCTGCAAGGTAACGCTTCAGCCGGGGCTAAGTGGCTAACGCAGTATTTCATTTGTAAGGTTGAAGGGTGCACAATCCGTAGCTTATAAACCTGATAGCAGCAGCAGCCTCCAATTTTTTCTATCGGAGCTATAGCGAATGGCGGGACTGCAAACTGCCAAGAACCACAAGCCATTCGTTTCCTAATTTGAAGAAATAATGAATATGTTCCATTTCGGTCGGTGCGACACCAACCGATAGGCTAACCGTTAACCGCCAAACGTGAAATCCATAAAGCTCACATTGTTTTTGTGCGAAGAGCTGACGGCAATCCCTTTATTGGCTGTATCGGTAAAAGCAAACCCCTCCAGTTCATCTGGTTTATCTGTATCAATTACATTTAAAACAACTTCTTGCCCTTTAATTAACGATTTTTCGAGATCGATAAAGGTGAACCTCCATTTACGTCCTTCGATCTGATTTTGGATTAAAACCAGGATTCCTTTATCTGCAATATAATGTAAGTTTTGTACCCAAGGTGAACAGGTGAATTTTTTGAAAAGCACACATTTTTCGCTGGTTTTGTTGGCTTTCGATAAGGCTTCGGGATTGTACAAGCGCACTTCGTTAGCTTTATTGCCATAATCGGCTGTGGCCACATACCATTTGCCTTTGTAATTAACATATTCTGGTCGCGTGCCCTGAATGCAGGCATCATCTTCAATAGTTTTAATCAGGTTTCCATCTAATTTTCTGTTTTTTAAAAAACCTGACCAATTGATGCAGTTAATTTCTGCTTTCCAAAGTGTGCCTGCTGCATTTTGTTTAACCGAGTTGCCCACAAATGTTGGCAAACCCTTGTGGTAGGCAATGCCGGTAGGATGTTTAATGGTATTTTTGCCTTTAACGGTAAACTTGTATTCCTTACGCTCATAAATGAGCGAATCTTTTTCAAGTTTATATTCGCGCATTACACCAACTTCTCTATCGCCATAAAGGAAATATTTTCCATTCTGCTTTGAAATTCCCTGACAGGCACCTAAGGAATCAATAGTAATTGTTTTTGTGATTTTTCCATCTGTTTTGCTGTATCGGGCTACAAAAAACATTACGATCAGCACTAAAATTGGATTTAATACTTTCATAAACTTAAGGATCTAAGGGTTCGTCAAAATCAATCTGCAAGGATGTTGTATTTATATAGAATTCGGATTCGGTATCGCTTAAACGTTTCCCGTTTTTGTAAGGATAATAACCGAGTTCTTTTTTACAGCGTTCTAGTAAGATATAGGTAATGTAAAAGCTTTGCGATTTTACAGTACAGGCTAAACCAGGTTTGTCAATAGGCATTCCATATCTAAACATCAGTCTGGCGCAGTTACGAAGATTGGTGGTGGTATGACGGGCATGCGGTTCCATAATGATGGCACTTTCGGGTATTTGAAGCACTTCCATCAGGAATTTCTTCATTTCGTAAGCTTCGCTGAATTTGGTTTTGTATGGATGTACCCGTCCGCCCGAAACCATGATGAATGGTGCCGTACCTTGCTGATATTGCAAAGCCGCTAACCTGCAACGGATCATTCCGCCAGGGCTGAGCGCAACATCTTTTTCCTCCGGACCAGCACCTGGAACCAGGATTACGCTGTAAGTATATTTTTTCCAATCTGTTTTTTTGATCTGATTAATGGCGGCAAGGTTTACGCCTTTAGCCATCGGTTCGTAATCGGCGGCATCATTACGCTCATTTAGTTCTAATGCCTGAAGGGCAAATTGCATAGCGGGCTCAAAAAACAGTTTATTGTTGCCCTGAAGGGCTAGCCAGGCATTGGCTGCGGTAAGCTCTGCAAACGCTTTATCTTTTAATTTAAAACTGATGGAGTCTATTTTCGGGTAATTGGGTTTGTTACCTTCTACATATACGCCAATAGCGTAATTAATAGCATTGGCATCTTGTTCCCAGGCTTTAGCTAAAAGGGCTTTATGTTGCTCTTTGGCAAACATGGAATAACAACCTGAAGGGATCAGATGATTTTTTACCAAATCTCCCAATGGATTATTTTCTGTATAAAGCAGCGCCAAACGTTTTCCAATACGGGCTATTTCTTCACTGTTGAATTTTAAAGCGTTGGCATAACAACTAATATCTGTTTTGCAGGTTTTCACCGCTTCATTTACCTGTTTGGTTTTTGATTTATAGATGTTGCTGAACACCGTATCTGTACTGAGCATTTTGCGTAGTCCAGGCAATTGCTGAAAAAGCGTAAGCAGGTAATAATTTTTGTATTGTACTTCGTTTCTGGTCTTAATTAATTGATAAGATTGTTGCGGTGCATCCTGTGCCGCTAAACCTGTGTAAAACAGGCAGAGCATAAGGAAAGGATAGAGGAATTTCATCGAAAAAGTTTTGGAAGCAAACTTACAGACCTCCCATTAAAGAAACATTAAGAGGGTGTTATGCTTTAATTCCTCAATAAACCGATTTAGGTGTTGTTTAATATGGCTTAATGTTAATTTAAAGTACGTGTTGTGATTGGTGTGAAGAGTTAACGCAGGGGATACATAGTGTTAAAAATACACGCATACTTTTGTCGCCGTAGAACGCTCCGCAAATTAACCTGTTAACGATAAAGGATAAGCCTATGTAAATGTGAAAATCTACGCTTCTACTTAAAAACACAAAACCCAATTCTATTTCAAAATCATTACTAAGAACAAAAAGATGACATCATTTTTTTTAACCGCAAGTATAAAGCGTATTTGCAGGAGATTGCTTTTGCCCTTAAGCGTACTGGCCCTCTTTAACTCCAGCGCTATCGCAATTAGCCACGGTGTAAATGGTTCTGGCTTGCACAATAGCGCATTTGCTACGGTGAGCGGAACAGTTACCGATCAAAATAATCAACCTTTACCCGGTGTTAGTGTTTTCGAAAAGAAAACAAAAAAAACCGCTGTTACCGATCCAAATGGCCGGTATTCAATTAATGTAGAAGAAGATGCCGTTCTGATTTTTTCGTATATCGGTTACGATAATCAGGAGGTTACGGTTAATGGCCGTCAAAATATCAATATTACTTTAAAAGAAAGCAGTAATACTTTAAATGAGGTTGTGGCCATAGGTTACCAGAAGATCAGAAAATCGGATGTAACCGGAGCAATCAGTAGTGTTAAGGCCAGCGAAATGAATTTAACTTCTCCAACGGTTGGCCAGGCATTGGTTGGTAAAGTTGCAGGAGTGCAGGTATCGCAAACGAGCGGAGCACCATATTCTGGTACTAAAATAAGGGTACGGGGTATCGGTTCAATTAATGCCAGTTCAGATCCTTTATATGTAATAGACGGTTATCCGGCAGGGAATAACGTATCGATCAATCCGGAGGATATCGAAACCATCGACATTTTAAAAGATGCGGCCTCCGCAGCCATTTATGGTTCAAGGGCATCGGGTGGGGTGGTATTAATTACCACTAAAAGAGGTACGGATGGAAAAGGAAAGTTTGAATATGATGTTCAGGGTGGTATTTCTCAGTTGGCTAAAAAAGTAAAATTACTGGATGCCAACCAGTTTATACAGCTTTTAATTGACGGACGTAATAATGCCTATAAAGATTTATGGGTAAACTCGGGCAAAACCTGGAATGATGCCATGTTTAGCGATAACAATACTACCCGTATTGCCAATGTGGGCAATGGAAGTAGTGTAAGTATTCCGGCCGATCTTTATAATTTTAGTACGCAACAGGCTATCCCTGCGGCTTATAATACCGACTGGCAGGATGAACTCTATCGCAATGCGGCCTTTCAACGCCATAACCTTTCCTTTTCTGGCGGTACCAAAGATGTAAAATACTTTTTAAGCGGCGGTTACCAGAACAACGATGGTATTGTAACCAATACCAATCAAAAGGTAACCAATTTCAGGGGCAATATTGATGGCAAAGTGAGTGAGCGTTTACGTGTAGGCGCAAACATTTCGTATACGCAGAACGATAACCGCGAGGTGAGGGAAGGACGTTATGATTTAAGTCCGATGATGTCGGCTTTGATCTACCTGCCTTATCTGCCGGCAAGGGATGCCAATGGAAATCCGATCCAGTTTGGCATGGGCGCATTAGCTTCCCAATACGGTATCCAGAACCCAGAGAATCCTTTGGCTACAGTTGAACAAGTAAAAATTACCAGAAAAGGGGCAAGAAGCACCTATAATGCCAACGCTACTTATAAAATATTGGAAGGATTAGATTTTAAAGCCAATTTAGGTACACAGACCTATAATGAGAAATATGATTTTTATCTGCCAACCAGTTTAAGTAATGGTAATAATCCGCCTTATTCTACTGCTGCAATAACTGCAGCGAATGCTATTGCACAAACGCTTAGTCAGGTCGATCAGCTTGGTGAGTTTACCCTAAACTACAATAAAACCTTTGGTAAACATAAAATTGATGTGCTTGGAGGATATTCTGCTCAAAAAACAACCAGCGATCTGATCCGTATTTCTGCCAGTGGTTTCCAGAATGATAATATTGGCGAAATTACAGATAAAGGTGCTGATGCAGGATTTTTAACTTTAATAACCGATGGATCAAATAAAACAGCTAAAGCCACCAATACCTTACTTTCTTATTTCGGCCGTTTCAGTTATAATTATGCAGGAAAATATTTTTTAACCGGTTCATTTCGTCGTGATGGTTCATCAAGGTTTGGTCCGTTGAATAAGTATGGTAACTTTCCTTCTGTTGCTGCGGGCTGGAACCTATCAGATGAAAGTTTTTACAGAGATTTTCTTGGTGAGCAATCAACCGTGAAGTTGAGGGCAAGCTGGGGTTTAAGTGGAAACAATAATATTCCGAATTACAGGACACAGCAGGAAATGAGTGCGCCAAATGGTGTTGTATTCGGTAGTGCCATATCTACTGCTATCTGGCCAAATGCCATTCAGGATCCGAAGCTGGGATGGGAATCTACTTCTCAGTATAATTTTGGTACTGATATCAGCCTCTTCAAAAACCGTTTAAATATTATTGCCAATTATTACTTGAGTTATTCTTACAACCTGTTGTTCAATCAGCCGGTTTCTGGAATTTCAGGTACCTCATCTATCCTGACCAATCTGACTGATAGCAAAATCAGGAATAAAGGCTTCGATTTACAGTTGGATGGACGAATTATTCAAAACCAGGATTTTACACTAGGCCTTAGCGGAAACATTGCTGTTAACCGTAATATAGTGCTAAATATGGGAGGCGCGAGTACTATCTTAACCAATGGTGCAGAACGTTCTTATTTAACCCATATTACACAAGAAGGTCAGCCGGTAGGTATGTTTTATGGTTTTAAAGTATTGGGCAGGATCACTGCTGATAATTTAGGAAAGGTTGCCCCGTCAGCTTCTTCAACCAATCCGGCAAAAATTGGTGATTTATATTTTCAGGATACTGATGGAAATGGTATCGTAAATGATGCAGACAAAACGGTAATTGGTACGCCATATCCTAAATTTACCTATGGTTTTGCCTTAAATACCACTTACAAAACCTTCGATTTAAGAGCATCATTCAATGGGTCGTACGGAAACCAGGTTTTAGATGGACAGGATTATTACCTGTATAATTTTGAAGGTTCGGGAAACCAGTATGTAGAGGCTGCCGATCGTTACAGAAACGAGGCCAATCCGGGTAGTGGCTTAAACTACCGTGCATCGCGTGCAGGTACGCAAAGTAACAGTACCCGTTTATCGTCTTTCTACATTCAGGATGGTTCTTATTTCAGGTGTACCAACATTACTTTGGGCTATAGCTTTCCTAAAACGCTCGCAAATGCCATAAAAGTGAGCAACATACGTGTTTATGCCAGTGTTGATAATGCTTTTACGGTTACCGATTACAAGGGCTATAACCCGGAGGTTGATTATAGCGGAGGCTCTAACCTGACACCAGGTGTGGATTATGGAAACTACCCTTTGGCAAGAACCTATAATCTTGGCATTAAATTAACTTTTTAAAATTCAAAACATGAGAAAAAATATTTATATCATTTTAGCCCTTGCTGTTGTGGTTGGTCTTGGTGCTTGTAAAAAGGATTTTCTGGATCAAAAGAATCCAAATGCAGTAGCGCCTGAAGATTATTTTAAAACAGAAAATGATGTTTTGCTGGCCGTTAATGGCGCTTATCAATCATTAAGGAGCAATAACACTATGGGTGAGAACAGTGGTTTATTTACCGATGAACGCTCTGACGATACCGGAAGAAATGATAACCAGAGTAATGCGGGTGAACCTTTTCAGTTTAACGATTTTTCCCTGCTGCCAAGCAACTCCTATCTGAAAGCCCATTGGCTAGCCCTTTACAATGCGATAACCAGAAGCAATTTTATTTTGTCCAACATTGATAAAGCGAATTTTACCACTCAGGCTAATAAGGCAAATTACGCTGCAGAAGCTAAATTCATAAGGGCAATTATGTATTTCGAACTGGTACGGAAGTGGGGTGCGGTACCGTTGGTAACCAAACAATTATCAACTAATGAAGAGGTGACGCCCTTTGTTTTCCGCGCACCTGAAGCGGATGTTTACAATCAGATTGTAGCCGATTTAAAAGACGGGTTAAACAGTACTTTACCCAACTTTCCGGCAACAGCGAATATCGGAAGAACATCTAAAGCCGCCATAAATGCCTATCTGGGCAAGGTTTATTTAACCATGGCAGCCACCCTGCCAAACAATAAGGCAGAAAACCTAACCAATGCAAACACTTACCTGTTGGCAGCCTATAATATGAAAGCTTTTGGGAACCTTTCCGAAATCCCCTATGCTGATGTTTTCGACGTAACTAAAAAAACGACTTGTAAGGAATTGATTTTCCAGATTTCATACAAACAAGGTGACATCACTTACAGCTCAAGTATTGCGGCCAATAACCAGGCGAAGGGAGAAACCATTAATTCGCAAAAAACTGCTACAGGTGTTGGTGGTAATGTTACGCTCGATTTGATTAATGAGTATGAAGGAAATGATTCAAGAAAGAGTTTCTCTGTGAAATATGCAAATGATGCTACAGTAAAAGACTGGTTTATTACCAAATTCCGCGATGCCAGCGAATTGGCAACTAAAAACGGTTATGGAGGCAACGACTGGATCTTAATGCGTTATGCTGATGTAATTTTAATGCTTGCTGAAGTTAATATGTTGCAGGGCAATGATGCCGTAGCTATTCAATATTTGGATATGGTTAGGGCGAGGGCAGGGATGCCAGTTTATGCGGTTGCCAAAACGGATGCTACCTATGCCGCTAAATTCCCGACTTTAAAACTAGCCATTTTACACGAGCGTAGGGTAGAGTTTGCTTTCGAACACCAAAGATGGTTCGATTTAATCAGGAATTTTACTGCTGCAGAGTTGGTTACTTACTTAAAAGCGAAACCACAATCATCGTATGGAATTGCTAAGCTGGCTAACGTAACCACAAAAGACAGGTATTATCCTATTCCTTTTGATGAAGTAAAATTAGATCCGGTTAAAATGTACCAGAATCCGGGTTACTAAAAGGGTTGTAATGTATAAGAAAAGCGGTTCTGATCAATGATCGGGCCGCTTTTTTAGTTTGGAGTTCTGAGCGTGTGTTTTATCTCTAAGTCTGTTCAATAAACTGTGCGATTGATTTCCGAAGATTGTTTATTGCGTTCGAAATGCAAATCTCACTAGCCATCGTTGCAAACGAATATATGGTTCTTATAAAAATCGTCATTGCGAGGAGGAACGACGAAGCAATCTTTCATGCTATTGCTCCTTGCTAGAGAGATTGCTTCGTCGGCTGAAAAAGCCTTCTCGCAATGACGATTCCTTCTCCGCCACATAGCACTAAAAGCCCTCTCGTTAAGATTCATTTTATGCAATAAATTATCCCTATTGACAGATACTAAAGAAAGTCGTCATTGCGAGGCACGAAGCAATCTTAAAGCGCTCCCTACTAGCGATAGTTGTAAGATTGCTTCCCCGAAAATCGGGGCAGGCTGTCGGCTGAAAGAGCCTTCTCGCATCCGATAGCTATCTGATGACGACTCATACGCAACCTATCGCACCAAAAAAACTCCTGTCATTTATTCGAAATGACAATTTATAATACAGACTCGAACCGAAAACTGCTTTGCCTAAATAATATTCCTGGTAATTTTTCCTTTTATAATATAAAGTGCCTGGATGTTCTTTTTGCTGATTACGGTATCGCCTTTAAAATTTGGATTTGAAGAACGGAGGATTAGTTTGGTATCATCCGTGTGCTGAAAAATTAGCTTTATAGTACGCAGACTGTTACTATCTTCATCCGTCATCACCACATAAGCCTCGCCCCACTGTAAAATTTCGTAATTGGTAATTTCTTTTATCGCTATAATTTCGCCTGCGGCATATTGCGGGTACATGCTATCACCATAAACCGGTAAATAGGCTGTACAATCGTTAAAAGGCAGGTAATTTACCAGGTATTCTGCCCGTTCTTCTTCCACCATGTGCTCTTTCGCATCAGATAGGCTCATATCGAAGTATGGCACACCCTCCCTACTTTCGCCAACGACTGGTTTTTTTTTGAAAAAAGGTTCGCCAATTCCATCCTCCAGCCAGGTTAAATTAACGTCGAATTTCATTTCCAAACGATCTTTAATCGCATTAGATACATTAACCCTTTCTCTTAAAATATCTGATAAAGAACCTTGTTGAATATTCAATGCAGCAGCAAAATCCTTTTGAGTTTTAAAATGCAGTAATTCCATTAACCTTTTTAAGCGCTGATTTTCATTCATAAGAGATGTTGATAAGTTTTTTGAATTAATTATAGTTTAACTATATTTATTTTGCTAAATTCGTTAGCTAATATAATCATTTAAAAAATATACACTATGGATGGGGACTTAAATTTTAAAAAAGAAACTGTGGCATTTATTGGTGCAATTGAAAGCTTTTTTTCATCAAATGGCGTAAGCTACCATTTAAATTTTTTAAAAAACTGGTTAATCCCTCCACAGAACGAATTCGATTTTTCACCACAAAAGCACCCCGCAAAACTGTTGGTTTTTTACGAGCAATTAGTGCCGCTTTTCGATTATTCGGATTTAATTTTTAACCACATTGAAACCGATACCGCATTTGTGAAAGCGATTGGGGCTGATGAATGTGGTGTGGAACGCGAAACGGTACTGCTTGATTACTATCCGAAACTGTTAAGCAGCGGTGAAATGAAAAATCCAAAACTTACCTTTCTTGATATTTTCCTGTTTTTTCAATCAGATACCTATAAGCTGGTTTACAAAGAATGGCTGTTGGCTGCATTGGAAAATAACCTCGATCTGGATTGGGACCAGTATGTTGCGGCGTTTTACGAAAACACCAAAAAAATGCTGGAGGCTTGTTGGCTCATCCACGAAAGGATTATTACCAGAAATAGTTTTAAAAATATCGATCGCTATTACCATATGGCCATATTCGAAAGTACATCGCCTTTGGCTTTCGAACAGGAATTATTTAATGATCCATTTAAAGCAATTGAATTTTTCTTTAGCCTGGATAACCTTAGCGGGCATAAAGCTTATTTAAAAAATTGGTACAAAGCCGCCCTGGCAGAAGAGCGATGTGTGAGCGACGTGGCCGATTATTTTTTCTTCTATAACCAATTTACAAAACTGCTTAACGCAGGTTATTTAATCACGGCTAAAAAACTAACTTATCAGGGCGCCGAAGGTTTGCCCGCTGCTCAAGAGCAATTTATAAACAGCGATACCTACCACAAAGAATTGTGCGAGGTAAATACGCTGGCGGCAGTACATATAGAAAATCCTTACCTGTTTGTGGAGTCGTTTTTTATTCCCGAAAAAATTAAACAGCTGCGTTTAGGGCTATTAGAGTGGTTATATGCTGCTTTCAGTACCAGGAGCAGCATTAAACTAATGGATAAGGAATTTTTGTTTGAACAGTATGAAAGCATGATGATGATTATGGAAGCTTTTTTTGTAATGATCAATACTCCTGCATTAATTGAAAATGATGAAGGGGGTTATTATGCGGAGTAAATCTTTAAACCTGGGTCATGATGCGCTAAAAGATGAAAGCATAGTGCGTTTATTAAAGGGCATTACGGCTGCAGTACCTGCTCAGTATATTTATCTCCATAATAACTTTTTGGCTGATAAGGCAGCACTAGAAATGCTGATTATGGTTTCGTTTAAACATGTACGTATTTTAAACGAATTAACGCCGGTATTAAATATTGTATTTAACGGGGAAATGGAATGGAGTTACCGGGTTTTTCATGTACACGAGGTGGAGCAGGCATTACAGCAGGGAAGTTTGTTTTTTTACTATGCCACCACCGTTCAAAATTGTTTATTCAGTATTTCCGGAAATTTTCTAAACGGGGGCACACCGGAACTTGTTGCAGATCATGTGAGCACCATTTATCGCCAGGGAATTGATAAGGCTAATAAATTTTTATCGGGCGCAACATTCTATTTTAAACAGCAACATCTAGCATACTGCGCTTTTATGTTGCATCAGGTTTTCGATCTGATGTACGGGGCCATCGAAACTCTGGTAATGGGAAAGGATAAAAAAACACACCGCATTAAAGTTCATCAATTGTATATTAAACCTTATGTAAAGCCACTTTCCGAGTTATTTAATGATAGGGAAGAAGAGGTTAGCCTGTTGCATTTGCTTGATGAGGCTTATCTGGCTGTGCGTTACGAAAACAATTACACGATCAGTGAACCAGACGTGTTGCGCCTGTTTGAAAAGGCAGATTTATTGTATGTGCTTGCAGAACAGGTTTATCAGCGTATGATGAATAAGCATTTCGATCAACAGCTTAGCAGAATAGGTATGGGTTAAGTGTTGTTGGTAAACTCAGCCATTAAAACCTACCGAGTTGGCAATTCGTTTTTGTATCAGGTTATCCCAAAGCTTAAGTTAAGTTTATTGTTTTTAGCTGAAAATGAATGTTCAGTATTTCTTCGGCAACAGCAGCCCCGTTATTCGCTTTATCCCGATGGAAACCTGTGAAACAAGCAAGCACACCAAAATATAACATAAACTGGTGCTTAAATCGGGATGCACGCTACTACCGGGTTTATGAACAGGGGTTTGTGCAAAAATTGCGTACATTAATGTTTGCCGGCTGTGCGATTAACCAGTAATAGTAATGCCTGCCCTGCCATCTAGACCCGATTGAAGTGAGCACGAGCCCGATATTTCATCGGGTGAAGTAAAACGGAAAGCGGGACGAAACCTGAATAATTGTACTGAATTTGCTCTCCAAATAATTGGAAAAAACTCGCTTTAGCTATTAAACGCAGATATTTAACGAAAATGAAAATATAGACTTATTTTTCTGCCTTCTTGATCTGTTCGTAGTTCGCTTCGCCCGGCTTTTAACCCTAGGACTGCCTGCCGATCATAAATTCTGGACAGATGCACCCGTACCCTGAACCAGTTTAAAAGCCTGGAGCGGACAAACCATAAAAAAGGATTATAAAGTTGAGTATTAATACCAATAATAAATATCGTATAAATATATTTGCCATAGGATCTGTTATGAGTTCAGGTCCTGATCTCAAAACTCAATTTTAACCAATGAATAAATTCGAAAGCCGTTACGCTCAAAGCCCTAAAGAAGTTAAACAAATGGATACCGCTGCCTTGCGGGAAAATTTCCTGATCGAAAACGTATTTGAGGCCAATCAGGTAAACCTGACCTTATCTCATTTTGACAGGTATATTGTTGGTGGTGCAATGCCAGTTGATCAGAAAATAGCACTTCCAAACCCTGATGATTTAAAAGCAACTTACTTTTTGGAACGCAGGGAACTAGGGATTATTAATGTTGGCGGAAAAGCTATTGTTACTGCTGATGGCGAAAAATACGAACTGGATTATAAAGAAGCTTTATACATTGGTAAAGGTACAAAAGAAGTGTTTTTTGAATCTGCTACACCAGGCGAAGCCGCTAAATTATACATCAATTCTGCCCCTGCGCATCATACTTACCCTACTAAAAAGGTAAGCAAAGCCGAAGCGGAGATTGTAGAGTTGGGTACGCCTGAAACAGCAAACCATAGAATAATTAATAAGTTGTTGGTGAACAGCGTTTTGCCAACCTGCCAGTTGCAAATGGGTATGACCGAGTTAAAATCGGGCAGTGTTTGGAATACCATGCCTGCACATACACACGATAGGAGGATGGAAGCCTATTTCTATTTCGAAGTTCCAAAAGGGCAGAGTGTTTGTCACTTTATGGGGCAGCCACAAGAAACCCGCCACATCTGGATGCAGAGCGATCAGGCGGTAATTTCGCCAAACTGGTCTATCCATTCGGGAGCAGGTACAAGCAACTATACTTTTATCTGGGGTATGGCCGGCGAAAACTTAGATTATGGCGATATGGATCACTGCGCCATTACCGAACTGAAATAATAATTTCTTACCGTTATCTCGATCCGATAGCTATCGGATGAAGCGTAGCGGAATGGAGAGATCTAAAAAATGAATTTTAAACATCATGTCTGACATATTTAATTTAGCAGGTAAAACTGCATTAGTTACGGGTTGTAAAAGAGGAATAGGGAAAGCTATGGCGCTGGCTTTAGCCGAAGCAGGTGCCGATATTATCGGTGTTTCTGCAAGTCTCGAACTTCAGGGTAGTGCTGTTGAGAAAGAAATTTTAGCGCTGGGTAGAAAATTCTATGCTTACCAGTGCGATTTTGGTAAACGCGAAAAGACCCTGGCTTTTGCGGCCCAGGTAAAAGTAGATCATCCTGTTATCGATATTTTGGTAAATAACGCCGGAACGATTTTACGTCAGCCAATTGCTGAACATTCAGATGAATATTGGGATGAAGTAATTGCGGTAAACCAAACAGCACCGTTTATTTTAACACGCGAAATTGGTAGAGAAATGATTGCCAGGAGAAGCGGAAAAGTGATTTTCACAGCATCATTACTATCATTCCAGGGTGGTATTACCGTTCCTGGTTATGCCGCCAGTAAAGGTGCAATTGCCTCTTTAACCAAGGCTTTTGCAAATGAGTGGGCCTCAAAGGGTGTAAATGTAAATGCGATTGCGCCTGGATATATCGCAACTGATAATACTTCTGCTTTACGCGAAGATCAGGATAGAAGCACTTCTATATTATCCCGTATACCTGCCGGAAGATGGGGAACACCAGAAGATTTTAAAGGACCGACTATATTCCTGGCCTCACCGGCTAGCGATTATGTACATGGAACAATCTTGACCGTTGATGGCGGTTGGATGGGAAGGTAGGCTAGTCATTAGTCTGGAGTCCTTAGTCAGGAGTCTTTAGTCCGGAGTCGATGTTTAGGAGTATTTAAACCTCGCAGGTTTTTAAAACCTGCGAGGTTTTTTATGCAATTTGTACTTAGGACTTGGGACTCATGACTTGGGACTTAATAAAGATTATAAATCTCCTTAATATCCTTCAAAATGGCTTCAAAATCGATTTTAAGATCGATTAATTTACCCGTGTGGATATCGAAAACCCAACCGTGAACCGTTATCCCACGGTTGGTAATTGCTTCCTGCACTGCTGCGGTTTTTAACAGGTTAACGCATTGTTCCTGAACATTCAGCTCCACTAGTCTGTTGTAACGTGCACCTTCATCCTCAATGGCGTTTAACTCATCTTTATGGATGCGGTAAACGTCGCGGATATTCCTTAACCATGGATTGAGTATACCCATATCTGCAGGTTGCATTGCAGCTTTAACACCTCCGCAGTTGTAGTGACCGCAAACCACAATATGGTTCACTTTCAAATGGCGCACAGCGTAGTTTAAAACCGTCATTACGTTTAAATCTACGTTGTTTACCAGGTTGGCCACGTTACGGTGTACAAAAGCCTGACCTGGTTGTATGCCCATTAAATCTTCTGCTGTAACACGGCTGTCTGAACATCCGATATATAAAAACTCTGGACTCTGTCCTTTTGATAGTTCAGTAAAGTAATCAGGATTGATAGCCAGTTTATCGGCGATCCATTTTTCGTTGTTCTTAAAAACCTCTTCTACATTCATATTGTGGTGTAATAGCTTTGTTGGATAAATAAATTATTATTAAACCGTTGTTTGTGCAGGCGTAATATTAAAAAATATTTCCTGATTTCGGCAAGTTATTCGTCTGTAATTGTTGTGTTCAGATTGAAATAAATATGCGCCCTGCAGTTTTCTTTTATAGAGTGATTTAACAAATTTTATCCAGAAATGTTTAAGATTTGGCAGATATTTTAGGAAACCTCGCCAGATTGGGCCAGCATGATCAGTTTGGAGTATTGCTCACTGATGATGTGAACTTTAAGGTAGGAACTGATATCTTGATTGAATGGTTTTCGGATGGAGCGCAATGAAAAGATTTCTCTATTTCGCTGCGCTCCGCTCGAAATGACGATTAATTGTATTCGTCTAATATTTTAGCTCGCAACTGCTACCGCATTTTTATTGATGTGGCTAGGTAATTCTTCTAGCGTGTATAAGTTAACTAAAGATTCTCTTAGTACATCTTTAGCATCATACCACACGTTTTCTTGAGTAAAATGACAAATGCCATTGGTTATTTCTGTAATAATTGCACCTATTAATGTTGCAAAATGATTTTCGAATACATCTCCAGAATGGTATTTTAGAGAGAATACTTTATTGCAATTTTGTAATTGTGCTTCAACCGCTACACTTAGTTTTACAGGTTTTGCAACCTTTCTTTTCTTCTTTTTGAATAAACCAAGAATCTTTTGTACGATACTCTTTTTAATGATTTTTTCTTTAAAAAGCTTTTTCTTGTACTCTTTCAAATCGAATGATTTAAGAGAGACACTAAAATTTAACTTTAAATTATTTTCGTTAAATATTGCAAGGCTTGGTTTGTCCCATTTAAAAACGATCGGTAAGTTTCCATTCGGATTTCTGAATGAAAAAGAAGAATTAATATCCAAAACGTTCTCATGTTCATTTAAACGTTTTAAAATTGTTGGGATAAGATCGTCTGTTAAAGAATTGGTGTAGATGTTAATATAAGCGCTCATGTTTAATTAAGATTAGCTGAATCAATGTAATTGCGCAGGTTTTTTTAACCTATGCTTTTTTATGCAATGATAGTTAAGGATATCATTATACTATGGAGTAATCTATTTTTTATAGATGGTACCCCAACATTTGGATTAACTCGGAAATCTTAATTTGGATTGATAGTAGTTTTTTTTCATTTGTATGTGTTTTTTTGTGTGAAATTATTTTCCGCAAATGGCGGTTATTTTTAAATCTCAATTGCTTAAACGGATCGAAATGCGAAAACGCTACAATTAATCTAAAATTAATTTGATAGCAATAATTATACCATAAACACTGTGCGTTTCTTAATTTTCCAGAAGCTTTTTCATACTGGTTAATTGCAGCGTATTTTTAAATTCAGGTGAATCAAAATCACCTTTAGCTATAACCTGCTTTAAGCTTCTGTTAAAGCTCCTTAGGGAGATGCCCAGGTAGGCAGCCATGTCTTCTTTGGATATAGAGATATGCTCGTCAGCTTGTAATTTAAATAATTTCATAATGGCATATTCTAAGGTGTATAACTGCTGGAAAGCTGCGCGTGTACTGGTTTGTATAATTCTGGTAGACAATTCCTGGAGTAGGAGTGTAGTGAATTCACTACTTTTGTTAATCAATGAAAGGAAATGATGATGCGGTATGACATAGGCCGTAACATCGCTAATTGCAGCTACATTGCACAGGCAAGTAATCTTTTTTAGCGCTTCTAATTCACCAACAATTTCGCCCTTCCCTAAAAATTCGATAATAAAATCTTTACCGTTCTCTTCAGAAATAAAACATTTGCTGATGCCTTCTTTAATGATGTAAATGTTGTTGATTTTTTCGCCTTGCTCAATAAATCTATAACCTGCTTTAAAATTTTTAAGCGTAATGTTTGCCTCTTTATTTTCAGCGCAAAAACGTTCAATAAAGGACAAGAAAGTAAGGTTGGTTCTTAACATATTTATTGAGTTGAGACAAATGTCCTTTTTTGAAGTTCGTTGCTGCTTTACTTTTGTGGTGCTAAAGTAAGCATAACCATGAAAAATCAAATTACTGTAATTGCTTTTGATGCAGATGATACCCTTTGGGTAAATGAGCCCTATTTCAGGGAAACCGAAAATCAGTTTGCAGGCCTATTAGAAGATTTTATGCCGCACCATAAAATCCTGGCAGAACTTTATAAAACGGAAATAGCCAATTTACCCCTTTATGGTTATGGAATTAAGGGTTTTGTATTGAGTATGATTGAAACTGTTTTAAGGATAACAGCTGGTAAAATAGACCCAATCGTGATTAATAGGGCCATAGAACTGGGACAAGATATGCTTAATAAACCGGTAGAGCTGATTGATGGGGTTGAAGAAGTGCTGAAATCCCTACATGGAAAATATAAACTGGTGGTGGCTACCAAAGGCGATTTATTAGATCAGCAAAGAAAATTGACAAAATCAGGGCTTGATCACTATTTTCACCACATCGAAATTATGAGTGATAAACAGGAAAAAGATTATCAAAAACTAATCAAACACCTGGATTGTAAGCCTGAGGAGTTTTTAATGTTGGGTAATTCTTTAAAATCGGATGTTTTACCTGTGTTGAATATTGGCGGACATGCTGTTCATATTCCTTTTCATACTACGTGGGTGCATGAGCATATTGATCATACCGTTGAGCATGCAAATTTTTACCAGATGGAAAGTCTATCTGAGGTCTTACCAAAATTAATTGAATGAAAGAAAAAATAGATATCAATACCTGGATCAGAAAAGATCATTTTAAATTTTTTAGCGCCTTTGAAGAGCCTTTCTTCGGTGTTACTGTAGACGTAGATTGTACGGCTACCTACGAAGAAGCAAAAGAACAAAACGTTTCCTTTTTTCTGCTTTACCTGCACAAATCTTTGGTAGCGGCCAATAATGTAGAGCCCTTTAAATATCGCATTATTGATGGCGAAGTTTGGAAATACGATATTGTAAATGCTGCGGCAACCATTAATCGTCCAAACGGAACTTTTGGGTTTGGTTATATGGATTTTCATGCGGATTTTGAAGATTTTAGAGTGGCAGCTAATCAGGAAATTGAAAAAGTGCAGGCCGGCACTGGCTTAATCCCTTCCTCATCAGGTGAAAATGTAATCCATTATTCGGCACTGCCCTGGTTAAATTTTACCTCTCTATCACATGCGCGAAACTACGCTTATCAGGATAGTTGCCCTAAAATATCTTTTGGCAAGCTTAGAGATGAAAACGGAAGAAAAATAATGTCGGTTTCTATACATGTAAATCATGCTTTGATGGATGGCTTTAACGTTGCTCAATTTGTGGATTGCTATCAGGCGCTGTTAAATAAAACAGGGGTTAAAGAAAATGTTTAGTATAAACATTTAAGGAACGAAATCTACACAATATTTAGTGCCTACTTAACATTGAAGATTTATTTTCGGTAATTTTTATCAATGTCGTTATTGTCCCTTTTTTAGCTCTTGTAGCCATGTGTTATATGGACAGTGCACTTAAGGCCATTATGTTTTTATCGTGTTACTGGTTGCCACATTTATACTTTTTCTATTCATCAATTTACCCTATGCAACCGGCCCTTGCCGTAATCTGATTAATGGCATTGTTTGCCTTAAAATTTAAAGATTAATTAAAAAGTTAAATTATCATTTGCATTCGAGAAAGTATTTGCTATTTTTGCTGCTCAAGCCAGAAGCTTGTTATTCAATGTTTAATTATTTTATTATTGAATATTAATACCTGGGGGATTAGCTCATTTGGCTAGAGCGCTTCGCTGGCAGTGAAGAGGTGATCGGTTCGAATCCGATATTCTCCACCATATTATTTAGCCCCTTTAAATCATATTAAAGGGGCTTTTTTATTGCTTTTAATTGGCGTTTTCGCAACAATCATCCGCTTTTTGTAGTTAGTAACTTTTAATTAGTCAGTTTGCTAGCTTCATTAAAAAAAAATATTTGACATCTGATCTAATAATCATTACTTTGTTCCAAATTAAACTGGCAAATAAATAAACGCCTCTCCAATGTTCAAAGACCCCTTTTCTTTTTATGGCAGAATCCGCCGTACGGAATTCGCTTTAACCCAAATCTTCTATCTGATTATTTACTTTTTTGTGCTAATTTTTGAGAACAATAAGTCAGTTGGCAGCTGGATTGAGATCATCTTGCTATTGCCGATCTATCTGTTGATTTCTCAGGGCGCAAAACGCTGTCATGATCTAGGTAAATCAGGCTGGTGGCAGTTGGTGCCTTTTTACGCTTTTCCGATGTTTTTTTCGGCAGGTGATTTTGGCCCCAATGAGTATGGCGATAATCCAAAGGGAGAAGGGAATGAGGATTATGATGCATTTGGATATGATTTTAAAACCGGCAAAATGATAGAGCCAGATGAGAATGGCTCATCGCAAGCTTTGCAGGAGATAAAACCAGATTAAAACCGATACTATTAGCATACTTAATCATTAAAATAAAACATTCAACCCGTAAAAATGAAGTTTACAAAAACGATACCCATTGTACTGTTATTCACCCTTGGCAGCATTACGCTTCTGGCTCAGGAGGCTGCGAAGCCGGATCCCCTGATTATCGTTAAAAACTGCATTGAGGAAATGGGCGGTGAGACCTTTCTCCGTAGTATTACAACCTTGTACAGCAATATCAAGACCGAAATGGAGGGTAGAGAGGTAAACTATATTACAAAGGAAATGTTGCCAAATAAAGGTAGTTTTAATATCGTATATAAGGGCAGAACCGTATTTCAAAATTGGTTTGATGGAAAGAATGCTTTTGAAACCGTTAATGGAGAGGTAAAGAAGGCGGATCTTGCTGAATTTAAAGATAAGTTCGATAGGAATAATATTTTTAATGAACTTGATTGGATTATGCCCGAACTATGGACGCTCGAATTTCTGGGTGAAGAAAAAGTGGGTGTTAAGGACTGCTACAAGATCAAGGCAACTCGTAAAAGCGGATTGGTTGAACTGTTGTATTTTGATAAGGAAAGCAAGTTGCTTATGCGGGATGATAAGGTAGAGGATATAAACAAAAACAGTTTTTCTACTACACTCTATGTTAGTTATAAAAAATATTCAGGACTGACCTTTGCATCCGAAATGAAAATTGGTGATAAGGATCATTTACAGACCCTGAACGTTGTTGAACTAAAGATTAACTCAGGTGTAAGTGAGGCTGACTTTAGACCTTAACTTGGTTTATATAATGCAATTTTGATACAGGAATTCTGAAAAAGCCATATAAGTAATACACAAATAAGGAATATTTGTACTTTTTTTATGTTCCTAAAAATGCTAACCAGCCTTTTCAAGGCACTTTATTGATAAATATCAAGGACTCATTTTTGTTAAGTAAACTTTAAGAAATAATTAAGGGTATCTTTGTTTTATGAACAACGCTCTTAAAATCATTGTGTTATCATTATTAATGATTAGCGCTAAAGCCCAATCTGTTAAACCATTCTCAACAGAGGGATTATCAGCTACCCGTGCAAACTTTAACAAAAACTTAATAAAATTGGATTCGGTTGATATCGATGATTTACCTACCCCGATCTATTTGTTCTCTAGAGATGGTAAACAGGAAATAAACATTGACGGTGTTACGGTCTTAACTAACCAAAGAGAAATTATCGGTATTAAAGATATGGATCTGTCAGAAGAGTCAATAAAAAATATCAGCGACAGACTTATAATTCTTGATAAGCTTCAGAAAGCCTACAGTGAAGCATCCAATGATGAATATAAATCTAGCAAAAGAAACAAAAATAAAATCGTTTTCTATGATCGCAGATTTTTTGCAGTTCTACGTTCAATGAGAACAACCCTGAAAGATTTTAAAAATATGTACGCTGCAAATCAGAATGATAAAACAAAAATAATATCAGTTGCAGCAATGAGAAGCCCCAATATTGACTGGGAATTCTACTGTCGTTTGATACAAGTGGAGCACCAAAAAACACTAGCACTAACCAAATAATTATTGTCAAGATTAAAACTAACCATCTGTAACGAAAGTTGTAGGTGGTTTTTGATTTTTACATCAACCGATGATCAAAATAGACGGTTAAAATTATAATTAACAAAAAGATTCTTCATTACATTCCGAATAGCAAATTCATCATTTCATCAAGAATGCAGCCTCTTCATGTGCAATGTTTTTATTTAAAAATCAGGTCGCCATTCATCAATTTTAATTAAGCAACACCTTTAGATGCACCCTGCTTTTGTAAGCAGACCAGCTAAAATTAAACCATTTATTGACTTATTTTAACCTGTTGTTTCCTTAAATTGCTGAGCACTGTTTTAACATTTAGATTTGAGGATGAATGCAATCAAAATATCATTATGTTGGGGTTTATCCGTTTTAATGTTCAATGTATTGTTTTGCGGAACAGTACATGGTCAGGGTAGGACAGAATACCTGCTGGAAAAAAACTGGAAGTTTAGCAAAGGTGATTTTCCTGAGGCCAAAAATCCTGCGTTTGATGACACCAAATGGGAAACGGTAAGTGTACCGCATGATTGGGCAATAAAAGGTCCTTTTGATGGGAACAATGATAGCCAAAATGTACAGATTTTACAAAACGGAGAGCAAACAGCATCATTAAAAACAGGAAGAACAGGTGGCTTGCCTTTTGTTGGCAAAGCCTGGTACCGGAATACTTTTGTTGCACCTGCTTTTACAAAAGGTAAAAAAGCAGTGATCTTGATTGATGGCGCCATGAGCTACCCTAAAGTGTTTTTGAATGGAGAAGCTGTTGGGCAATGGGCGTACGGCTACAATTCTTTTTCAATAGACGTAACCGACAAAATGAAAGTTGGCAAAAATACACTTACCATTAGCCTGGAAAATTTGCCGGAAGCGTCGCGCTGGTATCCCGGGGCCGGCCTGTACCGGAATGTGCATGTCATTATAACGGATGAGGTAAGTATCCCGGTTTGGGGTATTTATATTACCACCCCCATAATCAATAAAGATTTTGCGCGTGTAAAAATAAGAACTCAGGTAAATTCACTTAGTGGGAATTATACTGGTTTGAGCCTGCAAACCACCATTGTAAATGCAAAAGGCGAAACGGTAGCTTCTGCAACCAAGATTTTGAATGAAAGTGATTTGAATGAGTTTGAGCAAGATTTAGTTGTCAGAAAGCCAGAATTGTGGTCGCCGGAAACACCAAACCTATATTCGGCCATCACAAAACTATATGCTGGGAACAGCTTAAAAGATGAATATACCACTACTTTTGGTATCCGTTCCATTAAATACGAAGCAGAAAAAGGGTTCTCGCTAAACGGGGTTTACCGCAAGTTTAAAGGCGTTTGCAACCACCACGATTTGGGGCCACTTGGAGCCGCCATCAATGTAGCTGCATTGCGCAGGCAGCTTGTATTATTGAAAGATATGGGTTGCGATGCCATTAGAACCTCACACAATATGCCAGCTCCAGAGCTGGTAAAGTTATGTGATGAAATGGGATTTATGCTTATGGTCGAATCTTTTGATGAATGGAAAGCACCTAAAGTTTTAAACGGATACAGTCCCCTTTTTGATGAGTGGGCCGAAAAAGATATTGTTAACATGATCCATGCCAACAGGAACAATCCTTCTGTGGTGATGTGGAGTATTGGAAACGAAGTGCCCGATCAATCAACCAAAGAAGGGGGCAAGATTGTAAAGTTTTTACAGGATATATGCCACAGGGAAGATCCAACCAGACCGGTTACTGCGGGTATGGATAGGATTAAAGATGCCTTAGACAATAACTTTGCTTCGGTATTGGATATCCCTGGGTTTAATTATAAACCGTTCTGGTACAGCGATGCATACAAACGTTTGCCACAAGCTATGATTCTGGGGTCTGAAACGGCCTCTACCGTGAGCTCAAGAGGGGTATATAAATTCCCGGTTGTGCCGCAAAAAATGAAAATGTACAACGATAATCAAAGTTCATCTTACGATCTTGAATACTGTAACTGGTCGCAAATTCCGGATGATGAATTTGTAATGCAGGATTCACTTAAATATGTAATTGGCGAGTTCGTTTGGACAGGCTTTGATTACTTGGGCGAACCTACCCCATACGATGAGAAATGGCCATCGCACAGTTCTTATTTTGGGATTATTGACCTGGCAGGGATCCCTAAAGATCGGTTTTATCTCTACCGGAGCAAGTGGAATCCTGAAAAACCGACTCTTCATATAGTTCCTCACTGGACTTTCCCTGGGCGTGAAGGACAAGTTACACCAGTATTTGTGTACACCAATTACCCGTCAGCAGAGTTGTTTATTAACAACAAAAGCCAGGGCAGGCAAAGCAAAAATAAAAAGTCCAATACCAGCAGGTACCGACTGATGTGGAATGATGTAAAATACGAACCAGGAGAAATAAAGGTTATTGCCTATGATGAGAATGGTAAAGCTGTTGCTGAACAAAAAGTTAAAACGGCTGGCAAACCGCACCATATCGTGTTAGCATCTGATCGTAAAACTTTGATGGCTGATGGCAAGGATTTAGCCTACATTACGGCAAGTGTGGTAGATGCGAATGGTACTTTATGTCCTGATGCAGAGAATAGCTTAGCTTTTAAAGTTACCGGAAAAGGAACATATAAAGTAGTAGCCAATGGCGATGCAACAAGCCTGGAATTATTTCACCTGCCAAAAATGAAGGCCTTTAAGGGCAAACTGGTGATTACCGTTCAATCAACAGAACAGGCTGGGAAATTAAATCTAAGTGTTTCGTCTAAAGGTTTAAAAACTGCTGTACTGCCCATTGAGACCAGATAACAATTAAACTTGGAGATGACGGTGCCTGATCATTTGAAGGTTAACGTTTAATCGGCAAACCGAAATGCCTCTGTAAAATGATTGAAAAAAATAAAAGTCCTGGCCAATTGCCAGGACTTTTACGTTAAACCCATAAGTAAAAAAAATTAATCATCAACTTTCTCATACTTATAGATTTGGGTTCTTGCACTGGCATTATAGATACTATCCTGTTGTATGTTTTTGCGGTGCTCCGTTAAAATAGCATAGCTTGTGCCCATTAGCAGAGGCTGTTCCTGTTTATTACCAAAGATGTGATACTACAAAACTTAATTTTTCAGGAATATTTTAAACACCGAGCCAACCTCTGCATTGTTTTCGATTTCTATTTTACCGCCGGCGTTGCTCACGATCGTATGTACAAGGTATAATCCCACACCAGATCCCTCTACGCCAGTTTTTACACGTTTAAATTTCTCAAAAATAATATTTTTGGCTTCTTCCGTAAGTCCAATTCCATTATCTGATACCTTTAAGAGCATATATTTACCGCGCTTTTCGGCTTGAATTTTTACGTGGGGTTTTCTATCCTTTGGTGTATATTTTATTGCATTGCTAACCAGATTGTAAAGGATGCTGCGTAATTTTCTGCGCACAAAAGTAATTTCTGTTGCTTTTAAATCTGTTTCAATAATCGCACCCGATTCATGAATTAAGCTGGAAATGGACAGACGTACATCTTCAATTATATTTCCCAGGTCTATAAGCTCTTCCGCATAATCACTGCGCTGCTTATCCCAGTGGCCCCGCACAAGATCATCCACAACATTTTTGATGTTATTTAGGCTTCTTTCCATGGCATCGATCAATTTTGGCAATCTTTCCGCCTTTTTATTAACGTCCAGTTTCATCGCAGATAATGAAAGGCTTAGCGCTAATATGGGGTTCTTAATGTCGTGGGCAATACTATCAAGTAGAAGCTCATGCTCTGCCACAAGTTTTTCTTGTTCGCGTAGATCTTTTATCCTGGCTGTGACATCTACAAAGGTGATAATAACACCATTTGTTTTATTGTCTTTTCTGTTTATGTATGGCAAGATATTCATCTGAAACCAATGCATATCCGTAGTCTGGATTTCCTTTTCCAGGATCTTTCCGGTTGCAATCACTGTTTTTATATTTTCAATGATGGTGGGAAATCTGAAATTTTCATGAACATCCAGTATTGATCTGCCAATAAAATCAGCTTTCAGCGAAAACTGCTTCATGGCAGGTGGGGTAAATTTTCTTAAAATCAGTTCTGAATCGACAAAAAGCTGGGGTATAATGGTATTGGCAAAATAATTTTCCAGCTCTTCATTAAGTGTTACCAGATCTGAAATCTGCTGATTTTTGGTTGGCATAGTTTGTATTTTAGCGTGGCATCTATTATGCTTCAGAATGGATGATTCAAATATAATCCAATTATTTTATGATCAATCCAATTGAAGCAATTCCACTTCAGCGCATCTTACATGTCTGTAGTATTAACAAGTAATAATAAAAGATGTTTACTCCTTTAAAGAATTTTTTTAAAATTGTAGATTGAATGGACTTGGATTTGGCCTCTACGATGAAATCATCTTAAGCAGCAAACTGGTATATTAAGATGAAAGAGAATCGTTCTTACTGATGATATAATACACTCGCTAAGATTTTAATGGTTACGATCGCATACCATTGTACTGCATAAATTCGCACTTTTAAGGAACAGGTTTTATAGGCGCCAAATAGCTGAAAGGATGTTTTCTTGATAGATACTTAAGTAAGATCGTCATTGCTGAGTGTTTATTCCTATTTTTAGGAAAGGGAACGAAAATGTAATCTTTCCTTTTGCAATGATTATATAAAGATTGTTTCCCCCCTAAAAGTTGTGATATGTTATCGGCTGAAAAAAGCCTCTCTCATCCGATAATTATCGAATGTTGATTTCAATAAGGATAGAATTCCTTGTATAAATAGCCGGGGAGCATCAATATATAACCTGAGTTATTCACTTAACACTCCCGTAAGCTATCAACTAACTGACCGACTAACTAATAAACTCCGTCTAAATCCATGGCACGTACAACTTTAACGTGTCTGAAGGCGCCCGTTTCCGACCATTCTGAATCATAATTCAATCCGTAAGGCCAAAAGTGGCCACCTCCCGCACTGATATTGCTGGTGGGGGTTTCAAGCGCCCTGATGGTCGCAATACCATTTGTACCAGAGTATGTTCCTCCATTGGTTAGGTTATACCAACCCCCAGTTTGTCCTACGCCATAGCAATGCCCCATTTCATGCATAGCCGTACGTACATTCTGATAACTGGTATTTGCACCGAAACTGATGCTACCATTTACATTAGCTTCAGCTGTTGGAACACCTGTATTGTAAGAAACACTTAGGGTTCTGGCATCCCAATCGGCACCGGCATTGTAGCGTGCACATGCATTATTCATGGCATTTGTTATTCTGGTAATCACATCTGCAGGAACGCCAGCAGTTGATGTCCATGTCCAGCCAACCTGTCCGTTATATTTTATTTTCACTAAAACCCATTGTTGGTTCTCGCCACTATTAGAATCATACTGGTTTATATCGCCGCCGTCTTCCAATGAAGAGTTCCATAAATCCAGCGCTTTTCCACTTGCCCTGTTTACAATGCGGTAATAGTTGCTACCCAATGATACAAATTGCCATTGCTGGTTATTGGCACCGGTGTAGTCGTTTATCTGAATATTGCCACCGTTTGTATTATCAGCAGCAGTTAATGCCCGGTTACTTTCTACCCCGATTATGCTATAGTATCCACCAGATAAGGCTGTTAGTTTCCATTGTTGGTTAGTGCCACCTGTTCCTCCCCACTGCGATACACTTGTATTGTTGCCATTTTGGCCTCCCGGCACATCTATCACCTTGCTGCTTAATTTATTCATGATATAAAAAGTTCCATTTGCTAGTGCCTGTGGAATTTCTATTGCCTGTATGGCTTGAATTTTTCGCTTGGTTATTGCCGAATCAAATGTTTCTGTCTCATTAAGATTTAACTCAGCCGCCTTCTTACAGCTGATCGTGCAAACGGCGGCTACTAGAATCGCACCCGCGTACTTTAAAAAAAGCATTTTGTTTTTCATAATTAAGTTAAGGTTTTGTATGGAAGTTTACGCGACAACCAAGAGTCTTATATTTCCCAAAGGCGCAAAATTTTTGAATTAAAAAATCTCTGGGCGTTAGCATTGAAATTTTGATTTTGTGAAGATTGATTAGGTTATCTCTTATGCGTAGAAATTTTTAATCGGAATACCCGCCACGATTGATGCTTGGCCTTTTTTCTTTACTGCTGATATTAGTAAACATTTTAGATTCATATAATATATGGTTAGGTAATTACAAGAAAGTATTATATAATTGCGTCTGTAGTTCAAATATAATGTACAATCAATTGTAGGAGGGGTTGTAAATCAATCCATTTTGGGGGGTAAATCAATAATTTTATATTATTTTAAGGAGGATTAGGCCTAATTCGCTTTAAAATTGCTTTTGTAGTTGGAGGTTTCCTTTTTAGTAGCAACTTGATGAAAGACCAATAGACAGAAACCTTCACCGATATTAAAATATCTCATTGTGTTTCTTTACATTTGGAAATAAATGTTATTTGCACGTTTATTTGTGTTCACGGTAATGTATGTTATGCAATTAAATGGCTGTAAATAGTTTCTAACCAAAAAAGATTAATCTGGTCAATCAAAATATAATCGCAGGATAATTTTCTAATTACCTGATCGATAGCATTCCAAATAATTTGAACTATGAAGTTTTATACGAAATGTATGGTGTTAATTGTCGCGTTGGCAATTGTTTTTTTTGGTGGTTTCTCTCAGGAAGTAAAATATCCAAAGAAATTTGATGGGTATCTTTTTGCTTATTTTGAAGGATCGGGCCCAGGGGAAGCGCAGGAACAGCTACGCTTTGCGGCAAGTGTTGATGGAGCAAATTGGTCCGCACTTAACCATAACAACCCGGTAATAAAATCGGATACCATTGCAAATTCTGGTGGTATCCGTGATCCCCACATCCTCAGAAAGGAAGATGCAAGCGGATTTTTTATAACAGCAACAGATATGAATACCCATAAAAACGGCTGGGCCAGGAATACTGGAATAGTCATGCTGAAATCTTCAGATTTAGGTTGCTGGAACCATAGTGCTGTAGACCTGGCAAAAGAATATCCGGCAACTTTTGCTAAGGTGAAATGGGTATGGGCGCCACAAACGATTTATGACCCGATTGCAAAAAAATACCTGGTGTATTTTACCATCAGGTTTGAGGATAATGAAAAGCTTGATTTTTATTGCGCCTATGCCAACCAGGACTTCACAGGTTTTGAAAAAGAGCCAACTTTAATGTTTAGTCCGAAATTTGGCGGTATTGATGGTGATATTATTTACAAAGACGGTATATACCACTTTTTTTATAAGGGAAATACCAAAGTAGATGGAAAAGAAGTTAAAAATGGAATTCAGCAGGCCACTTCGAAATCATTGAAGGGGCCTTGGGTAGAAGATTTTAAATACCTGGATGTTTACGCCGGAACGGGCACTCCTGTGGAAGGATCAAGTATTTTTAAACTAAACGATTCTCCAGATTATATATTGATGTATGATTTGTATACAAAAGGTAAATATGAATATCAGAAGAGTACCGACCTGTTTAACTTTAGTGCTGCCCCATTATCATTTACCAAGAATTTTTTTCCAAGACATGGAAGTGTAATCGGGTTAACCAGTCAGGAGGCCCGTCATCTAAATAGCATTTGGAAAGGTATGCCTGGGGAATTGCTTGTTCCTAAACTTCCTGGCGATCGGTTTCAGTTCGTAGCTAATGGAAACCCGATTATCACGCACCAATATACAGCAGATCCGGCAGCGATTGTAGATGAGGGAAAACTATGGCTATTTACAGGGCACGACGCAGGTGGAAAGCAAAAAACTTTTAAAATGGAAGATTGGTCGGTTTTTTCAACAACTGATCTGAAAAACTGGACTCAATACCCTGTGCCGCTTAAGCTATCAGACTTTTCATGGGCCAAAGGTGGCGATGCTTACGCCGGTCAGGTGATTAAGCGCAATGGCAAATACTATTGGTATATCAGCACCAATGCACTGGGCATAGGTGTCGCGGTTTCAGATCAACCCGAAGGTCCGTATA
Organism: Pedobacter sp. PF22-3; assembly: GCF_026239555.1. Taxonomy (GTDB): domain Bacteria; phylum Bacteroidota; class Bacteroidia; order Sphingobacteriales; family Sphingobacteriaceae; genus Pedobacter. Next base: position 377,206 of record NZ_JAPIVP010000002.1, on the reverse strand, counting down.
AAGATGCGCTTGGAAGGCCTCTTCTAACCAACAAAGATTGTTATGATTCCAAAAATTATTGGGCATGTATTGATCCAACTGTTTTTGTGGATAAAAAAGGTCAGGGCTGGATATTTTGGGGAAATAGTGAGTGTTATTATGCGAAATTAAAGGAAAATATGATCGAAATTGATGGTGCTGTAAAAAGGATCAATTTTGAAGGCTTTAACTTTACCGAAGCGCCATGGATACACGAGGAAAAGGGAACTTATTACCTGTCTTATGCTACTGGTTTCCCAGAAAAAATTGCATACGCAACGAGTAAATCCCTTGATGGTCCTTGGAGATATCAGGGTATTTTAAACGAAATAGCAGGCAATAGTGATACCAACCATCAAGCTATCATCGAGTTTAAAAACAAATGGTATTTCATTTATCATAATGGGGCTATGCAACCTGGAGGAGGAAGCAATAACAGATCGGTTTGTATTGATGAAATTTTTTACAACAAAGATGGAACACTTAAAAGAGTAATAATGACGAGTGAAGGTGTAGGGAAGAAATAGTCAAAAATCAATGCAGATCTATCACTTTATTAACGCTTGTTATCGGTATAAAACAAAACCTTCGAAAAGCGCAATAGCTAGTGGTAGGTATGATACCAGCCACTAATGAAACTAACTAAAAATGCCTGGATCATAAAGACGATCCGGGCATTTTTAGGTTTGATCGAAGCTACTATTTTATAGTCAGATTAACAGTGAAGGTAGCGGTCACTTTACTGCCGGAAGCTAATGTATAAACCAATGCCTGTTTCATGGTATATTTATCACCTGTATTAACACGGTTAGGATACTGACCAGCACTTAGCTTAAAATTTTGTGCATCAAACTCGCAAAACACACGTGAATTAGCCGAACTGTAGCTAACTACATAACCGTTGGCATCGAACCACTGTCCGTAGCCATTAGCTGTTAGGGTAGCATTTAGGTTGTTGTTAGGTTCAATTGCGTAAAATTTAATGTCGGTTCCTATTTTGTTGGTAATATCTTGTTTAGGTAATTGAAAGGCAGAAGCCAGTTTAGCAATATCAATTTCGGCTGTGGCATAATCGTAAGAAGTGGTACTCCGCTTTAATTCAAGGTCGTAAGTAAAGGCTGCATCTTTAGGTGCCTGATTATTGTAACCCGGTAAACTGGTATTCTGGAATTTTACTTTGTATGGCCATTGTTCATCATTGCTATTGTTATCATCCCAGGCATGCGGATTATATCGGGTAGGGGCGCCGGATACCACGAACCAAAGGCGGCTGCAATTCACCGGAATAGTAAATGTTGCATTTCCGGAGGCACTTGAGAACATGGTGCTGTAACTTCGCGTACCATTTGTTGATAAGGCAACGAAACCATACCTCCAGCCGGCTATGCTGGCATCAACCTGATTATAGCCCGAGGCATTTGGCAAGCCTTGAAATGCGGCTGTAACAATTGTACCTGCTACAGGCACCTCTAAAGGCATCACATTGTAACCGGTTGTTTGCGGGCAAAAGCTTGGATCCGGTTGGAAAGCACCATCGCTCATCAGGTTCATTTTATAATGATGTGCACCAATTTTGCTTGCACCTAGCGTGCGGATGTTATCAATATCCCAGGTTACAAATTTAGATGCAGCATCATATAATTCATCGTTTAGTTGGCTCACCGTAAGTCCGTATAAACGTTGGTAAACCTGAATCGGATCTTCAAAACTCTGCGACGCCTGCCATATTTTGCCGATAACGGTAATGCCTCTTTTTTGTGCCCAGTACTGATGGATCATGTAGTTGGCATAACGATAATCTTCGTGGATAAGGTGTTTTTGGTAATTATCCAGGTAAGGATCGAACCAGCTGCTAAAAAGTTCATCAGGGTAGGAGATAAAAGCTTGCCATTGTGCGGTTTGTTCCCAAAAGGCATTTCCACCTGCTCCATTGCCTCCGAAACCCCATCTGAAGCCATGAGAAGTGCCTAAATCACAAGATACCTGATATTGAAAACTGTGGCCAATCTCATGTCCGATTGTTGAGCCAACCGGCCGGCAGGTCTGCGGACTTATCCACAATGCACCTATGGTATCGTCGTATCCTGAACCAGTTGCACGCCAGCCATCCTCATAATATAAAAAGATCATCATTTTATATTGGTCCAATTTTGAAGTTCCATTTCCAACAGTGGCAAATTTCAAGGTATTCACATTCAAATTATAAAATGATTCGGCCTTGGCCAGCAAATCATCAATATCTACGCGGTATTTTGAATCTACATTTGTGGAGGACGGATTGTTGCTGCCATATCCTTTTCCCCAGAACAAAATAAAGTGATCAGATTGCTTAGAACGAGGATAACACCATTCGCTTTCGGTAGAATTCCAATCCATATTCTGCATAGATTTTGGTTTATAAATCTGCAGGGCGGTCGCTGTCTGCGCACTGGTTTGATTTGCAAGAGGATCAGGTTCTACCTGAGCTTTCTTACATGCTGTAAAGTTTAATAATAAGATGAAGGAAAGTGCGGCACCGATTCGCCACTGCAGCATTAATTTTGGTAAGTTGTTCATTGTTTTAGGAGTTGATTGATGTATTCAGCAAATTAACCAGGACCCCAAAACTATAATGACAGCTTTTTAACTAGAAATAGCTCATTTTTAACTAATTACGTTATTTTTACGCTTGTCTGTTTTCATATTTGATTTTTCCATGCTTGATGAGTTTTTAAGCATGAATATGGACAGTAACGGGTAAGTTTATTTCAACAAGGTCCAATCCTTTTTTTTCGATCAGTAAACCTTCAATAGCCAGAACATCAATTTCAGTATTTAAAAAGCAGCGTATGGCATCTTCAGGACTTGAGGCCATAGGTTCGTTCATTACATTTAAAGAGGTATTAATCACTGCCGGGCATCCTGTAAGGTTGTAGAATGCCGTAATTAGTTGATGAAAATCTGGATGATGTGCTTTGCTAACGAGCTGAACCCGGGCCGTACCATCAACGTGTACCGCTCCGGGAATTAAAACTGCATCGGATAATTGATAACCATTGCTATTGCCTAAATAGTTTTCTGTGAATAACATATATCGGTTTTTTGAGCCTTCACCAAAATATAAATCGGCAAATTCTGCTAAAATAGCGGGCGCAAAGGGACGGAAAGACTCTCTAAACTTGATTTTTGCATTCAATATGGCTTTCATTTCGCTGTTTCTGGGATCTGCGAGAATGCTTCGGCAACCCAGTGCTCTTGGTCCAAACTCTGTTCTTCCTCTGAAATATGCGATTACCTTGCCATCGGCTAAGTACGTTGCTATTTTACGATAATAAAGTTCATGATCAACTTCTTCGTAATTCAGGCCATAGGCGGAAAGTGCTTTGATCACTTCATGCTGGGTATAGCTTGGGCCGAGCAGTGATTGCTTCATTCCGTCCGCCTGCGGATCAACATTCCTAACTCCAGATAAATGCTCGTAAAATACGCTGTAAGCGGCACCCAATGCACCACCAGCATCGCCTGCTGCAGGTTGTACCCAGATATGTTTGAATCCAGAATGTTGTCTGATGGCTGAGTTAATGATGCAGTTCAATGCCACTCCGCCTGCAATGCATAAATTATCTATTTTAAATTCCCTGTAAAGACTTTGAGCCAGCTTCATCATGATCTCTTCGGTCACTTTTTGTATTGAACTGGCCATGTCTTTGTGAAACGCCAATAATTCATCGCCTTTTGCACGGGCGGGATGACCGAAAAGCTTGTCGAATTTTTTATTGGTCATTTTCAACCCTGTACAGTAATCAAAGTAATCCATGTTCAGGAGAAAGGAACCATCTGCTTTAACATCAATTAAATGATCATAAATAAGCTGTTTGTATACCGGTGTGCCATAAGAAGCTAAACCCATTACTTTATATTCATCAGAATTGACTTTGAAACCCAAATAATAGGTGAAAGCAGAATATAAAAGACCTAGGGAGTTTGGGAAATTGATCTCTTTTTTTAAAGTTAATTTTGCCGAACTGCCTATTGAAACCGCAGTGGTAGTCCATTCGCCCACACCATCAACGGTTAATACCACAGCCTGTTCAAATGGACTCGGGTAAAAAGCAGAAGCTGCATGTGCATGATGGTGATCGGTAAATAGAATGGTACGCGATTTTCCCCAGTTGGGATCTATGTCATGAAGCGCTTTGGCTATGTTTTTTTTGATAAATAATTTATCCTTTAACCATATTGGCATCGCCTTTAGGAAAGACTTTAATCCCCTGGGTGCAAAATGAACATAAGTTTCGAGCAAGCGTTCAAATTTCAGGAAGGGTTTTTCGTAAAATACAACTTGGTCAACTTCTGCCAGGGAAATATTAGCAAATTTAAGGCAGAACTTAATTGCTTCTGTGGGGAATGACTCATCATTTTTAATCCTGGAGAAACGTTCCTCCTGCGCAGCAGCAATAATTTCTGCATCTTTCAACAAACATGCTGCACTATCGTGATAGTAAGCCGAAATCCCAAGAATATAGCCCATGCTGCGTGCCCGATTAGAATAAACTGTAAATAAAAGGGGCCAGGACAGAGCCATGCGCTGCTACCAGTACTACTCCCAAGATAAGCAGAATGATAAACAAGGGCCATAACCAGTATTTTTTACGCTGGGTTAAAAAATGGAAAAATTCGATCAGTATATCCATTGTATGTGTTAATTAGAACTGTTGATTAAAAGAACCCATCGCCCGGTCTGATACCTCTTCCCAATAAGAAACCAACTGCTTATTCTTTTTTGTTTTTAAACCCTGCTTTTTAAACAGGCGAAGTAAAAAGGCAATAGGGGTTAAGATGAAGATAAATACTAAGGTTAACAAAATTGTACCGTTAACCATTCCCAGAAAATTTCCAACCTTTAACCATATTTTTCTTATAGGTTCAAGGTGTTCAGGAGCGCAGATTGCCATTAAGATTAATCCGCTTGATAGCAACAGTAAGATTTGCTGCGGGTAGGTTCCCCTCCAAAAAATAAGGCAAAACAAAATAACTGTGGCACCTAAAATAAGGCCGAATTTCCTGTTTTCTAGTTTTTTGTTGATCATGTTACCTGCTATTTTTCTTCCTATATTTTACTGCAGCTTCATCGGCCCGGAGTTGGTGATAATAGCTTGCAATTAATTCATTAATGTTATCAGATGGAGTTTCTTTTTTGAGTTTGATGATGTTTTTTATTATTTCTTCGGTTTGTGCATCCAGGTAGGTTTGCTCACCAGCATGTTTTAGTCCATCATTAAATTGCAGTGCCTTTTCCGGTAAGTCAGATTTAAAATAAAACAGGAAAAGATTATTTGCATTCTCAGGCGTTGGTGAGATGTTGTAAGCTTTTTTGAAATAAAAATCTGCGGTTTTCAGATCTGCCAGTTCAAAACCAAGGCGGCCTGCATAAGTGTGATAACTGGTTTGGTAAGGGTTTTCCAGCAGTACAGCTTCGGTAACCTTTAAGGCTTTGTGTTTGTCGCCTGTGGCCATAGCAGTTTTATAGAGTTCGTCCATGGCCGCTCGCCAGGTAATCCTGTCTACCGCCAATGCGCCTGCAAGTTGTTCATCTAAGGAATTTCCACGGTTATAAGTAGCTGTTATGGGCTCATTAAAGGGCCAACCCGAGCGGAGCATCATAATCTGATACGCACCATATAGCGAATCTACTTTGGTAACGGGCATGTTAGCCAGCAATTGTGCAAAAGACATTTCGCTTTGTTTTTTTGCGGGTATTAAATTTCTATTGTTAATCTGTTGATAAAAAGATTCGCTCATGATTGCATAACCCAATAAATTTGGATGAACATGCTCTAAAATGGTTTCTTTGCCAATTATTCCGCTAACCTCGTTTTTCTCAAACAAGGCACGGGTATCAGCGAGGTAAATACCGGGGTATTGCCTGCACAGCTTTTTAATGATTTGGTTGAAGGCTTCCGGCGCTCTGAAACGCAGCTGATCGTACTCTTTAGCCATAACAAAATTTGTTTTTGCGGCTTTAAAATCACCATTTACGTATAATTTTTCGCCATTTTCGTATTGCTTTTGAGCTGAAAATTTGCCTGTACTGATGAATGGTTTAAGATCTTTTTCGTTGCTTACCAGTGTACTGATTACGGTTGGGATGTGTTTTTTTGACAATAACTGGCACAATTCGTCCATATTGCTGTTAAACTGAGCTATGCCACGGTTAAAATCGGCCGATTGATAAGCAATTTGTTGCTTGGTTACCATGCGTTTCATCAGGTTTTCGCGCTTATCAATTCTTTTGCCAGAGCGTTTCGCAATAGCCTCAATGATGCGGTCTGATAACTGTACCAACTTAAGTTCGCGCAGTTGAATGACCAGTTTTATCCAGGTGCTATTCCCCTTAATCTGGCTGGTAGAGCCAATGCCCAAAGCGCCGTAATATTCGTTATGCCCGGTATAAACCAGTACCAGATCTGGCTGATAATTAACAATTTGTTTGGCAAAATCTAATACCGTGTACGAATTTACTGCGGTAAGGGAAACATTAACCACCTCAAAGTTAAGATCAGGGTATTGGTGCATCAGCCGGTATTGTAACCACCTATGGAACGATCCATTGTGCATGTATGGGTAGCCGGCAGTGGTCGATTCGCCTATCACAAATATCCTATAGGTATTTTTAGATTTTACAATGCTAAAGCGTTCGCGGTTACCCTGTGTTGCATTGGCACTGGTAGAAAAAAACTTATAAGAGGCGGTAGGGTTCATCATCATATAGCCCTCTTGATCGGGATCTTTGATAAACAAAGATGGATCAAAGCCATAGTTGAATAATCTCAACATGATTTCGATGAAGCATAAAAATACCAATGGCAGCGCCAATGCCGCTGCCTTAAAGTATAATTCTTTTCCCTTGCCCATGCTTTATTTAGTAGATAAGTATTTTATAAAACTGCGTAGCTTTTTTGATTAAAGCTTAACGGAAATTTTACGGCCACTATAATTAAATGATTTGTTGATCTTTTGATTATCAACACCTGCTCCGTTCTGTTTACTTACCATCACGATGTTGAATTTGCGTTGGCCCAGCATGCCTTTAAATTGTCCTTTTCTATCCGAAAGGGTAAGTGTTTTTGTGGTGTCATTCCATTTGAAGTGGATTTCTGAATATGCGCCCTTCTCATAGTTATAACTGTCGTTTTCATCTTCATATAAAACAAAATCGCCGTTATCGCCAGGATATATGCGGATATCTAAATCATTCCATCTTTTTTCTGTTGCATATTGTACTTTTGGACCCCAGGGTACAATTGAGCCTGCTTTTACATAAAGTGGTATAATCTCTATCGGTGTTTCACGTTTTACGGTTTGTCCGCCTTTAAATACTTCACCTGTCCAGAAATCGAACCATGTGCTGGTGGAAGGAAGATATATTTCCTGATTGGTAACACCTTTATCGGTAACTGGCGCTACGAGAAAAGCGCTTCCGAACATATATTCAGAGCTGTTTTCGAAACCTTTAGTATCGTTGGGGAATTGTGAGTATAATGGTCGCATAAACGATCCGGCGTGATGCGTTACCGACCAGGCAGTTGCATAATTATACGGAAGTAAACGGTAGCGGAGGTTGATAAACTTCTCCTGGATATCAAATGCCTGATCTCCTTTTTTGCCAAACTGATATATTTCTCTTGGTATATCGGTGCCGTGAGAGCGCATCATAGGGGTAAAGGTTGCGAATTGCATCCACCGGTTATATAATTCCTGAAAATCGGGGTTTTTTGCACCACCACCTTTCACAAAATCGCCAGCGAAAAATCCACCAATATCGCCATTCCAATAAGGTAAGCCGGTTAATGAGAAGTTTAATGCTGCGGGTATTTGTTTTTTGAGTGTAGGCCAGTTAGAACCAACATCGCCGCTCCAGGTATTTGTTGCATACCGTTGCTGACCTGCAAATGCTGACCGGGTTAAAAGTAATACGCGTTTTTTATTGCTTGCTGCTCTTTGGTGATCATAAACCCCTCCCGTGTGTTGAAGTGGGAAAGCGTTCTCTACACTCCGGTAACTCCCCAAATAGGTAGGTTGATCGAAATCCTGTTCCTTCACATTAATATGGTCTGGTTCTGTCGAATCGAGCCACCAGGCATCTATACCTAATGAGAATATGCCTTTGTTCAGGTAGCTCCAGTAAATGTCGCGCGCAGTCGGGTTATATACATCGTAGGGTTTTGTGTTTGCACCCGGCGGCCATGTATCAAAGTTTAGGAGCATGTTTTTTGATTTAAACTCTTGATATTGTGGTGTTTTTGGTGCAAAACCTGGCCATGAAACAATAAAAAGATGGGCGTTAAGCTGATGTACGCTATCTACCATGGCTTGTGGTTTTGGGAAAGTGGTAGGATCAAAACTCATGGCATTCCAGTTATCGTCTTTTCCCCAGTATTGCCAGTCTTGTACAATACCATCAAGTGGTATTTTTAATGCTCTGTATTTTTTCACCACATCAACAAGCTCAAATTGGGTTTTGTAGCGCTCACGCGATTGGCTGAAACCAAATGACCACAAGGGCATCATAGGAGATTGACCGGTAAGCGCACGCATTTGTGCCACCACGCCATCACCGCCTCCACCAAACATAAAATAATAATCGGCACAGTTGCCAACTTCCGAATCGAATGAGGTTTCCTGAGCATTATCTGTAAAGGTAGTTGGTGAATAGTTATCCCAGAAAATTCCATAACCTTTTACCGATTGGAAGAAAGGAATGCATACGCTTGTATTTCCCTGTTTAAGGCGTATTTTTTGTCCTCTTTGGTTTAATTTTCCGTTCTGTTGCTGGCCAAGGCCATAAATAATTTCATCCTTGTCTAATAAATAGGCCTGTCTAACTACATAAGTTGGGTTCCCGGCATCTTTTATTGCGGTAAACTTGGTGCTATTATCTTTTTCTGTAAATAACTTCTTACCGTTTGGAGTTTCAAATGAAACTTTTCCGGTTTGTAAGTTAACCGTAGCAGCTATCAGTTTGCTGCTGATGGTTACGCTTTGCCCATTGTTTTTAACATCGAGTTTCAATTGTTCAGGACGTTTTATAACAGAAAGGCTTTCTTTTTTTTGCTGGCTCCCTTCGGGCTTTTTAAAAACACGAACAATAGCGGGCGAATAGAAACTGACCTCTACATCCATGGACTGGATAACGGCATGAATGCCCTGTGGTGTTTTTTGAAAAGATTGTGCTTGTCCTGAAAGGTGATAGCATAAAAATAATGTGATTAAGGCAATAAATTTTCTTTTCATAGTTTATATCATTTGAGGTTGTATTATAAGATAGGTTTCTGTAGATGTTGTCGTGTTAAAATATCAATTACAAATACTAATAAATGTCGTCATTGCGAGGAGGTACGACGAAGCAATCTTTCATGCTAACGATCCTTGCTATAAAGATTGCTTCGTCGGCTGAAAAAGCCTTCTCGCAATGACGATTTCTAGAGGAGATCCATAATGTTAAATTCTCCTGTAATTTATATTGATTTTTATACAATAAATTATCCCTCAGGATGACAATTTATATCTTATGATACAACCTCTGTAATCAGGACTAATATCCCTGGTTTTGTTTTATATTCGGGTTTTTAGCTAACTCCGCACGTGGAATAGGTAACAGTGTACGATAATCTCCATTTGGCGAGTGTGATAACCACGATTTTTTGGTGAATACACCAAATCTGATCATGTCCTGCCTGCGTCGTCCCTCAGTATTAAATTCCCAGCCGAGTTCATCCAGGAACCTTCCGTATTGAATATCAGCCCCACCTTCTACCGTAGAAGTTAAGTGATTGCGAAGGCCATAGTTATACACACTACCCTGCAACAGCTGGCTACCGGTTACGGTTGCTTTTGAAGGGTTGCCCAAGAAAGATCGCTGACGAACCTGTGTTACCAATGCAGCGGCACCGGCAGCATCTCCTGTTCTTAACAGGCATTCGGCCTTCATCATTAAAACATCGGCATACCTAAGTAAAGGGAAATCGTTGTTCATCCCTACCAGGGCACCTGGTTTGAATTCAAATTTTCCCAACCTGAAACCATGTACTTCATCTGATTGATCAACACCCGGAAGCTCATTGATATAAATCAGCGGTTTCCCATTACTGGCGCCAATGGTTCCCAATAAAACAGCACCTGCAGCGGTATATTGCTGCCCCTGCACATAATTGTCTTTTAGCCGGTTATCTTCCGGATCGAATGTGCTCACAAACTGTGGTGTGGCACAGATTCCTCCCCATGGCGAGTTTTTGAAGTTATAAGTAGCCTGGTTTTCTGGCTGAAGTGTTTCCATGTGCAGGGTGAAAGCATCACCACCGTCTGTAGTAAACTTTTCATCAAAGGGTATCGCAAAAATAGTTTCTCTGCTGCCTTCATTTGCATCAAGAAAAATAGTCTTCTGATTGGCTTCAAGCGTATATACGTTCGATGCTATGATCTCATTACAGGCTGCAATGCATTGAGCATAAGCTGGAGTGCCTGTATACACATTAGCATTCAGATAAATTTTAGCCAGCAGGGCAGTGGCAGCCCAGTAATTAAATTTGCCATAAGTAGCCTGGGTATTGGCCTTGCTCAGGTTTGGAAGGCTTTCAGTAAGTTCTTTAACAATAAAAGCATAAACCTGGGCACGTGTGCTCTGCTGTGGAAGAAATCCGGATGGTACATCAAATTTATCTACTATAGGTACCCCGCCAAAGAAATCGCAGAGTGCATAATAGTAAGATGCTCTTAAGGCACGCAACTCGGCTATGGTAGCATCTTTACCTGTAGGAATTGGAATCAGGTTCGATTGAATCTGATAGAGTACACGGTTGCATGATGTAATGCCTCCATAAGCATTGTTCCAGATCTGGTAGCTGTTGTCCTCATCAGAGGTCCATCGATGTTCATGCATCCTGCGATAGATGCCATTGTCAACCCATCCGTTCGGGCGGGCAGGTATTACGGCTTCATCGCTGGAAATCTCATTGGTACGAAAAATAGAGTTGTTGCTTCTTCCAAGCATTAAGGGCCTCCAATAGGTGTAACCTGCGCCAACCAGGGCCGCCACATCAGAGGTATTAGGGGTAAACTTATTTTGAATAAATGCGGAGTAGTTTTCGTCCTTTAACTTAGTGCAGGATGCTAAACTAATAACCAGTATCACAAGTGCGACGATGCCAGTGCTCAATATATATCTTGTTTTCATGATGTAAAGGATTAAAGATTAAGAGAAAAACCTAGTGTAAACGTACGGGCGGTAGGATACTTATCACGGTTATCATTACCAGGTGCCAGACCGCTCCAGTCTACTTCAGGATCTAATCCTTTATAGCCTGTAATGGTAAAAGTGTTTAACGAAGAAACATAAACTCTCGCACCTTTAAGATATTTGGTTTTTAGCTTGTTAAAGGTGTAACCCAATACAATATTGTCAATTTTCCAGAAATCGCCGTTTTCTACATAATAGCTGTTAAATTCTACTGGCATATTTTTATTGAGAACAGCTGTACCAAAAACAGGATCATAAGCTGATACCAGGCGGTTATAGTTCTGAATACCCGTGTTCTCATAATACATTCTTTGGAAGTTAAGAATCTGGAAGCCAAATGCACCTCGCATAGTGATGCTTAAATCGAGGTCTTTATACCTGAAGTTATTGTTCCATCCGCCGGTAAATTTAGGAATCCCGTTTCCAAGTACTTTTTTATCTTCAAAAGCATGATTAAACTGGTTGTATGAAACATCTTCACCATTTTTGCCTTCATAAATCCACTGACCATCAGCCGTTACACCTTTAACTTTAAAGCCATAAAAATCTCCAATGTTATCGCCAACACGAACAATATTGGTAAAGGTAGTTGCTGGCGGGCCTGTTCCCCCTGTAGTGAAATAGTCGTTTGTGGCCTGGTATAAATCGTTAGATAAACTAACCAGTTTATTTCTGTTGGTTGAAAAGTTGAAGCTTGTAGTCCATTCAAAATCTTTGTTTTGTATTGGTACGATGTTTAATAAAACCTCAATACCTTTATTTTGCATGGTACCTACATTTGCCCTTGTACTTGGGTAAAGGTTTGGCGGGCTAGGTACCTGATAGTCAAATAATAAACCATTATAATTTCTGTTGTAAACATCAACGGTACCCGTAACTCTTCCTTTATACATGCTGAAATCAAGACCAATATTAGTCTCTCTTTTTTCTTCCCAGCGTAAAGCAGGGTTAGGGTTCTGCGTAGGAACGAGTGTCTGGATCCAGTTGCCGTTAGATAGCACATTAGCGCCATAGCCCAATAATGCAACAGCGCGGAAACCATCGCTCGGCTGGTTACCGGTTACCCCATATCCTGCACGAAGCTTTAAGTCATCAAAAATCGTTTGATCTTTCATAAATGCTTCGTTGGTGATTTTCCATCCAACAGATACGGATGGAAAATTGCCATACGGTTTTGCAGCACCGTAAAGCTGGCTGGCACCTTCTCTTCTTAAAGAGGCCATTAACAGGTATCTGTCTTTGTAGCTATAGGTTAACCTGCTAAAAAATCCAATCAGGTTGGTTTCCGAATAACGACTTCCCAATAGTGCATCTAAAGCACGGTTTGCACCACGCCCCTGCTGGATATTATAATAACCAAAAGCATCTGTAGGGAAATCATAATTCCGCTCATAGAAATTCAGGTATGAATTATCCTGATAACTGTATCCGCCCAATAGTGTGAAACTATGATCGCCCAGTTTTTTGGAGTATTGAGCTGTAAGCTCAAGCAATCTGTCTATACTTTGAGTAGAACCCAGGGCAGCATAGCCATTAAGTTTATCTCTGATGTTGGAAATGTGGAACTTCGATTCTGAATAACCGCCATTTGAAACATATTTGGTGTATGAACCTAAGGCACTTAATTTAAGATCCGCAATCGGGTTATAAGTAATCTGCGAATTTAAACGTTGGGTGGTGTTTTGGTTAAGTCCCGTGCTTTCGAAAAGGCGCGCCACAGGGTTATCATATTCAAAGTTGTTCGGTTCCTCAAAGTAATGTCCGTCACTACCGAAAAGGGGAGATGTTGGGTTACGGATTAACGCCTGACGGTAAACAACGCCATTGAAACTGGCGCCATCCTGGGTTTGGGTATATTTATTGTTCTGTACTAAAACGCCCATGTTAATTTTTACCTTATTATCAAACATGGAGTGGTTAACATCTGCTCTTGCAGTAAGGGTAGAGTTGTCAGATTTTTTAAATATCCCGTTAAAATAGCGGTAGTTTACAGTCGCCAGGTAATTGGTTTGGCTGTTACCCCCACGGAAAGTGATATTGTGGATGTTGGTAATAGGTGTTTTATTAGAAATCTCTTTTAACCAATCTGTTGTTGCACCAAGATCGTATGATGCAAGACGTGTTCCTTCGGCAATCTGCCTGCGGTAATCATCGGCCGTAAGCATGTTGAGTTTTCGGGCAATAGTTTGTGTGCTTACAGAACCACTATATTCTACCACGTTGCTGTTCTTACCTGAAGATCTTTTAGTGGTAATAATAATTACACCATTGGTACCGCGCACACCATAAATTGCAGCAGCAGAACCATCTTTTAGTACATCTACTGATTCAATATCTTCTGGCGCAACCAGCTTAAGGCTGCTCGGTACACCATCTACAATAACAAGCGGATCGGCATTGGCACCGAAGAGTGTGTTATTGCCACGAAGCCTGATTTTGCTGCCTGAGGTAGGGTCGCCGCTTGGCGTGTTAACGGTTAACCCGGCTACTTTGCCCTGAATTAACTGGCCCGCATCTAGTACGGGCGATTTTACAAAATTCTCGGCTTTAACACTCGCTACAGAACTTGTTACATCACCTTTACGTTGCAATCCATACCCGATTACCACTACATCGGTTAAATTATTAAGTTCGGCCTTTAGCTGAACATTGATTTCAGTTCTGTTGTTGACCGCGATTTCCTGGGAAGTGAAGCCTACAGAGCTAAAAACCAGAGTTTCGCTACCAGTAGGAACTTTAAGGCTGTAGGTTCCGTTTGGTGCGGTTTGAACACCTGTACTGGTGCCTTTAATTTTAATGCTAACAGAAGGAATCGGAAGACCAGCCTCATCAGTAACTCTACCTGTTATGGCAATTTCAGCCATTTTATTTATTGTGGGTTCAGTTATTGCTCTCCGCTGGATAATGATAATATTATCTTCGAGCTTGTAGCTAATGGGTTGTGATCTCAGCGAGAGATCCAAGGTCTCGGCCAAACTCATTTTGTTAATTTCGATACTTACCGGGTGAGTTCCACTAAGCATTTGCCTGGTGTACAAAAACTGGTAACCGGTTTGGCGCTCAATTTCCTTGAAAATTTTTTCAATAGCCGCATTCTTTTTTGAAAGTGTTACCGTTTGTCCGCTGCTGGCTAATGAGAGCTGTAACATTAAGGAAACTAAAAGTAAGCATGTTAATTTCATAACCAGTAGCGGTTTACGCAGATAGGCCAAAAGCCTATTTACGCGTGATGCATAATAATTCATATATTTGAATGTTTGGGTTTATACTTGGTTGTACTATTGTCTGGAATACTTGGTGGCGATCCAAACGTCAGGTCAGAGTGTTACAGCACTCTGGCTTTTGTTTCATGGATGGGCCAACCTATTTTTGTAAGGTTATGGCATAATGGTCACGCTCCTTCCTTTGATTTTAAAGTGCAACAATCCGGTCAGCTCCAGCCTGTGGAGTACTTCTTCCAAATTTTTGGATTTTGGAATCGAACCGACAAATTCTTCCTGCGTTACTTCACCCTGATATTTTACATCAACATCATACCATCTTGATATTTTTCCCATCACCGTGCCGATGCGTTCATGTTCAAATGAAAAATTTCCGTTTTTCCACCCCATCACGTGGTTCGTATCAACATTAACAATACCGATGTTATGACTTGAAATGGCCTGCTGACCAGGTAAGATTATCTTTTTGCGATCACCTTTACTTACCTCTACCGAACCCTGAAGCAGGGTTGTTCTAGGAATTTCGCCTTCTCCGTATGCGCAGATATTAAAATGGGTGCCCAGTACTTTTACATTTGAGCCCTCAAAATCAACAATAAAAGGTTTTTTCGGATTGTGGGCTACCTCAAAATAAGCTTCGCCATGCAGGGCAATTTTCCTGGTATTGCCCGAAAAAACTACCGGATAAGTTATTTTACTCTCTGCATTCAGCCAAACCTTACTTCCATCAGGAAGATTAACGCAGTATTGTCCGCCTCGGGGTGTTACGATGGTGTTTGAATTACCTGCTGCTAAAACGGCAGCTGTATTGATTTTTCTGTATTTTAAAAGGCCGTTGCTTTGTTTTTCGATAGAATAGCCATTTTCTACGGCAAGTTGCCCTTTGGTAAAGTTGTTTACTTCGATACGCTTACCGTTTGAGAGAATAAGCAGTACTTTGTCACTTCCTCCATAAATGGGTTTTGCACGTAAGATGGTAGTGCTTTTGGAAAGTGTAGCGTATTTGTTCCCGTTCAAATGAGCAAAGTACAGCAATACAGCTGAACAGACCAGCACCAATACCGCCGCTGCGGCCATGATTTTAAAAGCTGTATGTTTCCAGTAGGGTGTTTTGGCAACCGATAAAGCATCTAAACGCATTTCGATTTTGTTTGCTAAATCCTCGTGCCGCGGTCCGTCTAAACTATCGGTTTTATGTTCGAATGATGCGCTATATTCTTGCATGAACGCATTCAGCTCGGGCTGATCTAATCGCTTTAGCCAATTAAAAAAGTCTTGCTGTTCAGACTCAGTTAATTCACCATGAATTAATTTTTGCTTGAGTTGCTCAACATCCTTTTGTTCCATATCAACTAAGACGTATACGGAAAGAAAAAGAACCCCTCGTTAAAGAAAAAAATATAGAAAAGAAATAAAAGGTGCAATCCTGTATAAATGTTTCAGGTGATTTCTCAGAAAAGCCATTCCGGTATAAAACTGTTTTTTGACTACCGATTTGGATATTTTTAGCTGTAGTGCAATTTCATCAAGAGAAAGGTCGTCGTTTATTTTGAGCTCAACAATTTTTTTTCTTTTTTCAGGAAGCAGGTTAATACCACTGTATACCTGATTTAAGGTTTGTGAATAAATCAGATGATCGTCTGTGCTAACAGAGCAATTCTCTTCAATGTTTTTTGAAACCTCTTTTAGCTTGATCTGCGTTTTTGATTTTCTGATATGATCGATTAGCAGGTTGCGTGCACAGCGGTAAAGGTAAGGTTTGAAAGACCCAACAAGAGGAAGGTTTTTCCTGCTCAGCCATATTTTAACAAAGATATCCTGTACAAGCTCATCTGCCAGGTCGGTATTGCCAGAAATTGAAGCGACAAATTTTCTTAAATTTTGGAGATATTTCCTATACAACAAATTAAACGCGGGGCGATCACCATCAGCTACGCGCAACAAAAGTTCTAGTTCCTCTGAAACATCTTTCATCTGCTTTTATGAATTTGGTTAGAATAAAAACCGTTCAATTGCTAAATTGAGGCAGTTAGTTCGGCAAGAAGTTAAGCCAGTCAATCATGTTTGATTAATTTACCAGCAGCTAATTTCATCCAACGTCTGCACGAATGTAGTAACACTTATTAAATAAAAAAATAAAGTAGCGGTATTTTTAGCGTATTTATAACGTTTATTTTTTTTAGTGCTTTTCCTGCTTCTGTAAAACAGGTTTCCAAATGGGTTAATGGACCTTTTGCTGTCAGGATGGATGTTTTAGGTTTACTGGTGTTAACGTTCTGTTAGTAAGTTGTTTGTTTTAATACACAAAGATAATTTATTGTATAAAAATCAATATGAATGACATTAGAATTTAATGGAAATAAAATTTCCCCGAGTGATTCGTCATTGCGAGAAGGCTTTTTCAGCCGACGAAGCAATCTTCATAGCGAGGATTACTAGCATGATAGATTGCTTCGTCGTTCCTCCTCGCAATGACGACCTTTTTTATGAATCTGTCAACGGTAGCATAATGGATTGCTTTTATTAAATGCATTTTTATTATTGCATTAAAAATGGTCTTCGACTACGCTCAGACTGACGTACGAATTAATTTTTAAACAAGCTTTTATTATTTCGGTCTGAGCTGTTTCCCCAATTGCTTATTTTAAGGTCACATCCAGGTAAACCGAATGCCTTCCGTAGCTATCATAAAATGGTTTAAACAAAACTCCGTCTATCGTAAATTCCAGTTTGGCTGGATTGCCTTTGATGGTTTCTCCCAAATCATCAGCATTAAGTACAACATTACGCCATTCTTTTCTTGCTTCTGGCTCCTGTGCGGCAAGCAGTATGGGACCGTAGAACAAACTCGCAATATTCTGCTGATCCATTACCGGATCTAAATGAAACTGAAAAGGCATTGTTAAATCAACCTGATCTCCGGATTTCCAGTTTCTGGAAATTTTAAGATAAGTTCCCGAAACTGCATTTAACTCTTGTTGCTGACCATTAATTTTAACAAAGAAACCCTTTGTTGCCCATCCCGGAACCCGCACGTACAGGTCAAATTGACCATTACCGTTGATGGTTAAACTGGTTTGATCTGATTTTGGATAGTTGGTAGTTTGTTCAATTTTAATTTTTCGCTCTGACCAGTTTAATACAGATGGGATGAAAAGGTTAACATATAAAGATTGATTTTGCTGATCTTTAAAATAAATAGCATTCTGTAACTTGGTACTACTTTCCAATGCGGTACCATTGCAACAGGTAAAACCGGTCATATCATCATTGCTGAATTGTTTAGCAGAACCTGGTCTAAGCGATATGTGGTAAGTATTTCCAGGATTATCTTTTGCTACTGAAGCTAAGATATCATTATATAAAGCCCGTTCGTAATAGTCCATTAATTCTGCTTTTTGTTCGAAGAGAAACAGATCTCCCGTAAGTTTAAGCATATTGTAGGTGGCGCAGGTTTCATTTTGCCCACCTTCAGAAAATCCATTTTCATATAAGGTTCCCGGCTGTGCAATAAAACATTCTGCATTGGCCGGATTTCTCGCGCCAGCAACACCGCCTATACTATACATGTAATTATTTACGACTTTATGCCAGAAGTTATCCGCAATTTTAAAGTAATCTGACTGCTTTGATACGCGATAAAGTTCCATACTACCCACAATCTGAGGAATATGCTGATTAGCGTGAAGGCCGCGCAAAAGATCCACATTTTTAACTAATCCATTGCTATGTGCGGCATCGCCATAAAACAAACCGATGTTGTCAAAAAGCTGCGCCGTTTTCAGGTAATTTTCTTTTCCGGTAATTCTGTAGAGATGTGCCATTGATTCATTCATGCCACCAAACTCACCAGCAATATAGGTACTCCACATTTTGGTTAAGGTGTGTTGTGGCAAATGGCTTAGTCGGGTGTATACCCAGTCACTCATATTGGTTGCAACTTCAAGTGCTTTTTTATTACCGCTAACCTCGTAAATATCAATCAGCCCAGCTAAAATTTTATGTAAAGTATAATAAGGTGCCCAAATCTGATTGTTTTGTCCGCCGTATTTAGCGCCATTTTCAAGCATGATAAACTGATCTGGTGGATAGGCGCTGATGAACCCTTTTCCCCAATTCCAGTAATCCCTTCTGATTCCCTTTTCGCTAATATCAGAATCATAAGCAGTTTTTCCAGGGCCAAAAGGAATAGCTAGTGGATCTGCAACAGCAGCACCACCCGCTTTTTGAGGTTTTCCGGACAATTGAGATAGGTTATAAAGTGTGTTTACCATATACTCCATTTTATCGGCGAAAATTTTCTGCAATGCTTTATCATTACCTGCACCTGCATAAGCTTGCGCAATGGCACTTAAATAATGCCCGGTAGCATGACCTCGTAATTTAGTATCTTCGCTATCCCATACTCCAAGTGGTTTCGAATCGGCGGGCTGTTTCTGACCAAAAGCATGACGAAACATATACAGGAACGAATTAGGATCTGTTTTAGCCAATGTGC
The DNA here is from genome assembly GCF_026239555.1 of Pedobacter sp. PF22-3. GTDB lineage: Bacteria > Bacteroidota > Bacteroidia > Sphingobacteriales > Sphingobacteriaceae > Pedobacter. The sequence continues at coordinate 358,194 of NZ_JAPIVP010000002.1, read as the reverse complement.
GGATAAATTTATCCCTGTTTTCAATAAATTTCGTATCATGCCCTTCATGATCAGCCTTTAGCATTACCTGGTTCAGGGCAAAAGGTTGTAGCTTAATAGTAGGTGTCGCTTCATTGTCGGTCGCGGTCACCTTTACCAGTGCTTTCGGCTTAAAGTTTGTTCCTGGTACATAACCGGTAATCGTATAATTTCCGGGTTGGGCAACTGTTGAATTATCTGTTGGATTGGGCCAGATTACCTTTACCATCGGGCCAGTTTTACCTGGTTGATAAGTTCCGGCAACAGCACCTGGCAATCGTGGCAGATTACCTACGCTCGTTATTACATTAATATCATTTACCTGGGTCAGATATTTGGTATATAATTGGGGTGCATCTGCAGGAAAATGTTGCAGGTTATCATCTGTTTTAGCCGAAGTGTTAACTGTTGTTTCGTTGGCCCCGTTTTGTTCGTGGCGGTAAATGGAAACGATCTGCTTGGCATTTAAAGGCACCCGATAAATCCTGAAATCGTGGATTAATGCATTCAGCTCGGTATTTTTGCCCAATATCGCTTTGCCAAGGTTCAGTAGTTTCCTGTCCGATTTGTTCTGACCGAAAATAGCTGTAAGATCAAAGTTGATATCTTTTGCTTCAGCAACCTTTTTACCGTTAAGGTAACTCACCATAGATTTTGAAGAAATGTCAACAACAATGGCCAGATGCGCCCATTGGTTAATGGCAGGCATAGGCCCCTTTGCGATTATACCTGAGCCTTTCCCATTTTGGATCATCGCAAGAAAACCCTGATCATGCTGTTTACTGTTCAGTTTTGAAGAAAAATGTTTATCCGCGCTTTGACCAAAGTCAAAAAAACTTTGATCTGAACGTTCGCTTTTAAGCAAAACCCAACTGGTGATGCTGATGGATTCAATGTCTGCTAAGGCGGCTGCAGGTATGCTTACATAAGTTTCGGTAGTTCCTGGCAAAGAAAGTACTTTTCCGAAGCGACTGTCTTGTACAAATTGCGGCTGACCTCCAATGAAGTTTGCATTAAAGCGATTTCTGGACCAATCCTTTAAATCACCTTTAAGTTCATATCTGGCGCTCATCGCTGTTTCGCCAATGCCATCCAGGATCTGATCACCATTTTGTGCCAGAACCGTGTTGCTTGTCACTATAAAAACAGCAAGATATAGAATGGAGCTGAAGACTTTGTAAATTTTCATAATTGATAAAATTAAACAAAAAGAGCAATAGACGAAGCCCTAGAAATTGCAGGTATTGTGCATATTTTAACCTTATTTTACACTAGAAATGTAAATTAATGCCCGATTATGGTGTGAATTGTATTTTCTTGGATCGTTTTTGTTTTCCCTCCAGAGAAGAGAATATTTTAAAGATTGGAGCATTAAAAAGTGAAAGGTTAAAATATTGATACTATGCATTAATATCCAACGGTAATCTGCGTAGTACTTCGTTTATATTTACAGGCTGACCTATAACAGCTGTTCCCAAAACTCCTGATGTAACACTTAACCATGAATAAAAAATATTTAAAGCAATTCATTTTATTCCTGCTGTGCTCTACTTTTCAAATTGTCCTCGCACAATCTGCAAAGGAGGCTGTGCTACATGGAAATCCAATTATCCCGGGTTATTTTGCAGATCCAACGGTAAAGAAGTTCGGGGATACCTATTATATTTATGCGACAACAGATGGTAATGGCGGTGGTTTCGGCCCCGCTCAGGTATGGACATCCAAAGACTTTGTGAATTGGACCATGCAGGATATGAACTGGCCAACCACGCACTATTACTGGGCGCCCGATGTAACCCAGGGTGCCGACGGTCAGTATTATCTGTACTATTGCCAGCCTGTTGAAATTTTTGGCGCCTCCTCTCATAGTCCTGTTGGGCCATGGACCTCCCTTTTGCCTAAGGGCAAGCCTATTGTGTCTAATTTTATGGTGCCAAATGTGATTACGCTTGATGGGCAGACTTTTAAGGACGACGATGGCCAATATTATATGTATTGGGGCACCTGGGGTATTTATCCCAACCATGGCTGTGGGGTTGGCCTTTTAAACAAAGACATGAAATCCTTTTCCAAGCTGGCCCAGATTCCGAATACTGATGCAAAAGATTTTTTTGAAGCACCCTTTATGTTTAAAAGAAAAGGAATTTATTATTTAACTTATTCATCAGGCTATTGTGAAGATGGCACTTACAGGGTTCAATACGCAACTGCAACTAACCCAATGGGGCCATTTAAATACGGCACTAATAACCCGATTTTATCTACAAATAAAGACGGGACGGTGCACGGGCCTGGACACCAATCTGTATTGCAGCAACGTGATGATTTTTACCTGGTTTATCACCGGCATAATAATCCGCATAATGATGGCGGTTACCACAGGCAGGTTGCTGCAGATAAGATGCAGTTTGATGATGAAGGGAATATACTTAAAATTTCGCCTACACATACCGGAATCGGTTATCTGGCCAAAAATGCCAATCCACATCCAAATTTAGTGCGTGGTAAAAAAGTGTCCGCATCTTCCAGCTATGATGAAAATTTTAAAGCGGAATTTGCCTTTGATGATAATAATGGAACCTTATGGAAAGGTAAAAGCAATGTGGGGCCTGCCTGGGTGCAGGTAGATTTAGGAAAAATATTTCCTGTTAAAAGTATCCATACGCAGTTTGAATACGCCACCTGGTACTATCAATATAAGATCATGTATTCGATTGACGGGAAAACATGGAAAATATATGCAGATCGCAGCAAAAATACCCAACACGGCAGCCCGATGATTGATTTTGGGAATGTTAAGGCGAGGTACCTGCGGACAATGGTTTTACGGACCGAATATCCGGGATTGAATAAAGCCATATGGAATATTAAGGTTTTCGATGATGCGGAATATCATCCGGTAATGCATACCAAAATTAAAAAATGGCAACCTTTAAGTGTCTTTGAACCAAAAGGTCTGTTGGTAGATCTGGTATTGGATAATCTCCGCACAGGTACCGTTATAGCGAACGTTCCAAATAAAGGTAAGCTGGGTGGGTACTTTTTAGCGGGTGGAATAACTAAACCCATTACAACAATGATCGGAGGTAAAAAAGCATTGATTTTTACTGGTCAGGAACGCTTAGCTTCATCAGGTCCTGCGCCACAGTCTCTGCTTGGAAACAGCAGCTATAGTATAAGTATGTGGGTGCTAAATCCAGAGATTGATAAAGAAGAAACTATTGTATCGTGGACCGGGCAGGGAGGGGTTAATTTAAGTAATGCTGCCGCTGGTTATGGAAATAGTAAAACGGCTGGTGCAGTAACCCACCTTGGATGGGCAGATTTAGGATACAAACACTTACCAAAAGCCAATGAATGGCATCTGATCAGCATTGTTTTTGATGGTACAATGGAACGGATCTATGTTGATGGAGAGTTGGATAGGAGCGAAAGAAAGATGCTTTTTATCAATAACCTCAAACATTTTCTAATCGGCGGAAATGAAGATGGAAGCGCAGGATTTTCCGGTGCATTGGCTTCGTTGAAAATTTATGATATCCCACTAAGCCACGATGAAATTAAAGCCGCCTATAAAAAAGGACTGCATAATAGTACAGTGTTACATGTAGAAGCAAAAAATCTCGAATATGGCAATTTAGATCAGTGGACCAATAACGGAGCTGCTTTGGGAGAACTCATAGTTATAGATAAAGCAGAAGTTGCTGATGTAGATGGCAAAATAGCGGTGACATTAGGTAGTGGTGAAGAGTTACTTCTCGGAAAGGAGTTGGCCAGGATACTAGACTTTTCAAAACCTTTTAGCGCCATTTTTTCATTATACGCGCAGGTTGGTACAAAAACAGAATTATTTTTTGGGCGTAAAAGGGCTAGGATAGTAGGCTCTGGAAAGTGGCAACAGCTGATCTGTACTTATTATAAAGGGAAATTCAATGTTTTTATAAATGGTAAATTAGCCGTAAATATTGATGGGTCTAACACACAAAAAGATCCACACATTTTAATCGGATCTGCAACAGAAGGAAAATCAGTTGCCATATCTTCAATTTCTGTGTTCAATTATGGTCTTGATGATAGTGGGTGTACGCAGGAGTTTGATTTTTGGAAACAGAAACTAAATAATAACCTCATAAATGCATCATTCGCCTCGAAACCGTCAGCTGTTACACCCAATATCGTTTATATGGCTGCGAATAAACCAACATTACCGGGCACCAATTTCGAATACCTTTTTAAAAGTGACGAAGATAAAAATGCCCGAAAATGGTTAAAATCTGCAGATTATACTGATTTTACTGTTGCGCCAGAAAAGCGCTATACTTACACCGTAAAGGTTAGAGATAACTTTGGCAATGTTACCCAAACCTCATTGCCTTGTGCCGTTACGACAGATTCTACACTTTTTGTAATCAGAAAGCAAAATGGAACGGCGTTATCTGTTCCGGCAAGTGCAGATGGTTTGAAAGGAACTTCCTGGGACGGTTTGATCGGAAATGCGGACACCGTTGCCCAGCACTCCGGAGTATTGAAGTTGGTATCGCACCATACATTCTGGGATGGATCCATGGCAATAGGGCCATTTGCCTACAATAAAGTGGAAGGTGATTTTGTTGCTGAGGTGGTGTTGTCGGATATGTTAGGGTTGAACCAAAGGAAAGCCTATGGCGCAAATGAAGGTGGTTTAATGGTTAAAGAACCTTCTGGTACGACTAAGCTTTTACAAAATGGCGTAATGACAGGCTGGGGCATTGGAAACATTGTTACTGATTTTCGTTCTGGAGAACGTAAACAATTGAATAACCAATCCGGATGGAATTTTTATCGTCATTTACAAATACAAAGGCAAGGCAATCTATTTTTTATGCGTGGCAGTCAGGATGGAAAGGATTGGGTTAACCTCCCGGGCAGTCCGGTAAAAAGAGATGATATGGGCCGTGTTTTACAGGTAGGCGTTTATCATGCTACCTATGGAGATATTTTTGGTTATGCATCATTTAGTGATTTTAAAATTATTCAAAAGAAATAAAAGAGAAAAATTAATAATTTGTTATTGAGATTGGCTGACCAAATTTGTCATTAAGTTAGGCGCCGCGGTTGGTCAGTCTGAGCGTAGTCGAAGACTTCTTGATATTTTGATAAAGACTGACATACGAAATAAATTTTATTTAATTTTAAACAGGCTCTTAAATTATATTGCAATTCCAGGTTAGTTTCTGTATAGAATAATTCGGAATTTTTTGCCCATTACAAGCCTGTCAGATTCACAGAACTTTTCCTACTTCAAACGATTTTTGCATCTACCATTTGACGGAAATGACGGGATGAAATGACCTTTCATATAATAAAACAGGCTTCTAAATATTAATAGAAGCCTGTAGGTTCTCTTTTACAAAGATTTTAACCAATCTACAATCTGCTCGCGGGTTTTACCTGTTTTTTGTTGCAGTTTACCATAAAGTTCATCATCTTTTCCCTCCTCATACTTTAAATCGTCTTCAGTTAAATCTGCGTAGGCCTGTTTAACTTTTCCTTTAAGTTCGTTCCAGGCGCCTTTTAATTCTAATTTGTCCATTGTTTTAGTATTTAAGATTGATATTTCTGTTGTTGTTGAAAATTGGCTGTGCCTTATCTGCTCTGAGCATCTTTAGCAGCATAAACGCTATCTACCACATATCTGCTAAATCCTCTCCAGGGCAGGCTACTTTTATATTCCTTATAATGCAGTTCGTAAAATTTGCCACTGTTTCCCATCATTTGTCTAGCTATACTTTCATCGGTTACAGAAAATTCGAATTCATTGTTTTCCAACGTACCCATTTGTCTGGAACGAACGCCGCTTTGAATGAGTTTTCCCTCATTGGTTTTGAAAATATATCCCTTTTTAACGATGTAATTCAGCTCCCCGGCTTTTACCCCTTCGCCAAAGACAAAAAAGTAATTGTAATAGATCAAGCCGATAACCAGTACAAGGCCAACAATTGCTGCAATGGTTCCGATTTTTTTTCCTGTAGTCATTGCTTAGATAATTTGGTTTAAATTCTTTCTTCTCTGATTTCGATCGTTTTAACTCGTTTTTGGGAAGCTACAATGGCTCCAAAAGCCGCGCTTACTGCACCCAATATCATTCCAATAAAAGAGAATATTGCAAATTTGGATAGTGCCGACGCCATTTCATCACCAACTACTCTGGCTTTTGCTTCTGCTTGGGCTTTTACTTCTTTAACCTTTTCTTTTGCTGTTTTCAGCGTACTGATCCAGTTTTCTACAATCTGTTCTGATTCTGCCTGACTTTTTCCGGTTCTGTTTTTAACCACATTAACCAATGCCTCTTTATCTACGGCATTAAAAGTAGAATCGTTTTCAGAAAACAATTTAGAGAACAGGTCATCTATTTTCTGTTGAGCTTCCTGCGGATTTTCGAGAACATCCTCTCCAGTCGATTTTCCTTGGCTTGCTGCCTTATCTAATTTTTTATTAAGTGCGCCAGGCTGTAGTTCTTTCTTCTCCGTCTGCTTCAATAACAATTGCGCCTCCTGTTTCATTTTACTGAAAGTATTTTCATCTACGTTTAACTGGTCTTTGATCATGTTTCCAGCTTCTGGTGCAGCAGCCTTAATCCCTTCTCCGGCAAGTGAAAATCCTTTGGTGATTACCGTACCAACTCCCCCGATAACTTTTCCAACTGAAGAAGTGATTAAATACATGTTGAGGAAAGTTAACAAGCACCAGGTCAGTAACCCATGCAGAATCAGGTCTGTTCTTTGGATGTGATTCGAAAACCAACCAGCTACCCAACCACCAGTAAATACGGAGATTAGCATGGTAATGATCCACCAGATTAATGCTCCGGTGCCGAGGCCACTAAATGGTTTAGCTTCCTCCAGCGGATTGATGCTTCCAAAGCCAATGCCCAGGCCTAAAAAACTAAGGAGAAGTTGAACTGCGATAGCAATGAGTACGCCTGAAATAATTGCGCTCCATGATAAACGGCTGATAAATCCGATTGCGGACTTGTCGCCCAGGGTATGAATTTTATGTTCCATAATTTATGATATTGGTTAGATGTCGTAAATGATTTAGTCCTTTAGAAAAGAAGCCACTTTCGGAGGAAAGCAGCTTCTTTATTTTTAGTTTTAGTTATTGATGTCTCTTTTAACTTTGTTAGCTGCTCTTTGTCCCGGCAAATAAATCTGAAATCCGAAAGAAAGGTTCAGGTTATTTTGGGTTGTTGCGCTTCCAAAACCAACCAGGCCATTGTATTTTAACAAAGTCTCAAGACCAATATTTGGTGTAATGAAATAGGCAAAACCTGGACCAACGCTTAAGTTTAATCCGTTTGTATTACCACCGCCATTGCTCACATTAACACCACCAATACCAACAGTAGCTTCTGCAAATAAACGTCCGTGGCGTAACACCTCAACATCTTTTCCGGTATAATAGCGGCCCAATGCACCAACGCCATAACTGGTTGTAGTACTTGAGTTTTTTGCTGTTTTTAAACCGAAATTTACATAACCACCCACTGCAACGTTATCCTGAATAAACCAGGCTGCCTTTGGGGTAATGTCTACACTGAATATTTTTGGGTTATCCAAACCAAGGTTAATGTTGGTTAAGTTTCCGCCAACCATTACGTTGCCTTTTTGGATCTGGGCATTTGCCGCAAAAATGGTTGTTGCAGAGATAATTACTGTTGCTAGAAAATTTTTCATGATGATTGATTGTTTATAAAAATTAATATAATGTGAATTCTACTCGACGGTTTTCCTGACGGCCTGCGGCAGTTTTATTGCTTGCTATAGGTTGATCGGGGCCATAACCTGTTGCCTCTATTCTGGATGCATTTGCACCTTGAGAAACCAAATAAGCTTTAACAGATTCAGCTCTTTCTTTAGATAAGCGCAGATTTAATTCTCTGCCACCTGTATTATCGGTATGGCCGGCTAATTTTAAACTGAAATTTTTCTCGATTAACAATGCAGCAACACGATTTAATGTGGTGTAAGATTTTGCACGGATGGTTGATTTACCTAAATCAAATTCAAGATTTGAAATGGCATCTCTTAAAATTTTGCGATCTGCTTCGGTTACTACAGTTGTTTCTTTAATAACGGTTTGTGTAACGGCTATCGGGCATCCTGATCCGTCCACAACAGTTGCTGCTGCAGTTCCAGGGCATTTATCAAATTTGTTTGCCACACCATCATTGTCATCATCGCCTAAATCTTTGGCATATTGCTCACGGTCTCTTGCGGCATTTTGCTCGGCGGTAGATAATGCTCTTCTTAATTCGGCACTTTCTTCTGCACTTTGTTTTCTCAGGTCTGCAACCGCACTATAGTTTTGCAATTGAGAATTTTCTTTATTTCCAAGCGCAAATTCCAATCCTGCATGCGCATAAGAGAATCTGCTTTCGTTGTATGCATTTTTAACGGTAGGAGAAGATTTAATGAAATTAATGTCGTAACCCAAATCAATATTGATTCCTTTGGCTACGCCGAATTTAAATCCAACGCCTGTTGGGATATACCATCCTTCTCTTTCAGTAAAAATGTCAACATTAGCTACTTTTGAATCTGATGACATGTATCCGGCACCTGCCTTAACGTAAGGAATCAATACTGCGTTCTGTGTATTCAGACTAAAGTTGGCAATATTTAATACTGCAGTTAGGGAACCAGACCAGTTGATGCTGTTCACTTGCTCAATCGTGCTGGTACTATTTAAAGTTTTGATTTCTCCGCGAAGAAAATCGGCCTGTAGACCTAATGCTGGCAAAATTTGCTTTTTGATAAAGGCGCCGTAACCAATGCTTTTAAATTCTCTGGCTTTAACACTCCCTCTACCTAAAAATGTATTCTGACTAAGTATACCTCCGTGGGCTCCAACACTCCATGTTCTTAAAGATTGTTTGCCGAACCGCTCTGAGGTTGTTGGCGTTTCTTGCGCAAACAGTTGAGTTGATAAGCTTAATAAAGCAATCAACATCGTAGATTTTGTAAAATTATTATTCATGTTGTTCATTTTTGATTGGGGAAATAACATTATCAGAATGCAAATGTTTCAATTTCGTTACATAAAACATACTCCCAAAAGGGTTTGATTTTTCAGCATCTGAGGAGAAAATAATTACGTAAATAAGATGTTTTGTCCGGCAGTAATTATTGAGATTTTTACAACTGCCATTGCAAGTACTTGAATTAGGCTGTTTTCTGCAACCATTTTAGTTTGGCTAAAAGATCCTTCGACTCCGCTCAGGATGACATAAAGGGAATTAATTTTGGATGACTACCGCTTTAATTGAAAAGTTGGTTTGGAGTTGCCCGAGAGGAACATTGTTTAGTGAACTCAGGCTACTAAGATACTTTAAGTAACTAGATAATTTGGCTAAAAGATCCTTCGACTCCGCTCAGGATGACATAAAGGGAATTAATTTTGGATGACTACCGCTTTAATTGAAAAGCTGGTTTGGAGTTGCCCGAGAGGAACATTGCTTAGTGAACTCAGGCCATTAAGATACTTTAAGTAACTGGATAATTTGGCTAAAAGATCCTTCGACTCCGCTCAGGATGACATAAAGGGAATTAATTTTGGATGACTACCGCTTTAATTGAAAAGCTGGTTTGGAGTTGCCCGAGAGGAACATTGCTTAGTGAACTCAGGCTACTAAGATACTTTAAGTAACTGGATAATTTGGCTAAAAGATCCTTCGACTCCACTCAGAATGACATAAGGGGAATTAATTTTCGATCACTACCGCTTTAATTGAAAAGCTGGTTTGGAGTTGCCCGAGAGGAACATTGCTTAGTGGAGTCACGCTAATAAGATACCTTAAGTAACTAGATAATTTGGCTAAAAGATCCTTCAACTCCGCTCAGGATGACATAAGGTTCAGTTCAGATGATGGCCAAATAATAAATCTATTTGGCCACAATTACATTTGCCCCGCCCGGTAAAAGTTTTACTTTTAATTGTTTTGTCTTGTTTAACTTCAGCTGTTTTATTTGAGGTGAACGATCGTCGGCATCTGTGTATAAGGTAATATCTGTGCCCGATAACATCGGGAGCGAAATATTGATTGTTTTCTCTGTAGTTTCAGCGTTTATGGCCGCTACATACCATGTATCGCCATGGCGACGTGCCAGTACACAATATTTTCCAGGATATCCATCAATGAAAACGGTATTATCCCAGGTGGTAGGCACTTTTTTCATAAAATCAATCACATGAGGTGCAACATCAGTTAAGTTATTTGGCGTAATGCCGAAGTTTTGTACCGGGCTCTGGAAAAGTACCGCAGTTGCAATCTGAAAGGTTTCAGTAGTTTTTCTGATGGTACCACCATCATTTGTCTTATTGTGGCGCTTGTTTAAGAGTACAGGCCCGAATTCCATTGCGCCTACAGCATTCCGGATAAAGGGGTGAAGGCTGGCATTGAAAGCTTCATTATCATTCGCATGTTGCCCAAATATCAGATTCTCTGATGCTAGAACGGCTTCACTTCCCACATAATTGGGATACATGCGTTCCCAGCCTCGGGGTATTGTGCAACCATGGAAAATTACTGTCAAACCAAAAGTATTGGCATCAGACAGGATGTCTTCATATAGCTTCATCGTTTCCTGCTTATCGCCACCAAAGAAATCGACCTTAATACCCTTAACACCCATTCGCTGCATCCACGCCATTTCCTGCTTTCTAGCCGAAGCCGTGTTCATCCGGCTTTTAGGGTCTTGAGGAGCATCATTCCAGAATCCGTTGGAGTTGTACCATAGGCAAATGCCAACACCCTTGGTTTTAGCATAGGCGATCAATTCTTCGATTTTTTTATAGCCGATATTTTTTTCCCATCCACCATCAATCAGGGCAAACTCGTAACCCATTGAAGCAGCCAGATCGATAAACGTTTTTTGGTCATCATATTTAATACTGGGATCCTGCCATAACAACCAACTCCAGGTTGAACGTCCAAAAGTGTATTGTTTTGAAGCCTGGTACTGCGGTTCAACAACATCAAAAGGAATGGTTGTTTCCGCAACGGGCTTTAGGGTAGTGCCAACGGTGATGGTGCGCCAAGGGGTGTGGCCTGGAAGCGGAATCGTTGGATTTGCACGTCCCATTCCATTGTTTTCACCTGGTTCAGGGAAGGCTATTTTGTAATTGCCGTCTTTGGTTCCTTCACTCAACTTTGATCCGCAATATAGCGAATTAACACCTGTTTCGGAGAGTAATACCCATCCTTCATTTCCTAAATGGAAAAGCGCAGGAAATGTATAACCCACACCATATTTTGAAGGGACACCCATTGCCTGATCGGGCGTATATTCTTCTTCGTAGCTAGGTTTGGTTTTCATCCAGCCAATCATAGGGGTAGCCTGTGGCGTTAAAAAAGTAGTGGTGTTGGCCGGAAATTTGTATCCGCTCAATTCTTCTTCAATGATAAAGTTTGCAGTTTCACTGGTTTGCGGCACCTGGTATCTAAAAGCAATATTGTTATTGCTTACACGGAATGTTACTTCAAGCTGATTCTTTTTCGCATTCTCGAACTTACAGATCAGCTCGTTTGCCTGATAGTTTACACTACTGATCTTGATTTTTGGTTCATTGTAATGCTCATTTATTTGTCGCAATTGTTTGTCTATTAGCTTTAAACCAGATGATAAATCCATCTGGCTTCCACGAAGTCCTAAAGGAGACCGCTCAATCATTTCTTTTCCCTGTAATGTTACATTATAATAAAGTTTACCCTCATTTAAATAAAGCTTAACCATCAATTTCTGATCCGGACTTGTAACGTTCAGGTCTTGGGCAAAAGATATAACGTGGCTGGCAACCAATGCCATTACCAGTAAAATGCCTTTAAAATAATTCATAGCTAAAGATTTGGGGATATTCATCACAACGGAATAAGCTTATTTGGTTTAGATTGATCAGGGTCAGTTTTGAAAACTGAAAATTAGGAAAAATTTTTAAATGTTATAGTAACGTTTATTGTTTTTTTCCATAATCCATAAAAACAGCGTTTAAGCAACGCAATTAAAATCAGATATTCTTAAAATCCTCAAAGTTATTTCGCTTTCACTAAAATAATTAACTGAATAGGATTAGATTAACCAATTTTTCGTTTTATGACTTTAAAATAATTTTGGCAGTAAATCCTCGGAACGATTAAAAAATGGAATAAAACAATTCGAAACTTAGCATTTAATTCAAAGGCCCAACCAACCAACAGTTTTATCAATCTGGATTTATTTTTTTATCATCTTCCACCAGTCTAAACTGAATGTCCCCTCTTTAAATATCAGGAACAGGTCGTGCTCGCCCTTTACCTGATTAAGCGTACAGGAGATTGTTTCCCATGTAATATCTTTATTTTTTACGGGAAGCGTTCCGGTTAGCCTGCCATTTTGATCATCAATCCTGATTTCCAGCTTTCCTCCGCCGGTAAGAGAATTTAAACTGGCTTCAAACTTTTTAGCACCACTTTTAAAATCGACACCTTTAATTTTGATGAAGGCACCTTCCTGTTTATTGGTGGTGAAAATACGCCCGTTTACAGCGTCTTTTTCTGCTTTAATGCCTTCAGCCCAGTTTATTGTCTCAGCTTGGGTACGTTTGAAAGGACTCAAATTACCGACTTGTTTCACTCCGGTTTCCGACCACCATGGCAACTCCTGGATGGTGCCATCCGGGTTGTACCTGAGTTCTTCTACACAAACCGAGCGCCTTTCATGGTGTTTATCGGTGATCATAAAATTTAACCGGAAATTAAAACCAAACAAATATGATTTACCCTTATAGTCAATGATTCCGGGGTGATTTCCTGAAGATTTTTCATTTGGTTTCATCAGGTAACCCTTATAGTCCCAGGGACCGGTTGCATTTTTGCTCATTGCGTAAGCAATCCCTTCCGGGCAACAAGTAGAGGCATAGGCGAGATAGTAATGGTCATTACGTTTATAAGTCCACGGGCCTTCCTGGTAGTGGTAAGCATCAGCTTTGGTTTGCCCTTTTTCTTTACCTACATCTTTTACTTTAACGATTTCCCCGGAATAGGAAATCATGTCTTTATTTAACTTTACATACCAGAGGTTTGGATTTCCCCAATACAGATAGGCTTGTCCGTCATCATCAATAAATACGGAGGGATCAATATCATTCCACAGATGGTCATCATCAATAAGCCTTTTTCCAATAGGGTCTTTAAATGGTCCATAAGGACTGTCTGCTACCAGGACCCCAATGCCACTGCCCTGTACCGGACAATACAGGTAGAATTTTCCATTACGCTCAATACATTGTGGTGCCCAGGCTCCGTTATCCTGCTTTCCCCAAGCGAAGTTTTTCAGAGATGCAATAGCGCCGTGGTCTGTCCAGTTTACCATGTCTGTCGAAGTATAAAGAAGCCAATCCTTCATCAGGAATTTACCCATTCCAGGCCCCGCATTATCTTCATCATGGGAGGTGTACAGGTATACGGTATCTTTATATACCATTGGTGCCGGATCGGCCGTAAATTTAGTCTGTATAATAGGATTTTGGGCTAAAGTACCCAGCGTTATGAAACTTAAAAGTAAGCTTGCGCCTACTCTGAATTTCTTTACCATTTTTATATGTGTTTTTACCATTTAGATTTATTTTAAGGACTGATGTGGATTTTTCTATCCATAATTCCATTTAATTCACTTAGTCCTGATAAGGAACCGCAGTTAGACATATTCATGTGAGCTCTACAGCGCTGGAACCTGAGGTGATTAAACGACCTGCTATTAGCGGATCAAACGCCAGGAGTCAAAATTAAACAGGTCATTACCCTCACCTTTGAATACCAAATAAAGGTCGTATACACCAGTAATCTGGTTTATTTTACAAAGCTGGGCTTTCCAATCCCGAGTATTTTTGGTTGATTTTACTTCTAGTTTTCCCAGCAGCTTGCCGTTTAAACCATCTGCCCGAAGTTCTATATTTCCTTTTGAGGATAAGGAGGCTACGGTTGCTTCAAACTTCGTAGCACCTTTGCCAAAATCTACACTACGGATTTTGATATAATCGCCATTGTCAATATTGGATACATAAATGGCCCCTGTTAAGCTATCTTTGGCGGTTTTTACACCTTCAGACCATGCAATGGTTTCAGCTTCAACGCGGTTATAGGGATTTAGGTTTGCAGCGCTTTTCAATACGCCTGCTTTTGTGCGGTTAATTCTCGGAATGGATCCATCAGGGTTAAAACTGAATGGTTCTATACAAACCGAACGTTTAAAGCCTCCGCCACCAGGTAAAGCGCCGTCATGATAAAATAAATAAGACTGACCTTTAAAATCAATATAGCCGGGGTGGTTGGTGAATGCACCACGATCTTCGATCACTTTCATGATCGTATCTCCATATATCCATGGTCCTGTTGGGCCTTGGCTGGTAGAATAAGCCAAATGTTCGGGAACGCCACCGGCCGGATAAATCAGGTAATATTTGCTTTTCCGTTTAAAGAACCATGGTCCTTCCTCATATTCCGATGGTCTTTTTTCCGGATCTTTTTTCCTCGCACTAAAACCCTGCTTGTCTAGCGGCACTTTCACGATCCCAACTTTTTCATCATAAGAGACCATATCCTTATTCAGTTTTACATAATATAATTGGGGATTGCCCCAATATAGATAGGCCTGCCCTTCATCATCGATAAAAACAGTTGGATCAATGTAGCCAAAGCCTGAAAGCAATGGCTTTCCTATTGCATCTTTAAAGCCTGCTGTCGGACTGTCGGAGATGGCAACACCAATCGCGTTTCCGCCATTTTTTTGGTTCACGGGTAAGTAGTAGTAGAATTTTCCATCCCTGAATATGCACTGGCCAGCCCATGCATCACCACGCGACCAGCTAAAATCTTTATAAGATAAAATAGCGCCGTGGTCAGTCCAGTTAACCATATCCTTTGATGAATAACACCGCCAATCATTCATAGTGAAAAAATTTTTCACGGTAACATCTTCATCATGAGAGGTGTAGAGGTAAACGGTTCCATTGTGAACCATTGGTGCCGGATCAGCGGTATAATAAGTCTGAATAATTGGGTTTTGGGCAAAGCAGGATAATACTGATAGTAAACCCGTAAACAGTGATATTCCAAATGTTTTTTTCTGCATTTTTGATATTATTTTAACAAAGAAATCATTGTTTTAGCATAACGCTCGCCAAGCATGCGGTAGCCTTGTGCATTGAAATGTAAATGATCTGCTGCAGCGGTACAGCCAGCTGATGATATGATGTGTGCATTGGGAATTATTGTTGGCAACGTTGCAATAATTTTGTTCATTGATGCGCATATCCCTCCCTGATCTGCATGAACCACTTCGCCAGCGAGAAGGGGCGTAGTAGCTGGATTTAAATTCAAATCCCTGATGAGGTTTTCATAAACCCCTTTCACTTTTTTAGGCCATTCCTGATCGCCGGTATTGGATTCGCCCTGGTGCATCAGAATGCCTTTTATTACCCCTGATTGCTGGGCAATTTTGGCTAACTCCACTAAACGGCCGTACGGGTTTCCGCCATATTCATTTAAGGGCGATTTCATCCATTCTGGCGCAGTAGCCGTATAGGTTTGATAATTATCTTTATCAAATAATTCAATTTTGCAACCACCAACGGCTACATTAATAATCCCGATGCGTACATCTTTGGGCAATGAATCCAAAAGGTTTCGTCCGAAATAATCCATTGGCGTTAAGCCGGTTTTGCATCGGCATAAAGGTGGTTTAGCCGTGTACCAATTGTCTTTTTTTCTGCCTAATTCCGGACAGTCAACTGCCTGGAGCACACTAAATCTATTGTTAACGGTTGTATCCTGAGGTTCGAAAGGCGCATTACCTTCCATATTAGATTGACCAAAACTCAAAAAAACATATAATTTAGGGTCCTGAGCATATGATTTTTCACTATCACAGCACATTAATGCAAGTAACACGATAATTCCTAATCTTATGCCTATCGTTTTGTTTGAATATGTTATGGCCTGTTTTACCTTGTTTGCGGTTAATTTTTTCATACTGATTCATCTTTATACCTCACACTAAAGTATTAAATGCTGCAGATTGGCAGTAGCACTTTTTATCATAAAAAATGCTCATATGATTAAAATTTACCCAATCATTCTATTGCTTGTTGTTAACCAACCGAATCTCTTTAAGTATGGGTTTATATTGGCTACGCAATAAAATAAGTAGTTGCCAGGGAGATTTTTTTAATTAATAATCAACATTTCTGCTAGCATATTATTCAAAGTTTCCATACTAAATTCTTCTTTTAACATAGTTTTATCTTTTGCCTCACCTATCGTTTTTGAATGCATTTTATCCGAAAAAATTGGCAAAATTTTAACCAAATAAATAAACATCAATAATAAGTTAAGATCAACCGTATTAAAATAATTTATAGTAATGGAATCAGGGTTAACAAAAGTGGCCATCGTAACTGGTGGTGCATCCGGACTGGGGCTGGCAATTTCGGGCTTACTTGTTGATAAAGGAATGCATGTGGTGATGGTAGGTAGAAACGAAGATCATTTGAAAGCTGTAGCTGCAGATTTAGGTGGACGTGCTTCCTATTTCGTCTGCGATCTTTCAGAACCTGGAGAAATACCCAATTTAATTGAAAATATCTATACTAAATTTTCAAGAATAGATGTTTTGGTAAATAATGCCGGAATAAACATGAAAAAAGCATTTGTTGAAGTTACTGATGAAGAATTTGAATCGGTTTTGCAGACTAATCTTCAATCTGTATTTTCTATAAGCCGGGAAGTAGTTAAAAAGATGATAATTGCTCAGCAAGGGGCCATTGTTAATATCAGCTCCATGGCTGCCCAATACGGAATCCCAAAAGTAATTGCCTATTCTGCTGCTAAAACCGGAATTGAAGGGATGACCAGAGCCATGGCAACCGAACTTTCACCACTTGGAATTCGTGTTAATTGTGTGGCGCCAGGATTTATAAAAACAGCGATGTCTGCAAAAGCATTAGACGCTGATCCTGAGCGAAGGCAAAAAGTGATTTCAAGAACCCCTATGGGCAGGATGGGAGAGCCTAAAGATGTAGCTGAAGCGGTTTATTATTTATGCTCAGACAGTTCTTCTTATGTAACTGGTGTCGTGTTGCCTGTTGATGGAGGTAATTCTATAGGATTTTAAAGCTAAATAAATGATTTAGCCCAGATTGGGATAAAACTCTCATTAATCGTATTTAACCAAAAATGAATAATAATGAATCTAAAAATTAAAAGCCAATCTATTTTGGGCATTGCCCTAATTGTTGCTTTAGGAAGTTCCTGCCAGGAAAAAAAGAAGCATGCTGAGGAAAAGGAAACTTCAAAAACAGAGCAGAAACAATATCTTTCTGAGCCATTGGTGAAAGAAATTTATACTGCAGATCCTTCTGCGCACGTATTCAATGGTAAAATTTACATCTACCCATCGCATGATATCGAATCGGGTGTGAAAGAAAATGATAATGGTGATCATTTTGATATGAAAGATTATCGGATTCTGAGTATGGACAGCATTGGTGGTAAGGTAACCATTCATGAACCTGCACTATCTGTAAGTGATATTCCATGGGCAGGCAGGCAATTATGGGCACCGGATGCGGCCTATAAAAATGGTACTTACTATCTCTATTTTCCTGTGAAGGATAAAAATGACGTTTTCAGGATAGGGGTGGCAACCTCGAAGTATCCGGCTGGACCGTTTAAAGCAGCTAAAGAGCCAATTGAAGGCAGTTTTAGTATTGATCCTGCAGTTTTTACCGATACAGATGGCAGCAGCTACATGTATTTTGGCGGCATCTGGGGCGGACAGCTTCAACGCTGGAAAGATGGGAAATATGATCCAAATGGTTCTAAAACCGATTCTCAACAAGAAAACGAACCTGCTTTGAGTGCAAAAGTGGTAAAACTAAGCAAGGATATGATGGCTTTTGATGGGAAGGTGAAAGATGTGGTCATTTTAGATCCGCAAGGTAAACCGCTTCTTACAAAAGATCATGATCGCAGATTTTTTGAAGGTGCCTGGATGCACAAATATAACGGGAAGTATTATTTTACCTATTCAACAGGTGATACCCATTTTCTGGCATCGGCAATATCAGATAATCCATGGGGTCCTTTTAAATATCAAGGCACTTTCATGACACCTGTAGAGGGCTGGACTACTCATCATTCCATTGTTGAAATTAAAGGTAAGTGGTATATTTTTTATCACGATACCCAGCTCTCGGGAAAAACACATTTAAGAAATGTGAAAGTAACTGAACTTCATCACCTTAAAGATGGCACGATTGAGCTTATAAAACCGAATAAGGGTTAACTACCTGCGGTGCGATCAAAGACAAATCCACCAATAGATTCGTCATTCCCGCGCAGGCGGGGATCTTAATACAAGCGTTTTAAGATCTCCGATCCACCTGGGAATGACGATTCTCTGAGGGATATTATCTGCTTAATATCTCTAAGGATGAGGATTTTATATTTCCATCACGCTCTAATTTCGTAGCTACGCGAAGCCATTAAGTTGACAGCATGTTCTGAAATTCGGGCACAAGATCAGTTTTTTGCGTAAAGGACCCTGAAAAAAGTTCAGGGTGACGAACCTCAAGAGTGATCGTCATTGCGAGGAGGCATTTTCAGCCGACGAAGCAATCTTTTCAACAGGAAAGATTGCTTCGTCGTTCCTTCTCGCAATGACGAATTTTTATATAAATCTTAAAAGCCCGCGCTCGTTTTTAACGAGTGCGTAGGTAGCTTAACAATTTTATCGTTTTGTCAGTAAACCCATTATTATCGACGCTCGTTTGGAAACTTGCGTGAGTTTAAGTTATTTCGAATGATAAATTTTATCATTCCCGCTATAATCCAGCCACTTAAAGCTTGCTGTATTATCGCTTGGTTGGCCAGAAGATGTAGCATACAGCGCGAAAAGCGAACCGATAAAGCCGCCGGCAGCCTGCGTACTTAAATACTTGCCATCAACGTCTTTTTTCAGCATCAACCAGTCGCCACTATTTCCCTGACGATATTTGAAATCATACAGGCCACCTTTAGCTTCAATCTCCAGCTGAAGATCGGCTGATGAGTTAGGTAAAGGCAATTCTGTAAGTAATACCATTTTATTGGTAGCCTTATCGCCTTTAAAGAGCTGAATTACAGCTGCATTTTCTTTAATAGATTTACACATGAAGTAGAAATTAAATTCCCCCTGGAAAATCATAAATCCTGCTTTCTCATTTTCAGATTTTGGCAAAAAATGAAGCGCTGTACTTGCCGAACAGAACATATGTTGCTGTCTCTTTCCTAAAAAAGCCGGATTTGTTTTTTCCATGCAGGTTTCGGGCTTAAGTTTCATCGTTAGTCCATTTTTCTTATCAAGTTTATACCATGAGCTGTCGTTTTTTCTTAAAAATAATAGCGATGGATCCAAATCTTTATCGAATGTGGTGCGATAAGAAAAGTTTCCGTTTTGTGGTGGCGCGCCTGCTTGCTTGATTTCTTTATAATCTGCTGAGTACTGATATTGAACTTCCTTTAAACCGGGATTAATTACAGGCCATCCATTTGTCCATTTAACTGGCGCAATAAAAGTTTCCCTTCCGGTGTTGTAAAAATTTCCTTCATATGGGCGCACGGCAAGGAAAATGGCATAAGTTTTTCCATCAGGGCCTTCAACCAATTCTGCATGGCCGGTAGAAGTTATCGGATTTGCACGGTTTGGATCTAAATCCCGTTGTGTTAGAATTGGATTTTTTTCATAGGGCACATATGGGCCGTTAGCAGCCCGACTTCTAAGGATAACCTGGGAATGATTTACACTCGTTCCACCCTCAGCAGCGCAGATGTAATACCAGTCTCCGCGTTTAAAAATGTGTGGTCCCTCAATCCATACCGGTTTTTTTGAAATATCTACTCCACCATTTACAAGCAAATGTTCTTCCCCCTTAACTTTTAGCGTTGCGGGATCAAATTCATAGGTGCGGATGGTACGGTGGCCACTATAAAGTGGCTTATTGTCTGGGGCATCACTATTGTAAACGATATAGGCTTTATCTTCATCAAAAAATAAAGATGGATCTATTCCCCGTACTTCGCGTAACCATACCGGGTCGCTCCATGGGCCTGCAGGATTTTTAGCCGTCATCACAAAATTTCCGCCCTTGTCTATATTGGTACAGGTCATATAAAAGGTTCCCTTATGGTAATTGATAGAAGGCGCGAACAAACCACGTGAGGTTCCATCGCCCAGAAAAGTCATCTGTGAATTTCGCTCAATTACATTTCCAATCTGTTTCCAGTTTTTTAAATCCTTACTGTGAAAAACAGGGATACCCGGAAAATAAGAAAAGGTAGAATTAACCAGGTAATAATCAGATCCTACTTTCGTGATACTTGGATCCGGATAAAAACCGGCAAGAATGGGATTCGTAAATTTTATCTGTGCAAATGCTTGTGTAGTGAAGCACAGTAAGAATAAATAAAAGATTTTTTTCATAATTGTATTTGGTTATTGAAGATATATGCCTGGGTTTTTGCTGGTTTTTATATTTAAGCTCAACTAAAAATTACCCGGGTATTTAATGATGTAAGTTTTTTGTTTTTAAAGTTTCGCTGATGCCCAATTCGAGTCCGCGCAGTTCGGCAAGTCCTTTCAGTCTTCCTATCGCAGAATAACCTGGGTAGGGACTTTTATCCAGATCATCAAGCATTTGATGGCCATGATCGGGACGCATAGGGATCGCACGGTTTTCGGAATGCATGAGTTTTAGAATAGCTCTTACCAAACCGCTCATATCTGCATTTCCTTCCAGGTGATTAGCTTCATAAAAATTGCCGTTATCCTCTCGTTGCACGCTTCGCAGGTGCAGGAAATATATTTTGTTTCCCAACCGTTCAATCATTCCCTTTAAATCATTATCTGGCCTGGCACCAAAAGAACCACTGCAAAAACAGATTCCATTTGATGACGCAGGCACCGCTTTTAATATTTTTTGCGCATGTGCTTCTGTACTCATAATTCTTGGCAAACCTAAAATCGGGTAGGGAGGATCATCCGGATGTATGGCTAACTGTAGCCCACTTTGATCGGCGGTAGGCGTGATTTCCTCCAAAAAACTGATCAAATTATCACTCAGTGTTGCTGCAGAAATGTTTTTATATCCTTCCAGTAAAGTAAGCACCTGATCTTTAGTGAAATGATCTTTACTTCCCGGCAAACCCTGTAAACAGCTACTCATTAAAGTGCGCTGCTCTTGTGGGGTAAGTTTAATAAAGAAACTTTTGGCATCTTCCAATTCTTGTGGCGTATAATCAGCGCTTGCTCCAGGTCGGTTTAACAGATAAAGGTCAAAAGCAATGAATGCTGTTTTCTCAAATCTTAAAGCGAGTGCGCCAGTGCGGGTTTTATATTTTAAATCTGTCCGCATCCAGTCTAACACCGGCATGAAATTGTAAGTAATCACTTTGATTCCGCAGTTGGCCAGGTTTTTCAGACTAATTTTATAATTTTCAATCCATAGCTGATATTCTCCCTGCCGCTTTTTAATGTCTTCATGTACGGGTAAACTTTCTACCACTTCCCATACCAGGCCAGAAGATTCAATAAGTGATTTTCGGGCTAATATTTCTTCCTCAGACCAGATTTCGCCAACAGCGATGTGATGTAAAGCAGTTACTACGCCTGTACAGCCTGCCTGTAGAATATCGGCTAGCGTAACTAGATCATCGGGGCCGTACCAGCGCATGGTTTGGATCATTTTCATAGCAGACCAGTATTATTTTCAAGGATCTTTTGATCGCACATCATCACATTTTTAATTTGCTTTTTAATTTGAGGAACGATATTTCCCTGCGCTATAATGGTGTGTTTCATATTTGGTTTTTAGGCTTGATCACTTAAAAATATTTAGAATACATCAATCTGGCTTTTTTGTGCAATCGATTGCTAAAAAATGGCTGGTAACGCTAATTTTTTCTTAGCTTAGTGATGTATACGGTCAATTGTTTTTCCTTTTCCGAAAGTATCTATTACCGAAGTTCATTAAAGATTTTTAAATAAATGATGATTTGTTTAGCTCAAAGGCATTTTTGAACATTTTTGCACTCAAAATAATCAATGGTTCCATCATGCTGCGGTGCGATGCACTTAAGTTTGTAGTAATAATTAATTCTGGCAGTTACTTCATTGTTTCTGCCAATCACCTCTAACCAAAAAAATGAAACGATTAATCTCCATCTTAGCCATACTGCTTTTTATTCAAACTGCAGTTTTGGCACAAAAGCAGATTCCTACCGCGCCTGCAGGTTTTGATGTTAACCAGGAAAACATCCCCCATGGAAAAATAGATACGGTCCAGTATGCATCAAAAACTGTTGGGGTAACCAGGAAAGCCACTATTTATTTTCCTCCGGGTTATCTGAAAACTAAAAAATACCCTGTTTTATATTTGCTCCATGGTATCGGTGGAGATGAAAAGGAATGGCTTAATGGTGGTAAACCTCAGGTAATTTTCGATAATCTGTATGCCGCAGGAAAACTTGAACCTATGTTGGTGGTGATGCCGAACGGCAGGGCGATGAAAGATGATCGTGCTACCGGAAATATTATGGCACCAGAAAAAGTTGCTGCCTTTGCAACCTTTGAAAAGGATTTGTTGCAGGATCTGATCCCATACGTAGAAAAAAATTATCCTGTTTTTAAAGACAGGGAACACAGAGCTCTTGCCGGATTGTCTATGGGCGGTGGTCAATCCTTAAATTTTGGTTTGGGTAATTTAGATACATTTGCCTGGGTTGGTGGTTTCTCTTCTGCTCCGAATACCAAGGCGCCTGCAGAATTATTGCCAGATCCGGCCAAAGCTAAAACCATGCTTAAATTGCTTTGGATTTCTTGTGGTGACAACGATAGATTGCTTAATTTCTCTCAACGTACGCATGAGTATCTGGCGGAGAAAAATATTCCGCATATTTATTATGTTGAACCAGGTGTGCATGATTTTAAAGTATGGAAAAATGATCTGTACCTGTTTAGTCAGTTGTTATTTAAACCTGTTGATCAGGCTGCCTTTCAAAAGTATAGTCTAAATCCTTAACCACTGATTATTTGCTCCATGAAAAACTTTGCGCTACTGCTGCTCTTCATTAATGTTGTTTTCTCAGGTGCTGCTCAGCAAAAACCAAAACCAAAATTAAAATTATGGTACAATAACCCGTCCGGACAAATTTGGGAGAACGCATTACCTGTTGGCAACGGGCGGCTTGGCGCAATGGTATATGGAAATGTGGTTAATGAAATTATTCAATTAAATGAGCATAGCCTTTGGAGTGGGAGCCCCAACAGAAATGATAATCCCTTGGCATTAGATTCATTGGCACGCATTAGAACACTTATTTTTGAAGGTAAACAAAAACAGGCAGAAATGCTCTCCAATAAAGTTATCATCAGCAAAAAGTCTCAGGGACAGATTTTTCAACCTGTTGCAGATTTGCACCTGGATTTTGCTGGTCATGAAGCCTATACAAACTTTTACCGAGAACTAGACATCAGTAATGCAGTAAGTACCACTACCTATCAGGTAAAAGATGTGGTTTACACCAGGCAGGTTCTGGCCTCACTGGCCGATGGGGTAATTGCGATTGAGCTGAGCTCGAGTAAACCAGGTGCATTAAGTTTTACGGCTTCATTATCTTCCCTGCAACCCAGTGCGAAAATCAACACGCATGTGCCAGGACAAATTGAAATTACCGGAACCTCCACCGCGCATGAGGGCGTAAAGGGTCTCGTCCGCTTTGATGGGATCGCGGCATTTAAGAATATTGGCGGCAAAATCTCCAGTACCGAGCGTACAATTGTGGTAGAAAATGCGAACGCCGTAACCATTTATTTAGCTATTGCCACCAACTTTATCAATTATAAAGATATCAGCGGGGATGAAAAGTTAAAGGCCAGGGAAATGCTAAACCGTGCATGGCCTAAAAAATTTGAGGCTGTTTTAAAAGCACATCAATTACAGTATCACAAATATTTTAATCGGGTAGATTTATCGTTAGGGACAAACGATTTTGAACATGTACCCACTGATATCAGGCTTAAGAATTTCAATTCGGTTAAT
Source organism: Pedobacter sp. PF22-3 (assembly GCF_026239555.1). GTDB lineage: Bacteria > Bacteroidota > Bacteroidia > Sphingobacteriales > Sphingobacteriaceae > Pedobacter. Next base: position 334,026 of record NZ_JAPIVP010000002.1, on the reverse strand, counting down.
GATCCGCAGTTTGCAGCCCTGTATTTTCAATATGGACGCTACCTGCTCATTTCCAGTTCTCAGCCTGGTGGGCAGCCTGCTAACCTGCAGGGTATCTGGAATAATAAATTATATCCACCATGGGATAGTAAGTATACCATTAATATTAATGCGGAAATGAACTATTGGCCTGCCGAGAAAACAAATCTGGCCGAATTGCATGAACCTTTTTTAAAAATGGTTCAGGAACTGGGAGAAACCGGAAAACAGACCGCCCACGATATGTACGGCGCCAGGGGATGGATGGCGCATCATAATACAGATATCTGGAGAACAACCGGTGCTGTAGATGGTGCATTCTGGGGCGCATGGACTCATGGTGGCGGTTGGGCCAGTCAGCATCTGTGGGAACACTATCTTTACAGCGGAGATCGGTTATTTCTTAAAACAGCCTATCCAACTTTAAAAGGAGCGGCCATGTTTTATGTTGATTTCCTGGTTAAAGATCCTAAAAGAGGCTATTTGGTCATTAATCCGGATATGTCGCCCGAAAATGCCCCTCCGGCGCATCAGGGCTCCTCGCTCGATGCAGGAACCACAATGAGTAATCAAATTGTATATGATGTTTTCAGCACTGTCATTCGTGCGGGAGAAATTCTCGGTGGAGATAAAGCTTTTGCAGATACCTTAAAAAAAATGCGCAGCCAGCTCCCACCAATGCAGGTTGGGCAATACGGCCAGTTGCAGGAATGGATTGATGATATTGACGATCCAAACGATAATCACCGGCATGTATCTCATTTATATGGTTTATTTCCATCCGCTCAAATTTCGCCATACCAAACCCCTGAATTGTATTTAGCAGCCAAAAAGACCCTGAACCAGCGTGGCGATGTTTCTACCGGATGGAGCATGGGATGGAAAGTGAACTGGTGGGCAAGGCTGCTTGACGGAAACCATGCCTACAAACTTATTCAGAACCAGTTAACGCCCGTGGGTGGAAACCGGGCAAGCGGTGGTACTTATAATAATCTATTTGATGCGCACCCGCCTTTTCAGATTGATGGTAATTTTGGATGCACTTCGGGTATAGCAGAGATGCTGATGCAATCAGATAATGGCGCCATTCAACTTCTGCCTGCACTTCCGGATGTCTGGAAATCAAATGGACATGTTAGTGGTTTACGTGCAAAGGGAGGATTTGAGATTGTTAAACTGGAATGGGTAAACGGCATGATCACTAAACTTGTGATTAAATCGCGGTTGGGCGGAAATTTACGGATCAGGGTGCCTAATGAATTAAACTTATCCAAACTTGAAGCCAAAAATGCAGCTGGTGAGAATCAAAATCCTTTTTTCTTCATGACAAAAACGCCAAAACCGATTATTTCCAAACTAGCGCCTGCTGTAGCTGTAGATTTGCCTGAAACTCAATTATATGATATTAAAACAGATGTAGGGAAAACCTATGCGCTGTATAAAAAATAAAATGATTATAACACACTACATGATTCGTAAACCAAATCTGAGCGCCGTAACGAGAAAGCATATTTTTTATCTTTTGGGTTTTATGATCAGCTGGACTGCCAATGCAAATGGCCAGGATAGATTATATGCCAATGAATTCCCACTTCAGTCAGTTCGTCTTTTAGATGGCCCATTTAAACATGCCCAGAACCTGAATTTAAAAACACTGCTTGAATATGATGTTGACAGATTGTTGGCGCCTTACCTGAAGCAGGCTGGTCTGAAACCTAAAAAAAGCTCTTATGAAAACTGGGATGGTTTGGATGGCCATGTAGGAGGCCATTATCTTTCTGCACTTTCAACAACTTATGCTGCAACAGGAGATGGGGAATGTAAAAAAAGATTAGATTATATGATCAAAGCGCTCAAAGCTTGTCAGCTTGCAAATGCCGTAAATCATCCCGATTGGGCGATTGGATATGTTGGCGGCGTGCCTAACAGTGCTGAAATCTGGTCAACTTTTAAAACAGGTGATTTTAAAGCGTTCGGTAAAGCCTGGGTTCCCTGGTATAACGTTCATAAAATGTTTGCAGGCCTGCGCGATGCCTGGTTATATACAGGTAATGAAGATGCTAAAAAAACATTTATAAACTTTTGTGACTGGAGCCTGGATATAACTGCCAAACTATCGGATGAACAAATGCAAAGGATGCTCGGTACCGAGCAAGGTGGAATGAATGAGGTTCTCGCAGATGCTTACGAGATTACCAGGAATGAAAAGTATTTAAAGGCTGCCATGCGCTTTTCCCATCGTCAACTGCTTGATCCCATGTCGCACAGGGAAGATAACCTGAACAATAAACACGCAAATACCCAGGTGCCCAAAGCGATCGGTTTTCAGCGTATAGGCGAATTAAGTCATGCAGATAATTACAGGCAGGCTGGTCTCTTTTTTTGGGAAACCGTTTCCCATAACCGCACGCTTGCTTTAGGAGGAAACAGTAGGAGAGAGTTTTTTCCAAGCCCGGCTTCTGCGCCTGATTTTATCAATGATGTAGAAGGGCCGGAAAGCTGCAATACCTACAATATGTTAAAGCTTTCTGAAGGACTTTTCCGCGATCAGCCGTTTGGAAAATATATGGATTTTTATGAAAAAGCTTTGTTTAACCACATTTTGTCTGCCCAACATCCTGTTCACGGTGGTTATGTTTATTTTACACCGGCCCGGCCAAGGCACTATCGTGTATATTCTGCGCCAAACAAAGCCATGTGGTGTTGTGTAGGGAGTGGAATGGAAAATTATGGTAAGCTGGGGCAGGTAATTTATACCAACAGCAAAGATTCACTTTTTTTGAACTTGTTTATCGCCTCGCAGCTCGATTGGCAGAAAAAGGGCATTAAAATAGTACAAAGGACTTCTTTTCCTGATGCTGAAAAAACCAGAATCGAGATTGAAAAGGGGAGTGCAAACTTTATACTTATGGTAAGATATCCTGCATGGGTAAAACCAGGGGAGCTAAAAATACGCGTCAATAATAAAGAAGTAAAAAGCGATGCCGATGCCTCATCTTATGTTGGAATAAAAAGAAGCTGGAAGAAAGGCGATATTGTGGAAATCGAACTGCATATGCACACCAGCCTGGAGCAATTGCCAAACCTGCCGATTTACAGCGCAATACTCCGTGGGCCGATATTGCTTGCTGCGAAAACCGGAACGCAGGATTTGAAAGGACTTGTAGCCGATCAGAGCCGCTGGGGACATATTGCCAGTGGCGAAAAACTGCCCGTTGATCAGGCACCTATATTAATCGCGGGCGGGGCCGATCAGGTAATCTCCAGCATAGTACCTGAAAAAGACAGACCAATGGAATTCAGCTTTGCCAACCTCAAGATCATTAATCCTACTCAGCTTTCCCTGGAGCCTTTTTATAAAATCCATGATTCCAGGTATATGATGTATTGGATGACACTGAACGAGGACCAGTACAAGAATTATTTGGATTCCCTTCAAACTTTGGAAAAAGGTAAACTTTTACTTGAAAAAAGAACGGTAGATTTTGTGGCACCAGGAGAACAACAGCCAGAGGTGGACCACCAGTTGCTCCAAAGCGCTTCCCAAACCGGAACTTTTTCTGACCAGTTCTGGCGTTCAGCCAATAATGGCGGATATTTTAGCTATTTGCTTGAAACAACAGGGGAAACTGATCTTAAAATTTCGCTTAAGTATTGGGGCGCAGAATGGGGAAAGAAAGTTTTTGATATTTACATTGACGATAAAAAACTGCTGACTGTAGATAATTCAGAAAAATGGAATACTTCTGAATTTAAAACTGAAGAATATGCAATACCCCGGGAAATGCTTTCAGGAAAGAAAAATATAAGGCTTCGGATTCAGACTTCGCAGGGAAATACATCGAGTGCAATTTATTATATACGCCTGCTTAAGGATATTAATAATAAATAATAATTCTTAAACAGAATATCCATTTCATTATTAAAAAGAATAAGATAATAATTGAGCTGATTTTTTCTGGAGATGGGCAATCTTTATTGTAAGAATCGTCGGTATAAAAGGTTGCTTTCCCGAATGTCGGGACTGGCTGTTGTTCCTCCTCGCAATAACGACTTTTCTATTTTGAATGTATTAATGATAGCGGTTAGAATTTTTTAAATACGTTGGAGGGGTGATGACAGATATACGAGGGGCGTCATCTCCTTTGATTAACCAAAGGAAATGACGGTAACACGAGAGAATTTTTACTTGTGGATTAATTACTGTCATTTATATTGATTTATACCATAAATTATCCTTCAGGATTACATTCTTTATTATGATACAGGCGCTATATTCTCTAATTGTAATCCTTGCTTTTAGTTAATTCTTTCAGCGATTGAAGATCATGAACGGGACGCTCAATTTCAAATGGAATTTCCCTTCTGCTAAACTGCTGGAAATAAAGTAAACAGGCATCTTTCCAGATTTGGGCATCTCTGCTTTGTGTTCGCAGCTTAGATTGCACTTCTGCGAAACGTTCGCTGTCTATTGAACCCTTCATTTTGTCCCAGTCTTTTTGAAAAGATCGCACCTTCTGAACGCCATGGTCATAACGGATACATAGTTCCGTCCATAAATCCTTTCCATTTTTTAAACGGTAAGACCACGGCACATGGTGAAACCAGAGCAGATACATTTCAGGGCAGCTGGAGAGGTTATTAAAGGTTGAACTTAATGGCTCATGATATTGGTCTACCGCATCACTTCCGCCACGGCTTCTGTCAAAACCTATCCCAACGGTATCTGCCTTGTGGTAATACACAGAGGTCCAGTCTGCTCGAATTTTATCATTAGAGAACCATGGTGCCGGGCCATAATGATGGCCTTCTGCAAAAATATGATGTAAACCCAATGGCATCATATAATCAACGGCGGCTTCTCTGCTCTCCAGCATGATTTCTTGTGTAGTTTTAACAAAGTTGGCGTCGGTTTTCTTTTCTTTATCATCTAGAAAAGTCTGTTTTATCCATTCCTCAGCAATTGTTTTACTTTCGAGTTTGTTATTCCAGGCCAGGCGTCCGAAGGCATACCAGTTTGCCTGGGCAAATGTGTGTCCGGTCCAGTTTACATCATTGCCTATGTTGGCCACGCCCGCAATAGCGGTAAAATCTGTTTTGCTTAATGAGCCATCGGTGCAGGCAGCAACAGTACTGCCTTTTCCATTTTTATAAGTGTCGCTATTTAAACACTCTTCCCATAAGGTAGAGAGAAAAACAAGTTGCTTGGAGGCCCCCAGGTACTCTTGGGTGATCTGGAATTCGGGCATCACCGGTGTTTTCGACATTGCGCCAAATAATGGGCTAAAGGGTTCTCTGGGTTGGAAATCAAGCGGTCCGTTTTTTACCTGTAAAATTACATTTTTCTTAAAGGCTCCATCCAGCGGTAAAAATTCTTTATAGGCTTGTTTGGTCCTGTCTTCTGGAGATGGGTTATAAACAAATGCACGCCACATCACGATTCCATCAAAAGGGGCGAGGGCATCGGCAAGCATATTCGCACCATCAACATGGGTTCTTCCGTAATCCTGTGGTCCGGGTTGCCCCTCACTGTTTGCTTTAACTAAAAATCCTCCGAAATCGGGGATAAGTTTGTAAATTTCAGCTGCTTTATCTTTCCACCATTGTTTAACCTGAGGATCTAATGGATCTGCCTTTTTTAATTTGCCGATAAGAACCGGAGATGAAAAATTAACCGATAAATAGGTTTTTATTCCATAAGGACGTAGACTTTCTGCAATTGCCTTTACTTTTTCCAGGTAAGCCCGGGTAAGTATTTTTGCAGAGGCATTTACATTGTTTAAAACAGCACCATTAATGCCAACAGATGCATTTGCCCTGGCATAAGCTTTCCATTTTTCACGGTCTTGATTCGTAATATCTAATCCATTAGCCGCATTGCCCCAAAATATCGAACTTCCGGCATAACCTCTCTCAATGGTACCATCCAGGTTATCCCAATGGTTGAGGATTCTCCTGGAGTAGGCAGGATTTGAAATAAAATTACGCTGTGGAAGGTTGAGGTATTGGCGCCTTAACAATTCGTAAGCACCATATAGTAAACCCAGTTCTGTACGTGCATTGATTGCTGATTCTTCCAATTGAAATCCATCGCCTTTAATCGCCGGATTTTTGCTTAGGTTGAGTTTGATGGACATATTCTCTTTGCCCAGCCAGCCTTTTTTGAGTTCATCTGTGGCAAGATCTACAAAAGCAGAGCGGGTTGTGCTTGAAATATTAACATTTACAGCAGAATGGTTTCGTAGCCATAGGGCATGGCCATCTTCAGCTTTTGATATTGTAGCCTGGCTTAGCATCAGCAACGCAACAATAATTATTCTTTTAATATTTGCCATTTTTCTTTTTATCATCATGCTTTATTCAATGCTTCAAGGTATTTTATCATAGGGATTAAATTAGCTACCAATTATAGCTTAGTTTACCTTGATAACTTTCTTTATAATATTTCCGCTTTTTGGAGCGAGCTCATCTGGTTGACTGCCACCGATAGCTAATGTAATACTGCTTTTGTAAAATTGTTTTGAACCATTCTGGTCAATATAAGACAGGTCGTTAGCTTTTAAGCTGAATTTAACCAGTTTACTTTCTCCAGGTTCAAGACTGATGCGCTTAAAGCCTTTCAGAGCCTTTGCCGCTGATTTGATAGATTTCTGGTTGTTGAGTTGATACAATTGAACAACCTCGTCACTCCTGAAACTTCCTTTATTACTCACCTTAACAGATATTTCCATTCCTTTTCCTGCTTTCAACACCGCAGGAGCAACAAACTTTTCATATAAAAAAGAAGAATAGCTAAGTCCATAGCCAAATCCATAAAGGGGTTTGCCTTTAAAATACCGGTAAGTCCTGTTTTTCATGCTATAATCACTGAAATCGCCCAGATCCTGATCACTTGCATAAAATGTAACCGGTAATCGGCCGGATGGGCTATAGTCTCCGAAAAGAATATCTGCTACGGCTTCACCTGTAGCTTGCCCGCCGTACCATGCATTTAAAATAGCTGGAATGTTTTCTGCTTCCCAGGGTATGGCAATGGCACTACCGGTCATCATCACAAAAACAACTGGTTTTCCACTCTCTTTAAGCGATTTCATCAAGGCTGTCTGAACGGCAGGTAACATGATTGAAGTTCTGTCCCCACCACTAAATCCCGGATAATCTACCCGCATTTCCTCTCCTTCCAATTGTGGCGAAATTCCGCCTACAAATACGAAGGCATCAGCATCTGCATGGGTTTTGGTGAGTGCATTGAAATCAGTTTTTACAAAGGTACCAGCCTTTAAGCGGATGTTTGCACTACCTTCGCCTTGCCAGTATTCCACAACCAGATTGTAGACCGAATCTTTTACGGTCTCTAATTTATAAGTTTTAGCGCCCCATCTGTTCCTCGACCAGGCGTCAATCACATTTTTACCATTAATCATAAAACGATACCCGTCATCAGCATTCAATTCAAAAGTGATTGATCCCGAAGTGGATGGTTTAAATGTGGTGCTGTATCTGGCAGAAAAATGATTGGCTGTTAAGTTATCAGCAATTTTTTCACCTTCCTGCCAGCTGTTTTCAAGTTTTGGTTCTGTCCGGGTTAATACTGGTTTTCCCTCAAGGGTAATATTGTTAAAATATTCTGACTTAAAGCCCTGAACACCGTCTATTTTGTATTCGCTGTTTAAATCCAGGTAACTTAGCAGCGTATCATTAGTGAATGAAATGGCCTGCTGGTAAACTACATCGGTCTGCTTGCCTACTTTTTCGCGGATACCTGCTAAAACTGTAGTGATTTTGGAAGGAATTCCATTGTAATTACCCAATACCGAAATTGAATTGTCTGCATTCGGACCCAATACAACGATTTTTTTGAGATTCTTTTTTAAAGGTAGTGTATGCGATTCATTACGGAGCAACACCATCGATTCACGGGCCATTTTAAGGGCATGTGCTTTATGTTCGCTATTTTCAAGCACAGTGCTAGGGGTATTGGCATATTTAACCATCGAAGGCGGGTCGAACATGCCCAACCGGAAACGGATCATAAATAACCTTTTTACCGAAACATCAATGTCTTTTTCTTTAATAATGCCTGTTTTTACTGCTGTGATCAAGGCCTTATAGGCTTCTGTGCCGCAATCCAGATCCGTTCCATGAAAAACAGCATCAGCTGCGGCCGATGCTGCATTTGGATGTGTTTTGTGGTTTTTATAAAAGTCATCTATGGCCCAGCAATCAGAAGTTACATAGCCCTTAAAGTTCCATTTCCGGCGCAGAATATCAGTCATTAAAAGATCGTTAGCACAACAAGGCTGTCCCTGAAAAGCATTATAAGCGCACATTACACCTGCAACTTTAGATTGAGTAACCAGCTTTTCAAACGCTGGCAAATAGGTGTCCCAGAGATCATAAGCGCTCACCGTAGTATTAAAAACATGTCTAAGTGGTTCCGGACCGCTGTGTACCGCATAATGTTTGGCACAAGCGGCAGCCTTTAGGTATTTAGGGTCATCACCTTGCAAACCTCTTACAAAAGCATCTCCCAGGGTGCCAGTAAGATAAGGATCTTCACCGTAGGTTTCCTGACCTCTTCCCCAGCGCGGATCCCGAAAAATATTAATGTTTGGAGTCCAGTAGGTTAAGCCCAGATAGCGTTCGTTTGTTCTTCCCTGCGCTACTGCCTTATTGTAAATAGCCCTTCCTTCTAAAGCAGAATAGTCGGCCATTTTATAAAGCGCAGCCGGATCAAAGGTTGCAGCCATGGCAATGGCCTGAGGGAAAACGGTGACTTTGAAAGGTGTTCTGGCCACTCCATGTAGGGTTTCATTCCACCAATCGTACGCCGGAATCTTAAAGCGCGGAATCGCCGGTGCAGCGTTAAGCATTTGCATCACTTTTTCATCCAGGCTGAGTCTTGCAACCAAATCATCTACCCGCTTTTCAAATGGAAGCTTGTAGTCTTGAAATGGATACTCCTGGGCATTGACCAAACCGCAGAAATTGCAGAAAAGGATGGCAAGAAATAATTTTTTAAGGTAGTTGTGTTTTCTCATAATTGGGCCGCTAAAAGCGCACTGCTAAGAATTTCTTTGAATCTGTTTGTTTTACACTAATTAAAATTTATCCGTCACTCATATTGTTTTTATACAATAAATTATTCCTCAGTGTGATAGAAAAAGATCATTTTTTTATTTGTTCCAACACCGCAAATTAAACGTATTCATTAAAATTTTGTCACCTCAAAAAATGCTTTTTTGGGCATCAAGTTTTGATCAAATAACAGCGGATAATTTTTCTGTCCACGGTTATTCAGCCAGCTGTACCTGTCTGATAAATTCCAGAAAGTTACACCTGTAATGTTGGCTTTATATTTCCGTAGCACTTCAAAAATCATTTTATATTGTTGGAGCTGCTTTTCTTCCATTTCAGGCGTAAATTGTTCCGTATTGTTACTCGTATTGCCCTGGATTAACCTTCCGCCCTGGTTGCCGCTATAAACCGATACATCCAACTCTGTAACCTGAATTTTAAGTCCTAAAGAAGAAAATAGCGCAATAGATTTTTCCAGCTCAGACCGGCTCGGATTACTGATAGACCAGTGGCCCTGGAGGCCAATACCATGGATTGGAACACCCTTAGCCAGCAGGCTTTTAAGCATTCTGTAAATTTTCTCACGCTTTAATGGCTGTTCCGTATTATAATCGTTGTAAAACAGTTGGGCTTTGGGATCTGCCTGGTGGGCGTACCTGAATGCCATTTCAACAAAATCCTCTCCTGCAATCTGGTATAGCGGGGTTTTTCGGAAATAGGCAGAATCATCTGCTATAACCTCGTTCACTACATCCCATGCGTATATGTCTTTTTTATACCTGTTTACCACTGTATTGATATGCTCCTGGAGCCTTTTTAATAAAATTTCTTTCGAAACCATATTCCCATTTTCGCCTTTAAACAACCAGTTTGGCGTTTGCTTGTGCCACACCAGGCAATGGCCACGTAACTTTAAACCATTAGTTCTGGCGAAAGCGGCTATAGAATCTGCCATTTTCCAATTGTAGGTATTTTCCATGGGGTGTATCGGCCCCATTTTCATTGCATTTTCAGCTGTGATGCTGTTAAACTGGTTGAGAATCAGATTCCGCTTATCACCACTAAGGTCCCATGGCGTAATAGCCACACCTATAGGAAAATATTTTCGGTAATAGTCTTTTAAACCTTTTGTACTTACTTCATTGCTTTTATAAGCGCTGAATACTATTCCAGTAATGAGGAGCAAGGCGGCCAGGTAAGGTATGATATTCGGTTTTCTCATATTTGATTAGGTATGGCGGTAAAGTTGCAAAATCGTACGTTTTTTATGCCGACCAAGCTTCTTATCGTCAATTTTAGGAAACAAATGTCATGTAATGAATTTATGACATTTTGCCTGGCTGCTTATTGGGTTATTAATTCCGCTAATTTTAGCTATTTGGTGCTTTTTTGAACATCTGTTGTTATTGTTTTGACAAATATGACTGCTGGTGTATTTACTTAGGTCTAAATTTACTGGATTTTTCGGCTAATGTTAATAACGGAAATCGACTTTGCTATTTAACCAAATATAAATGCGTACAACTAAATTTCATATTGCCATCTTTATTATTGCTGTTTTTACAGTTTTTTCCAGTTGCGGCAGTTATACTACAGTTAAAAAAAGTAATTTAGGCCTCAAAGATTATTATCAGTCTTACTTTAACATTGGCGTAGCGGTTTCTACCCAAACAATTAAAGGTGAGCAGGGCACATTGCTTTTAAAGGAATTTAATAGCATAACGCCGGAGAACGCGATGAAAATGCAACCCATTCATCCCCGCGAGGATGTTTATAATTGGACGGAAGCCGATGCACTTGTTAATTTTGCACATGATAACCGACTTAAAATAAGGGGCCATACTTTGTGCTGGCATGAGCAGGTGCCAGCCTGGATTTTTAAGAACAGTACAGGAGGGCGGGTAGATAAAGCCCTATTGCTTAAGCGGCTTAAAGACCATATTACAATGGTTGTGGGCAGATACAAGGGAAAGGTTTATGCCTGGGATGTGGTTAATGAAGTGATTGGCGATGAAGACGACCAATATTTAAGGCCTTCTTTATGGAAAGAGATCTGCGGAGAGGAATTTATTGCCAAGGCATTCGAATATGCGCATGAGGCTGATCCTGATGCATTGCTTTTTTATAATGACTATAATGCTGAACGACCTGCAAAAAGAGCAAAAATCTATAAAATGCTGAAAAAACTGGTCGATAATAAGGTGCCTATTCACGGGGTAGGCCTGCAGGGGCACTGGTCTATTTTTGAGCCTAGTGAAACTGAATTAAAGGAATCTTTAAAATTATATGCTTCCCTTGGCCTGCAGATTCAGATTACAGAATTGGATGTGTCTATCTATAAATGGGAGAAAAATTTAAGGGTAAAGAAACCCGGTGAGCAGGACAGCCTTACTGCAGCGCTGGAAAAGAAGCAAATTGACCAATATGCACGGGTTTTTTCTATTTTCAGGGCCTTTAAAAAAGAAATCAGCAGCGTAACTTTCTGGAATATTTCTGATCGCTCTACATGGCTGGATCAATATCCGGTACCTGGAAGGAAAAACTATCCATTGCTTTTTGATCAAAACCTACAAAGAAAAAAAGCCTATTGGGGTGTTGTTGATTTTAGGGAATAATCAGTTTTTTAACCTGAAAATGAAGAAAATATATTGTTCAGGCGGTAATGATGCGATGAACTAAATTAGTTTTTTTATCTTACCACCACTAAACCAGATAGATCATGTATCCAAATAATTTTGAGTCTTCTTTAGATTTTAGCGCATTGTGTAGCCCTTCAACTCCTTTGAAGTTTAAATTTTATTAATACGGTAAAATCACAAAATTATGCTCAAAGGGTCTGCATATCTATCCGTAATTTTATTTATTTATGTGCTTCTTAGCGCTGGCAATATTGCTGCACAGCCTAAAATGCAACAGCCTGAATTGCGTTTCACCTCTTTAACCTCTAAAAACGGATTATCGTCTAACAATATCACCGTAATTTTTAAAGATCGCTATGGATTGATGTGGTTTGGTACGGAAGACGGCTTAAATAAATTTGATGGCACTAACTTTACCACCTATAAATATCAGGCAAACGATTCTACAAGTATTCAGGCAAATGAGGTTAAAGCCATTCATGAAGACCGGAAGGGGAACCTTTGGTTTGGTACCAGTGGCGGTTCATTAGCCCTTTTTGATAGAAGAAAAAATTCTTTCATCAACTACCGTGCTTCAAATAGCCCAACAGGTTTTAGTCACAGCCTGATCAGGTATATCACCAGCGATTATTTGGGTAAAATATGGGTAGCAACCTTTACCGGGCTCGATGTTTTTGATCCAGACACTAAAAAAGTTGCGAAGTTCCCAATCGCAGCCGCCCAGTCTGGTAAACTTCCGCCAGTAATGATTAACATCCTGATGGAAGATAGCAAACATAGGATGTGGGTGGGAACAGACGATGGATTATTTCTTTTTAACCGTAAAAATTCTTCTTTTATCCGGATTGGATCTGCAGCAGATAAACCTGTGCAACTGGCAGGAACTATGATAAAGTCATTAGCGGAAGATGGTAACGGTAATATCTGGATTGGCACCAACTCGGGTTTGAGTATGCTTAAATCGGATGGTATGGGTTTTGAGAATTATCAGCACATTCCAGGAGACCCTAACACACTAAGCGATAATACCGTTCAAAGTATAGCCGTAGCGCCAAATGGTCAACTATGGCTTGGCACCGAAGATGGCCTTAATGTTTTTGATCTCCGCACCAAAAAGGTTAGGGTATACCGGCCAAATCCCCGTAACCCTTACAGCCTAAGGGGAACCAGCGTAAAATACGTATACATAGATAAGGAAGGCATATATTGGTTAGGCTTATACCGCGAGGGGATCAATAAATTTGATAGTAACCTTAACCTCTTTAACCTCATCAGAAGCAATGTATTTGATGTTTACGGTTTAAATTCACCTGTGGTAACCTCATTTGCACCTAAAAACAACTCGGAAATATATGTAGCTACTGAAGGAGGCGGACTGAGTATCTTCAACAGAAATACGGCCTTGTTCCACAAAGTAAACCTGGATAAACTAGGTTTGACACCGCGTTTAACCCTTATTTCATTATCTGTCAGTTCAGCTAAGAAACTCTATCTGGGTACCTTTGGCTATGGGTTGATCGTGCTCGATTCGACTTTAACCAAAGCAACATCTTATCGGAAAACCAATACAGATGCTGGCCTTAATTCTGATGATGTATTTTGCATTACCCAAGATAAAACCGGTCTAATATGGTTGGGTACCAATGGCGGCGGAATCAATGTAATGGATGCTAGCCATAAAGTCGTTTTTAGGTATATAAGCAAAGTACAGTCGCCCATAGACCGTAAACTTCCACTCAATAATTATGTCCGTTTTATTAAAGAAGACCGTTTTGCCAACATGTGGGTAGGTTCTCATGGTTCTGGTGTAGCCATGATTAGTGCTGATAAGACCATTATTAAACATTATAACGAGCTTAATTCGGGCCTAAAGGGCGATATTGCCCAGGCTTTTCTGGAAGATTCCAAAGGACAGATCTGGATAGGCACCGCAGGAGGGGGCTTGAATTTACTGGATCAGAAGACAAATAAGTTCATCAATTTTGCCGAACGCGATGGTTTGGCAAGTGCTGTTGTGGATGCCATTGTAGAAGACGACAATCATAATCTTTGGTTAAGTACCAATAAAGGGATTAGCCGTTTTGATCCGAAAACCCGAAAATTCAGCAACTATGGTATATATAATGGCGTTCAGAACAATAACTTTATCAGGGGAGCAGTCCTGAAATGCAAAGACGGTGAAATATTTTTTGGTGGGGCAGAAGGGATGAACTACTTTAATCCGGCCGGATTTAGAAAAAATAAAAATGTTCCCGCTGTACTTTTTACGGAGCTAAAAATTTCCAATAATGTGATCGAGGCGAGCGAAGACGGACCGATAACCGACCATATTTCTGTTGCAAAACAAATCGATCTGGATTATAAGCAAAATTTTTCACTGAGTTTTGTGAGTGTAAACTATACCGCACCAGAACAAAACCGCTATAGTTACAAACTCGAAGGTTTTAATAAAGAATGGATTGATGCAGGTACAACTAAAACTGTTTCTTATACCAATCTCGATCCCGGAGAATATATTTTCCATGTACGGGCAAGCAACAATGATGGCGTTTGGAATACCACTGAATCTTCTATCAAGATAATTGTTCATCCACCATGGTGGAGAACCATATATGCTTATGCCTTTTACCTGCTGGCTATTGCCGGTACTTTGCTTTATATCCGTCATCGGGGCATCAAAAACCTGGAAAGAAAGTTTGCGCTGCTTCAGGAAAAAACTAAAATTGAACAGCAGATTTTGCAGGATAGAAAAGAGGCCGAGCGTTTACATGAACTGGATTCGCTAAAAATTAAATTTCTAACCAACCTCAGTCATGAGTTTCGCACGCCGCTTTCACTCATCCTGGGGCCAGTCGAGAAAATCCTTTCACAACCGGGAGATGATGCTAAAAACGCTTCTCTTAAAATAGTTAAGCGAAATGCCCGCCGATTGCTCAACCTGGTGAACCAGATCCTCGATTTCCGTAAAATTGAAGAAAATGAACTCAAGATCAATAATGCCCCAGGTGAACTGGTTTCTTTTATTGCCGATGTAATCGAATCTTTCAACGATTTAAGCGAACGTAAATCTATAAATCTTTCCTTTCAAACCCAGTTTGATAGTTATCCAACGGAGTTTGACCATGACAAGCTGGAACGGATTTTATTCAACCTGCTTTCTAATGCCTTTAAATTTACACCATCAGGTGGTAACATCACTGTTGATTTGAAAAGGACACCGCTTGATGGGCAGGAAGAGGCTGTTCTGATTACCGTGAGCGATACCGGAATTGGCATTAGCGGTGAAGAGCAGCATAAAGTATTTGAAAGATTTTTCCAGGCCGATACCGAAGTTTCCATTCTTAACCAGGGAAGCGGCATCGGGCTCTCCATTATCAAAGAATTTGTCAAAATCCAGGGCGGTACGATCGATTTACAAAGCGAAGTTGGAAAAGGAACACGTTTTATGATTGCCTTGCCTTTACCGCTGCTAGACCATATTGAAAAGCTTAATCTGGATTTTTCTAGTCCGGAAAGCCCATTACAGGTTGAGGAAGAAATTTCAGATAAAACCCTGGGCGAAACGGATGCAGAAATCCATACCATTCTTCTGGTAGAAGATAATCAGGACCTTAGAGAATACCTGCGAGATAATTTAAAGGCCCACTACCGCATTGTAGAAGCAGCCGATGGTAAAGAGGGTTGGCAAAAAACACTGGCAAACCATCCCGAACTTATTGTTAGCGATATTAGTATGCCAAATATGACGGGTATTGAATTGTGTAAAAAAATAAGAGAAGATAAAAGGACAAAACATATTCCGGTTATTCTTTTAACTGCGCTCACCGCAGAGCAGGAACAGTTAACGGGACTTGAAATTGGTGCGAATGATTACCTTACCAAGCCATTTAATATCGATATCCTCAACATTAAAATCAAAAACCTTTTGCTCCTTAACCGTACCTTGAAAAACACTTATACCAAGCAGATCAAGATGGAGACCGCTGAGATTTTAGTTGAATCGCACGGTAATAAATTACTTAAGAATATTCTAAAGTACATTGAGGATAATATCAATAATTCACAATTGTCTGTTGAAGATTTAAGTAAAAATGTAGGGATGAGCAGGGGTTCGCTCTACCACAAGGTGCTGGAATTAACCGGCCTTTCACCGGTGGAGTATATCCGTTCGGTAAAGCTCGATAAAGCTGCGGCTTTATTGGTTAAGAGCGACCTGAACATTTCACAAATTGCCTATCTGGTAGGCTTTGCCACACCAAACTATTTTGCCAAATCATTTAAGTTAAAATTCGGCATGCAACCTTCAGAATATTTAAACCTGTACCGCAAGCCAGACCATACTACTGGTATAGATAGTTAGGCCATTTACTATTATGCAATCGATTGTAGTAGGTCAGTAAAAACGTTTTACTAAATGAAATCTCTTGATAATTAATGTATTTATTCGCTCTTATTTAATGTAACTGATTGTTTGTTAGCTATTTATCAGTTTAGAACATTTATAGCTGATTTATGAACAAATATTCTAACCCTCAGACTCGTTTTCGAGCTATGTTTGAATTGTAACCAAATAAACTCTTAAACAATGACTAATCAATTGATCACCTTCTATGAGGAAGGCCCTGTTGGCCCGTGCAGAAATATAGAGCATTCCTGCCGAAAAATCGATTTTCTTTGCTACTTCCTATATCTGATTCCGACCGGTCTTCAAACGTTTACACGATGGGCAGAAACCATGTTGACTGATATCAATCAACCCTGTTAATTTCCTGAGTTAATTGCAAGTAACAGGGCTTAATCGTCAGATAAAGCCTGAATTGCACGTATTATTCGGATGTGTAACCAGCAGTAACTGCACCTCCAATGGAAATTGGGAATACCAAAATTTTATAAACAGGAATCAATTTTATGAAAGCACCAATGTAGCGGGCAATAACTGCAAAATATGCAGATAAGCATCTTTTTAAATATAACTAACCAGATAAAACCAAATTATGACTAAAAAAATACCACAAAGTATCCATTTCGTGTATGCTGAAAATGGAAGAGTAAATTTTCGAAATCGTAGGCTCTTAAATGAATTCAAATAATGGAACAATACAAGAAATTGTGTAGTAAGCATTGTTGCAAGGCTTTTTTAAAGCGACAATCACTGCTAAAAACTTGCTTTTCAATAATATTCCTCTTTCTGGTAGTTACTTCAGCCAGTGCACAACAAAAAAGACAGCTGAATGGAACTGTGTACGATGATCAAAAGCAACCTATGATCGGCGCAACCATTACTGTAAAAGGAACCAATATTAAAGCAATTACCTCTACAGAGGGGAAATTTTCTGTTCAGGTACCTTTGGGCAGGGTTACCCTGGTGGTGGCATTTGTTGGAATGACCACCAAAGAAGTGAGTATAAATGACCAGAGTAACATTGAAATTTCAATGGCTGATGACCGGACCGCTTTGGATGAGGTAATTGTTGTTGGGTATGGACAACAGAAAAAAGCGAGTGTTGTAGGTGCCATTTCACAAACCTCGGGCAAGGTGCTTGAACGTACAGGCGGGGTGACAAATTTAGGTATGGCCTTAACTGGTAATCTTCCCGGGGTAGTAACAACAGCCTCATCCGGTATGCCCGGAGGAGAAGACCCTCAAATTTTAATTCGTGGCCAAAGTTCATGGAATAACAGTTCACCACTCATTTTAGTTGATGGAATTGAACGTTCTATTAGTGCAATTGATATTTCATCAGTTGAAAGCGTTTCTGTTTTAAAGGATGCCTCGGCAACCGCAGTATACGGTGTGAGAGGAGCAAACGGAGTGATTCTGGTAACCACAAAAAAAGGAATGGAGGGCAGGGCACAGGTTCAGGTCAGATCCAATGTCACCGCAAAAGTAGCTTCAAGACTCCCTGAAAAATATGACTCTTATGATGCCTTAATGATAAAGAACCGCATCATTGAGCGCGAATCTATTGTGGATCAAAATGCATGGTCTGGCTATACGCCCAAATCTATTATTGATAAATATCGCAATCCAGCTAACATAAGTGAATGGGACCGCTATCCAAATGTAGACTGGGAAGACGAACTTTTCAAGGACAGGGCGATGTCTTATAATACAGCGGCTAATGTTTCGGGCGGTTCAAAGTTCGTAAACTATTTTGTAGGGTTGGACTTAACCAGGGAAGGTGACTTGTTTAAGACCTTTCCTAACCAGCGGGGTTACGAGTCTCATTTTGGTTATAACCGTACAAACGTAAGGAGTAACCTGGATTTCAACCTAACCAAAACAACTAAATTCTCTACTAAACTTTTCGGTTCGAATGGTGTTCGTCAGGTGCCATACGGCATGGGAGACGCCGATCAGTCATTCTGGTCTTCAGCATATAGAACGGCTCCCGATTCCTTTCGGCCGATTTATTCAGATGGAACCTACGGTTTTTTCCCGAGTGCAGCTCAGGATCAGCCAAATGCCGCATTCTGGCTAGCCTACTCTGGTGTAGAAAAAAGAACCACGACCCAGCTCACTACCGATTTTATTTTGCAGCAGAAGCTGGATATGGTTACAAAGGGACTTAGTTTTAGAGGTAGCCTTTCGATCGACAATAGTTTTCTGGAAAGGATTAGGGGGATAAATGATCAGTTTAACGCCGCCCAAAGGAAATATATTAATCCGAGTACTGGCATAACAGGATTTGAACAGCCACGTAACACTGGCACCCAGTTTGATTTTACCGAAGCCATTGCCTGGTCTATTGCGCCTGGAGAAGTTGATAAAAATGCCACCTACCGCAACACCAATTATCAGTTTCGGGTTGATTACGAAAGGAAGTTTGGAGATCATGATGTATCTGCTATGGGGCTTATGCAACGGCAAAGAACTGCTCGTGGAGGCGCATTCCCGACTTTTAGAGAGGATTGGGTATTCAGAACAACTTATAACTACAAAAGCAGGTATTTCCTGGAGGTAAACGGTGCTTACAATGGATCTGAACAGTTTGGTCCTGACTATCGTTTTGCATTCTTCCCATCGATTTCGGGAGGCTGGCTAATCAGTAATGAAAAATTTATGAAGAGCCTGAAATTTGTTGATTTATTAAAGGTACGGGCTTCTTGGGGTAGAATAGGAGATGATGCACTAGGAGGTCCAAGATGGCCATTTCGTGATGCCTATCAATATGGTGGAAACACACCTATGGGATCACCCGCAGTTGCTACCCCATATACCATCTATCGGATTGGTACCATGGGAAATCCCAATCTTTCCTGGGAAACTGTTGAAAAACGCAACCTCGGGGTCGAATATAGCTTCCTTAACGGTGCAATTTCAGGTAGCGTAGATATCTTCAAAGATAAGAGGAGTGGGATCATGATTGGCGGAAGTTCAAGGGCGATCCCTTCTTATTATGGTTTTGGTACAAATGCACCCAGACTTAATATTGGTCAGGTAAGCTCTCAGGGGTATGAAATTGAGCTGAAACTAAACCATGCTTTTAACAAAGACATCAGGGCCTGGGCAAATGTTGTTATGACCCATGCAACTAACATGACCGATTTCAGGGATGATCCGGTGCTTACTCCCAGCTATCAAAAGCAGGCTGGCTATCCAATTGGTCAAACCAGATCTTTTTTAAATGAAGGTTTTCTTACCAGCTGGGATGATATATATGGGAGCACGACGCGATTGTCGAATAACCAAAATAAACTACCCGGCGACTATAATATAATCGATTTTAATGCAGATGGCATAATTGATGATAAAGACAGGGCTCCATATGGATACACTTCTAATCCTCAGAATACCTACAACGCGAGTATTGGTTTTGAATGGAAGAAACTCAGTCTTTTTGTACAGTTCTATGGTGTGAATAATGTAACCAGGGAGATAGAGTTTCCTAACTTTCAGGGAAAAAGCAATGTCGTTTTTGTGGAGAAACCATATTGGTTTCAGCAGGACGGAGGCGGCGAAGTACCTCCGCCACGTTGGAGCGTGCTGGATGGCTTTGGCGGGAGTGGAACCCGCTACTATTATGATGCATCTTACATACGTTTAAAAAATGCAGAACTCGGTTATACTTTATCCGGAAATTACATTAAGAAAATAGGACTGAAAAGTTGCAGGATTTATGTAAATGGTAATAATCTTTTACTATGGACAAAAATGCCCGATGACCGCGAGTCCAACTTTAGCGGAAACTCACAGGGTGGAGCGTATCCAACTGTAAGACGTTTTAACCTTGGTCTTGATATTACCTTATAAACAAATCGAAGATGAAAAATCTCTTTAGGCATAAAATATTGCCACTTATCATACTAGCAGGTATTTTTACAGTAAGTTCATGCAAAAAATATCTGGACAGATCTCCTCTTGCTGACATCCAGGAAGTTGATCCCTACAAAAACTTCAGAAACTTTCAGGGTTTTACTGAAGAACTATATAACTGTATTCCATTGCTGAGTGTAACGGAAGCACACAACAGCTTTAATTTAGGTGAAGACGAATTTTGGGAGATTGGAGAAACACGGTTGCTTTCCTACCAGATTGATCAGGGGAACTATATGGCCTGGAATAATACTTTTTATAATTTTCTGGGAAGTGGCGGGGATCCCACTAACGGAACAGGAACTGATCCGAACAGATCAAAAGGAAAATTATGGGGACTTTCCTGGTATGCCATCCGCAAAGCAAATGTAGGGCTTGCCAACCTGGATAAATTAACTGATGCCACTCAGGAAGAAAAAGACCTGATTGCGGGGCAGCTTTATTTTTTCAGGGGCTATTTCCATTTTGTTTTAATGGAATACTGGGGCGGCCTGCCATATACTGACCAGGTATTGCCAACTGACCAGTTGATCCCGCTATCCCGCCTAAGCTATCAGGCTACCGCGGATAAAGTTGCTGCAGATTTGCAGCGTGCCGCGGCATTGTTACCTGTAGACTGGGACCAAACCGTAGTGGGAAAGCAGACGGCAGGAAACAATAATACCCGTATCAATAAAATAATGGCACTCGGATTTCTTGGTAAAAACTACCTGTGGGCAGGAAGCCCGCTGATGAACAGGGAATCTACCGGAAATAATACTTATAACCAGGAATACTGTAAGAAGGCGGCAGATGCCTTGGCTTCAGCACTTCAAATTACCGAATCAACGGGGCGCTATGAACTTGCTCCTTTTTCACAGTATCGTGATTTATTCTATACTTTTAATCAAAATGGTAAAATACCAGGGCTAAAAGAAGCGATATTTCTTGAAAATCTTGCTGGATCAGCAGGAAGGTGGAGATGGAACCAGGTAAACGATTATCGTCCTTTGGTCATCCATCAGACCGGTATTAAAGTATATCCAACGGCTAATTACGTAGATTATTACGGCATGGCCAATGGCTTGCCGATCACCGATCCTGAACAGAAGGATTCAGAAAGCGGATATGATCCGGAATATCCCTGGAGAAACCGGGATCCCCGATTCTACAATGACATCATGATAGATGGCGAAAAATGTGTACTAAGTGCTCAAAGCGTTGGTAATAATGAATACCGCCAGTATGCAAGTCTTTTTACCAATGGACTTTTCAGGACTGCAGATGGAAACAAAAAAGTTTGGACGGGCTATCTGAACTCCAAATTGGTGTCTAAACTAATGAACGAATATGATGGTTACAGGGAAAATAATACTTTCGTACTGAGTCTGATGAGGCTTGCGGATGTTTACCTTCTTTATGCAGAAGCTGCTGCTACCGGATATGGTTCTCCTGAAAGTAAAGCCAACGGATACGGACTTTCGGCTGTAGATGCGGTTAACAAAGTGCGTAACCGTGCCGGGGTATCTAATGTGGCGGCAAAATTTTTATCCTCCAACACACTTTTCCTGAGTGAGCTCCGACGCGAACGTGCTGTTGAGCTGGCATTTGAAGGACACCGTTTCAATGATTTGAGAAGGTGGTTATTGTTAACCGAGCGTCCGTACACCCAGAAAAAAGCGGTTGAGTTTGACCGTGCCCTGACCAACGCTCAGGTTTATGCAGATCCTAAAAACGCCAGGGTAAGAAATTTCAGGGAAACCATACTTTTTGAAAGACAATTCGGTCAACGTCACTACTGGTTACCTTTCCGTATAGAAGATGTGTATATGTATAAAGAATTCAAGCAAAATCCAGGGTGGTAAAAAATAATTCAACAGAAATGAACAGAAAATATATAGTGACCTGTTGCTTTTGTCTAGTTGCTTTCCTTTTAAGGATCACCGGGACATCTGCACAGGAACAAAAGGATAGCATCGTTAAAGTGCCGTTTCGTAACGTTTCCGCGCAACTTCCTAACGATAGCCTGGTAAAAGTAGCATTCAGAACGGTCGCCCGCGAGGACTTACTGGGCGGCGTATCAACAGTCAACATTTCAGCGCTTTTGAAAAAAAGCTATAGCACCAGAAGTCTGGATAATTTACAGAGTTTTGTGGGTGGCTATAACGGAAATATCTGGGGGCAGGCACCGCTGATTCTAATTGATGGCGTTCCCAGAAATGCAGCAGATGTAAAACTTGTAGAAGTGCAGTCGATAACAATATTAAAAGGTGCCAATGCTGTAATGCTTTACGGAAGTACGGCCGCTAAAGGTGCTGTATTAATTACGACCAATAGAGGAAGTATAAAACCTTTGAGTATTAACGTACGGGCAAATACCGGAATCTTTGTACCTAAGGCTTATCCAAAATACCTGAACGGGGCAGATTACATGACCCTTTACAACGAAGCGCTCACCAATGATGGAATAGCGACTTCAGGAGCCGGATTTAGCCAGGAACAAATTAATAATACAAGGGCGGGAACAAATCCCTACAGATACCCTGATGTGGATTTCTTTAGCAATGATTACCTTAAAAATGCATATTCTAAATCCGATCTTACAACAGAGGTTTCAGGAGGAAATGAGTTTGCAAGATACTATACAAATATTGGTCTGAGCTATAATAATAGCCTTATCAAGTATGGTGAGCAGAAAAAAAATAGTGACTTTGGTTTCAATATCAGGGGTAATGTAGACATGAACATTACAAAATGGTTAACCGCCTCAGCTGATGCCGTAGCCATATCCTCCAACAACTATGCTGGCAGAGGAGATTTTTGGGGCGCGAGTTCTACAATAGCCCCGACTTTTAACAGGTTTTCCCCATTGATCCCCATAGACAGGCTTGATCCAAGTAATCCCGCCCTGCAGACCTTCGTGAAAAACAGTAACCATGTGATTGACGGAAAGTTCCTGTTGGGTGGTCAAAGTACAAATCCGACCAATGTGTTTTCAGATATGCTGGCCGCAGGATATGTCAGGACAAAAACCAGTACATTTCTTTACAACCTGGGTGTTAAAGCAGATTTGGCCTCTTTAGTGAAAGGTCTTTCGTTTACCACAGCAACCAGTATGGATTACGCTTCTTTATATTCTGAAGCTTACAACCTGCCTTATGCAACCTACCGTCCAACATGGTCTACTGTAAATGGCCAGGACGTGATCACAGCACTTGAAAAATTTGGCGAGGATAAAAATTCTACGAACGAATATGTTGGCAGGTCGACTTATACCCAAACGATGTCACTCCGTTCCCAGTTTGATTACGCCAGGGTTTTCGGTAATGATCATTCGGTAACAGCCACAGTTTTGGGCTGGTGGTATAAGACACAATTTTCGAGTGATATTGATAATCAGGGTGGTAGTGATTATCAGCCTGTATTAAATACGAATCTTGGGTTTCAGGCCGGTTATAATTTTAAAAGAAAGTATTACGTAGATTTTACCAGCGCTTTAGTTCATTCGGCTAAGCTTCCGCCCGGAAAACGAAATGCGCTCTCACCTTCAGTTTCTCTTGGTTGGAGAATCAGTAATGAAAGTTTTTTTAAGGATAACATCTCTTTTGTTGACGATCTGAAATTCAATGCTTCATATTCGTCTATTAACCAGGATATTGACGTGACCGGTTACAGGGCTAACAATGTTAATGAACCGGTTGATTATTATTTATATCAGGGCTATTACAGTAACACAGCTGCCCTTGGAGGTTATTATCAATGGCGTGATGGAGTTGCAGGAGGGAGGACTACACTTTCAGGCCAGTCTGAAAACCCTGATCTTACCTTCATTAAACGTAATGAGTTACGGGTAGGGCTAGATGCTTCCTTCTTTAAAAACCTCCTTACCCTTGATCTGAATTATTTTTCACAAAATACAAATGGACTTTTAGCACGTGGCGTAACCATTTATCCTTCTTATTTTTCCGGCTCAGGCGATTTCCGCCCATGGCTTAATTTCAATAAAGATAAACGCAGCGGCCTTGATTTCTCGCTTAACCTGAACAAGCATATCGGAGAATTGCAGTATTCCCTTGGCATTTCCGGAATGTTTTACGATAGTAAAGCGGTTAAACGTGATGAAATTGCAGACCAGGCCTATCTGGCCAGAGCGGGTAGGGCACTTGATGCCTATTATGGTTATGTGAGCGAAGGCTTCTTTCAAAACCAGGCAGATATTGATGCGCATGCCAAACAAACTTTTGGTGTGGTAAAACCAGGAGACCTCAAGTATAAGGATTTAAACGGCGATGGACTTATTGATGGCCGTGACCAGCAGGACTTAGGCCATACAGGCTGGGCTGCATCCCCGTTTACCTATGGCCTCAACCTGACCTTGAAATACAAAAACTTTACATTTTTTGCATTGGGTTCAGGAAGTCGCGGTGCGGTTGGGTTTAAAAATAGTTCCTATTATTGGGTTAGCGGAACTGGTAAATATTCCGAGGCGGTGTTAGACCGTTGGACAGAGGCTACAAAGATGAGCGCAACCTATCCCCGTCTGACTACAAACAGCAACAATAATTTTCGTAATTCCACTTTTTGGTTATATAAAACTAACCGTTTTGATCTCAACAGGGTTCAGTTAAGCTATGATTTTGATCATAAATTTTTGAAAGATTCTTTCGTACACGGACTTAGTTTATATGTTCAGGGAGATAACCTGCTCGTGATTTCAAATGAGCGGAAATTAATGGAAACCAATATTGGTACTGCACCACAAACCCGTTTTTTCAACCTGGGTGCCAGGGCATCTTTTTAATGGAATTAAACCAAGAATGATATGAAATTCAAAATATATATTATCGGATTAGCTGTTCTGGCTTTAGCTGGATGCAAGAAGATCCTTGATCCGGAACCGGAGAACCTTAAAACCCTTGATCAAATGTATAGCGACGCTAATTTTGCGCAGGGCTTTCTAATTAACGCTTACCGAACCATTCCAGCCTATTATGATAACTCAGATTTTGCTACTGATGATGCGGTAACCAACCAGCTTACCCATCCTTACCTGCAACTGGCGGCCGGTTCGTGGACTGCAGCCAGTAATCCCGCTTCAGTCTGGAACCAATCATATGAGGCCATGCAGTACATCAATCTTTTCCTTGCAAATTCTGGGAAGGTTAAATGGGCTGCGGATGCGGAAAGTGCAAAGCTTTTTAATATGCGCATGCGAGGAGAAGCTTTTGGATTGAGAGGTCTTTATTTGTACTTTCAGTTACGCAATCATGGAGGGATAGCTTCCAATGGTCAACTCACCGGCGTACCAATCCTCACAGAATATCAAGGTCCAACAAGTGAATTTAATTTACCCAGGGCAAGCTTCGATGCCTGCATAAAACAGATCTATAAAGATCTTGATAGCGCTGAAGCCTATTTGCCGGTTGAATATAACGATGTATCCTCGGCGGCACTGATTCCCACAAGGTTTCGCAGTATTACCCAGAATCCTGAGACTTATAACCGGGTGATGGGGCAGTATGCGCGTCAGCTTTTCAATGGCTTAATCGCAAAATCCTTCCGTACAAGAACGGCTTTACTGGCGGCAAGTCCGGCTTTTAAAAGCCCATCCAATACCCTTAGCTGGGCAGAAGCTGCAGATTATGCTGCACAGATTATCGATTATAAAGGTGGAGCAGGCAGTCTTCCCCAAAATGGTGGAACCTATTATGCCAATACCGGAGAAGTTGACGGACTGGGTGGTGGAAATAATCCTTCGGAGATCATCTGGAGAGAAAATATTGTAACTAACGACGGTAACCAGGAGGGACAACACTTCCCGCCTTCACTTTTTGGAAACGGCCTGATGAATCCAACCCAGAATTTAGTAGATGCATTTCCAATGGCAAATGGCTATCCGATTAATCATCCTAATGCAAATTATGTTGAAGCAACTCCTTATACCGGAAGGGATCCGCGTTTCGCCAAATACATCTTATTTAACGGAAGTACTGCAGGTGTATCAAATACTGTGATACGGACAGGGAGTGGTTCAGGTTCGGATGATGGGATAAATGTAAGGACTACTTCTACCCGTACCGGTTATTATATGAAAAAAAGATTAAGGATGGATGTTAACCGCAATCCCATTTCATTAAGCGGAAAAACACATTATAACCCTAGAATCCGCTATACAGAGATGTATCTTGCCTATGCAGAAGCCGCGAATGAAGCCTGGGGCCCAACAGGAGTTGGTACGCACAGCTATTCGGCTTACGATGTGATAAGAAATATCCGCAGAAGGGCTTTCGGTTTTTCCAGTGATCCTTATC
The DNA here is from genome assembly GCF_026239555.1 of Pedobacter sp. PF22-3. Lineage (GTDB taxonomy): Bacteria > Bacteroidota > Bacteroidia > Sphingobacteriales > Sphingobacteriaceae > Pedobacter. The sequence goes on along the minus strand of NZ_JAPIVP010000002.1, from coordinate 307,684 downwards.
TGGAAGAATGTAAATCTGATGTGGGTAAGATGCGTGAACTGATCAGAAATGAACGCCGGCTGGAACTGTGCTTTGAAAGTTTCCGGTTCTGGGATTTGCGTCGCTGGAAAGTGGATTTAACCAAGTTAAATGAGACGGCCAGAGGACTGGATGTGAATGGGAATGTGTTAAAGCCGTTAAATGTTGAACCTCGTGCCTTTCAGAGTTATATGTATTACGGTCCTGTTCCTAATTCTGAAATTTTAAAATACAACCAGCTCATCCAGAACCAGGGCTGGAAATAATAAAATATCATTTAAATAAACTATAAGCATGAAATTAAATCATATCTGTCTGGGTTTAGCAGCTGCCATTGGACTGCTTTCATCATGTAAAAATGATGAGCTTGTTTTTCCCGATAATGTCAATAATGCTGTCTATTTCGCCAATCAATATCCTTATCGAACCATCGTTTTAGGTGAGGATTTGTTATTCGACAATACACTGGATAATCAACACAAAGTGTCTATCAAGGCAACCCTGAGTGGGGTAAGCAAAAATAAAGAGAAAGTAACTGTCGGATTTAAAGTGGATGAAACCCTATTGGATGGCGTTAACTTTACTAATGGAGGCACTAAAGTACTTGCTTTGCCTTCGTCGTATTATAAACTGGGTTCCAATCAAATCACTATTGAACCAGGAAATATTCTGGGCGGGGTAGATGTTCAATTAACCGATGCTTTTTTTGCAGATCCGAAAGCCTTAACCCGGAATTATGTAATTCCCCTGGTGATGACAAGTTTGAACGGTGCGGATTCCATATTAAAAGGTATGCCCGCTGTAACCAGCCCATCCAGGGTTGTACCTTTGAATTGGGTAGTACAACCCAAAGATTTTGTGTTATATGGAATTAAATATGTAAATCCCTGGCACGGCAATTACCTGAGAAAGGGAGTAGATCAGATTACCCAGGCAAATGGCACGGTGACTAATGCCACCAGGAGGACAGCGAATGTGGAAAGTAATCAGGTAGTCAGCATCTCAACAAGTGCTTTAAAGGTTGCTAATTTACCCTTAACGATTAAAAACAGTGCTGGAAATAATGTGAATTTTACACTGGTTTTGAATTTTGCCGATGGTAATAATTGTACCGTCACTGCCAATTCAAATGATTTTGATATTTCCGGATCAGGTAAGTTTGTGTCAAACGGAGAAAAAAATAGCATCGGCGGAACAAACAGAAGTGCTATATACCTGGATTATACGGTAAACTTTAAAAACCTGAATGTTAAATATGCAACTAAAGATACCCTGATTGTTAGAGATAGGGGGATCAAAGCAGAGTATTTTGAAGTTGTGAAAAATTAGAAGCTGCAGCATAAATGATGACCGATTACTTACTGCATGTTACCCTAAGGATTATTTTATTGCATAAAATCAATATAGATGATTTGAGAAGTTAACGGCATAGCTCTCCTTGAGGAATCCGTCATTGCGCGAAGGCTTTTCAGCCGGCGAAGCAATCTTTTTAGCAAAAATCGCTAGTATAAAGTTTGCTTCGCCGTTCCTCCTCGCATTGACGAGATTTCTTAGGTTATGTGTAATGGTAGCTTGTCGAAAAAAATTATTTAACAGTAATGATCATTTCCTCGAGGAAGAGGCTGCCCCATAAATGTAAAACTGTCATCCTGAACTTGTCGAAGGACCTGCTTTAAATGTCTTACAAGGCGTTTCGACGACCTGTCCCGATTCGTCGGGAGGCTCAACTTGACAAATTCAATTGAATTACAATTTATGAGACAGCCTTTATTTAGGTTATGTGTCTTCGGTAGCTTGCTGAAAAACTTATTTAAATATACTTTTATGCGTTTAGATATTTCATCAGGTTCTGCGCAACGATACAAACTTTAGCGCAACTTGTTTTATGATTCAGCATCTTTAATAAATTCAAATTTACCCCAATTATGAAAAACCTCGTATTTTATCTGTGTGTTGTGTTTCTAAATGGCCTGTTTCATTTTACAGCCTATAGTCAGCTAGCCATAAATCCTATAATCGCTGCTGATGTACCCGATCCATCGATTATCAGGGTCGGAAAAACCTATTATATGAGCAGTACAACCATGCATATGAGTCCTGGACTGCCAATTATGAAGTCTACTGATCTCGTAAACTGGAAGATTGTAACATACGTTTATGATACCCTGGCAAATACTGATCAGCTAAATTTAAATAATGGCAAAAATGATTATGGGAGAGGATCCTGGGCCAGTAGTTTGCGCTATCATGAAGGCCGGTTTTATGTGAGCACTTTTTCTGGTACAACAAATAAAACATACATATATTCCACTACAGATATTGAAAAAGGCCCCTGGAAAAGATCCGCCTTCAGTCCTGCACTCCATGATCACTCCCTGTTTTTTGAAAAGGGCAGGGTGTTTATGGTTTACGGTGCAGGCAAAATTATGATTGCGGAATTAAATACTGATTTTTCTGGCATAAAAACAGGTACAAGCCCTCAGGTATTGATAGAAAATGCTACTCAGGTTGCTGGTAACAATCCAGGTTTACCTGCTGAAGGTTCGCAACTTTTCAAAGTGAAAGATAAATATTACTTGTTCAATATTACCTGGCCAAAAAACAGTATGCGTACGGTTATTATTCATAAAGCCGACAAACTAATGGGCCCCTACACGGGAAAAATCGGCCTTCAGGATAAAGGAGTAGCACAGGGTGGATTAATTAGTACTCCTGAAGGACAGTGGTTTTCATATCTTTTTCGTGATTATGGCGCCGTTGGTCGCATTCCTTATCTTGTTCCGGTTAAATGGGAGCAGGGCTGGCCTGTTCTTGGGGTAAATTCAAAAGTGCCAGATACACTTCAGCTCGCTAAAAACCTAAGCCTGATCCCTGGTATTGTAGATTCTGATAACTTCGATGGAACAGGTGAAGGAAACGGTCTTAAAAAGGTATGGCAGTGGAATCATAATCCAGATCATGCCAACTGGTCGCTTACCAGAAAAAAGGGCTATCTGACGATCCAAACCTCCAGGATTGATACCTCAGTGCTTTCGTCCAGAAATACACTTACCCAAAGAACGGTAGGGCCAGCAAGTTCTGCCGAAACCAGTATAGACCTGGAAAATATGAAAGTAGGGGACTGCGCCGGTATGCTGTTGCTTCAAAAAAAATATGGCTGGATAGGCGTTAAATCTTTAAAAGAAGGCCTGTTCATTGTGGTGAATACGGTGAATGATACTCAGCCTATGGAAAGTATTAAGATTCCACTAAAACAGCAAAAAATTTATTTAAGATTAGATTGTGACTTTAAGGATCGCCATGACCTGGCTTCTTTTGCTTACAGCTTAGACGGTAAATCATGGAATACGGTTGGCGAAAAACTGAAAATGTCTTACACCTTACCGCATTTTATGGGCTATCGGTTTGGTCTTTTCAATTATGCAACGGAACAAATTGGTGGACATGCAGATTTTGATTATTTCCATATCAAAGTTAACTAAGCAAGGCGTTTGAAGATATTTTAGAGAATTACTGCTATTGAGCTAAACAATTTGAACATTAATGGCCTCATTATATTCAAATGGCAGACCAAAAGCCAGAACTGTTAAATAGTTTTGGAAATTGATAAGAATATGAGAACAAAATTAATTTTATGCGGCTTAGTCTGGCTACTGGTTTTCAGTTTTTCGGTTTCTGCCAAAGTTACCCTACCCCAGCTGGTATCCAGCCATATGGTGCTCCAGCGCGAAACCCCATTAACAATATGGGGCTGGGCAACAGCAAAAGAAAAAATAACGATTATTTTTAACGGAAAAACATATCAGGCTACCACCGATGCACAAGGCTCATGGTCAGTAAAAATGAGCAAAATGAAAGCTGGCGGACCTTTTAAAATGACCATTAAAGGTGAGAACACAATTACCCTTGATGATATTATGCTGGGTGATGTTTGGTTTTGTTCTGGGCAGTCTAATATGGCCCTGCCCATGGAGCGATTAAAAGAAGCTTATCCTCAGGTGATTGAAAAGGATCATTTTCCTTTGATCAGGAACTTTTTTGTTCCAACCAAAGCAAGCCTTTCTGGAGAATCCATCGATCTTCCTCCCGGCAAATGGGTTCCTGCTACTGGTGCAGGTATCTTAAGTTTCGGGGGAACCAGCTATTTCTTTGCAAAAACCCTCTTCCAAAAATATAACATTCCAATAGGTATTATCAATTCAAGCGTTGGGGGCACCCCGATTGAGGCCTGGATGAGCCGTGATGCATTTTTGACGAATCCCAAACAGATGAAAAAAATTAATAACTTCAGGGATTCGGCATATATGGCCAATTATCAAAAAAAAGTTAAAGAGAATAACCTGGCCAGGCCAACAACATCAGCACATATAGTTGATGAAGGACTTTCAGGTCCGGTAAAGTGGATCGATCCTGATTTTAATGCCAGTGGCTGGCGAAAATTCTGGATGCCAGGCTACTGGGCAGATCAGGGAATCCGAAATATCAACGGAATTTTTTATTTCAGAAAAGAACTGAAGATTCCTGAAGAGATGAGCGGACAGCAGGCTAAGCTTTATATTGGCCGCATTATAGATGCCGATTCTGTATTCCTCAACGGTAAATTTATTGGCAACACGACCTATCAATATCCTCCCCGGAGGTATGTTGTTCCAGCCGGGCTGTTAAAAAAGGGAAAAAATATTCTTATTGTTAAAGTGGTGAGCAACAGTGGTAAAGGCGGCTTTGTGCCCGATAAAAATTATTCCTTAATCACTTCCGATAAAAAAATAGACCTGCGGGGCGAGTGGAGTTTTGAAGTAGGTTATGCGCAACCTAGGCAAAACCTGGGTTTTCTTGCCAATGCCGAAATGCCCTTAGTTGCACAGAATGAGCCAACCGGATTATTTAATACTATGGTTGCACCAGCTGTACAATTTGCAATAAAAGGTTTTGTTTGGTACCAGGGAGAATCGAATACCGGAGATCCAAAAGCATACGGTCAATTGTTACCAGCGCTTATAAAAGACTGGCGCAATAAATGGAAACAAGAAAATCTGCCGTTTATTTATGCGCAACTGCCTAATTTTATGGAAGCCAACTATTTGCCTGAAGAGAGTAATTGGGCGCAGTTTAGGCAAAGCCAGCTACAGGCACTCTCTGTACCCAATACAGGGATGGCTGTGGCTATTGATGCTGGTGAATGGAATGACATCCATCCGCTGGATAAAAAAGACGTGGGTGAACGTTTGGCGCTATGGGCTGCGCATTTAGCTTACCACGATCAGCAGATTACTTATTCAGGACCTATTTATAAATCAAACCAGTTAAGGGGATCTGAATTGACCATAAATTTTGACCATAGCTCACCTGGGTTAATGATAAAGGGAGCTGATAAACTGAGCGGTTTTGCCCTTGCGGGTGAGGATAAGGTTTTCTATTGGGCCCAGGCCAGGATAATAGGAGATAGCGTTGTGCTTTCGAGCCCCATGGTTTTAAAACCAGCCTTTGTCCGTTATGCATGGGCAGATAATCCAGATCGAGCTAACTTATACAACAAAGCAGGTTTACCGGCTTCACCTTTTGAAGCAGAAGTGAATAAATAGAGTATTCCTAGAAACTTCTGCCTGCAACTATGTTCAAGATTAACATTAGTTGTAAAAATGCTCCTGGTTTTAGAACTAATCGGGGTGTAAAATTTCAAGAATTAGCTTGTTTAAATTTTTATTAGCGATCATCATCACCCTGAATTCATTTCAGGGTCTATTTGTAAAGAAATGTTAAAAATGAACTAGCTAAAAGATAGTTGAAAATACTAGTTTCTACTTGTAGAATAAATCTGATTACAATCATAATTGTATAGTGATTTTGTCTTCTATGTTGAGGAAAGAAAACAAAAATTCAACCGATTGCATAAAGCAGATTTTTCGACATTTTTTATCAGATTTATACCCTTTTGCTAATCATTTTCATGCACAATATACATGAAAATGATTAGCAAAAATCAGCATTAAAAGTAAACATAATAATATGTTTTTTTTATTAAAATACGCGTTTATTAGTATTTAAAGGCTGTTTTTAACTCAATTTTTCGATTCTTAAATACACGTATTTTTATTCTGACAGTAAAATTTTGTCTTCCAAATAACTTCTTTTGTAGCTCCATTTTTGTGTCGCCCATTTAATCATAGCTCCTTTTCGATTTGAACATTTATTCTATTAATATGCACAATCAAATCATGAGCAGATGAGCAATCCAAATATCTTTATCGCAGAATAAATCTGAATTGAACCAGCGAGGTATTGCTCATTAATTTTTGGTGCGTGATTTAAACATGTGCCTGATGATTTTCCAAATAACAGCTGGTCTTTTCTTATTCTTTAACCATTATAAACCATTAATTATGAGAAGTGAAATTTTACAATTTTCTGTAACGTCGCGCTGGAAATTTTTCAGGTATCTCCCCAAAGTGATGTTATTGGCAACACTGATATTTTCGGCTTTTATTGCACAGGCACAAACTGTGGTAAAAGGGAAAATTGTTGATGAAAAAGGTAATGCAATGCCAGGTGTAGGTGTCCTTTTAAAAGGAACAAATACCAGTACCTCATCGCAGGATAACGGAAGTTTTTCCATTACCACCACTGGTGCAAACCCCGTTTTAATATTCTCTTTTGTGGGTTATACCAATAAAGAGGTTCCGGTTAAAGGTCAGAGCACTATAAATGTAAGCCTTCAACCAAGTGCAGCAGAGCTGGGCCAGGTAGTTGTGGTAGGTTATGGTACCCAACGCAAAGAGGCGGTTACAGGTTCTGTAGCCTCTATTGGGGGAGAAAAAATCCGAGAAGTGCCGGCACCCAATATCGCTCAGGCCATTCAGGGACGTTTGGCAGGTGTTAATATTTCGCAAACTTCAACCAAACCAGGTGCAACCATGCAGATCCTGATCCGTGGTCAACGTTCACTATCGGCTAGTAATGAGCCACTTGTGGTATTGGATGGGATTCCATTTCCTGGCTCAATAGGCGACATCAACCCTAACGATATTAAAAGTATCGATATCTTAAAAGATGCATCTGCTACTGCTATCTATGGTTCAAGAGGTGCCAATGGTGTAATCTTGTTAACGACCAACAGAGGACAGATTGGTGCACCAGCCAAGATTTCTTACAATACATACACAGGTTTGCAAACCTTATTTGCAAAATATCCGATGATGAACGGGCCTGAATTTATTGCATTGAGGAAAGCCGCAGGGCTATTTACAACACTTGGTGTTGATGAATCCAATGATGTAAATACAGATTGGCAGGATCTGTTTTATAATAAAAACGCTATTGTAACCAGTCATGATTTGGGTGTTACCGGTGGTTCAGCAACCAGTAACTACAGTTTTGGTGGCGGATATTATAAAAACCAGAGTTTAATTCCTACACAGCAATATACCAGGTATTCAATGAAAGCATCGCTGGATCAGCAAATCGGCAAGCTTTTCCGTGTTGGATTTACCACCAATAATAATTATAACATTAGTGAAGGCAATCAGGTTGGTATTTACGGCAATTTGAGCAATACTCCTATTTCAAATCCTTATAATGCAGATGGTAGTTTAAAACGTACCGTTAGAATGCCACAAGATGAAGCTTTTGTTTATACCAATGGCATTGTAAAGGATTTGCATGATAAGTGGTTGAATGAGACACGTGGCTTTGCTACCTATAATTCATTATACGGTGAGGTTAAAATTCCATGGGTTGAAGGGTTGAAATACCGTGCTAACCTGGGATTGGATTTTATCCAGAGCAATAATGGTAACTTCACTGGTGTTGGGGTGGGTAATACTACAGCCACTACACCTTCTACCGCTGGCGTAGGTAACTCACAAACTTACCACTGGACACTGGAGAATTTACTGACCTACGACCGCAGTTTTGGAAAACATACTTTCAATGCAGTTGCCTTGTATTCTGCTGAACAAAATAAATTCAATTCTTCTTCTATGACCGCCAGGGATATCCCTTCCGAAGCCTTCCAGTTTTATAATCTTGGGCAGGCAAATGGCGAGATCACCATTGGTAGCGGTACGCCTCAAAACCCACTCTATACCCTTACCGGACTTGTTTCTTACATGGGAAGGATTATGTACTCGTATGATAACAAGTACTTATTAAGTGCTACCCTTCGGTCTGATGCTTCATCGCGTTTGGCGCCAGGGCATAAATGGCATACCTATCCGGCAGTTTCAGTGGGATGGAACCTGATGAATGAATCTTTTATGAAAGGAATTAGTGTAATTGATAAATTAAAAATCCGTGTAGGTTACGGACAAACGTCCAATCAGGCGGTTGCTCCATATCAAACACTTGGGCTGTTAAGTACCCGCCCATATAATTTTGGCGATAATACTTATGCAACCGGATATTACGTATCTCAGCTTCCAAGTCCGGGCTTAGGATGGGAATATTCTGAAACCTGGAACTATGGTTTGGATTTTTCAATCTTAAAAAACCGCATTTCCGGTACTTTTGAATACTATGACACCAAAACCAAAGACATCCTGCTGAGCGTGGCCTTACCCTCAACTGCGGGTGTAGGTAGCTATACGGCTAATATCGGCCAAACACAGAATAAAGGCTGGGAATTGAGTTTAAATGGTGTAATCCTTGAAAATCAGGGTGGATGGACCTGGGATGTAGGTTTCAACATTACGGCAAATAGAAACAAATTGACTGCCCTGGCTTCCGGACAAACCCGTGATGAAGGAAACGCATGGTTTGTAGGTCATAATATCAATGCCATTTATGACTATGAAAAAATCGGATTATGGCAGTCAGGAGACCCTTACTTAAATGTGCTTGAACCAGGTGGTAACGTAGGGATGATTAAAGTTAAATATACCGGAGACTATGATGCAAACGGTGTTCCAACAAGGGCTATCGGTGCGGCCGACAGACAAATTATCGATATTGATCCAAAGTTTACCGGTGGTTTTAATACAAGGGTTGCCTACAAGGGATTTGACCTGAATGTTGTGGGGCTTTTTAAAAGTGGCGGAACATTGGTAAGTACACTTTACGGCTCAGCAGGCTATCTGAATTTATTAACAGGTCGTAGAAATAATGTTAAGGTAGATTATTGGACACCTGATCATACAGATGCAAAGTATTCTAAACCGGGTGGTATTGCCAGTGGCGATAACCCTAAATACGGAAGTACGCTAGGTTATTTCGATGCATCATTCCTAAAAATCAGAACCATCTCTCTTGGTTATGATTTTAACAGAGATCTGATTAAAAATTCAAATGTAAGGTTGCGCATGTACCTAACCGTACAAAATCCATTTGTAATGTTCTCTCCTTATCACAGGGAGTCTGGTATGGATCCGGAAACCAATTCATTTGGTGACGAAAACCAGGCTGTTACTTCTTATCAACGAAGAATTTTAACTATTGGTACCAACACACCTTCAACCCGTAATTATGTTGCAGGTCTTAATTTAACATTTTAGTATAAATAGGATATGAAAAATATACAATTAAAAGCCGTTGCAGCTATTTGGTTACTGATGGTAATCATTTCAGGTTGTTCTAAAATTTTGGAAGAAGAACCACGCAGCACCTTTACACCTGATTATTTTAAAACGGTTACAGGCGTAAACGGTGGACTAACTTCTATGTATGCCCATTTGAGAAACATTTATGGTCAGGCTTACTTTTACAATTCTTTAATCACTGGTACTGATGAGGCCACCTGGGGCAAAGATGCTGACGGAAATTTTAAAGATATGGACTGCTCTGGAGTAGGTTCTATCTTATCAACAAGTTTTCCCAGCAGTATATTGTGGAGTGAAGCATTCCCTAACATTAACAATGCCAGTGGTATAATTGAAAACGCCAGTGGAGCAGGTATCTCAAATGCATTGGTGGCCGAGGCCAGGTTTTTCCGGGCTTTCGATTATTTTCTTTTGGTGCAAACTTTCGGTGGTGTTCCACTTGATTTAGGTGCAGGAGAATTAAAATTTAATACCAATCCGTCAAGAACTTCTGTGAGAAATACTGTACCTGCAGTCTACACCAAAGCTATATTTCCCGATCTTGTAAAAGCTATTGCTGACCTGCCTGCAACAGGAAGGGTTACCGGTGGTGTAACCAAGGTTGCTGCACAGCTATTTTTATCAAAAGCTTATTTAACTTATGCATGGTGGTTACAAAATCCAAATAATATTCCAACCTATCCCGCATCTGCAAGAACTGACCCTGACGGACATGATGCCAATTACTATTTTCAGCAGGCTTACGATATTGCTACTGCAGCAATTGAGAACCCAAGTACATTTGGGCTGATGGATACGTATTATGACGTGAATTTGGCCATAAATGACCGCAATAAAGAAACAGTATTATATGCCGATCATACGCAAACAAGTGAGAAATTTAATGGTGGTAGCTTAACCTTTGGAAGTGGCGGTGCACCTGATAATTTTTCAGGCTGGATGATGACCTGGAATTATACCAATATCCGTAGTGGAGGCATTAGTTCCGTTCAACGTGAGGCAGAGCAGCATTTAGGCCGCCCATGGAACCGTATGGCGCCAACAATTGAAGTATTGAAGAATACCTTCGCCGATAAAACACTCGATTCGAGATATGATGGTACTTTCACCACAGTTTACAGGGGTAACTGGCCTAAAGGTTACAACCCGCCTTCGAGTGCGCCGACATCATTGGTTAACGCAAATGGATTATCGATAGTACCTGGAGATGCTGTACTTAGCTTTCTAAATGCAGATGATGCTACAATTGCTTACCCAACAGGTGCAGGAGTAAGTGGTGTAGGTGCTGGTGTTTTGCCTGGAAGAGCTGATTATGTTGTGGCTCCTGGCGGAATCAGCAGAATCGTTTATCCAGGCCTTTGGAAATTAGGTCCTTACCGTACCGATAACGGCACAGGATTAGGACAACCAAATGCAGGTAGTACACGCCCTTATCCGGTAGCTAAATTTTCTGAGCTTTATTTCATTGCAGCAGAAGCAGCAGTGAAAGGAGCAACAACCAAAGCTGGCAAAAGTGCCCGCGAACTCATCAATGTGATTCGTGCAAGAGCCGGTAAATGGCGTTTTGATAACAATGGAAATGTGGCTAAAGTTGCTGATAATAGTGCAGCGATGGTTGCGGCTACACCTGCTACAATAGATATTAATTATATTTTGGCCGAACGCTCAAGAGAATATTATGCGGAAGGTTACCGCAGATACGATCTGATTCGTACCCAGAAATGGGGTGAGCTTGCGGCTACCTATACCATAGCAGGAACGGCCTACGGCGATCATACACCACAAACCGTAACCCGTACCATTACACCTAACTTATATTTACGCCCTATTCCTCAGGCACAAATAGATGGAATGCAGATGAGTGCAGATGAAAAAAAGGCTTACCAGAATCCTGGTTATTAAAAATACTTTGGTTTAGTTGGATGGGCGGCGTCAATTGATGTCGCTCATTCTTTTTATAATTGCCTGCCTTTTCTTATGTCCAAAGATTTTGGATAAATAAAATCCTGAAAATTTGAATCCGAACTTAATTGCTCTTTCTGTTTAAGCACCCAGACATTTTTTTTGCACTATTCTTAATAAAAATCCTACCTGCTAATAGCTTGCTTCCATAGCTAAAATATCGTGCTCTAGCCTAATAAATAACGATCAATCAAGAACCTAATTTATTCCCCTAATGCCAGTAAATTCTTTTAAAAAAAGCCAGATTTTCTTTACGCTTCTTATCCTCTCAACCATTTGGGTTAATTACACGAAAGCCCAGACAAGTTTGGGTTTGGAAAAGCAATTTATTCAAGAAACCAGAAGGTATAAAGATGATTTTGCATTGATTGATGGAGGGGAAGCAGCAAATATTTTTTATGATGAGAATGATTATAAAGGTGTGATCAGGGCAATTGGCGATTTAAGTCAGGACTTTTTCAGCGTGTCCGGCGTAAAGCCTGAATTGAAAAGCGTTAAGCCTTCGGGGAAAGCTGTTATTTTGATCGGAACCCTGGGCAAAAGCAAACTCATTGATCAGTTCGTTTCATCAGGCAAGCTTAATATTGCTCCCATTTCAGGCAAGTGGGAGAGTTTTATCATATCAACCGTCAAAAACCCGTTTCCTGGTATTGATCAGGCATTGGTTATTGCTGGAAGCGACAAAAGGGGAACAATATACGGCATATACGAAGTGTCAGAACAGTTAGGCGTATCGCCATGGTATTGGTGGGCCGATGTTCCACCTAAAACCCGCAAGAGTGCATTTGCGCTTTCCGGGAGTTATAATTCTGGAGAGCCAGCAGTAAAATACCGCGGCATATTTATTAATGATGAAGCCCCGGCAATGACGGGTTGGGCCAAAGAAAAGTTTGGTGGGATGAACAGTAAAATGTATACCCATATGTTTGAGCTGCTGCTTCGTCTGCGGGCCAATTACCTTTGGCCAGCCATGTGGAGTAACGCATTTAATGAAGATGATCCCGAAAATCCACGCCTTGCCGATGAATATGGTATTGTAATGGGCACTTCGCATCACGAACCGATGATCCGTGCGCAACAGGAATGGAAAAAACATGGGGTAGGTGCCTGGAATTACGCAACAAACCCCAAGGGGCTAAATGCTTTCTGGCAAGACGGGATTAAAAGAAATAAAAACTACGAAAGCCTGGTAACCATGGGGATGCGTGGAGATGGAGATGAACCCATGGTTGAAGGTGGTGATATGGCATCTAATGTAAAGCTGCTGGAAAATATCATCACTGATCAGCGCAAAATTCTTGCTGAAAATATAGATAAGCCTGTAGAAAAAATTCCACAGCTTTGGGCCTTATATAAAGAAGTAAAAGACTATTACGATTTCGGAATGAAAGTTCCGGATGATATTACGCTGTTGTGGGCTGATGATAACTGGGGCAACTTACGGCATTTGCCTACGGCCCAGGAGCGCAAACGCAGCGGTGGATCCGGAATATATTACCATTTTGATTATGTGGGTGCACCCAGAAATTATAAATGGCTAAATACCACCTCCCTGCCAAAAGTTTGGGAGCAGATGAATTTGGCTTATCATTATGGTGCCGACCGCATTTGGGTGGTAAATGTTGGTGACCTGAAACCAATGGAGATTCCGATAGAGTTCTTTTTAAGGATGGCCTGGAACCCCGAAGCGATGAGCCGGGAAAAGCTGGCAGGTTTTCTTCAACACTGGGCAACACGAGAATTTGGAACCGGCCAGGCAAAAGAAATTGCAGATTTAGTGCGTTTATACGCCAAGTATACTACAAGACGCAAACCAGAACTATTGAGTCCAGAAACTTTTAGTCTGATCAATTTCAATGAAGCGCAACGCGTAAGCATGGAATGGAAGGCATTAAACAGCAGGGCAGCACAGGTAAATGAGAAGTTGCCTCAGCAATATAAAGATGCATTTTATCAATTGGTATATTATCCCATCCAGGCGATGAAAACGGTTACCGATTTATATATTGCTGTTGGTAAAAACAGACTTTATTTTAAGCAGGGGAGAGCTGCGACCAATCTTCAACGCAATCTTGCGCTCGATTTTTTTAAATATGATCAACAGCTTAGCGATGAATATAACTATCAACTGGCAGGTGGTAAGTGGAACCATATGATGGATCAGGTAAGGATTGGGTATACGAGTTGGAATGATCCAAAGAAAAATATCATGCCAAAAACAGACGAAATCCAGGTGCCTTCAACATCAAGCTTTGGCGTAGCCATAGATGGTTCATCTGAAAGCTGGCCTTCAGCATCAAATATTCCGGCGGCTACGCTTCCGCAGTTCGAATCTTTAAATAAATTACAATCTTATTTTGAAGTTTTTGCAAAAGGGGCAGCACCGATCAGTTTCCAACTAAAAGCCGATCAGTGGATTCGTTTGAAAAAAGAAAGTATTCCAGGTACAAATGATTATCGCATACTGGTAGATATTGACTGGACTAAACTCGGCAGTGGAAAGCATCAGGGTAAAATTCAGATATCTGGCAACACGACCCTGGTGGTAATTAATGTTATCGCCAACAAGGCGACATCAAAACAATTGGGAGAAGCCAAAGGAACTTTTGCCAGTTTAGGATCGCCAATTGCATTTGAGGCTTTTCAGGCAAGTAAGAAAGTATCCAGAAATGGGGTGAGCTGGGAGGCGATACCCGGTTATGGAAGAGGAGCATCAGGCATGTCGATTTTTCCGGTCACTTCCGCTTCGCTTGATCAGCCTGGTACTCCTACAATAGAATACCCTGTTTTCTTTTCTGAAAGCGGGGAGGTTAAAATTGATTTGGTGGTGGGGCCAACCGTAAATTTCTCGTCCCAAGGTTTAAGGGTTGGAATTTCTGTAGATGGCGCGGCGCCTCAAATTCTGACCATTATAGCCAAACCCAGTGCCTCAGGATCTGATGCCAGCTGGGCCAATTCGGTAAAAGATAATGCACGAACGCTTACTTCTTCACATTTCTTTAAAGCCTCTGGCAGGCACACTGTAAAAATATGGATGGTTGATCCGGCAGTAGTTCTGGAAAAAATAATCGTATACAAAGATAAATTATCGCCAAGTTACCTCGGGCCAATGGAAAATGAAGTTGTAAAATAGTTATTGGAGGTTATTTAACGTAATTGTGAGGCTTAATTTTGTCATTGCGTTATGTACGTTTTTATTTTCCATTCGTCATGCTGAATTTATTTTACAAGTAAAAATTAGCATTTTCAATTGCCTTGTAGCTACTCCGTGGTCAGCATCTTACTAGCAGTAAAGACCCTGAAATAAATTTACTGCGTAGCTTTCCGCTGCGCTACAGGTCAGGGGTGACGCCCACTTAAATCTGAAAATTTGGTTTAGGATGCCAGAATATATTCTCAATTATCTAACTCAAGGTATCCTACCTAAATAACAAAGGTGCAAAATTTTGCAGGCTGCGTCTCCAGGTAAGCCATTCATGCGCTGTTTTCGGAGATTCGTAATAAGTATATTTAATTCCTTGTTGGTCCAGCATGGACTTGAACGCGCCAACAGACTTAGGGAAAGGAGCGGGTTCTTTGGTTCCTAGCCCTAGCCAAAATAACTTAAGCCTCTTGTTCACTTCAGTTCCAGTTTTAAATCTTCCTTCCATAAATACATTCGGATCGATTACATCCGTGTTAGGATAATTTGAGGTGCCACTAAAACCGCCATAATAAGCGAACTTATCCAGATTTCTCATCACGATGCGCATCGTTTGATTTGCACCCATTGAAAGCCCGGCAATAGCCCTGTGTTCCCGGTCGGCCAAGGTGCGGAAACGTTTATCAATCATTGGAATCACTTCTTTAATCAGTACATCTTCAAAAATTGAAATACCCTGTCCTTTTTGAGCTGTCTCATTATTTCCTGGTTTAAACGCATAACCATTATCCGTAACGATGATCATCGGTTTTGCCTGATTTTGTGCGATTAAATTATCCAGGATTATATTGGCTTTTCCCTGATTCACCCAGCCCGTTTCATCCTCGAAACTTCCGTGTTGCAGGTAAAGCACAGGAAAACGCGATTTATTGTTCTCGTAATAACTTGCCGGGGTATAGATGAAACACCTTCTCCAGGTTTTGGTTAAATCAGAATAATAAATATTTTCACTCACCATACCATGAGGCACATTTTGCAAGGCATAAAATGCTTCATCATCAGCCGGAACTTCGATGCCGCTGCCCAGCCTTCCTGCACCGTAGAAATAACGACTGTTGGGATCTGGAATTGCAGCACCATCCACATTGAGCTGGTAATAATGAAAGCCTTCGTCCTGTGGTTCTGATTCACCTGTCCAGAGGCCAGCCTCATTTTTAACCATCTCATATTTTTTTCCACCCAAATCCAACAGGACTTTAGATGCATGAGGCGCATATAGGCTCGCCCTCACTTTGCCTTCATCGTTTACCTGGGGGAATAATTTGCCAGGTTGATTGCTTTCGGCTGGTTTAAATGCTTTTAAATCAGACTTCAGTTCAGTCTGGGCTAAACATAATTGGCTAAATAAACAGCCTGCAAAGAGGAAAATAACATTTTTAGCTTTCATGTTTGATAATTAGCTCTTGTTTAAAATGAAATAAAAATTATTTCATCTGTCAGTCTGAGTGTAGTTGAAAACCCTGTCAATGATCAACTTTCGAAGCTTAGGCTTTCGCAAAAGATCCTTCGACTACGCTCAGGATGACAGCGGGAGGGAAGCAAGAAATAAAGTCTATTCTTATCATCGTCATTATAAGGAGGAACGACGAAGCAATCTATTATGCTATTATCCTTGCTATAAAGATTGCTTCCCCGAAAACCGGGGCAGGCTTTCTGCTGAAAAAGCCTTCTCGCAATGACGATTATTCGCGGTCTTATAATTTGTAAAATTCCCGGACATTCGTATTGACTTTTAAACAGGTTACCAGCGTAATCTATTTAAACAATAACGGAGCAAGTTCACGCAGGCTCCGGCGCCAGGTCTGAAATTCGTGGCCGGTATTTTCCGAAACATAAGAAACTGCATTGTAACCCGCTTCTTTTAAAGCTGCAACAGCATTTTTTACACCTTCAGGACGTTCTTTGCTTCCACAACTAATAAAAATTAACTGGGGTTTTGGTTTATCTTTCAGTTCTGTAGGGTTGAATGTTCCACCACTAAGCAACGCATAATAGCCAAAAAGTTCGGGTTTGTTGAGCGTAATGGTATGCGTCTCCATACCGCCCATCGATAGTCCTGCCATAGCCCGGCCATTTGAGGTTTTTATCGTTAAAAAGTTGTTGTCTACGTACGGAATCAGCTCTTCGGTTAATAAGGTTTGAAAACCATCAATCTTAAAGTCTTTCATACGTCCCCATTTGGTTTCATTGGTCATTCCATATGTCATCACAATAATAAACGGCTTAATTTTTCCTTCCGCAATCAGGTTGTCCATAATCAGGTTTGCCCGGCCCTGATTACTCCAGGCAGTTTCATCTTCGCCCCATCCATGTTGTAAATACAGCACCGGAAAACGTTGTTTATCTTTGCCATAACCTGGCGGCGTATAAACGTATGCCCTGCGCGAGGAATTGGTACTTTTCGAAGGAAAAAGTATTTGCTGCACATTTCCGTGGGCTACATTTTTATTGGCGTAGAAATCTTCATCCTTAGCCGGAATTTCAATGCCACTTTCCCAGCGCGACGAGCCAAAATAGTTCATAGCGCCGGGGTCGTTAAATACTCCGCCATCAATGGTCAGATGATAATAATGGAAACCTTCATCCATTGCACCGGCAGTGGTGCCCGTAAAAAATCCGTCATCAGTTTTGGTGAGTTTGGTTCCTCCCTGTCCGCCAAGACCGAGGCTTACCCTGATACTATCCGATTGAGGAGCTTTGATGCGGAACCGGGCGTAGCCTTGCGAATTGACCTGCGGGAATTGCTGGCCGGGCTGGTTCGTTGCAGCAGGTTTAAAATCTTCTTTAATTGGCTCGGGGTTGTTTTGAGCCTGGCATATTCCATAGCTAAGGCTTGCTCCTAAAGCAATTATAATAAATTTGAATTTCATAATATTTGGTTATTTAAGTTGTTTTGGCTCCTTATCTTCGATATTCAGAATTAAAACAGATTTCATAAAGATAATAGATGTATACATTGAGGAATGCTTAACTTGTTTAGTTTTCTAGCAGAAATGTTTAACCGTACCCATTACCAGGATTTTTATTTTGATTGTGGAGCTATTTAGTGCTGAAAATTAATGAGTTAGGTGATTTTTAACACATAAGTCATTATGTAACCTTGAAGATACGTTTAATCAACTGTTTGGCTTTCATGGCGAACAAAAAAGGCAGCCTGTAAACAGACCGCCTGAACCAAAATATAATTCTTTTTTTATTTGCTAAGGGAGGCTAATGCATTTTCAGTATTTAAGCTGGTTTTTGTATTGGCTGCAACAAATTTGTCCATAATCAGCTTTTGTCCTTTGCCCATTACCAGCAAGTGGTCGCCGGTTGAACCGCTTAAGGTTAAATCAGCGTGGTCTTCAATCACTGTATATAATCCTTCAGTTTGTGAGTTTAAGTCCAGTGATGCATTTCCGCTTAGAAAAACCTGCAGGTATTGGGTATTGATTTTACCCTGTGTTTTTACTTTGGCATTATCCATGGCATGGATGCGGTAAATGTCATTTACATAAATGGTCAGTTTCGCGGTGCTGTTATCCAAAGAGGTAATCTCTAAGCCATCTCCATTCTGCATAACCTTAACTTTACCAGTATTTTCATCTGCATACCTAATGCCGGTACGTTTTCCCTGTATAATGGTCAGCTCTACATTTCCTTTCACTTTGATGCGTTTGAAGCTCAATGCTTTCGAAGCGTGAACAGGTTTGATGGTTTCAGTTGCGTTAGCTGATAATATTGCTGAAGTAGATAATACCAATGCTAAAGATGATGCGAATAATGTTTTAAGTAAAGTTTTCATATGCTTTAAGTTTAAATTTTTATAATGTTTTTATTGATTGTTCTGATATTAAGACGTGCAGGCACCGGAAACGTTTCAGCACAAATCGCAGCATTATACCAGCCTGGGAAGCTAATCGACCAACGCCCATAATTTAAAGACAAAAAGAGGGTAGTCGCTGGGTATTTTCCAGGTTTGCTTCCCGGGATAGCTGATTAGACGTCTTTTTTACCTGGAAGATCAGTCTTGTCATTGTCTTTCTGCTGATGCTTTTGCGGTTTGGGCAACAATCAAATCTATGTTGATCCGGTGCAGGTCTTTCTACGGGCAGGTGATATTAATTGTTATTTGACACAGTTTTTCGTATATTTGCGGTCTGGTATTTTTTTACCAGGAACTTTCTCTGGGGCCGTTCTTGGATTTGACGGGGTGGCGAAAGTTATGTTAGCATGCAGTGCGTTGTTCGGAGAGCACTTAAAGTGAACGATCACATTTTAGTTGGCGAAAATACTTACGCCTTAGCTGCTTAGTTTAGAACTAACTAGCTTTTGTCCCTCTAACTGCTGCATTGTTGGGTTAGAATCCGGGGCATCGAAACAACAAAGCTGGCTTTAAGGAGATACGACTTAAAGTGAGATCAAGTATCTAAGGATTTAAATAAGGTCGGTTTTCAGCCCGTTTATTTCCCGAAAATCAATTGAAAAATAAGCATGTAGAAGGTATAATTTATCTCACAACTGGACAAGGGTTCGACTCCCTTCGGCTCCACATTATTTAATGTTAAAACAGAAATCCCTGCAAATCAAATTTTTGCAGGGATTTTTTGTAAAAATCATTCGCTAATCCGAAGTAAATTAAGCATTAGATCATCTTTTAACAGATGGTATAGCCTAAATATCTTTATTTTTTTCAATGAGCTGCACCATATGTTTATTGAATAACGAAACCCCATCCTTTAAGGTATCAAAAAACGCCAGGTCGGCACGCTCAATCTCAATCAGAGCTTTTTGCAAAACGCGGCCTCCCTCAGTTGTTAATCTAATGGTCTTTGCTCTTGTATCTGTTTCGTGTTCCTGCCTGGTGATAAAGCCTTTTTCCTGAAGGGTGCGCAATACTTTTGACACCATCATTCTGTCTGCATTGCTTTGGTTGGCAATGTCTACCTGAGTTACTGCATCACTTTTTTTCGAAAGCCATGCTAAGGCTGCCATTAATACCAATTGGGTTTGTGTTAAATTCAAAGGATCAAGTACCCTTTTTTGCTTTCGTTGCCAAAGCATAGTGACTTGCCCTAACAGATAACCTGGACTATCTGCCGGGCTTTTAAAATGAAATTCAATTTCTTCAGACATTATTCAGGATCCTCTTTTTTAATCAAAATGTTGATTCGCTTCTTATATCGATAAAATTAAAAATTCCGCAGCCAATTCCGTATCAGATCCGTTGTAATATTTGTTTTGTCGTTTACTTGAATTGCATCTGCTGGTTTATTTAGCATTCAGGAAAGTCAATTTGTAGCCATCTAGATCTTTAACATGAAATGCACGGCCAAATGGCGTTTCAATGATTTCTCCCGCATTTGTAACCCCGTTTCCAATAAACTTTTCTTTCAGTTCTACAACATTTTCCTCAACGGCGAACCAAATGGCCACGCCAATACCAAGTTCTCTGTCTTCTAGTGGTTCAAGAGGCGTACGAATAGCAAAACTTGCTTCGCCATGGTTATACTTAAAAACACAGGCTTGCGGATTCGAATTGCCGACTTCGAAACCCAAAAGGTTTTCATAGAAGGCTTTTGAAGCGTCTAAATTTTTTACTTGGAGGGATGCAAATGTTAATTGTCTCATAGCTTTTATTATTTTGTTGTCGCAAATATAATATTCACGACTACAAAATTTTGTTTGATTATTTATTTTTACAAATAGTGGACAATTGAATTTTTGGATTGTTCAGGAGTTTTGAATGGATTGATCTTATTTGGAAAATGCCATTTAAAATCTCATATCCTTCTAAAGGGCATTTTATTTTAAGATTAACGCCGGGTTAAATTTTGCGGCACCAGGTCTTCGCATCTCCCCTAAACTGCTGATATGGCATAGTAATAGATTCTAACTATTTCATTATAGAATTAAATGATTGTGATTAGTTATTTCAATTCTCTAATTTTAATCATCCGGTTTAGTCTTTTAGTAACGGATTAAATTTTACTAACAAAATATTATACATAATGGAAAAAGAATCGAACGATATCAGTAAATGCCCGTTCCATAACGGCAGCATGAAGAGTAATGTAGCAGGTGGTGGCACCAGAAATGGCGATTGGTGGCCGAAGCAGTTAAAGTTGAGTATTTTACGTCAGCATTCTAACTTGTCTAATCCAATGGATGACGGATTTAATTATGCTGAGGCTTTTAAAAGTTTAGATCTTGCTGCCTTGAAAGCAGACCTTCATGCACTGATGACCGATTCGCAGGATTGGTGGCCGGCAGATTTTGGTCATTACGGAGGTCTGTTTATCCGCATGGCCTGGCACAGTGCCGGAACTTACAGGGTAGGCGATGGCCGTGGTGGTGCTGGTGCCGGTTTACAACGTTTCGCACCACTTAACAGCTGGCCAGACAATGTGAGCCTTGATAAAGCCCGCAGGTTACTTTGGCCGATTAAACAAAAATACGGCCGCAAAATTTCGTGGGCAGATTTAATGATTTTAACCGGAAATGTTGCCTTAGAATCGATGGGTTTTAAAACCTTCGGTTTTGCTGGTGGTCGTGAGGATGTTTGGGAAGCTGATGAATCGGTATACTGGGGTTCGGAAACCACCTGGCTTGGTGGCGATCTTCGTTACGGACACGGCTCTGATGGTGCAGATAAAGCACATGGTGTGGTGGTTACAGACGATGATGCCGATGGCGACGTACACTCCCGTAATTTAGAAAAACCACTTGCAGCCGTGCAGATGGGATTAATATATGTAAACCCTGAAGGACCGGATGGAAACCCTGACCCGATTCTTGCTGCTAAAGATATCCGCGATACTTTTGGCCGCATGGCGATGGATGATGAAGAAACGGTGGCTTTAATTGCCGGTGGACACACCTTTGGCAAAACCCATGGTGCTGCTTCCGCAGATCATGTAGGCAAAGAACCTGAAGCCGCTGGTATCGAAAGTCAGGGGTTTGGATGGAGTAACAGTTATGGTTCTGGTAAAGGCGCTGATGCAATTACAAGCGGATTAGAAGTAATCTGGACGACTACACCAACGCAATGGAGCAATAACTTTTTCGAAAATCTTTTTGGATTTGAGTGGGAATTGACTAAAAGTCCTGCCGGTGCACACCAGTGGAAAGCGATTAATGCAGATGCCATTATTCCGGATGCCTTTGATGGAGCTAAAAAACACCTGCCAACCATGCTCACCACCGATCTTGCTTTAAGATTCGACCCCGCGTATGAAAAAATATCAAGACGCTTTTTAGAAAATCCTGATCAGTTTGCTGATGCCTTTGCAAGGGCGTGGTTTAAGTTAACCCACCGCGATATGGGACCTGTGGCTCGTTATCTCGGTCCGGATGTACCACAGGAAGAATTGCTTTGGCAAGATCCTATACCTACTGTTGATCACGTATTGATTAATGAAAATGATGTTGCTGCACTAAAAACAAAAGTATTGGCTTCTGGATTAAGTGTTGCAGAACTGGTTTCTACTGCATGGGCTTCTGCCTCTACTTTCCGTGGTTCTGATAAACGCGGTGGGGCGAATGGTGCACGAATCCGTTTGGTACCGCAAAAAGACTGGGCTGTTAACAATCCGCCACAATTGCAAAAGGTATTGAGTGTATTGGAAGGGATTCAGAATGGATTTAATGCAGCGCAGCTTGATGGCAAAAAAGTTTCATTGGCCGATTTAATTGTGTTGGCAGGTGCAGCAGCAGTAGAAAAAGCAGCTGCTGATGCCGGACATTCCGTTGCAGTGCCATTTACGCCTGGCCGGATGGATGCTTCGCAAGCACAAACCGATATAGAATCATTTGGTTATTTAGAGCCGGCTGCCGATGGTTTCCGTAATTACCGTAAATCTAAATCTGCGGTTCCTACCGAAGAATTCCTGATTGATAAAGCCCAGTTGCTTACTTTAACAGCACCAGAATTAACCGTATTGGTAGGTGGTTTGCGTGTCCTTGACACGAATTTCGATGGTTCCAAGAATGGTGTCCTGACTACAAAACCTGGCCAACTTACCAACGATTTCTTTGTGAATTTATTAGATATGGAAACCGCATGGAAAGCGATTGCAGAAGATAAAGAGCTATATATGGGAAGCAGCCGTTCAACTGGTCAGCCAAAATGGACCGCAACCCGTGCCGATCTGGTATTTGGTTCTAATGCCGAATTAAGAGCGATTGCAGAAGTATACGCAAGTGCTGATGCACAAGATAAATTTGTGAAAGACTTTGTGGCTACCTGGAATAAAGTCATGAATTTAGATCGTTTTGGTTTAAATTAATTTTAAATGCACCACATGTTTATAAATAGGCTGTATCATAGAGTATAATTCAATCAATTTGTCACATTGAGCTTGTAGAAATGCCTTTTAAGGTATTTAAAACAGGTCCTTGGACAAGCTACCATTGATATGCTCCAATAAAATGGTCGTCATCTCGACTGTAGCGCAGCGAAATGGAGAGATCTATTTAGTTAGATTTAGCTTCGCTGAGCACTTGGTGGTTCTCGACTGCGTTGCACCCGATAGCTATCGTGTCCGCTCGAAATGACGGTAACTCAAGGAGATTTTTACGCGTGGGTTAATTGCTGTCTTTTAAGAAATAAAAAAATCTTTTAAGATTTTTTTATTTCTTAAAACAAAACTCAAACTGATTTGTCTTATAATTTCATTAGTTTGTTTGGTTTAGTTTTATTCTGTGGATGCAAATAAAACAAAATAATTGGCCTCATAGAAATATGAGGCTTTCTAGTTTATATAGGGCGCTATCCAAATACATTGGCGATAGTAATGCTAATCAATGCACCGACAGGAGACCTAATGCTGTCTCTTAAAAACTTGAATTTTTCTATCAAATTTTATAAATACATTCAAGTGTTTGTTTATGAGTGGTTTATGTTTATTCGATTTTTGATTCGAATGAAATATTATTCAAAAATTTTAGCGCCTGTAAAAGTAATCATACTATAATTTAACTTCTACGATAGCGTAATGCTAATCATCAAAATAATATTCTTGATTTTGTGATAAAATATCTATTATTGAATTGATAAAACGATTTATCAATAACCAAATATGATGATGAGCTTAGGAATATTTGCGCCCAGTGTGTCGTATATGTCTGTGTAGTTTGTTTGCGTGTAGTTTTAATCCATTTTAGAATAGGATCTCCCGGCACACAATTGCTTAACTGTAAGCCTTCTGATTAAAAATAATTGATAAAGCGTTTAGCTGCTAGCAGTTGAATGATATAATTAACTAACCATTTACTAAACCTAAACCAATGAAAATTAATCTACTCAAGATTTCAGGGCTTTCTGTGCTTTTTTTGCTCAATAGTCCTGCTTTTTCGATGAATCCGGTTGCTGAAAAATCTGATGGATTTTCAGCGCTAAATATGCCTTTGTTGCATATCCAAAACCGAAAAGTAATTACCGGAACTGTATTGGACGAAAAAAACATGCCTATTCCCGGAGTTGGCATCAAAAACATTTCGTCAGGTAAAACTGCTGTAACTGACGACGGTGGTAAGTTCAGCATTGAAGCCAACACAAACGATGTGATCCGTTTTTCTTATGTAGGCTATCAAAATAAAGATGTTACAGTAGGCAGCGAAGCCAACATCAGTATTAAAATGGCACCTGCCGAAGCCAATAAGTTAGATGAAGTGGTGGTAATTGGTTATGGATCTGTGAAAAAAACAGACCTTACCGGTTCTGTTGGGGTGGTAAAAGCCAGCGAACTTCAGGAACGTCCGTCTTCATCACTAAACCAGGCACTCGCTGGCCGGATCTCGGGCGTACAGGTAAACACCAACTCGGGTAGACCCGGCGGTCAGACGAACATCAAAATCCGTGGCTTTAGTTCAATCAATACGAGCAACAATCCACTTTATGTAGTAGACGGTGTGGCTTTGCCAGTGGGCTCGCAAACACAGAATAGTAACGCCATCGATTATATTAACCCAAGCGACATCGCTTCAGTAGAGGTGCTAAAGGATGCCTCTTCGACGGCTATTTACGGTGCAAGGGGTGCAAATGGGGTAATTTTAATTACCACTAAAAAAGGTACAGCAAATACCCAACGCATTACCTATGATGCAGATTTTGGTATCAATACATTGGCCGCACACCATGTTAAGATGCTCGATGCTTTCGAGTATGTTAAGGTGCAGGACCTTGCTTATGAAAACATTAAAGTTTACGATCCGGTAGGTTGGGCAGCAGGAAGTTATGCATCTACACCTGTTCCAAAAGCCGCCAGAATTGCCTTGCCCCAATTTTTTGATAGCAATGGTAATCCATTATATAATACCGACTGGTTAAAAGAATCTACACAGAACAAACTTTCGCAAAATCACCAGCTGGGTTTTACAGGTGGAAACGAAAATAGCACTTATGGTGTTTTTGCAGGCTATCGCGATGACCAGGGACTTTTACTAAACTCTTATTTAAAACGCTATTCGGGCCGGTTTAATTTCGATAGTAAAATTAAACCATGGTTAAAGGTAGGCGGTAATTTGAGTTACAATAACCAGGATGAAAACATTGTTGATCAGGGAACAGGCGGCTTAAATTCAGTGCGTATGATTACAGAAGCATTCCCTTTTCTGCCCATTAAACTGGCAGACGGCAAATGGGGCGATAACAAACTGATTCCATGGGCAGAAGGTGGCTCCAATCCAGTGCATATCTTAACCGATCAAAAATATGGTATGGTTACCCAAACTGCTTTGGGGAGTATTTATTCTACCATTAGTTTTAACAAAGATTTAGAGTTCCGTACCCAGTTAGGTGCCAATATTGTGAGCCGAAATATTAACGAGTACAATGCCAAACAATTATATGGAATCTCTGATGGCCAGAATGGAACGGCGAACGTAACCAATGATCGGGAAACCTTTTGGTCGTTGGAAAACTATTTAACCTATAACAAACGTTTTGCCGAATCGCATGCTATTAATGCATTATTGGGGATTTCGTGGCAGGCGACCAACTTCTTTAGCAATACCAGCCATGCCGAGAATTTTGTAACCGATTTTTACGGAAACAATAATATGGGCTCTGGAAGTAAATCGATTACAGTAGGCTCTAGCCGCAACAGATCGGCTTTTAACTCTTATTTCGGAAGATTAAACTATGCCTTTAAAGATAAATACCTGGTTACTTTTACCGGTAGGGTAGATGGGTCGTCCAAATTCGGAGAGAACCATAAATTCGCTTTTTTCCCTTCGGCAGCATTGGCCTGGAAAGCCTCAGATGAAGATTTTCTTAAAGGAAACAAAACCATTTCTAACTTAAAACTAAGAACCAGTTATGGTTTAAGTGGTAATTCAGAGCTTCCTGCCTATCAATCGCTTGCTACATTGGTTAATAATGCCGCAATTATTAACGATAGCAGGGTAACCGGTATTGGTATCGGCAGGTTGGCCAATCCAGACCTGGTTTGGGAAAAAACAGCACAGGTTGATGCGGGTTTAGAATTAGGCTTGTTTAACAATCGCATTAATTTAGAGGCTGATCTTTATTACAGAAAAACAACCGATATGTTATTAGATGCCCCGGTTCCACGTACCACAGGATATTCGGTGATTAGAAAAAATATCGGGTCTATGCAGAACAAAGGTTTAGATTTAGGGATCAATACGGTAAACGTACAAACAGACAATTTTACCTGGAAAACCAGCTTCAATATCTCCCTTAACCGCAACAAGGTACTTTCTTTGGCCACTCCTGATGATATTTTTGGTGTGGGTAACCCAAATTTCACCAATCAAACTGGTATTATCAGGGTAGGTGAGCCTGTTGGCTCATTCTGGGGGCTGGTACGTTTAGGCACCTGGAGCGAAGCCGAAAGGGCAGAAGCTGCCAAATATGTAAGTTACCGGGGTGGTAAAACCCTGCTTCCCGGTGATATTAAATATTTGGATGTAAACGGCGACCATGCCATTACAGATGCCGACCGCCAGATTATTGGTAACGGAACACCGAAAGGCTGGGGATCGTTGGGCAACTCCTTCCGTTATAAAAACTTGGAGCTGATTGTAGAACTTCAATATTCTTATGGCAATGATGTATTGAATATGACCCATCACTCAGGTGAAGACAGACAGGTGCAGGCCAATAGTTTTGCCAGCGTATTAAATGCCTGGACTCCACAGAATCAAAATACACCGATTGCTGCAATCAGGGATCAGTCTGCCGGATATGTAACCAACGTAGATACCCACTGGTTAGAAGACGGTTCTTTCATCCGTGGAAAAAACCTTTTACTGGGTTATACTTTTGATAAGACGCTTGTTGAAAAATTACGCTTAAACAAACTTCGTGTTTATGCATCTGTTCAAAATTTCTTCCTGGCAACCAAGTACACCGGTAACGACCCTGAGGTAACTACTTATGGAAATGCATTTGCACAAGGTCAAACATTTTTCGATTATCCAAAGCCCACTACTTTCATGGTAGGTTTAAATATTGGATTATAAACATTAAAAAAGAAAGGATATCAACATGAAAATAAACATAAAAAATATCGCTGTTTTGTTGTTGCTGAGCGGTGCTATAATCGGGAATTCGGGATGTAAGAAATTTTTAGATGAAACAGATCCAACCAATCTGTCTCCCAATAGTTTTTATACTTTGCCAGAACATGCAGAAGCAGGTATTGCTGCGGTTTATGCAGAGCTTCGGTTTATTGGAAACGGTGCCGGTATTTATTCGAACAACTGGCAGATGCTTGATGCGCCAACCGGCATACAATCTACCGAAACAGCACAAAACTCCGATCTGAACAATTTGTATTCACTAATTTATGACGGTACAAACCTGCATGTTAACCAAAACTGGAACGGACTTTATAAAGTAATTGCACAAGCTAACCTGGTGTTAGATAAAGTTCCGGGTATTAACCCGATGGACAATGCACAGAAAAAAAGAATTTTAGGAGAGGCTGCTTTCATCAGGGCCTGGGCCTATTTTTACCTGGTGCGTTTATGGGGCGATGTGCCTTTAATTACCAAGCCGATTACCAGTCCTAATGATCCTAATTTTTCTCCTTCACGTACGCCACAGGAACAGGTTTACAAATTGATTGTTGACGATCTGATTGCTGCAGAAGCGGCTGGTTTGCCTTTTATGGATGCTAGTGGGCGTGTTTCTACAGCAGCAGTTAAATCTGAATTGGCAAAAGTATATCTAACTATGGCCGGGCAACCCCTTAACAAAGGTGCAGCTTATTATAAATTAGCTGCAGATAAAGCCAAAGAGGTAATTGATTATTCAACAGGGAATCCATCATCACTTGGCTTGTTCCCCAATTATGGAGCCCTGCACGATGCAAAAAATGACAATAAGGTAGAACATTTATTCGGAATCCAGTACAATGACGCTGCCGGATCTGGTAACCCCTTGCAGTCATCTTATTTACCTTTGCACCAGCCATTGGTTTCTAAAATTGACGGGATTGGAACGGCTATTCCAACCACAAGTTTTTATGGTTCGTACGAGGCTGGCGATTTAAGAGCGAAAAACAGAGAAGGTTATTTCTTTACTGATTATTATACAGATGGATTTAAAATGCCACTTGTTAACCGCGGTAAGCCTTATATTTTTAAACACTTCGACCTGATTGCTAATGGAACACTAGGCGTAGAAGGTACCAGCAGGAGCGATCTGAATATTCCACAGATCCGTTATGCCGAAACCTTATTAATTTATGCCGAAGCACAGAACAGGGCAGATGGTAGTCCGAATGTTGCTGCCTATGCTGCGATAAATGCCTTACGACAAAGGGCGCAATTGGCTGACCTTGCAGGTTTGAGCCAAACACAGTTTGAAGAAGCGGTTTGGAGAGAGCGCTGGCACGAGCTGTGTTACGAAGGCATTATATGGTTTGATATGGTTCGCTTGCGTAAAGTGTACAATGAAACCACCAATGGTTTTGATAATTTTGTTGGCCACATTAATAAAAGTGTAAACCAACCTTTGCAAACCAAACATTTGCTGTTCCCGATTCCTACTCCGGAAATCAAAAATAACCCTAACCTGACTCCAAATCCAGGTTATTAACGAACAGTATTATTATTCATTTTCTAATGTTTGGTGTCACACCAACTATCAATAATTTTTAACAAAAACGGGTGCCCGATTTACGGCATCCGTTTTTGTATTATCGTTGTTTCACCTGAAGCACAACTGGACAGCGGTTTTTTGCTGCCCGCTCGCGAATATATTAAAGCAAAGCGGTATTGCACTTGCCAAACAAGTTGATTAGCAATTTTACAGCCTTTAAGTTTATGTAGACAGATTTAGGTCATCTGTAAATTGAATTTAAAAAAATAAAAGGCGGGAGGGGGGCTTTTTTTAATTTATTAGGCTTATTTTTGCAGCAAAATATAGAACCAAACAGGAGATCAAGTGGATCCCTGTGCATCTCGACAATCATTAGAAAAACTAATTTTATCAATGACAAACGACAAAAAAGAAATATTCGAAAGCGTAGCGCAACGTTTAAAAATTGAAGGTTTTAATGTAGTAAACCGTGATGAAACACGCCCGTGGGGTGGTTTCTTTGTAATAGATGAAGCGCAGGCGCAACAATTTGCTGATACTTATTTTGATGGATTAAATGTTGAAGACCTTAAAATTGGCGGTAAATTAAGTCCGAAAATTCTAATCGTTGCACCAAATACACGTTTATCTTGGCAATATCACCACCGCAGAGCTGAAATATGGCAAGTGGTTACCGGTACTGTTGGCATCAAAACCAGTCAGACTGATGAAGAAGGCGAAGTAAAAAAATATGCACCAAAAGACCAGATTAAATTACAACAAGGTGAACGTCACCGTTTAATCGGTTTAGACGATTGGGGTGTTGTGGCAGAAATATGGCAACATACAGATGCTTCAAACCCGTCAGATGAAAGCGATATCGTACGTGTTCAAGACGATTTCGGTAGATAATAAATAATAAAAATAGCATCCTGCTCTATACATTGGAGCAGGATACTCCTCCTCTAAACGTTTAAGCCAGCGTAGTTTTTGTATCACGGAAACTAAACGCTGCTAAAATACGTTTATATAGTATACAAATTCAATACATGATCATCCTCATTTTTTTTCTTTGCCATTGGTTTTTATCCCTGTTTAGCCAAACCTTTTTCCTTCACCGTTACTCTTCACACAAGATGTTTAAAATGGAACTTTTTTGGGAAAGGTTTTTCTATTTGATTTTACTGATTTCGCAAGGTTCATCATTTTTAAACCCGAGGGCTTATGCCATTCTGCATAGAATGCACCATGCCTACAGCGACACAGAAAAAGACCCACATTCACCACATTTTTTTAAGGATGTTTTCGGGATGATGATTGCAACAAAAAATATGTATATGAATTATCTGCAATTTAAAATACAGCCGGAGCCAGCTTTTCAGGGGAATTATCCCGAATGGCCAATTGTGGATAAGATTGGAAATTCATGGGGATGGAGAATCGCATGCGGTTTATTTTATATTGGCTTTTATATTGCTTTTGCCAACTACTGGTGGATGTATTTATTATTACCGGTCCACTTTTTAATGGGGCCGTTACACGGCGCAATTGTAAACTGGTGTGGCCATAAATATGGCTATTCTAACCATGATAATGATGATCACAGTAAAAACTCTTTACCCTGGGACTTTTTGTTGATGGGTGAGCTTTTTCAGAACAACCACCACAAAAAACCAAATAGCCCAAATTTCGCGACCAAATGGTGGGAATTTGATCCAACCTACCCGGTAATGAAGGTGTTGCACTGGATGAAAATTATCAAAATTAGAAAGGTTTAAAGTTAAAAGACTAAAGACCAAAGTAAAGACCAAAGCAGAAAGAATTTGAGTTCTCGCGTCGATTTCTCCTGCCATGGTCTGTGTCCCCACAGACCATCTTTAACTCTACTAGCAACATAAGGTTTTTTGCCACGGAAACACGGATTTAATAGATTCCCTTTCCTGCACTGTTTTGTGTTAGCTAAACCTGACAGTAGCGAAAATCCTTTTTGTTCGCAGTAACCTTACCTATACTGTCATGCTGAGGCACGAAGCATCTGCAGCCTATGAAAAGGATACTTGCATCACAGCATAACAGCACCTCAAAAAGATTGAAGCGAATGGCAGGACTGTCACGGCCGATAAAAACTGGACCCTGCTTTTCAGATAATAACGCATCTGTTTTTGCCACAGAAAACACGGAGTATATCCGCATTAATCAAATTCTTTTTATCTATTTTACCGTATATACTCCAATCTGTTTTAAAAATTAAACTACCGCATGATCAACTTCCTTAAAATCATTTTCTCTGTACTGTTAGTTTTTATGTGTTATAAAGTAATTAGCACTTCATTAGAAAGTAACCTGTTCGAACAATGGGATTTCCTGGGCGGCATACCCTGGATGCGTGCTACACTTTGGGATTTTTATGCTAACATCTTTATTATCACACTATGGATGTTTTACAAAGAAAAAAGCATTATTCTTAAAATCTCTATTGCTGTTTTGTTCGTATGTTTAGGCAGTATTGCAACCCTGGCTTATGTTTTAGTGCATTTATTCAAACTAAAAGATGGTGAAGGTGTTAAAGAACTACTTTTAAGGCATTGAGGAGTAAGGTTTAATGAGAGGGTTTTAAGAGGAGTTTATTTATAGCAAAACTGATTTTGGCTTTTGACCTTTTACCTTAAACCTTATGCTGCTGCAAACAGAACATCTACTATTCATCGCGCTCATTTCGCTTATTGCATGCTGTTCTATTATGGCTGTGGTTTGGCTTTGGGCAAAGAAAATTAAAAACGCGGGTGTGGTTGATGTTTTCTGGGCACTGAATTTCCCTGTAATTACGATCATCACATTTTTTTTATCTGATGGTTATGAACCCCGCAAAATCTTAATCTGTGGTATGTTTCTACTGGCCGAGTTGCGCTTGGGAATCCACCTTTGGCAACGTGTTATTGGTCATTTAGACGAAGAAGAGGGTAGATACGAACAGCTGCGTAAGGAATGGGGCGACAAAGCCGACCGCAATTTCTTTGTGTTTTTTCAGTTTCAGGCCATATCGAACGTAATTCTGGCTATTCCATTTTTCATTATCACTGCAAATCAGTCGCAGGCCATTTCCTTTTTAGAATATGCAGGTGCACTGGTTTGGGTAATTGCTTTTTTTGGAGAAATGATTGCCGACAGACAGCTTGCTGCTTTTAAGAAAGATCCAAGCAACAGGGGGAAAGTGTGCGATACCGGATTATGGTATTATAGTCGCCATCCTAACTATTTTTTTGAATGGCTAACCTGGATGGGCTATTTCATTTTTGCGCTCGCATCTCCATGGGGAATTTTGGCAATCATTAGTCCCGGAGTTATCTTATATTTATTAACCAAAGTTACCGGTGTGCCAAACAATGAAGAGCAAAACCTGAGGAGCAAACCTGTAGCTTATAAAAGATACCAGGAAACAACGAGTGCCTTTTTTCCGTGGGGGAAAAAGGATGGAAAAGGGAAAATGTAATACGGATGAGGGCAGTACAATTTGCAAAACCATCAGCCACTTTACATCGTACATTAAGCATTTTCCATAATAAATTATCCATTAACCATCTTATATTATTCCATTTTACATTTACATGTGGTACGATAAACTTTTAGAAAACGACAAACTTCCAGATGCAGCTTTGCGTATAGGTATTAGAAAATTATGTAAACAGCGCCTGGATGATGAAACGTTGGGCGATGAAGAATTGCAGCAGGAAAAATTTATGGATCTGGTTACCGAGCTGAAGCAATCACCCATTGCAGTAAATACAGCCGATGCCAATGAGCAGCACTATGAGCTACCCACCGAATTTTTTCAGTACTGTTTAGGCAAAAATTTAAAATACAGCAGTGGTTACTGGAAACCAGGGGTTAAAGATATCGATACCTCGGAAGATGATATGCTGGCTTTAACCTGTAAAAGGGCCGATTTACACAGTGGACAGAATGTTTTAGAACTGGGCTGTGGCTGGGGATCGCTTTCATTGTATATGGCGGCTAAATTTCCGGAGAGTACTTTTACAGTGGTTTCGAATTCTGCAACTCAAAAAATCTTTATCGATGAAACGGCGAAGCAGCGTGGAATACAAAATTTAACGGTTTTAACTGCCGATATGAATACGTTTACCATTGCCGATACATTTGACAGGGTGGTATCTGTTGAAATGTTTGAACACATGCGAAACTATAAATTTTTGCTCAACAAGGTTGCCTCATTTCTGAAACCAGATGGGAAGTTATTCGTGCACATATTTACGCACAAAACCCTGGCATACAAGTTTGAGGTAATTGATGAAACCGATTGGATGAGTAAATACTTTTTTACAGGTGGGATTATGCCCTCTAATCACTTGTTTTTCTACTTTAACGACGACCTCAAAATCGATAAACATTGGGTGGTAAATGGAACTAACTATGGCAAAACTTCTGAAGCCTGGTTAAGCAACATGGATAAGCACAAAAAAGAAATCATGCCTATTTTAGAAACTACTTATGGTAAAGACCAGGCGGTGAAATGGTGGGTATACTGGAGGTTATTTTACATGTCTTGCGCAGAACTGTTCAATTACAATAAAGGAAACGAATGGATGGTATGCCATTATTTGTTCGAAAAGGTATAACCCGATGCGTCACCCTGAACTTGATTCAGGGTCTTTCTAACAGATGCTGACCACGAAGTAGCTACAAGGCGATTGAAAACACTATTTCTACTTGTAAAATAAATCCTATAGCTAT
This sequence comes from Pedobacter sp. PF22-3, assembly GCF_026239555.1. Lineage (GTDB taxonomy): Bacteria > Bacteroidota > Bacteroidia > Sphingobacteriales > Sphingobacteriaceae > Pedobacter. The sequence goes on along the minus strand of NZ_JAPIVP010000002.1, from coordinate 274,191 downwards.
CGGATCAGCATGACGATTAATCAAATCTATTACAATGAAAACACTCGCCATTATCGGCTCCGGAATAGCAGGCATGGGTTGTGCCCATAAACTGCAACATAAATATGATATAACCCTTTTCGAAGAGCTCGATTATATCGGTGGTCATACCAATACCATTACGCTCGAAGAAGATGGGCAACCCATTTACCTGGATAGTGGCTTTATGGTTTTTAACTATCAGACCTATCCAAACCTGACAGAAATGTTTGCCGAGATTGGTGCCCCGGTAATTAAAACAGATATGTCTTTCAGTGTACAGTTTTTGCCGAAAAAGTTAGAATATAGTGGCTCGAGCTTGAACCATCTTTTTGCCCAACGGAAAAATCTGTTTAATATTCCCTATTTAAAAATGCTGATGCAGATTAACCGCTTTAACAAACAAAGCGTAGAGATTTTGGATAAGCCTGAATATCAGGATTATTCGATCGGGCGTTTTTTTGAGGCATTTGGTTATAGTGAGGATATGCTTTGGCAATATTTGATTCCGATGAGTGCTGCAGTATGGAGTGCCCCGATGGAACAGATTTTGGATTTTCCCGCAGTTACACTGATCCGTTTTTTTAAAAATCACGGCTTTTTAGGTTTGGATACCCAGCATCAGTGGTACACGCTGCAAAATGGCAGTCAGGCTTACCGCGAGAAACTGATAGCACCATTCCGCGACAGAATCAAAATCAACAACAAAATTGTTTCCGTAAAAAGATTAGAGAATGGTAAAGTTGAAGTGGAAAATCAAAAAGGCGAGAAATTCGAATTTGATAAAGTAATTATGGCCAGTCATGCAGACCAGACTTTTGAAATTGTAAAAGATAAAACAGCTTTAGAAACTGAACTCCTTTCTAAATTTAAATACCAGCTAAACAAAGCCGTTGTACATACCGATGAAAAGCAGATGCCCGAAACCAAACTGGCCTGGAGCAGCTGGAATTACCGTGTAGAAAAACAGGGCGATAAATTATTTCCCAGTACCATTTACTGGATGAATAATTTACAGGGCGTTTCTAAAAAACAGAGTTATTTTGTTTCTATTAATCCAACAGGCACATTAAATCCTGAAAAGATCATTAAAGAAATCGATTACCACCATCCTTTATTCGATGTTCCGGCCATGCGGGCTCAGGAGCAATTGCACAGGCTAAACGAAACCGGTCCGGTATATTATTGTGGAAGTTATTTTAAATATGGTTTTCATGAAGATGCGTATAAAAGCGCAGTGGATTTATGCAGAGAGCTATAGCGTAGTTACGTCATTCCCAACTTGATTGGGAACCACGCAGTGCTCATCGAAGATAATCGTAATGCTTTTAGCCCAGCTTCTAAATTGCATTAAGATTTCCGCCTGCACGGGAATGATGGATCGTTTATCATAATTTGTCATCCTGAATGCAATGAAGGATCTTTTATAAAGATTCTTCGCTGCGCTCAGAATGACAATATATTAAGAGTGACAAATCAATAATAAAATTTTGTAAATTGTAATATTAATGCAAATCAACTCAAATATCTACACCGCAAAAGTGATGCACCACCGCTTGGCGCCCAAAAAACATTCTTTTTGGTACAGCGTGTATATGTTTTACATCGATCTGGATGAGTTGGATTTGCTTGCGAATAAACTGCGCTGGTTTAGCCGCAATAAATTTAACCTCTTTTCTTTTCGCGATGCTGAACACCTTCAGTTACCAAAGGAAAATCCCGATAAAACCAAAAATACACGTCAGCATTTAGAAGATTATTTAAAAGAGCATGGCGTTGATGGCGCCAGGCTTAAAATAAAACTCCTTACCAACCTCAATGTGCTGGGTTATAATTTTAATCCCGTTTCCTTTTATTATTGCTTTGATGAGCAGGGCAATCCGGTATGTTGTGTAGCCGAAATCAGTAATACCTACCGGGAAATGAAACTTTTTTTCTTTGGAAAAGATGAATTGCATGGTGATATATTTAAAAAAATCACTACCAAATATTTTTATGTTTCGCCGTTTATTGACCACGACGATTCTTTTGATTTTAAGTTAAAAGTGCCGGATAATAAACTGGATATTAAAATTGATGATATTGATAAGCACGGCAATCGCTTTTTTATCAGTACTTTAATAGGAGAGAAAAAGCCATTAACCAATGCTGCCTTACTTCGCTATTTTTTTTCTATACCCTTAATTCCGTTGCAGATCATGGGTATGATCCACTGGCAGGCCCTTAAACTTTGGATAAAAAAAATACCTTTTCATCCAAAAGCCAAAAACCCTGAGTTGCAACGCAACGTATATAAACCCTATAAACCACAAGTTAAATAGATTAAAGATTATGAATACGCTTACCGCTACCAAAACATCAAAAGGTTTTTTCGAAAGGGCTGTGCTGAGCGCACTTTCTAAAATGACATTAGGGAAATTGGAACTTTCATTGCCAAACGGCGAAACAGTGATTTTTGGAAACGGTGAACATAAAATTGAAGCACATATTCAGGTTAACCATTCCGATTTTTTTAAATCCATTGCACTTTATGGTGATATTGGTTTTGGTGAAGGCTATACCTCGGGTTTGTGGGATACTACAAATATTACCAACGTTATTAAATGGGTAATCCTTAATATTGAAAATGCGCCTTCGGTTACCGGGAGCAAGGTGAAATCCATTGCGCTGAATATTTTTAAATGGGTGAACAAAATCTACCACGTGCGCAGGGCTAATACTTTGGCCGGATCTCAGAAAAATATATCTGAGCATTACGATCTGAACAATGATTTCTTTGCTACTTTTCTGGATAAAACCATGACTTATTCAAGTGGTTACTTCAACCCTGAAGGTTTAAGTTTAGAAGAATCGCAATACGCCAAATACGATCGCCTGGCGAGGCAGTTAAAGATTAAGGCAACTGACCATGTGCTGGAAATTGGAAGTGGTTGGGGCGGTAATGCGATTTTCTTGGCCAAAAATTATGGATGTAAAGTTACCTCGGTTACCATTTCTAAAGAACAGCAAAAATTGGCTATGGAACGTGTAAACGCAGAAGGATTGGCCGATAAGGTTTCGGTTATTATCCAGGATTACCGCAAAATTGAAGGTGTTTTTGATAAAATCGTATCCATCGAAATGCTTGAAGCCGTAGGCCATCAATATTTAGAAACCTATTTCGAAAAATGCCAGCAGTTGTTAAAACCAGACGGGATTTTTGCCTTTCAGGTAATTACCTCTCCCGATTGTAGATATGACAAATTGAGAAGTGGTGTAGACTGGATTCAGAAGCATATTTTTCCGGGTTCGCTTTTACCTTCGGTAGCAGCCATAAACAAAGCTATAAATGAAACCGGCGATTTAACCATGGTTGATTTGAAAGATATGGGTTTGGATTATGCCCGTACACTTCATTTATGGTTTCTTGAATTCAATAAAAACCTCAATAAAGTAAAAGCTCTGGGCTTTGATGAAACCTTTATCCGCAAATGGAATTATTACCTGAATTATTGCGAAGCCGCTTTTGCCATGCGGAATATTAATGTCATGCAAATGGTTTATTCCAGACCTAACAATATTTCGAGGTAGGGAGGATGTGAAATGGAAGATGTAAGATGGAGAATGTGAAAATCCCATCTTCCATTATACATTTTACATTGCCAGTGTCTTTTACCGATGAAAGTTAGGTGTTTGCCGATTAATTAATAGAGTTGGTGTAAAAAGTATAGCGTATTATTGTAACAAAATGCAATTTGCGCAGACTAATTACTAAAGACAAACTCTTGAAATGAAAAAACTTTTACTATTAACTTTTATCCTTGGAATATTTTTTACTGCACACGCCCAGTTTCCTACTGGCGGACTTGGTGGAGGGCCTCAAAAATCAGCCGTTACCGGAAGGATTACTGCCACGATACTCGATTCATTAACTAAGAAGCCAATTGATTATGCAACGGTTTCTTTGATCAATGTAAAAAACAATAAATCAGTAAATGGTGGTGTAACCGACGAAAAAGGAAAACTAACCTTACAGAATGTTTCTCCTGATTCATATAAACTGATGATCGGTTTTATGGGCTATAAAACAAAATCTGTTTTGGTTACCACCACACCTTCTAAACCTGATAATAATATAGGTACCATTTATATTTCTGGATCAGAAAATACTTTGGCCGATGTACAGGTGCAAGGTACTAAAGCAATGATCGAAAATAAGGTAGACCGCATGGTGTACAATGCAGAGGCTGACGGAACAAATGCCGGTGGCGATGCAACCGATGTAATGCGGAAGGTGCCAATGCTCTCTGTTGATGCCAATGGTGATGTTCAGCTCCGTGGTGCAGCTGTGAGGGTCTTGATCAATGGAAAACCTTCTGGTACCATGGCTGCCAGTGTTTCTGATGCCTTAAAAATGATCCCTGCCGAGCAGATTAAAAGTGTTGAAGTAATTACCAGTCCATCAGCTAAATATGATGCAGAAGGTTCTGGCGGTATCATCAACATTATCACTAAAAAATCAAATGCCCAGGGGGTGAGTGGGAGTGTTAATGCTTCTGCAGGTACCCGCCAAAATAATGGCGCATTTAATTTAACTGCAAAAACAGGCCGTTTAAGTGTAAACACCAGTTTGGGTTCTAATTTCGCTTATGCACAAGATTCGAGAGTGGTAATCGTGAATAACACACAGTTAAATGCAGGTGGTTTCAATAATATTTCTCAGGATGGAATCTCAAGATGGAGCCGCAACGGACTTAATGGAAGTTTAGGTTTGGATTATGATTTTAATGCCTATAACAACATCAGTACAAATGTTAAATTAAATCGTTTCTCTAACGGCGGTCCAGGTTCGGCTACTTATATTATAAATAATTTGCCAGCTACCAATATCAGCAACATGGATATGACACGGAGCAATATGGACTGGAACGTAGATTACAAAAAAACGAGTAAAAAAGAAGGCGAGGAGTTTACAATTTCTGGTCAGCTTTCTACCGGACGTACACCTACAAGCTTTAGCAACCTGTTAACTTCGGCAGCTTTTCCTAATGGTGTGCTCACAGCCAGCGATAATACGGCTAAGAACAACGAATATACCGGACAAACAGATTATACCTATCCATTTACAAAATCGACTATTTTAGAAGTTGGTGCCAAAGGTATCTTCCGTAATGTAAAGAGCCAGTATGGATCCTCAGATAGAGATTTTGATTATAACCAGGATGTAGCCGCAGCTTATGGAGTAATCAGTTTCGATATTACCAAGAAAATTAAATTTAAAGGTGGTATAAGGGCTGAATACACTAAAATAGATTTTAATACACTAACCAGCGGTACAGAAAAAAATGATTATTTTAACTTATTCCCAAGCTTTATTGTCTCTCAGACTTTAAAGAAAGGTGGAACAGTTAAATTTAGCTATAACCGCAGGGTGCAGAGACCAAGTGAAAATTATTTAAATCCATTCAGAAACGAAAGTGATCAATTTAATATTCAACAGGGAAATCCGCAGTTAAGTCCAGAGTTAAGTCAGAATTTTGAATTGGGTTATTCAACTTTTGTTAAAGGGTCGGTAATTAATGCTTCTGTTTTTTATCGTCGTACCGGTGGCGTAATAGAAAGCTCGATATCACCTATAACTGAAAATAATATCACTAAAGTATTATCATCTTTTATCAATGTAGGTACTGCGCAAACTTATGGGGTTAACCTTTTTGGGTCTTACAATCCAAAACCGAAATGGACTTTGATGAGTAATATTTCTGCTAATACCTATGAGGTAACCAACAATGCAACCAATATTAGTACAGGTACATTTCTAAACTATAGCATTTTTGGCCGTTCGGCTTACGGTTTCGGTAAAGGCTATAATTTCGAGTTGTTTGGTGTGGCCACTTCAGCACGTAGAACCTATCAGGGTAAAACAGATCCTTTCTATTTTTATGGTGCATCAATTAAAAAGGATATCTTAAATAAAAAGGGAAGTATTGGTATTAACACTTTAAACCCTTTTACCAAAGACCTGCATATTAAAACTGAAAACAATTCAATCAATCCATTGGGTACTGTTTACCAAAGCAGTAATATTTATTATCCATTGCGTTCTTTTGGTATTAACTTTAGTTATTCATTCGGTAAGCTTAAGTTTACAGAGAAGAAAAAGATTAAAAATGATGATGTTAAGCAAGATCAGCAGCAAGGCGGTATGGGTGGAATACAACAGCAGCAATAAGAATATATAAGTAAATAGTTCAGGCCTCCCGATCAAAAAACGGGAGGCTTTTTAGTTTAAGATTTACTTAAATACTATTGGCTCTTGCAGATTATTCCAAAAAAATAAGATGTGAATAGAATTATTATTGACACGATAAAAGATTGAAGTTTGTTTTGTAATCAGACCAATCCTAACATTTACCTCAAATGAGGATTCCTTAAACATATATGGTTGTTCCGAAATTAATTTTATTGTTTTTTCCGTTTTTTTTGATAAACTTATCAGCTACATGATCGCCAAATTTCTGTTGTATAAAAATATAAACTGAAGTAATGGTTTCTTTTGCTCTTTTTGTATAAAAAATATTTAAAGCCATTATTTGCCAATCATATCCTTTATGCCTGTGTAGGGGGTTAAATCGCCTGAATCGGCTTGTTTCAAAGATTCTTTAATGCCATCTTTTACCCGTTGAGGTATTACCTCACTTTTTTGTTCAAAAGTGATTTTCATCGCTTTTATCACTGCTTTCAAAGCAGTAAGCTGCTCTTTATTTTCAGGGTAAACAATTAATGCATCCATATTCAAAATTAAAGATAATTATTGCCATTAACAATAAAGCCTCGTTATTCTATAATCAAACAAATGTTACGCTTTAGAAGAAAAAAGGTAAAGTAATGTCTGTTTTTCAGATTTTTCTTACCCTTTTTAAAATCATCAGGCTTAACGGATTAAAAGAATAGCCACTAATATTGTTATGCAGCATTACAACCGATTGATCGTAGAATAAAGGAACAACCGGAGCATAATCCATTACCATTTGGTCCATTTTTCGGTATAGTTCAAAGCGTTTTTCGTTGTCGGTTTCATAGTAACTTTTCTCGAACAGCTGATCAAATTCCTTATTGTAGAAAGCGGTATAATTTGGTCCGTAGGGCACTTTGTTTTTGGAGTAGAACATAGAAAGGAAATTCTCTCCATCTCCATAATCGGCCAGCCAGGAACCACGAAAAAAGTTGACGCTATTTTTCGACATCAGATCCCGAAGACTGGCGCTTGGGCTTACGTCAATTTTAACTTTAATACCTACGGCAGTAAGCTGGCCCTGAATAAATTCGATCAGATCTTTATAAGTGGTAGTGGTATTTAAGGTTACCTCTTCCATCCCTTTACCTTCCGGGAAACCAGCTTCCGCTAAAAGTTTGGCTGCAAGTTTAGGGTTGTAGGCATATCCCCGAACAGCCAGGCTATCGAAACCGGGCATGCCTTTAGGTATAAAACCAGATGTAGCCGAAACACCAATGCCATTTCTCAGGTATTTAATCAAACGGTCGCGGTCTATCGCATAATTAATAGCCTGTCTGATTTTTTTTAAGCGTAATGGCGATTTCTTCACGATCGATAGACTGGTATCGACCAAAATACCAACATATTCAGTGCATAGGTAAGGGCTTTTGGTAAGCGTAAATTTCCCTTTATACTTTGAGGTCATTTTTCCGCTTTTGGTTAGGATATCATCGCGATAACTGCCATCTACATTATAGTAAAAATCCAGATCCTTTTTCAAAAAACTCATAAAACCACTCTGCTTATCGGTAATGAAACTGGCTTTTACGGCATCAAGATAAGGTAATGCCTTTCCTTTGGCATCTTTTTCAAAATAATGATCGTTTTTTAACAGTACCAGTATTTCGCCTTCTTTCCAATATTTAAATCTAAAGGGGCCGGTACCCACCGGATGACTTCTGAAATCTTTCCCATAATGTTCTACCACTTCTTTAGGTACAACAGAGCAATATTGGGTGGTGAGCAAACTCATGAAGGGTGGGAAAGGGCGCACCAGTTTAATCTGGAAAGTCGAATCATTCAGCGCAGTAAAATTGCTTTTATCCTTTACCTTATCGCTAAAAATCCACCCGCCTGATGAAGCCACTTTAGGATCGATCAACCGATAAAAACTGTACACAAAATCGCTCGCAACTACTTTCCTGCCTTTTCCGTTTTTAAAGATGGGATCATCATGAAAGTAAACATCGTTACGCAGGTTAAAAGTATAAGTAAGTGCATCTTCCGAAACCTGCCAACTTTTGGCGATGCAGGGAAGGGTTTGCAGCGATGAATCGATCTGTACTAAACCATTAAAAATCTGGTTGGTCATCCAGATGGCATTCTGGTTGCGTGCAAAAGCCGGATCAATTGAAGTTAAACCCTGATCGAGATTGATATTGAATACTTTTTTGTCGCGATAATCAGCCTTTTCCTTACATGAAACGAAGATGATTACACAAAAAAACCAAAATATATATTTAAATGAGCCTCTCATGCGATCAGGAATGTTATTTTTGCACAAATTAATAAATTTAATGCAGATGTCTTTTTTAAACGATTTATTTATTGGCCTCGATGAAGCTAAACAGGAAGAATTGCAGGAGCGTTTAGATTTAGTAGAGCACAAGATTAAATTTATGGATAAAATGCCTGTAGCCTGTATAGATGCTGGTAATTATCCAGGCTATTTGTTGTCAGAAGAAATTGCATTGGCAGGAGGCATGTTAGAAGCCGATATTTTAAGTGCTGTTTTCATCATTTATTATCAGCCGGGCAAAACGCTTAACGATTTAATGCGGGAAGTGCCTTCGGTATTGGATACTGATTGGCCAGCCGTAAAAAACAACCGCATTATTTTATTGAACGATGATGTAGAACGTGAGCGGACTGCCGAAAATGCTGTTTCCCTGATAGAAGATATTGCAGAAATGCTGCACCCGGGTTCCTTTATTTTTGGGCATGAAGGTGATAAGTGGATCAGGTTTGGCGCTTAGGATGTGAGATCTGAGACGTTAGATCTGAGATGTGAGACGAAAATTGCAACTTATACCATTCCAACTTTAAGCCTTTCAACACTTATCGGCTAAATATAGTATCTATTAGATTATAACATCATACATTACACGTATTGCCTGGCCAGGTTTATGCATCATAAACCTTCCATCCTTCAAATCTCCCTAATCTGATACTCTTCTATTTTTCGGTAAAGTGTGGTCAAACCGATTCCCAATAACCTGGAAGTTTCTGTTTTGTTCCCTTTGGTATGGATCAGTACCTTTTGAATGTGCTGTTTTTCTATTTGTTGCAGGTTATAATCGTTTTCTATTGGGGTAAATTCAAAGAATTCTGGTGGGAGGGCCGTTGCGCTTAACACATCGCCATCTGATAAAATAACTAAACGCTCAATGATGTTTTTTAACTCACGGATATTTCCTTTCCAACTATGACTGCTCAATATGGATAAAATTTTATCGTCCATTTTTGGTGCTGATCGATTCACCTTATTGGCAAATTCTTTCAGGTAGTAGGCAGCCAGTGCAGGAATATCGGCTTTACGCTCGCGGAGTGGGGGCAAAGTAATGGTGAAAACAGAAAGGCGATAATACAGATCTGACCGGAATTTTCCTGATAATGCATCAGCTTTTAAATCTTTATTGGTGGCGGCTAAAATGCGAACGTTTACCTGTTGCGTTTGGGTATCGCCAACTTTGATAAAAGTCTGGCTTTCCAGAACACGTAATAATTTTGCCTGTAAATCGAGGTTCATCTCACCAATTTCATCTAGCAGCAGCGTGCCACCATTGGCTTCTTCCAATAACCCTTTTTTGTCTTTATTGGCACCTGTAAAGGCTCCGGCTTTATATCCGAATAATTCGCTTTCCAATAAATCTGGACTAAAACCACTACAGTTTAGCGCTACGAATGGTTTTGTTGCCCTAAGGCTTTCATAATGAATAGATTGTGCGAAAACTTCTTTTCCTGTTCCGGTTTCGCCAAGCAACAAAACCGTGGTATCGGTTGTGCTTACTTTTTTTGCGAGATCAATAGCTTCTTTTAATGTTTTAGATTGACCGATAATGGTATCAAAGCTATGTTTCCTGGAGATTTTGTTTTCGAGATCAGAAACCCTGCGCTGCAGATTAGATTTGTCCATTGCTTTGTACAAAAGCGGAATAATTTTTTCGTTATCGTCGCCTTTTACAAGATAATCAAATGCGCCATTTTTAATGGCCAAAACCCCATCAGCAATGGTTCCGTAGGCAGTGAGGTTAATAATTTCTACGTAAGGTTTTATGGCCTTAATATCTTTAACCAACGCAACGCCATTTACATCTGGAAGCTTTACATCGCTGATGACAATACTTACATCATTACTTTTTAAAAGTTTGAGTCCTTCTTTTCCGGTATTGGCTTGTAAGGTTTTAAAGCCTTCAAGTTCTATAATCCTGGAAAGTAAACTGCAAATTTTCTTTTCATCATCAATGATGAGGACCATCCCATTCATAGGTTAAAATTATGCTGCAATATTAACAATAAATATACCGAATAGTTAACGATTGTAATAATTCGGACTTTCCGGCTTAGGTCGAAACTTAATCGATGAAGCTAGGCATAAAAATAACTTTTCAATATGGTAAAAAGCCTTTCAAAATGGTAGGATATTCTTTCTGCTTAACATAATGTTATTTGTTTTTTTTAAATTTTAATACTGATAGACAGTGTTTTATGTTTTTTATCTCTCTGTGGGTATCGCTTTTGATGACTGGCAGATATGAAATTTTATTAAAATGAACAATTCAATAATTTTTGTCAGGATAGCAACCAGTGCAGATGCAAAATATGCAGATGAAATAGTAGCAGAAACACAAAGCTCCGCATTGTTAAGAGGTTCAGGCATTTCGAAAAGAACGCCTGCTTCTGTTGTTGAAAAAATAAATGCCGGAAAAGCTGTTATTGCCGTAACTGCCGCTGGCGAATGGGTTGGCTTTTCGTATTTAGAAGGCTGGCAGAAAAATGCCTTCATTTCCAATTCAGGATTAATCGTTGCACCTAAATTTAGAAACTCTGGCGTTGCCAAAAGTATTAAAAACCGGATTTTCAGTCTCTCTCGTCGCTTATATCCCGAAGCCAAAATATTCAGTATTACCTCTGGCGCAGCCATTATGAAAATGAATAGTCAACTGGGGTTCGAGCCCGTAACCTTTGCACAAATCACTCAGGATACAGCCTTTTGGGAAGGTTGCAAAAGCTGTGTTAACTATACTATCCTCGAAAGCAAAAATAAAAGTAACTGTTTATGCACGGCCATGTTATTCAGTCCGGCACATATCGATCAAATTATCGCCAGTGCAGAAAATACCCTTAAATTGAAAAAAGACCTAAACCTTAAAAGCATTTAATACATTGCTATGAATACTGTAGAAAAACAACTGATCATCAGCCATCCTGATTTAAATCTATTATATAACGGAGCAATAGAACTTTTGTCTGCTTTAATTGCTATACCATCTTTTAGTGGCTCAGAGCAGGGCACTGCCAATGAAATAGAGGCGCATATGGCTAAACATGGCATTAGTACTATCCGTAAAAACAATAATGTATGGTGTTATAATAAGTATTTCGACCACGCAAAACCGACTATTCTCCTCAACTCGCACCACGATACCGTAAAACCAAATGAGCAATATACATTAGATCCTTTCCGTGCCATCATTGATGATGAAAAAATACATGGCTTGGGCAGTAACGATGCAGGTGCTTCACTGGTGTCGCTTATTTCTACGTTTATTTATTTTTACGAATCGACTGATCTTGCTTTCAATTTATGTTTGGCGGCCACTGGCGAAGAAGAAAATTCGGGTTTAAATGGCATCAGGAGTATATTGAATGACCTTAAACCCATTTCTTTTGCCATCGTTGGCGAACCAACAGGTATGCAAATGGCCATTGCAGAAAAAGGTTCGATGGTAATTGATTGTACAGCCAAAGGCAGATCAGGACATGCCGCACGTGAAGAAGGCGATAATGCCATTTATAAAGCGATTAAGGATATCGATTGGTTTTCACATTTTCAGTTTCCGATTGAAGACCATTTACCTGCGCCGGTTAAAATGACTGTTACAGAAATAAATGCATGTTTACAACATAATATTGTACCAGGAGAATGCCATTTTACGGTCGATATCCGTTTCGATCACAATTATACCCCACGCGAGATTCTAAATGTCATCATCAACCATACCATAAGCAGTTTTAACGTACGCCCTAATGTACTCCATCCTTCCAACATCGACGTATTACATCCGCTGGTAGTGGCAGGGTTGGCGCTTGGCAGAAAAACCTATGTTTCCCCTACCAGTTCCGATCAGGGTTGGCTAACGGTGCCTTCTGTAAAAATGGGACCGGGAGAATCAGCCAGATCGCATACAGCAGATGAGTTTGTGCTGATTGAAGAAATTGAAGAAGGGATAACACTCTATATCCATCTGCTCGAATCTGTTTCTAAAAGACTGTAAATCGGATAAACGCCATTTTTGTACCTTTTTCGTTTCGGAGGCACTAAAATAAAAGCATTTTGAGCATATTTGAATTTCGCAAAACAAATAATATGTTCAAAAGATTAACTGCCATATTTACCCTATGCTTAACGGTAATGTGCTGTGCGGCGCAACAGGTTCGTCCAGCAAAATCTTCCGAGATTTATAGAGAACTCAAAACCTTAAAACACCTGCCCAAGGTTTTGTATCTGGCAGCCCATCCGGATGATGAAAATACGGGTTTACTGTCGTGGTTAATTAACGATCAGCATGTAGAAACCGCTTATTTGTCGCTAACCAGGGGAGATGGCGGGCAAAACCTTTTGGGTACCGAACAAGGCGCGGCATTGGGCTTGATCAGAACACACGAACTTTTGGAAGCCCGTAGATTAGACGGTGCGCAACAATTTTTTACCAGGGCGATTGATTTTGGCTTCTCTAAAAATACCAACGATACCTTTAAACAGTGGGATGCCGATAGCATTACCGCAGATGTGGTTTGGGTAATCAGAAAATTCAGGCCTGATGTAATTATCTGCCGTTTCCCGCCCACTGCTGCTGCCGGTCACGGACAACATGCAGCTTCTGCAGTTGTTGCTGAGAAAGCATTTAAAGCGGCTGCCGATAAAAATATGTTTCCTGAACAGCTGAAATATGTTGCCGTTTGGCAGCCAAAAAGATTGTTGTGGAATACTTTTAGGTTTGGTGGTGTGAATACAACAGCTGAAAACCAATTAAAGGCAACCGTTGGGCAGTATGATGCTCAATTGGGCATGGGTTATGGTGAATTAGCAGGATTAAGCAGGAGTTTGCATAAAAGTCAGGGGGCAGGAACACAGTCTGTGGCCGGTGTACGTACCGAATATTTTAGCAATGTTTTGGGTGATCCGGCCAAAAGAACGCTTTTTGATGGCTTAAACATGAACTGGTCTGATAAAGGTATAGCTGATATTGATGAACTGATTGATATTGTATTATTATCTTTTAATTACAATCAGCCTGATAAAAGCCTGCACGGACTGTTGATGCTAAGAAAAAAAATTGCAGAATTGCAGGATGTTGCACTAAGAAAGGATAAACTGGCTGCTATTGATAACATCATTTTAAGCAGCGCAGGTTTTATGGGCGAGGTGGTCACTAATCAACCTGAAGCAATTGCAGGCAACAGTTATAATTTCCGGTTAAACCTCATCTCAAGATCGGCTACTCCAGTAAAAGTAGAAAGTGTAAACTGGTTAAACCAAACAGATAATTTAAATAGAACGCTGGCAAACGATTCGCTGATTACCATTGAACGTAAAATCCAGATTCCGGCAGATGCTTCGCCTACTGAACCTTATTGGCTAGCTAAGCCGGCAAAAAATGCGGCAACATTTAGCGTGGTAAATGATACATTGATCGGCCTTCCGGAAATGCAATCACCTATAAATGTATTGTTATCGCTGAAAATAGAATCAGAAAAATTTGCGGTTAGATTGCCATTATCCTATAAAAAATTAGATCCTGTTAAAGGTGATGTTGTTGAGGCGCTGAGGATTATCCCGGTGCTTGATTTAAGTTTCACCGAACCTGTTTATTTTGCTAAAGAAAAAGAAGCTTTAAATGTTAGCCTTCGCTTAAAGGCCAATAAGAACATTAATTACGGCAAAATTACTTTTAAAATTGGGAACCAGGTTGTAAAAACCTTCCAGGGCATTAACCTGGCCGAGAATACGGTTAATACTATGAATTTCCTTATCCCAGTTGAAGATTTAGCTAAAATTAAAACCAGCCAGAATAAATTAGAAGCAGTTTTTTCATCAGAAACAAATGAATATTCAAAAGGGCAGGTGTTAATTCAATATCCGCATTTGCCAACCCTCCAGTATTTTGTTCCGGCCACTACCTGGTTAATTAAGGGAGACATAAAAGTATTGGCGAAAAAAATTGGCTACATTGAAGGGGCAGGAGACCTCATCCCCGAGTTTTTAAGACAGGCAGGTTTACAGGTTGACGTACTGACAGAAGCAGATATCTTAAGCCCGGCAAAATTAGCAAGTTACGATGCTGTGGTAACAGGCGTAAGGGTAATCAATACCGAGAAAAGAATTAAAAACTGGCAAACTGCGCTACGTAATTATGTAGAAAATGGCGGAACCATTGTAATGCAGTACAATACCACGCAGGATATGGCGCTTCAGGATTTTGGCATTTATCCTTTTAGTATAAGCGGTAAAAGGGTAACTGAAGAAAATGCAGCGGTCAAGTTTTTAAAACCCGACCATAAATTACTGAACTATCCAAATAAAATCACTGCTGAAGATTTTAAAGGCTGGGTGCAAGAAAGGGGCGCTTACTTCCCCGATCAATGGGATGCTAAATATGAACCGCTTTTCGAAATGCACGATACTGACGAGGAACCGCTTCAGGGATCAACCCTATATGCTAAATATGGTAAAGGGAATTTCATTTATACACCGCTGGCATTTTTTAGGCAATTACCTGCCGGAAATGTTGGTGCAGCCAGGTTGTTTTTTAACTTTTTATCAGCGGGAAAGTAATCAAACTATAAATAGTGATCAAGGAAAATTAGGTTTTTTTCATTAAATTTGATTTATGGATACCATTAGAATTAACATATTAAATCCCAAAGCCACAAAGCTATTGAAAGATTTGGCAGCTTTAAATCTCATTGCTATTCAAGATGTTTCCAAAAATGGATTTGCAGAGGTATTGAAAAAACTACGTTCCAAATCTCAAACCATCCCTACATTCGAAGAAATAACAAATGAAGTAGAGTTGGTTAGGTCTAAACGTTATGCCAAGTTCGAAAAGTAGGATCATTCTAGATATTAATCTTTGGATTAGCTTTCTAATCTCAAAAGATTTTTCCAAGCTTGATGAAATAATTTTCTCGAAGAAGAGCATTTTAATCTTTAGCAAAGAACTATTAGAAGAATTTATTGAAGTTGTTAAGCGCCCAAAGTTTAGGCGTTATTTTGCTCAAACAGACATTGAAGAATTACTTGAAACTATAGATGAATATGGAGAATTCATTGTAGTCAAATCTAGAATTGAAATTTGTCGGGATGCAAAGGACAATTTTTTACTTTCACTTGCAGTTGATGGGAAAGCTGACTTCTTATTAACTGGAGATCAAGATTTATTGATGATAGAGAAGATCGGCAATACAAATATTAAAACAATTTCATCATTTTTTGAAGATGAGGTTAACAAAATATAACGGATCAGGAACTTTTGAATGTCGTTGTTGTTTTGTGATCTGATTTTTCAGAATGCTGTCCTTAAAAATGAAAAACCAATTTAAAAACTGGAATACCTGGTACATCCTTTTGGCACTTGCACTGGTATTTCAGCTTGTATTTTATTATTTGTTTACTAAATTCTGGGCATGAGTAATATCGATTGGGCCGTATTGATATTTACGCTGCTTGCTGTGGTAACCTATGGCGTTTTTATTGGTCGAGGGCAAAAAAGCAATGCTTCCTATTTAAAGGCTGATAATAAAATGCCCTGGTACATTGTGTTGCTGGGTATTATGGCTACACAGGCCAGTGCCATTACTTTTTTATCAGCACCAGGGCAGGCTTATACGGATGGCATGCGTTTCGTGCAGTATTATTTTGGTTTGCCATTGGCCATGATTGTCATCTGCATTACTTTCATCCCCATTTTTCAACGGTTAAATGTATATACGGCTTACGAATATTTAGAGAACCGTTTTGATAAAAAAACGAGGGTTTTAACGTCATTGTTATTCCTGTTTTCTCGTGGATTATCAACCGGCATCAGTATTTATGCACCGAGTATTATCCTCTCAAGTGTTTTAAACTGGAATATTTATTTAACCAATATCCTTACCGGCGGCATTTTATTGATTTATACCTATGTTGGTGGTGCAAAGGCAATTGCACATACACAGAAGCTACAGTTTTTAATTATACTAGGTACCATGGCCTTCGCCGGATATCTTTTGGTGCAAAACATGCCAAATGGAATCGGATTTAAAGACGCACTTTACCTGGCCGGGAAATCGGGTAAACTGAATGTAATCACTACGGATTTCGATTGGAAGGATAAATATAATATCTGGAGCGGTTTAATTGGCGGATTTTTTCTGGCGCTTTCTTACTTCGGTACAGATCAGAGTCAGGTTGGAAGATACATTACCGCCAAAGATAATACCAATGCTAAAATGGGATTATTACTAAACGGACTGGTTAAAATCCCGATGCAATTTGCGATCCTCTTAATCGGCGCATTATTGTTTGCTTTTTTCTCTTTAAAACCGGCTCCGATTTATTTCAATGAACGATCCTACCAGTATTTAAAAGAAACTCAGCCTCAGCAAGCCGTAGCTTTTGAAAAAGAACACAATGCCTTAGCGCAGAAATTTAACCAGCTATCAAAAAATATCCTTGCTGAAAAGGAAAAACATTCACCATCTCTAAATTCTTCGATAGCAGATTTTAATTCGACCCAAAAACAGGTAAAGGAACTGCATGGTCGGGTAGAAGAGGCCATAAACAAATCGAATTACAATGCAGAGAAAACCGATACCAACTATATTTTTCTATACTTTGTGAAAAATACCCTTCCGGTCGGGATGATCGGGATGCTTTTCGCTGTCATATTTTTGGCCAGTTGGGGTTCTATTTCGGCCGCGTTAAATTCGCTGGCTGCCTGTTCTTTAAAAGATGTACATCTTATTTTTAGCAAAAAAGAAGTAGACGACCAAACGGAATTAAAATACAGCCGTTTGCATACTTTAGGCTGGGGCATTTTTTCAATAGCTGTTGCCATGTTTGCCACACAAATGGGATCCTTAATAGAAGCTGTTAATGTGTTAGGCTCACTTTTTTATGGGCCAATTCTAGGTATTTTTCTGGTTGCTTTTTATTTTAAAAAGATAAAAGGCTCCTTGGTTTTCATTGCAGCGATCCTGTCTGAAATTGTAGTGGTTGCTATATACAAGTTCGATATTGTTTCCTTTTTGTGGCTTAACGTAATTGGTGCTGCCGCAGTAATTGCTTTTTCACTAATAGGCTTATTGTTTTACAGGCCGAAGGTAATTGTAAGCGAATAAGCTTAACTGTCTTTGGTATTCCGCAGAACGCTACGGATGTAAGATTGGATAAGCGTTGCTGACTCGCTTTTTAGCATTGAGTTGTAACTCAATATTATTCATTAATCCGTAGAGACGCTACGCTTAACTCTACGGACAGAATCTAATGAGCTACTGCCCTTATCGTCATTCCCATATCAATTTCTTAAAGGTTATTGTTTTATCGCGTTAAAGCCATAAATTCGTAAAACAAAAAAACAACAAAAACAGATATAATACTATGAAAACGATGATTAAATCAATCGCGTTGCTATTTACAGCGATTACCATTTCTGTAAGTGCAATGGCACAAGATGCGCAGCCTAAACCGAGTCCGGCAGCAACTGCAACGGGAAAAGTTAAAGGTGCAACCATTACAATTAATTACAGCAGTCCGGCAGTTAAAGGACGCAAAATTTGGGGCGGTTTAGAAGCCTTTGATAAAGTGTGGCGTGCAGGTGCAAACGAAGCTACTACTTTCGAAACCGATAAAGATATCATGGTAGAAGGTAAACCTTTGGCAGCAGGAAAATACAGCTTCTTTTTAATCCCTAAAGAAAGCGGAACCTGGACAGCTATCTTTAACAAAGAACCAAAACAATGGGGTGCTTACAAATACGAAGAAGCTAAAGATGCTTTACGTGTAGATGTTAAAACCAAAGCCTTAAAAGCAACACAAGAGCGTTTGGTTTATAAAATTACCAAAAGCGGTTTTGCTTTAGAATGGGATAAAATTTCTGTTCCGGTTAATATCAAATAACTAAATAAAATTATTGAGAGCCGTCCCAGTTTAATATTTGGGATGGCTTTTTTATGCCCTTTTTAAAGGGGAAGGAACTTCTTTTTGTGCACAGGCATTGCGCTCCAAATGGCATGAGTTTTTTAGGATTGGGAAATGAATGGCCGGTGGTGCTTGGAGGTTAACAGCCCCGCTTTCGCTTATAGTCCTCGCTACGCTCCGGGCTATTCCGCTTAATCGGGTTTAGGAACAAAGGTTGGTGCTCATTGTACCCAACAAACGGAACACTAAGGTAGCCACCTGGCCCAGGTTGCAGCGTTACCCTGCAGCAACGAGGAACGAGGCAGCGAAGCGTAAAAGCGGAAAACGGGAAGGAACTTCTTTTTGTGCACAGGCATTGCGCTCCAAATGGCATGAGTGTTTTAGGATTTGGAAATGAATGGCCATTGGTGCTTGGAGGTTAACAGCCCCGCTTTCGCTTATAGTCCTCGCTACGCTCCGGGCTATTCCGCTTAATTGGGTTTAGGAACAAAGGTTGGTGCTCATTGCAACCCAACAAATGGAACACTAAAGTAGCCACCTGGCCCAAGTTGCAGCGTTACCCGGCAGCAACGAGGAACGTGGCAGCGAAGCGTAAAAGCGGAAAACGGGAAGGAACTTCTTTTTGTGCACAGGCATTGCGCTCCAAATGGCATGAGTGTTTTAAGATTGGGAAATGAATGGCCATTGGTGCTTGGAGGTTGACAGCCCCGCTTTCGCTTATAGTCCTCGTTACGCTCCGGGCTATTCCGCTTAATCGGGTTTAGGAACAAAGGTTGGTGCTCATTGCAACCCAACAAATGGAACACTAAAGTAGCCACCTGGCCCCGGTTGCAGCGTTACCCCTGCAGCAACGAGGAACGAGGCAGCGAAGCATAAAAGCGGAAAAACGGGAAGTAACTTCTTTTTGTGCACAGGCATTGCGCTCCAAATGGCATGCGTGTTTTAGGATTGGGAAATGAATGGCAAGTAACGAATATAATTAGTATACAAAAGCTTTATGGAATTTTGGTCAAGGCATACTTAAAATTATATTGTTTGATATCGCAGTTAAAGTTTTTTTACTTAAACTGGATTTCAAGCCTGAAAAATAATTTAAAAAATTTAATAAATATGGCAAACTAATTCCCCGTATTACTGTTGTTCTAGTATAAATTTAAGATCATGGCACCTTTAAAATTAAGCGAAGAACAGCATGCTACATTAAGCAATAGAAACACATTAGAACAAGTTAACGAACAACCTTTAGAACTTCACCCAGAAGCATATAAAGTAAAAGGCCCGTCGCCGCATAAAATGAAGACGGTATCGTCATCATTGCGGAACTATGCTCATGGTTTGTACGGATTGTTGTAAGAAACGCCTCCTAAAAATCTCATCATACCAGATTATATAAAGCAGCCAGATTTTGAAAAAATTGGCTGCTTTTTTATCTTAATAAACTGTAGATCTATTTTACATATTATCGTTCCAAACAGTTTTGCGTTAGTGAAAGTAATCAATGACCTCGCGTTGCAAAACAGATGCTGAAATAAGTTCAGCACCACGTAACGCGGGATCAGACATGGTAAATTCCAATAGACTATCGTCATCCTGAATTTATTTCAGGATCATTAGTTAAAAATACAATAGTAAGTTCATCCTCAATTTTTAATTCCAAATTTCTATCTTATATTGATGAAACAAAGTGCAGGAATATTGCTCTTCAGAAAGAAAGAAAAGCAGATAGAATTTTTTCTGGTTCATCCTGGTGGACCATTCTTTTCCAAAAAAGATCTTGGCTTTTGGACAGTGCCAAAAGGAGAATTAAATGAAGGGGAAGAAGCTTTAACGGCTGCCATCCGCGAATTTAAAGAAGAAACTGGTGAGAACTTAATCGGCGACTTCATCGAACTAACGCCTATTGTACAAAAGGGAGGTAAAAAAGTATTGTGTTGGGCATTGGAGGGAGACCTTGATCCCTCAACCGTTGTTAGTAACACCTTCGAAATAGAATGGCCGCCCCGATCGGGTAAAAAACAAAGTTTTGCAGAAATAGACAAAGCCAATTGGTTTACTTACGCTGATGCCATTACCTACATTAACGAAAAGCAGATTGCTTTGCTTGATGAATTAAAATCATTGTTAGGCCGTTAATTCAAAGTGTAAAATATTCTTTTCTGCACCATTTATAATGATCGAGATCTGATGGTCGCCCAAATGAAATTTACGTGTGGTAATCAGCACAAATTTTTGTTTTCTGGTGATGTTTATGGTTGCACTCGCAGGGTAAACTCTCTCCGAAATTTTATATACCTTTTTGGTGTTCTGCCCATTTTGTTTTTTATAATAAATGGCATATTCCAGTCTCACTTTTTGTTCAGCAGGATTGCTATTAAAAATAGAAAACGAAAACTCCAGGCTTTCGCCAATGCTGATCTGTGGTGTTAAGATTTTAAAATCTTTCAATAAAATCCCTGCATCATCTAAGCCATAATGTTTAAGGATATCGGTATGACCTTGTTTAAGTAATGTGCGGCTGCCATGTTTAATAATTGCCTCCGTTTCGGCACCTAAACCTGACCATTTTTTAGCAATATTTAAAACCACATGGGGATGATCTTTTGCAATATCATTTAAGCTATTGGCAACACTCCGCCTTACATATGCTGAAGGATCTGTTTTAAGATTTTCCAATATGGGTAAAATGGATGTCGGGTCTTTTTTTAGAAAAGGAATACCCATGGCCCAAGGCAATCGCGGACGGCTACCTTCGCTGGCAAGCCTTCTTACTTTAAGGCTTTTGTGCAGCGACCATTTTTGCATGCTTAAAATCATCTCATTTTCATATTTTAAGATAAAAGGACGAACAGCAAATTCGCAACTTACAAATTGTGTAACAAATTCGAGCGCTTCAACAGAACTTGCTAAATCATCAATGCCATAGGTTTCAATATAATCAGGTAAAAACATATAAGCCAGGCCATCTTCTCCAATGCCTTGTATCCTTAATTGTTCAATTATTTTTTTAATGAGCGTAATCGCTTGAGGATAATCTTCAGGTAAAAAATCATGTAATACCTTGGTAGTGTGCTTCATTCGCTCTTTCAGTTCTTTAGATTCGAACTCGGGTATAAAGATCTTTTTGATGAATAACCCTTTTTCGAAACCTGGTATGGTTGCGGTCAGCGCAAAGGCTACCCTATCGTAAAAAGCAGGTGAATATAAATTTTTAAGCAGGCTTGCCATAATGTAGGTAATTATCGATGGAGATATGATTTTTGATTCGCGCCTAATTTACTAAAAAAGTTAGTATCTGTATGGCTTGTTCAACTAATTGTTTAATCATCTTATTTTTTACGTTTCATTTAAGAATTTAAGCTTTTTCTTTGGCACATTTGTTTATCATAAAAACAATGAAATGGATACAATAAAAATAGGCTGGATTGGATTGGGAAATATGGGAATCCCGATGGCAGCGCAATTGATAAAAGCAGACCATGCAGTTACGATTTACAACAGGAGCAAGGGCAAGGAAAATTTGCTGAAAGAGATGGGCGCATCAATTGCCGAAACACCTAAAGCGTTAATTGCTGCTACTGAAGTGGTAATCATTATGGTATCTGATGATGCCGCAGTTGATCAGGTTTTTAATGATAAAGACGGTCTCTTTGACGCCGATATTTCAAATAAAGTGATCATTAACATGAGTACGGTTTCTCCTGCGATTTCTAAAGAGATGGCTTTTTTATGTAAAGAAAAAGGCGGACAGTATTTAGATGCACCAGTTTCAGGAAGTGTGAAACAAGCAGAAACAGGCCAGTTGGTAATTATGGTCGGCGGTGATGAAACTGCATTTGAGCAGGTAAAAACTATACTCGAAAAACTGGGTAAAATGGCAGTACGCCTGGGCGATACAGGTGCAGGTAATGTGGCTAAACTAGCCATTAATTCATTACTGGCTTTGTATACCCAAGGTTTGGCTGAAACCGTAGTATTTGCCAATCAGCAAGGAATTGAAACTGAAGACCTGCTTAATCTGCTCAATAATGGCGCTATAGCCAACATCTTCACCAAAATTAAAGGCGATGCCATTATTGCCAATAACTATAAGCCTGCTTTTGCACTTAAACATATTGTAAAAGATTTAAATCTGGCAAAAGCCATCGGACTTGATTCACCTTTGGCCAAAACCGCATTAAATACTTTTGAGGCAGCAACTGCCAAATATGGGGAGGAAGATTTGATTGCCGTAATTAAACATGTTAAAGAGTAACGAGATCTTTTTAATGCTAAAGGAATAACCATAGGAGGTTGCTTCCTATGGTTGTTGTACTCAATATTTATTAATTATCGCTTTTTTCAGATGGAAATTCTAATAAGATATATCAATAGAAGCATAACATAACTTTTGCCTACACGCCTTTGACCAGCAAGTACTTTTATTACTTGTTTATTGATAAACGGAATAATCCGATTTGTATATATTGGTTATTTTATAAGTTTTATATATATCGTATACTTTTATCGAAAAGTATAAAAAGTTTCATGTATGCCATATGCTTTTATGTAAAAATTAAAAAGTTTCATGTATATCGTATAAAAAAATGGTTGCTATATTTTTAATCCGCCAAAAGTGCTGCCTAAAATTATAGCCAGTACAATTAACGTAATCACCACATAGAGTTTATCTTTTTCCAATATAAAAGCGAAC
Organism: Pedobacter sp. PF22-3; assembly: GCF_026239555.1. Classification (GTDB taxonomy): domain Bacteria; phylum Bacteroidota; class Bacteroidia; order Sphingobacteriales; family Sphingobacteriaceae; genus Pedobacter. Next base: position 251,043 of record NZ_JAPIVP010000002.1, on the reverse strand, counting down.
AATGAGAATATGATCCGCAAAATTGGTGTAATGATCAGGAGTAATACGCCAAACTGGATTATAGCCATTGGTTTAAAAGTAAAGAGCCCTTTAAAAATGCCATCGAAGGTAATAAAGTCGTTTTCTTCACCTTTAAAAATATGGTAGTCGGGCCGGCCTTGTGTGCCGTTCTGTACCAAAAAAAGTATGCCGCCCAATAAAACGACCAGGCTTGCGGTAATTACACCAAATCTTAATAGTTTGCCCACAATTTTTTCTACATCGCGGTCTTGTATAAGATGGGTTGAGATCATATTTTTCATTTTATTTTAACTTAAAATTTGTGATGATAACCATTGTAAATCATTTCTAGCGCAACGAAAGTAATGGCGATACAGAAAATAATCCTTAAAATAGAAGGGTTGATCTTGGTTAATAATTTAGCTCCCGTAAAAGCCCCGCCCAATACACCAAGCACTACAGGGAATGCAATTCCCGGATCCATATAACCACGTTGCAGGTAAACTACAGCACTGGCTGCGGCGGTAACACCGATCATGAAATTACTGGTGGTGGTGCTTACCTTAAAGGGGATTTTCATGGCTGTATCCATGGCCAGTACTTTTAATGCACCAGAACCAATTCCTAATAAACCCGACATTACGCCGGCTACCGTCATGATGGAAAAACCGCCGCCAACATTTTTAAGCTTATAATCAACCGAGCCGGTTGGCGTGGGGTAACTGCTATTGAGTTTTAATACCGCAGAAAGTTTACTGCCTTCTGTTAAGGCTTCCTGATTCTTTTTTCTCAAAGTCATAGCAGCAGAGAAAAGCAAAACACAGCCGAAAAGAATGGCGATAGTATTGGTGGGCGTATAAATGGCGATTAATGCTCCAAGTACTGCACCCAAGGTTGTTGCGATTTCCAAAAACATACCCAGGCGGATATTGGTAATGCCTTCTTTTATATATGCGCTAGCTGCGCCGGATGAATTGGCGATAGAAGCAAGTAATGCTGCGCCGATGGCATATCGGATATCAACATGAAAAACTAGCGTAAGCAATGGAATAACTACTACTCCACCGCCAAGACCTGTTAGCGATCCAATCAGGCCTGCCAGGTAAGCGCCGAGGATTAGGATCAGGGTAAATGTTAAAATGGTCATGATATTAATGATTATTGTTCAAAATGGTAGTGGTTGTGGAAAGGGCTGCATCCGTATTACCCGCTTTTATGGCATTAAATAATGCCTCATGCAAGTGATGGCTCATGGCGAAATGAGTAACGCCAGATGGTGCGCGTTTAGTAAAAAAATCTCTGATGATTACCGTAAAACTTTCATAAAGATCACTCAGTACATGGTTACCAGATGCGCGGGCAATAGCCAGGTGAAACGCGATATCTGCATTGGCACATTCAGTTCTTGATTCGCTTTCGATGGCTGATTTTCTTTTTTCAAGAGCATCTTTAATGGCTTTCAGATGTGAATCAGTACGATTTTTAGTAGCCAGTCGAACAATTTCCTGTTCGAGCAAAGCCCTAACCTGGTTAATCTCTTCAAAATCAGCACCGCGCAAACGCTGCTCAATAGGCTCTGTAGAGGTGGCATTAACTTTTGTTCCAAAGCCTTGCTGTACCGTAAGTATTCCTGATAAGGTGAGCGATTTTATGGCTTCCCGAATGGTGGAGCGGCCAACACCATATAGTTCCATTAAAGCTGGTTCTGAGGGAATTTTTTCGCCAACTTTAAATTTGCCTTCTTTAATGTCGTTCCTGATTTTGGCAGATATCTGTTCGAAAAGTCTGCTTTCTTTTTCCATGGTGTGAGATCAATGACACAAACATACGATGTTTAATTTAAACATCAGATGTTTTGTGTCTGGATAATATCATTTTATTTTCAGCAATTTTAAATTGGTAATTACCTTTTGGCTAAATCATGGAGTAAAAGGATCACCTTATATAACCTATTAACGATGTGTTCAACATGCATTCTTTGTTTGTCAGAATTAATAATGGTGGTCAAACAAAGCAGTTTAAGAAAATAATTGATTCTTAATATGCTTTAAATCAGTTATTTATTTTGATTCAGTAAAAATAAATCACCTAATATTTGCATCGTACGAAATTTGTCGTACCTTTAAAATATGAAAAGTACTCAGACTGAAAATAATCTGCCCGAACCAACCAAAGCTGAATTAGAGATTCTTCAGGTATTATGGGAGTTCGGTCCATCTACAGTTCGGTTTGTAAACGATAAACTGAACGAGCAGCGGGAGGTAAATTACACCTCAACCTTAAAGCAGATGCAGATTTTAACCGAAAAAGGGATATTAAAACGTGATGAGAGCCAAATGAAACACATTTATATCCCGGTAGAAGCAGAAGAAAAAACCAAAGTGCAGTTATTAGATCGTTTCGTAAACACCTTGTATAAAGGCTCCGCATCTAAATTGATGATGCAACTTTTGGGGAACGAAAAAACATCAAAAAAGGAAATCGAAGAGATTAAGCGGCTATTGGATAGCATGGACTAATTAACCAGAACAGAAGCTAAAGAACCACCATAATGGAATTTAAATTAATCAATCTTTTACCCGATAACTGGCTTCATGCCCTGGGTGCTACCTTGTTCCACTCTTTGTGGATTGGTGTTATTTTAGCTTTGCTAGCTGGTTTGGTCATGTTTACTTCCCGTAAGGCAAGCGCTACATGGCGTTATAACTTACTTACGGCATGTTTAGGCTTGTTTGTTGTGGCAATAGGTTTTGCTTTTTATCAGGAACTTCAGCAATCGGATCAGCATAAACAATCGCAGGTCGTTCATCAAATAGGGATTAATTTGCCCAAGGCAATTGCAGATCAACAAGCGGTTACAAATGTACAGCAAAACATGTATTCAGGACTTAACCGCATCCTATCTTTATGGAATGCCTATGCTTATCAAATTGTATTGGTTTGGTTCCTGATCATCTGTGGAAAAAGCATCCAATTAATGGTAGGTTTGAATGGTGTATATCATTTGCGTAACTATAAAACCTACGCACCAGGTAAAAAGTGGGATGAAAAATTAAATGAACTTGCCCAAAAACTGGGTTTAATCCAACATGTAAAGCTGATGCAATCGGGCATTGCGCAGGTACCCTTGGTAGTGGGTCATTTTAAGCCTTTAATCCTCATTCCTTTGGGTTTACTAAATAGCTTGTCTACTGCAGAGGTAGAAGCCATTCTTTCTCATGAACTGGCCCATATTAAACGGAAAGATTATTTGGTGAATATATTGCAAAGTTTCATAGAAATTGTCTTCTTTTTTAACCCTGCGGTACTTTGGGTATCTCAATTAATAAAAACAGAACGTGAGCATTGCTGCGATGATTTGGCCATCGCCTGTGTAAACGATCGTAAAAATTACGTTCAGGCCCTTATTGTTTGTCAGGAATTTAAGCAGCGTGCACCTGCTTATGCCATGGCCATGAGCGGGACTAAAGGTAGCCTGCTACACAGAGCTAGCAGGATGTTATTCAATACCAATTCAACTTTAAACAAAATGGAAAAAACGATATTAACCATCACCCTGGTATCAGTAGTGATTTGCAGTGCCGCATTTAAAAGTATTGGCCATGCTGAAACAGTTACCAGAAAAGAAACATCCACTACAGTTGTAATCTTACAGGATACAACCAGGAAAAAAGCTAAGCCTGTAGAAGGAAAATCTGCAGATCAAATTGAAAAGGAGATCAATGCAAAAGTAGATAACCAGCTGAAGAAGATGAATGAAAAACAACAGCTGCCAGAAACGAAAGAAGATAGAAAGGCCAGGCTTACTGATGAAAAAGCCAGGCAAGCGGACGAAAAAACATGGCAGAATGATGTAAAACAGGCTCAGGAAGATGTTAAACAAGCAGCTATTGATGCTCGACAAGCAGAAGTGGATCGCAAACAGGCTTTAATTGATGCTAAACAAGCCATTATTGATGCCAAACAAGCTGTTGAAGATGCGAAAGCATACAGCGGATTATCAAAAGAAGATAAATCAGTAGGTTATTCGATATCGACCGGCGTACCTCGTCCACCTAGAGCACCAAAAGTGCCGCGCGCTGCATATGCTGTACCAGCGGTACCAGCAGTACCTGCAGTACCCGCTACACCTGCTGTTCCTGCAACGCCTCCAACACCACCAACACCAGCCGTTTACAGTGAAGGTGGTACGGGTAAAACCAGTTCAAAGCGGACAGTTACTTCGAAAACCGTAACCAATGGCGATGGACATGATTATACCAATGCAATCAATCAGGAATTGATGAAAGATGGCATCATCAGCAGTACCAATAAACTATCATACAAACTCAATAAAAATGAGCTGATCGTAAATGGGGTGAAACAAAATACCGAAGTTCTGCAAAAGTATAAAAAGCGGTTTTTGAAGAACGATAAACACTCGCTGATGTATAATTTCCTGATTGAAAATAACTAAAATCAACCTCTAAAAGCTTAATCCAACAACATCTCATGAAATACAAGGTCATGGCTTTTTTAGCCGTATGTATAAGTATTGCCTTTACTTTTGCCCATGCACAAAGTCCTCCATCCAGAATTTATGGCCATGTATTGGATGCCGATGGAAAAAATATAGAATTTGCGACAGTCGCTCTACTCAAAGATTCTACATTGGTTAAAACCACTTTTACTGAAAAGGATGGACTATTCAGTTTTGATCAGCTTGGTTATGGAAAATATCTGATTAAAATATCTGTTGTCGGATCGCCCATATACCAAACTGATACAATGGTGCTGACTGCAGGCCATGACGTTATTGCATTGCCGGATATCAAAATCAAGACTGGCGCAACCAATTTAAAGGAAGTAACCATTTCAGGGCAAAAAGCTTTTGTAGAACGGAAAATAGACCGGACGGTTGTTAATGTAGATGCCTTGATTTCGAATGCGGGTACAACTGCATTGGATGTGCTGAGCAAATCGCCTGGCATAAATGTAGATCAAAATGGGGTAATTTCGTTGAAAGGTAAAAATGGGGTAGCCATTTTTATTGATGATAAACCAACATATTTATCAGGTTCAGATCTGGAGAACTATTTGCGTTCATTACCTTCCTCTTCGCTTGATCAGATTGAGCTGATGACCAATCCACCTGCCAAGTACGATGCTGCCGGCAATGGAGGCGTAATTAACATCAAAACCAAGAAAACCAAAACCGCCGGCTTTAATGGGGGAATTAATCTGAGTCTAAATCAGGGCGAGCTAAGCCGTTCGAACAATAGCTTCAACTTTAATTACCGAAAGGATAAGGTTAATGTTTTTGGGAACCTGAGCTATAACCTCAATAACAGTTTTACCGATCTTGATCTGAACCGGAAATATAAAAATGCTGATGGTAGTGCCAAATCCTACTTTAATCAAAATTCTTATTTCCACAGACATGGCAATACTTTTAACCTTAAAACCGGGCTAGATTATTATGCATCAGAACGCACCACGTGGGGTGTAGTACTTACCGGCATGAACAGGATCTCCAAACAGGTGAACAACAATACCAGTAATCTATCTAATGCCTCAATGCAGTTAGATTCGGTAATCAGGGCTGAAAATATTGATCAGATTAAGTATCAAAATGCAGGTGTAAACTTAAATTACAGGCATAAATTTAAGCAGGCAGGGCGGGAATTAACCTTTGATGCAGATTACCTGCTTTATCGGGATCGAACCGATCAGACCTATAATAATTTTAGTTACCTGCCAAGCGGAGCCTTAAAATACCAGGATATTTTAACGGGTAATCTGCCTTCTAATATTGATATCTATACCGCCAAAATGGATTATTCGCATCCACTGGAAAATAAGTGGAAGCTGGATGCAGGTGTTAAAACCGCTTATACCAAAACGGATAATATTGCCGATTACGCTAATACTGCAAATGGAAGAACAAGTGCAGATTATGAAAAGAGCAATCACTTTTTATATAAGGAGAATATTAACGCGGTTTACCTGAACATGAGTAGGGAAGGGAAACGGTTTTCGCTTCAGGCCGGCTTGAGGTATGAAAACACGGTTTCTAACGGGCATCAATTGGGCAATCTGATCAAACGCGATTCGAGTTTTAAAAGAACCTATAACAGTTTGTTCCCAACGGTTTATTTTTCTTATAAACTGGATACTGCCGGAAATAATGAGTTGGGCTTAAATTATGGGCGAAGGATAGATCGTCCGTATTACCAGGATCTGAACCCGTTTTTCTCACCATTGGATAAATTTACTTATTATGTTGGAAATCCATTCTTAAAGCCATCATTTACACAAAGTTTAGAGCTTTCGCACACCTATAAAAATAAAATCACCACCACTTTAGGTTACGGCTGGGTGAGGGATGAGGTGAATGAAACCATAGAGATTGTAGATGGTACCTATTATAGCAGGCCAGCCAACGTGGGAAAAACCACGGTAGCCAATGTTTCGGTAAATGCAGAGATCGACCTCACTAAATGGGTTAAACTGAATGCTTATGTAGAGTATGCAAAAATAGTTTCGAAAACAGATTTTTATACAGGCTTTCTGGTTACCAATGGAAGTTATTTAAAGGCAAGTCCTAATCTTCAGTTCAAAATCAGTCCGACGTGGAATGCTGAGGTAAATATGCGTTACCAAAGTAAACTGTCTAATGTGCAGTTTTTGTCGGGGCAAGTGCATGAGTTTGGTGCAGCGGTACAGAAAAAACTTTCATCAAAAAGCACCTTGAAATTAACTGCGAACGATATTTTCAGAACTAGAATATATACTGGGGTAATTAATAACCTGGCAAATGCAGAAGCTAACTGGGTTAACCGTCAGGATTCAAGATCAGTTGTGGTGAGTTATAGTTATCGTTTTGGGAAAACCTTTTCTTCCCCTGAAAAACACGAATCTTCTGGTGCCGATGCAGAAAAAAACAGGGTGAAGAATTAATTAAATAGATTGTCATCCCGATCCGATAGCTATGGATGGAGAGCAGCATGGAGGGATCTGTGTAGTTTGTGTTACCAACGTGGGTTATTTTTGGCCACTTAAGCCACCTGAGGGCAGCTTAGTTTAATTCGAAAATAAGACAAATCTAGGGTAATCAATTTCCGTGTTCTCCGAGCCTCCGTGGCAAAAAATAAGAATGGTTCGTGTCTCCACGAACCATGGCTGCAGAATTAATATAAATGAAGTATCTTATTGGTGCAGCGGTAGCCGACGAAAAATCGTCATTGTAAAGCCAATTTTTTCATTGGTGTTTTTTGGAAAGCAATGTCTGTGGTGCTTCGGTTCCGCTAGTCCCGCCCTTTGCTTAATTCCGTGAAGGACGGAATAACGCTGTCGGTCGGGTTTATTTCACCCTGGACAGTAGTACTGTTCAAGCCCTTTAAACCCGATCGGAGCGAGACTGTTTTAGCCAAAGAACTTCTGTAATTGCTTTCCAAAAGATTAAAATATTGGCTTGCATAGAGCAATGGTAGGTACAGGCTTCTCTAAATACCAGGTCCAATTTTCTAAACAAACTGATTCAATACCAACACCCCAACAAGCCCTAAAACAGAAACCAAACTTTCCATCATGGTCCAGGTGCTAAAAGTTTCTTTAAGGCTGAGGTTAAAATATTCCTTAAACATCCAGAAGCCGGTATCGTTTACGTGCGAAAACATTAAACTTCCCGCGCCTACAGATAATACCATTAATTCTGGCGAAGCACCGGGGCCAATTAAAGGAAGTACCATACCCGAAGCAGTTAATGCGGCCACTGTTGCCGAACCCAGGGTTACCCTAAGTGATGCCGTAATTAACCACGCGAGTAATAATGGCGATAAATTTAAACCTCCGGTAAGCTGTTTCACCGTTTCGCCCATACCACTATCAATCAATATCTGTTTAAAGGCGCCACCAGCAGCAATAATAAGGATAATCATGGCAATACTTTTAACCCCTTCAGCACACGATTCCATGGCTTTTGAAATGGAAGTTTTTTGAAGTGCCAGCGCGATAATAACCGAAATTAACAGGGCTGCGGTAGGATCGGCTAAAAATGTAAACAGCGGTTTACCAATATAGTCTATCTTAATGCTGCTCCCAATGGTTCCGGCGATGATTAAAAATACCGGCAGCAATGCAGTAATAAAACTTCTTGAGGCAGAAGGAAGATTTTCTTCTTCACTAATGCTAAAGTTGTGGACTGTTAACGATTGATCCCGTTTGAGAATCAATCTCGGAAAGTAAATGCCCGCAATAACCGCAATGGGCACGCTTAAAGTTAAGCCATAAATTAATGTTTTACCAATATCGGCATGGAAAATTCCGGCTAAAGCAACAGGCCCAGGGTGAGGGGGTAAAAAACCATGTGTGACTGAAAGGGCTGTGGCCATTGGAATACCGATGTATAATTTTGATAACCCTGTTGTTGCTGAAATGGCAAAAACTAAAGGGATTAATACTACGAAACCAGCATTGTAAAATAACGGAATTCCAACCAATAGACCCGTTAACAGCACGGCCCACTGGATATTCTTTTTGCCAAAAGCACCAATTAAAATAAAAACGATCTTTTTTGCCGATCCGCTATCTTCAATCAGTTTACCCATCATCGCACCAAGGGCCAAAACCATTACCATGCTGCCCAGCGTGCTACCTATTCCATTGCTAATGGAGTTCATTACCTTTGTAGCAGGCATTCCCAGTAAAAGACCTGTAATAATTGCCACAGCAATCAGGGCAATCATAGGGTTGATCTTTTTTAAGATCAATACGAAAAGCAATAAAATACCGAAAAGCAGGATCAATAATGACATTTGGCTAGAAATTAGGTAATGTAGTTAAATATAGGATTTTAACCCCAGCTATTTTTTAACCGTAATGGTTCGTCCGGTAACGAGGTTGAATTCGTAAATCCGGTACAGGCCATCATCTTTTACTTCTATGCTTTCTACCAGGCCCGTTTTGCTAAAGGTATCGGTAACCATATCGCCAATTTTTACATCCTGAAGAATATCGTTCGGTGTATCGCTGTTTAATCTGATCATAAAAGTAAAAGTATCGATTATTCATAAAACATGTCAGTTTTTTTAAACCAGTGTGTTAAATTTTGATTCGATGTGGTTTCTGGCTTGTTTTTGAAACTCTTCGGGTGTTTGTTGCGTCTGTTTTTTAAAAAAACGGCTGAAGTATGGCCTGTCTGAAAATCCCAGTTCGTAGGCAATCTCTTTGATGGTTTGCTCACTATGGATAATTTTTCGTTTAGCTTCCAGTATAATGCGGTCGTGAATGATCTGCATGCCGGTTTTGTTTAGTTTTGCTTTTAAAATCTGGTTCAGTCGTTTAGAACTGATTCCGATTTTGCCCGCATAAAAATCAGTATTCCTAACCTGTTGGTAATTGCTTTCGAGCAACATCAAAAATTCATAAACCCTTTTTTGCTGTACATCATGGCTGGTAAATTCATGTTCTTTAACTTGTATCAATTTTAATAAAAACACCTTTAACAATGCCTTCGTAATGATAAAATTGTTGCCTGCTTTCTGGTATTCATCTTCAATCAATCTGTAAATGCTGCTCAGCTCTGCTGCTGTTTCTGTATTGAGCCTAAGGCAAGAAAATTCACCCTGAACATTAAAGATTTTGAACAGATCAAGCAAAAATTCTTTTTCTTCCCCTTCCAATACTGATCTTTTAAATGAGATTAATACCCCATTTTTGCCTGCTTTATTAAGCTGATGTACGCGGTAAGGCGGAATCAGATAAATCCAATCACCTTTGCTGTCAAATTCGGATTGTTGCAGGGCATGTAAAGGCTCTTCATTTTTAAGCCATACAATTTCAAAGAATTCTTTTCTGCCCGGATCGTTGAGGTAGCTGGGCGGGCAGTTGCTTAAATCGCGGATGTAAATAATGGCCCTTTCCAGATGGGTGCTTTCTGTTGATAAACTCATGATGGTTAAAGTTAAAAACTTAAATTCTTAGCGATTGGATTAAATGATAATTATGGTGGACTATTCGGAAAAGGTGTCTTAATTATGGCTAATGCATGACTTTGTTTTATCTGTTTTTCCAAATTGTCCCATATAAATGGCGGAATGTATAATCCTCGTTTTATGTGGCTACCATACCTTTGAGCCATTAAGGCAAAGTAGTAATGGAATCAAAAGAATCAGTAGAAATGATCAATAATGAAGTTTTGACAGATGAGCTGGATAATCAGCAATTGGCTTGGGATCTGCAACTGAACCTGGATAAGATTATAGAAGAGAATACACAATTAGCCAAAAAAGTGCAGTTAGATCAGCTCATTCCTTTTATATACCATATCCAGCATGCAAAACGGATTTTTGTTATAGCTGCAGGCCGTTCGGGTTTTGCAATGCAATCGGCCGCTATGCGTTTGATGCACCTTGGACTAACCGTTTATTATGTTGGCGATACCGCCACTCCGGCTATCAGCACTGGCGATTTATTGATTGCAGCATCAGGTTCCGGAACAACCGGTTCTATTGTGCGGGCAGTAGAAAAAGCGATTGGAGCAGGTGCAAATGTAGTAAGCATTACCACGAATGCCGGATCGCCCTTGGCAAAATTATGCAATCACCTGGTTTTGGTTCCGGCCGCAGAGAAAGAAGATCACAGTAAAAAGGTATCTACCCAATATGCCGGGAGCCTTTTTGAGCAATTTCTGCTCCTGCTTAATGATGCCATTTTTCAGTCACTTTGGAAATTAAGCGGTCAACCTGCAGAAGAACTCTGGAAAAGACATGCCAATCTAGAATAACAATTTAGTTAATTATATATCAATACCATCATGGCAAAATTACAAGTAGCAATAGATTTATTAACAACGGAAGAAGCACTGGCATTAGCAGCAAAAGTTGCGCCTTACGTAGATATTATTGAATTGGGAACTCCTTTGATCAAAAATATGGGTTCAACGGTGATTACCGCAATGAAAGCAGCACATCCTGACAAACTGGTATTTGCAGATTTAAAAACTGCTGATGCTGGTGAACTGGAAGCTGATATCGCATTTAAAGCAGGTGCTGATTTAGTAACCGTAATGGGTGCTGCAGGAAATGCAACAATTATTGGAGCCGTTAAAGCCGCAAAAGCACATGGCAAAGGCGTGGTTGTAGATACAATTGGTTATCCTGACCGGGTTAAAAGAGCACAGGAAGTGACAGCATTAGGTGTAGAATTCGTAGAACTGCATGCTGGTTTAGATGAACAGTGGACGGCTGGTTATTCTATCCAGGTTTTAATTGATGAGGCTGCAAGGGCTGGTGTTCCGGTTTCAATTGCAGGTGGCGTAAATATTGATAATGTCGCCGCTGTTATAAAAGCAGGAGCAATGGTAGCCGTTGCTGGTGCTGCCATTTATGGCGCTGAAGATCCGGCTGCAGCTGCCAAAGCACTTCGCGAGGCAATTGATGCTGCATAGCACAAGTTCATTAAGTAAAGGTTTTAACCACAGATGCACATAGATAAATACGAATTTTATAGCAGTATTTATCTATGCGCATTCTTTTTATCTTGTGAAGATTGGGCAAGTTTTGGTTAAATGATATTTAAGATTTCTATTGATCTTGTTTCGTCCAAACCAAAATAGCAGTATCATCTCTTGAAAAAAAAACAATTTGCTATGATATAATTTTATGGTTTAGGTTGAATTAACTTTCCGTTCTTAAAATCTTTAAAGGTGGTTGATTCAGGATACTTCTTGTGCTCAATACACCCGTAACTACCACAAGTAATACAATTGAGCCAAACAACAACAGGGTTGGCACAAATGGAGGCAAAAAGGCCGCGTCGAAAGTAAATTTAGCCAATGCCCAGCTTCCGCTTATGGCTAAAATTAATCCGGCACCTGCCGCAAAAGCACCTAAAAAGAAATATTCGATCCCATTTATTGCTAAAATCTGCTTTCTGCTCGCACCCATTGTCCGCAATAAAATGCTTTCCTTTATCCTTTGATTTTTACTGGTTAATACCGAAGATATTAAAACAATCCATCCGGTTACCATACTAAAGCCAGCCATAAATTGAATCACAAATCCAATTTTGCTTAATAACTCATCCAACAGTTTTAATACCAGATCTAAATCAATAACGGATACGTTTGGAAATTTTTGTACTACTTCTCCCTGAAAACGGGCTGAAACTGCTCCAGATGGTACCCTGGTCATCAACACATGAAACTGTGGTGCTTCTTCCAATACACCCGCTGGAAAAACGACCCTGAAATTGGTCTGCATTCTGCTCCAGTTTACTTCTCTTAAACTTCCAACAACCGTTGGGATCATCATGCCCTGCACATTAAATAGAATTTTATCATTCAAACCGACATTAATGGATTGGGCGTAACGCTGATCCAGCGAAATATAAACCGTTTCGTTGGGTTTTATTTTTCCGGTCCATTTGCCTGCTGTAATCTTCTCTGCGGCGGTTAAGGTGTCCTGATATGTAGCCCTGATTTCGTTTCGATAGGCTCTTCTGTTATTGGTATCTGCACTGGCTTTCTTTCCATTAATTTCTTCAATGCGCATGGTAATAACAGGCACCTGATTCATTAGCGGCAATTTGAAAGCTTTGGTTAAACTGTCCAATCCTTCTTTTTGCGTATTCTGGATATCGAACATCACCATGTTGGGCTGGTTGTTGCCAGATGACAGTGTAACACGGCTCATTAATATGCCCTGCACAAAAAATAGGGTGCAGATAAATGCAGTTGATAAACCTATAGAAACGGTAAGCATTAAGGTTTGGTTATTCGGACGATAGAGGTTGGCAAATCCCTGCCGCCATAAATAACTCGATGAGTTGGGTAAAAGCTTTCGCACCATAAACATTAATACTTTCGAAAGTAAAATCAACAGTAAAAAGGCAACAGCAATACTGGCGGTAAATACCAGCGTCTGTAGCCATGTTTTCATCTGCAAATGCGTAAAAGCTATAATAAAGGCTGCCATAAGCAGATACACTATCCAGGTTAGCGGATCTCTTTTTCCACCTGCTTTTTCAAAAGATATCCGGATCGCATTTAATGGCGAAATTTTTCTAACGGATAAAAGTGAGGGAAGGGCGAAGAGTACCGAGATGATCAAGCCCAACAAAATACCCTGGCCTACAGCTGGCCACGAAACCTGCATGGTAATCTCGATCGGTAGAAAATCTTTTAATACCAATGGAAGTAAAAACTGTATGCCCGTACCTAAAGCTGCGCCTAATACGGCAGCAATTAAGCCAATAAAAAAGACTTGTATCAGGTAGATCAAAAAGGCATGACGGGATTTTAATCCTAAACACCTTAGCGTAGCAATGGCACTTAATTTTTCCTGTATATATACGTGGATAGCACTACCTACACCAACACAACCCAGTAGTAAAGCGATAAACCCAGATAAAGCCAGAAAACGGTTTACATCTTTAAACGATCTTCCGGTCTGTTCTTTTCGTGATTCTACTGTATCGGCATCAAATCCTTCCTGCTCTAATTTACTATCGTTCTTTTTTACCCACTCATCTATTCCGGATGGATTATTGTACCTGAAATAAAATTTGTTATTGATCCGGCTTCCGGTTTTAATCAAGTTGGTTTTGTCGAGTATTTGTAGTGGGATATAAACTGTAGGCGCTATACTGGCACCAATACCGGTTTGCCCTGGTGCTTTGGTTAAAGTGCCCAATATATTAAAATTGAGGTCTCCTATTTTTACCGAATCGCCAACTTTTGCATTAAACTGCAGCATCAGGGTTTGATCTACTAATGCATTTCTACCTGATTGAAAATGCTTGGCTGCCGCCAGCGGAATGGTTTCTATGGTGCCATAGTAAGGGTAGTTTCCCTCCAGAGCCTTCATTTGTACTAAACGGCTGCCTCCACCTTTTTGGAAATAAATCATTGAGGCAAAAGTTTTCTCCTGCGATCGCTCATTGCCAAGCGTATCAAGCATTTTTTGCATGGCTTTGCTTACACCCTTTCGGCTATCTAAAACCAGATCAGCCCCTGTAAGTTCTTTTGCCTGTGCATCAATATCTTTTTGCAGATTATCTTTAAACGAATAAACGGCAACAAGAGCTGCAATGCCCAAAATAATTGATGAGATAAAAAGCAACAAACGTGCACGGTTTTTCCTGCTATCGCGCCAGGCCATTTTGAATAGCCAGGAAAACGGAACAGATTGTTTTGGAAGGCTATTGGACATAAGTAGGATTTTCGTCTGAAATGATTATGCCACCTTTAATTTTAATGTTTCTTTCCGTTCTGGCAGCCAACTCAAGATCATGTGTTACGATGATCAAGGTGGTTCCCGCATCTTTGTTTAAATCAAAAAGCAATTTGATTACTTTTTCACTGGTTTCGGCATCGAGGTTTCCGGTAGGTTCATCCGCAAAGAGAACGGCGGGTTGGTTCGAAAATGCCCTGGCCAACGAAATGCGCTGCTGTTCTCCACCCGATAACTGGATGGGATAGTGATGCGAACGGTCGGCCAGACCAACTTTATCCAGTAGTGCTAAGGCATGTGAACGGATATTTTTTGCGCCTCTTAATTCTAAAGGAACCATTACATTTTCTAAAGCGGTTAAAGTAGGTAGCAACTGAAAATTCTGAAAAATAAACCCTATATATTGATTTCTAACGGCAGCGCGCTGATCTTCGTTTAACTTTTCGAGTGCAATTCCGTTCAGTTCGACAGTTCCGCTGGTAGCCCTGTCCAATCCGGCACACAAACCTAATAAGGTGGTTTTTCCGCTTCCCGATGGACCTGTAATGGCCACCGTTGACCCTGCTGTTATCGAGAAATTAATATTATCGAGAACGGTGAGTTCCCGCCCGGCACTTTGGTAAATTTTGCTTACATTTCGGATGTTCAATATGCTTTCCAATAGCTGAATTTTTAGGGTTTGCGTATAGATGTAGTCAAACATAACAGGGCATTGCCTGTTAAAATAATGGTTTGATAATTAGATACAGATTAATTAGATATGTTACGAAAACGATTAATGGGGCTATTTGTTTTGAGCCTTGTGGTGATAAGCTGCGGAAACCGACAAAGTAAAAACAATACAGATCAAACTTTAGATTCAACTGACCAAAAGGAGACTGCTGTGGCAAACGGGCAAAAGAATATTCTTTTTTTTGGTACCAGTTTAACTGCAGGTTACGGGCTCGACCCGACAGAAGCTTACCCGGCATTGATCCAAAACCGGATTGATTCTTTAAAAATGCCTTATAACGTAATTAATGGTGGGCTAAGTGGCGAAACTTCTGCTGGCGGTAAAGCGCGGATTGACTGGCTGCTTAAACAGCGCGTAGATATTTTTGTACTCGAACTTGGCGCTAACGATGGGCTTAGGGGATTGCCCGTTGCGCAAACCACTAAAAACCTTCAGGCCATTATCGATCGGGTAAAAGCTAAATACCCAGATGCTAAAATGGTATTGGCGGGGATGCAGGTTCCGCCAAATATGGGTGCAAAATATGCTGCCGACTTTAAAAACATGTTTCCTGAACTGGCAAAGAAAAACCAAATGGCCCTGATCCCATTTTTATTGGATAAAGTTGGGGGCGTTCCCAAATTAAACCAGGCCGATGGTATTCACCCTACAGCAGAAGGGGATAAGATTTTAGCAGAGAATGTTTGGGTAGTGTTGAAGGGTTTGCTGTAGTTTTTAAAAGCGAAGAACACTAATTTGAGTGAAATAATGCTCCGTAGTGTCAGTGCCTCCGCAGTATAGAAATACTACAGATTGTTTAACAACAGAGAACAAAAGGAGAAAGCACAGAGGTCATAGAGTTACGCGTTACCGTTTGATTTTTAGCAGTTTTATTTAATTGACTATTTTTTATCCGCAGCCAAAATCATATATTTGATGGATATTTTGGCTGCAGATATTTTTTTATCCACAGCCAAAAATGTATTTTTGACTATATTTTGGCTGCGGATAATTAATCCATTCGCTAACTCATAAAAGGAAAATGGAATTGCTCATCGGAAGAATTGCTGAAAGAAAAATACTCGAAGAAGTGCTCACATCATCTTCATCAGAACTTTTGGCCATCTTTGGCAGGCGAAGGGTTGGAAAAACTTTTCTGATCCGCTCGTTTTTTAAAAAACAACTTATCTTCGAACTCTCGGGCGTTCATAATGCAAATGCTACGGAGCAGCTACTTAATTTTAGCAGGTCGATGGCAGAGGCTTTAGGTTCTCAATTGGCAATCGCACCGCCAAAAAACTGGACGGAGGCCTTCTGGCAACTTAGAGAATTTGCAACTCCTATACTCAAAAAAAGAAAAGCGGTAATTTTCTTCGATGAATTCCCTTGGCTAAGCTCGCATAAATCGGGTTTTCTTTCTGCGTTTGAATATTTCTGGAATCAATGGGCATCACAACAGCCAAATTTAATTGTTGCCATCTGTGGATCTGCTGCCACATGGATGATCAAAAAAGTTGTGAACAGTAAAGGAGGTTTACATAACCGGCTGACTCGAAAAATACGTCTTTTGCCTTTTACATTGCATGAAACGGAGCAGTACCTTAAAAAAAATAATATCCATCTTGACCGTTACCAGATCTTGAATATTTTTATGGTAATGGGCGGTGTGCCACACTACTTAAGGGAACTTAAAAAAGGTGAAAGTGCTATTCAGGCTATCGACAGGCTTTGCTTTACTAAAGATGGCCTGCTGTCCACAGAATTTGCAAACCTTTACCGCTCTCTTTTCGAAGCCGCAGACAGACACATTGCTGTAGTTAAGGCGCTGGCAGACAAACCATCGGGATTGACAAGGAACGAGATCATTGCCGCTTGTAACCTGAAAAGTGGGGGAACTACGAGTATCTTACTTGAAGAACTGGTAGAGTCTGGCTTTATTACGCCATATCTGCCTCTCCATAAGAATGCCAATAAAAGCATTTATAAACTTAGTGACGAATACAGCCTTTTTTACCTCAAATTTATCGAACATTCCAGATCTACCGGCGCAGGCACATGGCTAAAAAAATCATCTACATCTTCCTGGAAAAGTTGGAGTGGCTATGCCTTTGAAGGAATTTGTATGAAACATGTAGGTCATATTAAACAAGCATTGGGCATTTCCGGGGTATTTACTGAAACTTCAGCCTGGCGGCATGCGCCAAAAATGGGAAACGGTACTCAGATCGATCTATTGCTCGATCGACAGGATAATGTGATCAGTATATGTGAAATGAAATTCTCCAATACTGAATTTGCAATAGACAAAGCATATGCTGCTGAATTACAGTACAAACTTGATGCATTCCGTCGGGAGAGTAAAACTAAAAAAGCACTTTTTTTAGCTATGGTTACCACATATGGTGTTAAAAGCAATATATATACTATTGGTTTGGTACAGAATGAGGTTACCATGGATGATTTATTCGACTTGTAGGATTAATAAAAGAATCGTTTGGATGAAAGGTTTCGTTTACACTTTTGGTAATCCGTCTACAGCTCAAACCGAATAAGCTGAGCAGCAAAACCAGGCAATAAATTTTTCATTAAAATTCTCCTTTAAGTTCGTTCAGGTCTTTTTCAAAGGCAATTTTTTGTGGATCTTCTTTAAGGTATAAAATAGAAAAATACTTCTGCCTAACGCTATCCAGATCAAACAGATCTACAATTTTTTTAATGTTTGCCCGATGTATTTGGTTAAACTGATTGGTATATTCGAGTTCAAAATCGACCATTGGTTGCGCATTGATATACGTTCCGGTCTGGCTAAATTTGAGTAACCTGGCAGTAGTCTGCGTACCTTTAAATTTAATCCGGAATAATTGATCAGGTTTGCCTATAAACTTTTTGGCTATAAAAGCACCAAAAGTGCGATAAAGAAGCAGCATAAAGGCACAGGTTAATAAAGGGTGGCCAATACCCATAAAATGCCAGCCCATCCCATTGCTTTCTACATCATACGAATAAATGTAATACCAAATAACAAGAGAGGCAAAGGTAAGCCAGGCCAGGTTAGTCAGAAATACGGTCATTTTTTTAATGCTTACCTCTGTAGAAGCAAAAATAAAGTAAGGGAATTTATTTACTTCTTTGTCTAACAAAATACCAACAGTTTTACCCACTTCATAACGGCGTTCATAAGGTTTTGCATCGTTTACCATGGTTTTTTGCATAATCGGACTTCCCGACAGATTTTTAAACTGCAAGGTAAGTTCATAAGTGTCGTATGTAGCGCCTGTTTTATGGATTTTTGTAGATTCCAATATCTTGGCTTCCCGCGGTTCGCCCGTGGTTTTAAGTTTTTCTATATTACGTTTAATTGAAAAAGTGCGGAACACCCATTTCTGGTAATAACCAATTAACAATATAGCCCAAAATAGTATAGATAGTGCAAGTATCGAAAGCGAATACCATAAATTGTCACCCATTAAGTTGGGTATGCTATCGTCTTTGGTGTTGTAATAGATGAGCATGGGGAACGGAATAGCAAAAAACAGCATGTAAATTATCCAGAATATAGAAAATCCTTTTCTCATAATTGTTCAGGTTAGATGGATCACAAAATGATGATTTATTTAATTGCGCAGTATTTGTTTTTATATAGTAGCCTATCAATCACTTTTGGATAGAATTTCTGTATCATCTTCCTTTGTTTTTATTCCAGGTTAAAATATTGGCTGAACCATTGATCAAAGGCTTTTTGGTGTTTTTCCTGGGCAGTTTTAATCAACTCATTGGGCGCTTCTATTTGGTTTAAGTTATATTCGCCTTTCATCCATTTTAAATATTTGCCTAAATCTTCAGGCTCTTTATAGCTGTTATCATCTTTATAGAAATAAGTTTGATCAAATTCCACCCAGATTTCGGTACCATAGGTGAGTAGATGCAGCAATTTCAGAATATTTTCTGCCACTACATGTACGCCACCTTCATCGCCAAAAACCACGATGGGCATCTGGTTTAAGGGTTTGCTCGTTCCATCGTTCCAAATGGCATAAAATGAGCCTGTACCATTGGCCTGTGCAAAAAGGAGTAACTGCTTTAAAAAATCTTCATCTTCGCTCCAGCTAAGTAGTCCTGATTTATCATCGATCAAAACACCAAAGCCATTCGCATAATTTTCGACAGAGGAGATATTATTCTGGAAATAAATCAGTTTTTCAAGTTCGACAGGGATTTCACTTAAGCCTAAATTTTCTTTAAAATCTATTATGTTTATCATAGGTAGGTTAGTTAATGATAGAATTATTAAATGAAATAATGAGTGAAGAAGCAACAACTAAAAAGGCATCTTTTTTACCTCAATACCATTGTCCTTTGCGTAGGCCTCTGCAATGTCCCAAAGCTTATTGTATTTCTGTGCAAAGGCCTCATAACTTTTATTGTCCATTTCTGTTATGGCCTCATTAATATCGCTTTCCTGTGCATGCCCATCAATCATCTTTGCAACCTTCAGGTGGTCGGTCTCATAGCTTTTTAGCACAAAGGCATAAAGATCAAGCGCTGCATCGATCATCGGTTTTGTTTTTTTAGTGGGTTGTAGATCCTTTATCTTTTTTACATTAGCCACTACTGTTGCGATGGAGTTATTTCGAAGATATTTCTCACAGGTATTAAAATCTGGCGTGTTTGCGCCACCCTTAATATATTTCAGATAAGTATTGAAATATTGCCCGCCAAAGCGTGATATGGAATTTGTGTTTAAAGCTACCCGGTCAAAATATTCTTCGGGTGTGTTTAAAGAAAATTCGCATGCGGTGATGGTAAAGACCATCACCATTAGCATGACATTTTTAATATTGAGGCGCATAAACTTCTTATTAATATTTGCCAACAAATGAAGACTTGTCTTCGAACCATTTACCAATAAATGGAACAGGTTTTAATGCACCATTGGCTGCATTGATGATTCCAATGATCCAAAGAATAATAAATGCATAACCTACAAATCCTAAAAAGAATAAACTAGGCACTATACCAGCAATGATGGTAAAGGCTATGTTAAAAATAATACTTACAATGGCTAAGCCTAAAGATTGTCTTAAATGATATTTAAGTAAAGTGTCAGCTTTATCTTTTCCGACAAAATAAGCTACTAACCAACCAATAAGGGTGATGTAAGAAACGATTGAAAGGGTTTTGTTGTCCATGATTTCTGTTTTTTAGATTGAAAAATTATTTAGATCAAATTTGGGGTAATCTATGGTCATCTAAAAGAATCTGTCGCCTACAGAGTATCTACAACGTTTTGGAAAACGTCTACAATACATCTACAGCTAAATTTAACAATCTGTATTTCAGGTTTTTAACTTGGTATTTGTTTTTGAGATTTTGTCTACAATTATCACCTAAATCAATCTTTATGCTAATTTTACCCTATGAAACATCAAGGTTTTAAAAAGATATTTCTCTTAATCGGCATTTGTACCAGTTATTTTATAACAAGTGCGCAAACATTATTGGATACTACTGCACTTAATAATTTGAGAGATCAAGATAAACCGGCATTGCTAAGCCAGCTTGCAGAGCGAAGTAGAATTAATGGCGATTATAAAGCGGCAATTCTAAAGACTCAACAGAGCGTAGCTTTAGCTTTAAAATTTAAAAATTTAACAGAGGTTACAAAAGCCTATACCATACAGGCGAGCATACATGCCACAACGAAAGCATTTGTACTATCAAAAAAAGCCAGTGATAGTGCAATGTTTATTGCCCAACAATTACGGAAGCCTATTGCAATGGCCTATGCTTATTATGCGCAAGCTTTATTCTATAATGCGATTGATAATTCGGAGCAGATTACCAAATATTGTGGACTTGCACTGAAGTTGTTGGAAAAAATACCTGACCCTTACCTTAGCGCCAAAATATATTACCTGCTCTACACGCTCAACACCCATTGGGATGATGTTAAAAATGTAAATAAATATGCCAGGGCGGCTACCGAAAATGCGTTAAAAACCAACGATTATAACCTGTTAAGTAATTGTTATATCGCTTTATCTGTTGCTGCAGATTATAATTACGCCAGGACTAAAAACGAAGTGTTGCGCGATAGTATAATTTACTATTTAAATAAAGCCCAAAATCTTTATCAGCAATATCCTAAATACGTTGCCAGAAAAACTTATGGTATTGCCTGCATCAATAGTGCAGATTATTACTTGCGTTATTTTTCAGATACCGATCAAGCTGCAAAAGCCAGTGCCATTCGCTATGCCGATATGGCCAACGAAGTAATGAAGGGGGCTATCAACGGTGAGGAAATTAGGGCGAGCAGTTTGGGGATTTTAAGCGAATATGCCAAGAGAGATAAAAATTTTGTTATGGCTGAAGCCTATCTCCAAGAAGCCTATAGCATATTAAAGACTCAAAAAGTACCTTACTATTACACTTTAATTAATGTTACAACCGCTCTGACTAATTTTTATGAGCAACAGGGTAACTATGAAAAAGCATTGGGATTTCAGAAACGAGTAACCGAATACAACAGTAAATATTTTGATGAAAAACGGACTTTAAATGCTCAAAAATTAGAGGTGCAGTACGAAGCTGAAAAAAGAAACAATGAGGTTAAGTTATTAAAGCAACGCGAAAAATATGCGCGGCAACAAAAGTACCTTTACATTGGTATTGCCATTGCCTCCATTTTGGGCCTTATATTTATGTTCCGCTCTTACCACTTCAGGTTGAGGTACTCTTTACAACGCGAAAAGCAATTGCATTTAGAAAAACAAGATGCCGAACTACAGATGAAGTTCGAAAAAGAGGAGCAGGCCAGGTTAAAAGCAGAGCAACTTTTGCTGGAAAGTCAGCAGCAACAATTGCAGAAGGAAGTAATGGCCAGTCAGTTACAGCTTGAGCACAAAAAGGAAATTTTGTTTCAGCTTAAGGAACAACTTAATGATAACCAGCGGCTTAATATCAATAAAATCTGGAATGAAGA
The DNA here is from genome assembly GCF_026239555.1 of Pedobacter sp. PF22-3. Taxonomy (GTDB): domain Bacteria; phylum Bacteroidota; class Bacteroidia; order Sphingobacteriales; family Sphingobacteriaceae; genus Pedobacter. The sequence continues at coordinate 229,133 of NZ_JAPIVP010000002.1, read as the reverse complement.
ACTCCTGTTGGATAATGATTTCGAAGAAGCCAAATTCCAGATTCAGCAGGTGCATCCTGAGTTTTTTTCTTTGTTAAATCAGCGCGCGCAGCAGAAGCTTACTCCACTCGATTTAAAACTCTGTGCCTATCTTCATTTAAAAATGGATACCAAAAAAATTGCTCAGTTGATGCATATTGAAGCAAAAAGTGTACGCATGAGTCGTTACCGGATAAAGCAAAAATTGGGTTTGGGTAAGGATGAAGACCTGAAACTGTTTTTACAGGATATGGGGTAGGACGCTACAGGCATTAATTAAGGTGATTGACTGAGTTAAACTGTTTTTGTATTTCGGCCAACTTGCTTTCCTTTTTATTAATGAGCTTACGCATTTCCGATTTTTTGTTCATTAATTGTAGTTGTTTTGCCATCGCGCTATCGCGCACCTCTACCTTATTTGTTTTATCCTGGCTTAGTTGCTGTAAGGCGATTTCCTGCCGTTCGGAAATTTCCACTTGTTTAACAGTATCATAATAACTGATTGCTGCTTTCTTTAAGTCATTTCCGTATTCTATATCGTTTGTTTCCACCGTGTTTATCTCAGTAATTACCTTGTTAAAAGCCTGTTCCTTTTCGTCAATCGCTTGTAGGGCACATTTAAAATCGCCATTAATAATACATTCTAGTTTCTTTTCGTTTGGGCCGTTTTTACCTGCCATTATATTAAATACAGTCCTTTCCGCCTGTAGAAGAACTGTATTTAAATGAGCTGCCTTTTTCGACTGGCAAGAGGTTAAATCAAAGATGAGCAGTATAAAAAGAATATTTCGCATAGCCGTTTTTTATTTTCTATTCAAGTCGGTAATCAGTAAAGGGTTATCCTTTTTTAAGTTTTCGATCAGTGCTTCAACAGCTCCAACGGAGGGATTTTTTTTCAGTTCTTCTACCTCGGTATTGGTAATGCCCACCAACTGAAGAAAACTAAGTTCGCCATGAGGGGTTTCAATTTTTCCCAGTTCCGGATCCAATGCAAAAACAAAACCCGTGATCTGGGTATCGGTATCGAGCCTTATTGGTCCATTAGCCGGGATGAAGTGATTTTCCTCGAACCATTTACCGCTCGAAAATACATATCTGGCTAAATTATTCATCACTTGAATGGCCCAGATAGGATCTTTTTCATCGTCTTTAAATGGTGCTAACCTAAAGGTAAATTCAAAACCCCACTTGCTAAATTCTCCACCTGCTTTTTCTTCATTGTAATAAAGTTCGCTCATGCCGTAGCTTACAATGTGCCGATGAAAGCTTTGGTGGTTACTATCATAAATACTGGCCCCATCTATCGGGTCTGTTCCACCAGCTATATAATGGATTCCGCACAACGGTGGATAATGGCGGGCTTCGGTGGTGCCATAAATTTTTTCCAGTTGATCATCTATTGCTTGCCATCCGGGGCTATCATCTGGTTTAAACTGTTGTTTGTATTGCTCAGAGGTCATAATAAGATTAATTATGTTTAAAATACTTTCAAAGATTTTGCCATTTTATTGAAGGCTATGTCATTTCACTTTATACCAGTTTTTTAAATAGCTCTGCTATTGAAGTTGAATTTCCTCTCAAATACTTTTCCAATTAATGGAACAGGCTTCTCTAATCCATTATTGGCGGTTACGATGCCCAATAACATCAGGATAAAAGGAACCAGTAAAATGAGGTAAAAGACAAAACCTAAGGAAGGAATTACGGCCAGAATTATACTGCTTAGGATACTTAAAAGGATAGCGGTAATGATAATACCCAGCGACTGCCCCAAATGGTAATTGGCCAATGCACTTTTTTCTTTCGATTTTTTAAATTCGAGATAAGAAATAATCCATCCGATGAGCGTAATGTAGGCAACTACTGCAATTGTTTTCTGTTTCATAGGTTTAAAATTTAATAAATTGAACCATACAAAATTACCTATGCCTTTATGTACCACCAAGATAAGAGAACCTACACTACGACTACCGATTTATCAAATTCCGTCTACAAGGAGACTACAAAAGCCATTAAAAATGGGTTATTTTCAATTAATTATTGTAATTCTGTTTCTGTAAATGTTTCTTTTCTATTTTTGATTATGCAGCTACCACTGAAAAAATTATCCAGTATTTTACTTTGTCTTTTACTTTTTTTTAAAAATGCCGAAGCACAGAAGATCTATTTCGATTCGTTAAACCACTTGCTGGCGCAGAACAGCATTTCAAAGGAAGAAAAGGCAAATGTATACTGCAGACTAGCAAAGGCTAATTTTGAAAAAAACCTTCCGCTTTCCTTTCAGCAGGCTAACGAGGCCCTGAAAGTTGCAGAAGGGTTAAGAGATGGAAAAAGTAAAGCCATGGCCTATGCTACTCTCGTACATTTATACGTATGGAAAAAAGACCTTAAAAGTGCTTATGCAAGTTTAGATAGTGCACAATATTATGCTCAAAAAACAAAAAATCGTATTGCATTGGGCTTTGTTTGGTTTAGAAGCGGTTGGTTAGACCTGGTGAACGACGAGAATGATAAGTCGGTGCCCAAACTGCTTAAAGCCCTCGATTTTTTTAAAGATCAGCATGCTGATGATTATGAGAGTACCATATATCACTATCTGGCCAGTTTTTATGGTTATGGCAATGATCCATCAAAACAACAGAAATATGCCCGCTTATGTTACTCAAGCGCTTTGAAAAGTAAACAGGTTGACCTGTTAAATAATGCTTATTTTACCATAGGGCAAAGTTATTTCGACCGTTTTAAGCTGGATACATTAAAACGTAATCTACTCGACTCGGCTTTGTTTATGTATAAAAAGTCACTTCGACTCTCGAAAGAGCAGGCGGGCCGTATGCTTACCTACAGTAATACGGCTGCAGCAGCTTTAAATACCGCCAATACCTATTTTCAGTATTTTCCGGCATCGTATCGCGATAGTGCTGAAAAATATGTCGATATCGCAATGGGAATTGCGACAAAAACAAATTTACTGGAGGTTTTACTTAACTGCTATGGATTAAGGAGCGAATATGCATTGCGAGATGGAAATTACGACGAAGCAGAAAAAATACTCCTCACAGGATTGGATAAAATTTCTGGAGTGGTTGTCAAAATGCCGCTAACGCAGGCCAGAATATATCAGGGGCTTGCCAATATTGCCGAAAAAAAGGGTAATCAGCAGGCAGCCTTAAAATATTTTAAGCAGTATTTCAATTATTATAAAAAAGCTTTTGATGAAGAAAAAATAAATAGCACCGTTAGGATAGAGGCACAGTATCAATCCCAAAAAAAAGAGCAGGAGATTGCCTATTTACAGCAGCAAACCAAGTATACTAAAAAATTGAATGTTTTTTATATTATTTCGGGATTAACGGGCATTGCCGCATTGCTTTTATTGTTGATGTCTTATAATTATAAGCTCAAAGCATCGATCAGGAAGCAGGAACTGATTGATCAGGAAAAAAAAGCTATAGAATTGATGGCGCAGCTGAAAGAGGCAGAAGCTATGCAGCTTCAAACCGAGCAGGTTTTGCTTAAAGAGCGTCAGGAGCGGTTAGAGAAGGAAGTATTGGTGGGTAATTTACAGATTGAGGAAAAGAATGAACTGCTTGAGCTGATAACAGAAAAGGTAAATCCTGAAAGCCACCTTTCGCTTGATGAGCAGATTAAACGGATTGTGAATCAGCAGAAAAAGATGGATAAAGTATTTGAGGAACATAAGGTAGATTTTTTTGATGCCAATCCTGCTTTTTTTGAACGCCTGCAGGAAAAAGCAAACCATGCACTTACCCGGCTCGATTTAAAATATTGCTCTTATATGTTGATGGGGTTGAGCAATAAGGAGGTTTCTGTTCGTTTAGGTATCGAACCCAAAAGTGTTCGAATGAGCCGTTACCGCATTAAACAAAAGTTAGGTTTGGGCAAAGAAGAAGATTTGAATCTATTTCTGCAGCAATTGGGATAATTGCAGCTATATAACCTAAATATGTTCGCTTTTTTGTCGTAAAACGTAGTATGCTTAAAGCATTTTCCGGTAATTATTTTTTAACCTGTTTAAAAAAGCCTACACTTTTGCTGCTTGTAACAGACAATAATTATTTTTATTAAATCAGACTATAAAATTTGTAGAATCTATAGTTTTGCTCTATTAAACAATTATATCCTAAATAAATTTAAAATTTATCAAGGTTAATATGCTTTTAAATGATTACTCTATGTTTCTGAACTGTGGTGCCGATGAAGAAATCCTTACATTTTTATGTTCTTCGGGAGAGGAGAATTTATAAAACAAAAGCCAATAAGTGATGGCCATAATCAACATACCTAAGAGCGCACTGATTACATCATTCCTTTTCATACCGCCATTGTAACAAAAATGATGCCGACCAAAAGAACCTGATGAAATAAATCATTTTTTTATCGTGCTTAAATTGAGGAAGAGTCTTTTGGTATCTATTTACGAGCGGCATTATGCATTAAATTATGTTAGTCGGTTGCTGATGCAGGATGGGATACATTTCTGCATCAAATATTAAAAGCTTTAATTACGGTCAATAGCATCAATAATTCGACTTAACCGTTCTGCTACCGTGGTATCTCCTTCAATTTTGATAACCGGACAGTTTACACTTGCCAGCCAATTTTCATGAATGCCAATATTCCGACCTGTGAAAGAACGGTCATCATATTTTGATGCCCAATCTATAAACTCCAGAAACAAGTTGTGGCGCTGTGGATCATCATAAATATTGTTTCCATACCGTTCTATTTCCCTTTTCACCAGGCGTTCCAACCTGATTTCCTTTGGCAGGTAAAGAAAAACCACAAGGTCGAACATTTGTTTCCACTCCTCGCCCCAGCTTACCAGCGAGCCGCCCACAATATAGTTTTCTGATTTTCTTAATTCATCTTTAAGCAACCGGTTCCGTACTCGGGCTTCCCGCTTTACGGTATAGGGAACAGCAGATTTTTCCCAGAAAAAACGATCAGTATCAAAATAGGGGATATTTAACGCTGCAGATAAAGCTTCACCCAAAGTGGTAGAGCCTGCACAGGATGCACCAAGGATATGGATTTTCATGGCATAAAGATATTGCAAATTGTTTTATCGGTTTGTTAAATCTTGTAAATATGGTGAGATTAAAGGCATCTTCTTTTGGATAATTTCTCATTAAAGAGGGTATATTTAATGGATTGTAGATCATCGAGAGCACCTGTTTGCAAACCGCTTATCAGTACAAGTTTATCCTCACTGCTTTCCATAATCCTCAGCGTATTAATCAGAGATCCGGCTTCGGTTTTAAAAATAGGCCTATTGGTAGGCGCTTGGTCTACTATCGGATTAAGGAGCAGCCACTTTCACTGAAATACATAATAAATCACCAAAAGCAGGAAACAAACATTTTTAGTGACATTCCCAATAATTATGCTCCGCCAGAGTGTTTGTTTATTTAAGGGTGCTATAGATCCTGTTCTGAAACGGGTTTATCTTTTTATCTGAATAATAAGTTGCAGAGACAACGTGGCCAAGTACGGCATGTAATTCAAGTAAAATAGAGTTTTTCATTTTCGGATTAAAATAGATTACATAGTAGAATTCCGGTGGCTGTTCAGGATCCAGATAAATTCCCTTTAAGCTAAAACCCGAAATCTTTTTATCAAGTTTTTGTAGCTCTTTAGAGCTAAAATTGGTTTCCTTTAAGTACTTGGTTGGAGCCTCATTTCTATTGTATGAAACAAGAATATCGCCAGATTTTAGCCATTCTAAAGTGAAATTGCCAGCCGGCATTTTATGCATAGGCTGCCAACTGGCGCTATTGTCCTTAGTTTCCAAATTCATAGAGAGATATGGTGCCGAGACCTGGCCATATGTTCCCTGCCAAATCACAAAAAGAACGAATGTTGATAAGATATGTTTTATCATTTTAATTGGTTTGAAGGCCTGTACATGTGGCTGTAACGTTTAAACGGGTTCTTGGATCACCAGAATTGTTATTCTGCCAATAATCTATGTGAAATGTTAAAAACATTGAGATTAGAATTAAAATAGATTTTTCATATAATTGATTTTATAATACGTTATGTACTCTGGCGGAATACTTTGATAGCACTACTTATTATGACAAGTTTGTCAACCCTATGTTGTATATAGGCTACAAATAAATATTTTAACCACTGGTCTTAGCGCAAGTCTTAGTGTTTAGCCCTGGCAAGGCCTGACTTGTGCTTTCGTTAAACTCATTAATTGTTCAAATTAATAAAATCTAAAACACCTGGAGCCCTTTTGATCAGGCAAAGGAAATGACGATCCGAATATATCTTTCATCATAAGTCCTTTTTTTATTAAAACGGGTTCTGGGATCATGGTTATTCGCTTCATTTGGTTGAAAATCATTTAAATAGCTGATGCTGCTCACATTTTTAACATGGGTTTTTTACAAACTTTATGATTAATAAACAGAGCGCAATATGAAAAAGATCCTGGTACCTGTTGATTTCTCTCCAGCAGCAGAGAACGCAGCTAATTATGCAACTGATCTGGCCTATAACATTGGGGCAAGGATAGAACTATTCAATGTTTTTCAGGTTCCTATAGTGTCTCCAGTTGCAGCATCGATGGTGTGGCCTTATGAAGCGTGCAGCCAAATAGAAGACGACGCTAAAAAAGCATTGCAGAAATTACTTCATAAGGTCGAAAAGAAATATGAAGCTGCCTATCACGATTATAGCCTTAAACCAGAGGTGTATGCGAGATCTGTTCGTGGAGAGGTGGATGATGAGGTTTATAAATATTTTACCGAATGTAAAATGAACCTTGTTGTAATGGGATTAAACAGTGCAAGCAAGTTCTCCAAAATTTTAATCGGCAGTAATGCCAGAAAAATGATTGAGCGTGAAATACCGCTTTTATTGATCCCCAAAGGCTACCAGTTCAGGAAGCCTAAAAAAATTGCTTTCGCCACCGATTTTAGCCATAGTGACATCCCTGTTTTATGTGCGCTTGCCGAATTTGCAAAACCTTTTAATGCCGATATACTCATTATGCATACCGGTAATTCAACATCAGCTCCGGCAGCTTACAAAGAAACAATGGAAGATTTTTTGAACCGGGTTGCCGATAGGGTGAATTATAGAAATATCTACCATAGGCATGTAAATAGTGAGCGGGTTAAGGATGGTCTGGACTGGATCGTAGAAAATGGTCAAGTCGATATGCTGGCGATGGTACACCGGAAACACGGCTTTTTTTATCGCCTGTTTAATGGCAGCTATACGCTGAACATGTCTGATCATATTCAGATCCCGCTTCTGGTTTTGCCGCCTGAACATCGCATTCCGATGTAAAGCCAGCCGATCATGGCATAAAACTTAATTGTACAATTTATTCCTAAACAAAAAACATGTATCCTAAAACAATGAAAGCCGCTGTTATCCATGAATATGGAGGACCTCTGGCCATAGAAGAACTTCCGGTCAGACCGCTGAATCAATATGAGATCCTGGTGAAAGTAATTTCATGTGGTGTATGCCATACGGACCTGCACGCCTGTAATGGGGATTGGCCGGTAAAATCAAAAATGCCATTAGTGCCTGGTCATGAAGCTATTGGTTTGGTAGCCGCCATGGGGCATGATGTTAAAAGTGTTAAAGAAGGCGATGTAGTTGGCGTTCCATGGTTGTATAGTGCCTGTGGCTGTTGCGAATTTTGTTTAACAGGTTGGGAAACATTATGCTATGAGCAGCAAAATGGCGGTTATAGTGTTGATGGCGGTTTCGCAGAATATGTAATTGCCGATTCCAGGTATATTGCCCATTTTCCTTCGTATGTAAATTTTGCAGAAATGGCACCAATTATCTGTGCCGGGGTTACCGTTTACAAAGGTTTAAAAGAAACCGAAGTAAAAGCAGGCGAATGGGTTGCCATATCGGGCATTGGCGGATTAGGCCATCTGGCGGTTCAATACGCAAAAGCCATGGGTTTTCAGGTTGCCGCGATTGATGTTTCAAACGATAAATTGGAAATGGCCAGAAAATTGGGTGCCGACATTGTAGTTAATGCGCTTGAACAGGATCCTGGGGAATTTCTTAAAAAACAAACCGGGGGAATGCACGGTGTATTGGTAACCGCAGTATCGCCTATCGCTTTTAGTCAGGGGCTTTCCGCATTGCGCAGAAAAGGCACTTTATCGCTAAATGGATTACCTCCGGGCAGTTTCGACCTCCCTATATTTGATACTGTGCTGAACAGGATTACCATCAGGGGTTCGATTGTAGGTACGAGAAAAGACATGCAGGAGGCTATCGAATTCGCTGTAGATGGCAAGGTGAAGGCGCAGATTAAACCTGCAAAACTGGAAGACATTAACGAAGTATTTGAACAGATGAAAATGGGAGAGATTGAGGGAAGGGTTGTTTTAGATATTTCGGGAACAACATAGCAATAAATATTCAACATTAACTTTTTAAGAAATGTTAGGGAAATTAGAAGAAGAGGAAGTTGAAAAGCTTCTTAAAGAGCAATATATAGGTCGTTTAGGCTGCCACGCCCATGGAGTGAGTTACATTGTGCCCATTAATTATGTGTACCGCAACGGTACAGTTTATGCGCATTCTGCTCCAGGACAAAAAATCAGGATGATGAGAAGCAACCCACAGGTCTGCTTCCAGATTGACCAGATCCGTGACACCTTTAACTGGAAAAGTGTGGTGTGCTGGGGCAAATTTGAGGAAATCACCGATACTTCAGAAAAACAAAATGTTTTGCAGGGCATTATCCATCGGATGATGCCCTTAACCAATACACCATCAGAGCAGCCATCGCATGGTACAGGCAAAACAGATGCGCATGATGAAGAAATTATCGTGTTCAAAATGGTACTGCACCTCAAAACGGGCAGATTTGAGGTTAATGACAGGAGTAATTGATCCGTTTATAAGAATATCCTCCGCATTCGAATTTAGAACAGGATGTTTAAATAAAAAAAAGTCTGAAATCATGTGATTTCAGGCTTTAGTTTTTCAGGCGGGGAACCTGAATCTGTAATGCAACATCTACAGGAACTTTTCAGAATAATCAGGGAAATTTATAAGAATAAGAAGAGAATGGAAAATAATGAAAATATATAAATTAGCCATGAGTTCGAAAAATGTTCGGTCCTAAGTCGCTCAATAGAGATTTTAAGATATTTAATTGAACAGAACTACATAGTAGAGAAATTCAAGATTACTCTACTATGTAGTTACATATAAGATTAGATGCAAAACTGTGCAGCTAGATTCCCATATAAAAGCTAGTTGGTGACCTTTTGAACTTTTGTAGGTTTCATCCCACGTGTCTTCATTGTTGGCTGTTTCATGATGAACTGCGTATGATCCATTTCAACTCCAGGCTTTGGTAGACAGCATTTTTTATACTTTAGTTTTGAACCACATGGGCAAGGTTCATTTCTCGGGACTGAAAATTTGGAGTGCGGCTCAAATATTTTATAAGACTCGGTATTCCACTGATTGAAAGGATGATCGATCACCGATAACAAAAAATCAATATTCTGATACTTATAAGGATCATCCTCATCTTTGGTAACACCCATGACCGAATATTTGTTAAAAGGCTCATCAACTATGGACATGCCTATCATTTCCGATTTAGTAATGATATATGTGCACATTTCCCCCATGTATAATTCTCCTTTTTTATGCGGACATCGGTTCCTTAGTGTGATTATACTGTCACAGATGCTGCACCTGGTCTCTTTCTTTATATACTCACTGCTTCCAAAGACTTTATAGGGATAAAGACCCTGTAATTTTTTTACATACTCTTTAATAAACAGCACATAATATTCATCTTCGATAAAATTATAGTGCCATAAAACTCCCTTTATAGCAATCTCGATTCTTTCAAGCAAGCACCATGCTGAGTAATACTTTTGAACGGAAAAGAGCTCAAATACCTTGGTGTAATCGACCTGGATTTTGAAGATGCTTTGTAAAATAGCAGTTGAATTAGCCAGGAGCTCCTCATCACGTTCAACATGCCTTTTTATTTTTGCAACAAAATAATCAAAAATAGCCTTGTTGTCATGACTTTTTGTGTACAGTAGATGCGGATTTCGCAGTATCTGTTCTATGTTCATCTTTTTCCTTTGAGAGTTCTATAACTTTGTCGACAACTTTTTTAAAATCCTCGGCCGTTCCTTGGTATTTAATGGATTTCGAATGATCACTGTTATTATCCAAAATGATTTCGAGTTCGATTTCATCGGTTGGGTCCTCATGTTTTAGCTTGTCGGAAATATAGTTACCCAAAACAGTCACAAAAAGTGGTGCGACAACAAGCGTAACGGCATATATTCCGAACCTGTGCTTTTTGCTGTTTAGAGATAGTTCATGGTAATCTTTGTCATTGATTGCTGCTTCCACATTAAAATGTTCCTTCAATAAGTCATATATTTCCATCATATTGCTTGGAAATAATGGCGTTTTGAACTCCCGTAGATCCTCGTCGGGAACAATAAGCACGTCAACATCTGAGAGCAGATGTTTGGTTTCTTCGTTTAAATATGGCCGTTGCTTCCAATATTGGAGCGTTTTCGTACTGCTTGTTATTACTAATTCCATCTTGACAAATCTGATTAAATTTTAACGATTATAATAGAAATTTACAATTCGGGCAATTCAACTTATGCACATCAGTTTCTTCCGTGCTAATTGTCATTTTATTTCTGTTTTTAACCAAAGATACGGCTAACGTATTCTCAAATCCATAAAACTATCTCGTATGCTCGGGTTTTCGAATACAGAACGTTTTCTCCATATTTGTTAAAAACCAAATTATCGCTATGATCTTAAAACACAAAGACATTGAAATTCCAGCTGACGAGCCATTTAAAAACTGTAAACTAAGCCGGAAAACTTATGCAGAGGTGCTAACGAGCATGATCAGTTCCTACGCAGATGGCTTTGTTCTCTCGTTGAATAATCCCTGGGGTACAGGTAAAACTACCTTTGTCAAAATGTGGCGGGCACAGCTTGCTAATGCAAAATATACTACACTTTATTTCAACGCCTGGGAAAATGATTTCGATGCAGACCCTATGGTCGCACTGATGTCGGAACTGGGAACATTGACCGATAAAAAAAAGGATGACACATTTAATTCTTTAATAGAAAAAGCAGCTGTTATCAGTCATAGCATTATACCAGGGTTATTGAAAGCGCTCGCCGCAAAATATATCGATACGGAAGTACTTAGGGCTTTATTAACTGACGCTGGTAAGGGTGCCACCGATCTGTTGAAAGACGAGATTGTAGAGTACGCAAAAAAGAAAAAAGGACTGGTTGATTTCCGGAAAGACCTTGAAAAATACATCAAGGAAAATACCGATGGAAAACCTTTGGTACTCTTCATTGATGAGCTTGATCGGTGCCGTCCCAGCTACGCTGTTGAGGTTCTGGAACAGGTAAAACATTTCTTTAGTGTTCCTGGAATCGTCTTCGTCCTTTCAATTGACAAAACACAACTCGGAAATGCGATACGTGGATTCTATGGAAGTGAGCAAATTGATAGCAGGGAGTATTTAAGAAGGTTCATTGACTTAGAATTTGTTTTGCCAGCACCTCCGGCAAATGCTTTTGTAGAGTATCTTTATCAATATTTTGGTTTTGATGAATATTTCCGTCATGCTGAGAGAAACCATCGTGACCTTTCTTATGATAAGGAAGAATTTGTGAAATTTACAAACCTATTATTCACGTTCAACGGTCTGACTTTACGCCAGCAAGAGAAATTGTTCTCACATGCACGTGTGACATTGAGAACATTTCCTTACAAGAACTATTTATTCCCCAGTGTCTTTATACTATTGATCTACCTCAAGGATTTTCATGCAGGACTGTATAATCAACTTGTAGCAAGGTTAGTACCTCCGCAAACAATCCTGGATGAACTGTCAAAAATACTACCACCAGAGGTTTACGAAGATGAGCAAACCGCCTATATAATTACCGAAGCCACGTTGATAAAACTATATAACAACTACTATAAGGAAATCAATTATGGTGCTAAAATTTATAAGCAGGACGATGACAGGAATACCATATTACTCATCAAACCATATACAGATAAGACCGAAGGCCATAAAAAATTTATTAATATCATGGATCACCTCACATCCCGCAATGGTGGAGATGCAAAATTGAGCTATCTCTTGAATAAGATTGGTCTGTTGGATAATTTTCAAGATGTGTAAAAATCTTTATCAAATACCTAATGCCCGCCAGGGCCACGCGCGATTTTTGCGGCGGCTAACGGGCTAAAAATAAACCCTATTTTATCTGTCAGCAGTTATAAAATAGCTTTATAGCTGTTTTAAACTTCTCATCCTGGCTTTTCTTCTCTGCGTATTTAATGATCCGGTCATTGACAAATAATGAGGTCTGGCTGAAATACAGCTGATCGGCATACACTTTACTGCTTCTTTTCATGCTGTTCATGTGCCTGTTCAACAGGGCTTCAGTTTCAGCAGAAAGGTGTTGCCAGTAATCAAACGGCACCATTGCGGTAGTCCAGTTACTGGCAAATTCTTCTTTACGCTCCCTGAACTCTATGCAAAATGCCTTCAGGTGATCTAAGAATAAATTAATCTCATTGGGGAGCAAATCAGCTATAAGGCGGGCTTTTTCTGAATTATGGAGTGTCTCTAATGGTTTCATGTTTTTAGGATTAAAAGGGGAATTGATTCCCCGTTATTTAGTGTTTTAAATAATTTTTCTTTGATTGTTTATTGCCTTTGATCACCTCGCTACCGTATTTCTCCCGTATCTCCTCAAGGCTCTTTTTACTACCCTTAGTGCATTTATATTCTGCGGTGCGGAAGTACCAAGCCAATTTTTTAGATGCGAAAAAATACCCTGCATTTTTGAGCTCGGATTTTACAGCAATGGTGTTGCCCGTTGCCCAAATCCAGTAGCCGACCAGTTCAATGACAATGCCCTCCAAATGAATGATCTTTTCAATAGCCTGCCTGTATTCTTCGGAAAAACGGATTTCGTTTTCTGTCTCTTCCTCGCTCAGGTTTTCGCCTTTAATGGTCTTAGCCGATGCAAACGCATATTCTTTGTTAATGGCCTGCATTGTTTCGGTATCGCCGCCTAGATCAGGATGGTACTGTTTAGCCAGTTTCTTGTACAGGGCTTTAACCTCGTCCAGTGTCCTGCACTCGCTAAACCATTTCATGGTTTCTTTTGGTGGCTTTGGGTTTTGTACACCCTAGTGTTATGTATTCTTGAAACCAGTATTTCGGTTTCCAATACATTGATATTGGCCGTGTCTGTCATAGACAAGATAGATTCGTTTTTCAGCTTCCTGACGGTATCGGATACGCTGGCATGATCTGCATACACTTGTACACGTATCATTATAAATACGGTTTCATATTTCATAGCGGTAAACTGTGGTTAGTTTTAAATTCCCTGAACTGGCTGTAAAAGGCGCTGGGGTTATCGTCTTCCAGTTCATCTGCGTAACCTTCCCAATACATTTTGTCTAAATATTCTTTGAATGCGTCTAGAATGATCTTAAGTTTAAATGAATAATAAATAGCCTCCCGAACCGCTCGGGAGGCTTATAGGTTTAAGCAGGTAATACAATACCTGCTTCCACTTCCGCCAAACATTCGGCAAATCGGCCACTGATAAAAATTACTGTGCCTTTAATCACTGACGGGCTTTTGGTGCTGAATACATTACCCTTGTTATCGGTGATTTCCAGTTCACATCCTTGAAATGCGGTTTCATCTTCCAGTTCATCGATTGCGCAAACAGCCAAAATCAGCCCTAATCAATCGGATCAAACCTTGAGCAAATGTTAAGCAAGGGTAAGCAGTTCAAATGGACGTTGTTACCAGAAACACTTGCTCTTAATTTCCTTGAAAAAAATATTGGGGTTTATTTATTTTATGAATATTTTTAGATTACAGAGTTAAATACTGTTTACACAAGACCAAAAAAATATTCAACGTAGTTGTACAGAATACCCAAATTTTCGTTAAGATTGCATAACACCAACTATAAACTGTTAGGAGTCTAATTTTCGCTCTTCAGAAAATCTTCACCGGCAGTATCAATACGTAAAAAAAAATCTAGTAATCCTTGGATGAGTTGCTGGATATAATTTTGTAACTAATATTGCCAATGGAACTCGACGAACAGGTTCGAATGTATAAAGACAGGTTAAGGATTTTTTTGATCCTTTTCTACTTCAGTGATGAGTATACATCAACTGAGCATCCTGAATATAAAAAGATTTTTAAGAGTGAGGTACGTATCCAGAAGATAGATTTTCTCATCCGTAACCCAGACTACCTCGCTTACGAACTGTTACTTATTGCCGCAAATGACCCAACCAAAAAGCAGGAAATCAAACAGATTGTAAAATCCATATATGATACTGCGGAACCGCAATTAAGAAGGCTGGAAATGGAACGGTTCTTTTTTGGAGCGTATGAAGACATTGATGATGTTATAGGCTTTCTTAAAAGCATTGGCTTTATCGGTTTCACAAGTAAAAAGAGCACCGATCTAAAAACTATTGAAAAACAATACTTTGTCACCAAATATGCAATAACAAAGGCGAACGCTGGCATTAATAATCTCCCTGCTCTAGAATGGTATGCAAAAAGGTGTGAACTTATTAAAAAGTATTTTGGCGATCTTTCGGGTTCTCAGCTCAAGGTTTTGCAATATCAGATCGATGAGTACCGGAATACCTCATTCAAGAATTTTATTGGAGAGATCTCCGAAACGGTTAAAAATGATTTTTACAAAATGTTCAATGAACGATTATGAAATTTGACTACAACAATTTTATTGCTGGACTTCAAAAAGAATTTGATGAAGCCTTCAACCAGGCTGAAATCAGGGAGTTATTAAGCCTGGAAGAAGAAATAAATAAAGATACACCGTTATCTACAGGCAAACGCCTGGAGGTAAATTACATTTCATTTACAGGCAAAAAGATCACTGAAGAGCCGCAGGTATTTTCTAATGACATAATTGACTACAGTCAGGAAATGTACTCGGGTGTTAACATTTGGGTTGCAGACAATCTAAAAGGCAAATCAAGTATATTCAAAATTATTAAGTTTGCATTAACTGGTGATAATAGCCTGAAAACCAACATTTCAAAATGGATTCATCACATACTGGTTATCTTCAGTATCAACGATAAGAAGTATACTGTCTATATTAACAATTCAAAAAAGCAGATAAATGCTGCCCTATATAATAAGGAGATTAAATCCTATCCAACAGACGGCGAACATTTGGAAGAGCAGCTGTTTATTTCTACTTCCAAAGATGATTTCCAGTCCCAATTGCAAGACTTCTTTTTCCATCAATTTGATTATTATTCTCTGCGTTGGACGCAGAAGTCACCTATTAAGGACAGGGACGATTTATTAGAGGCCGGTGCGAGCTGGCTCACTTATTTCAAGTCTATATTTTTAGAGTCAAAGGATACCACCGAACTGATGTATGGTGCGCAGGGACCAAAGGTATTCCAAATGCTTTTGGGTCTTCACCTTACCTCACCCATCAATAAACTGACCATAGAAAAAGACAAAATGATGCACCAAAAAGGTAAGCAGCAATCTTATGATTCTAGGGAAATAACCGAAAACGTGGAAAAAAAAGCGGAATTACAAGAATCGCTTAACAAATTGACCGAGCAGTTAAATGAATTAACCAAGGCAGAAACACCATCTGTTGATATTGCCGCGATGGTAAAGCAATATGATGATCTGCTCAAGGAATTAGATGCAGAGAATGCTAAATCTTTCAAGATCACCAATGAGATCCAGGAGAATAGAAACCTAAAAAACAAAACGGCGGGGCGAAAACAGTTTGTTGATGAACAATTGAATAAGCTTCAAAAAGAGCTGCACAAAGCAGAAAAGCAGCAGATTGACATCAAAGAATATTTGGAGATCGGAGTATTCTTTTCTAACCTGGACCTTAAAGAATGTCCTAGCTGCAGCCATCCAGTGACCAGTAAAAAAAAGCAAAAAGCTGTCAATGCCCACACCTGTGCTTTATGTAGCGACGATGTGTCTAAAGACATTTCGGAGGTAAATACAGATAGCTTATCAGCCAAGTCCGAAGAACTTATTCAGCTACAGGAAGGATTGAAGTTGAGCATACAGACATTAACTAACGAACTGGAAGAGATCAGAAAAAACGCGAATGACCTGTATAGTGCAAACATCAAGCTTGAACAGCAGCAAAGTACAATTAAAGATACTGGAGCACTAAATGCCAAGCTTTTGGAACTCCAAAAATCAATCAGTGAAGAACGCCAAAAAGTTAGACCCCGTGATTCAGAAAAAAATGAATTGATTGAAAAAAAAGCGGTATTAAATTTCAGAATCAAGCAGCTTGATGAACAGCCCAAAAAAGCCGGAGATCAAAAAATTGAACAGAAAATCCAGCTTTTGGCCAGGGCTATAGAGGAGATGAACAAAATTCGGTTTGCTGAAGGCCAGTCCATACTCAAAAAATTGTCTGATCTGATGACCGAAGAAGTTAAGGCCTTGGGTCTAAGAATTTCGGAAATTACTATTAGTGATCGATTTGATATTAAATATAAACAGGACGGGGATTACCTTACATTCTCCCAAATTGCCGAGGGTGAGCAATTGCGTGCTAAACTTGCGTTTTACCTAAGTTTGATACAATTGGATATTGAGCATAATTATGGCCGTCATTCCAGGTTCTTAATAATCGATAGCCCAGGGAAAGAAGAAGCTGATAAAAATTATTTAGACGGATTAACAAAACTGATTAAGGAACTGGAAACACGTTTTGGAGATAAGCTGCAAATATTGATCGGGACCGCCGAACGTAGTTTGGAAAATACGGTGACGCATCAAAACGTCTTTGCGGCTGATACATATGTTTTCTAATGGCAGGAATAAATGATCATTTTATTGCGATGGACGTTCACGAAAGGATAACATTCCTTCAGGTTGACTTTTTTGAAGAAGCAGAAAAAGCTACTGAGAAGGAATTGAACACTCTGTTAAGTGGTATTGTCTCAGACTCCAATGAGAATACTTACATTCAAAAATTAGCTATCGAAAGGTTAATGGATCTGGTTTTTTTAAATAAAATAAAACCACGGCAGGCCTTAGCAGTCTTAATTGACAATTGGGATCATGAGGACGTGTCATTAAACATCACCAGAATAAAATCATTATACTATCTTTTCGAACATGAGAAAGGCGATATAGAGAAAATATTCAACCAATATCTTCTTTCGCAAGAAGCTGAACTAACTGCTGAAGCCCTGTTTCATCTTGGTCTTATCAACATGCAGCAGGGACTGCTGTCTCAGGACAAGCCTACTTCTGTCGCTGCTCTTGAAAAGAGCAGGTCTGAATTTTTATCTGCCAGTCAGATGATTGAAAATAGAACGGACGCGCACATACTTAGCAGGGTGATAGATTTGACCGTCAATATTTTAAATAATGTAACCCATTCTTTAAAGACAGGCCTGAAGGAGATTGCCGAGCTGCTATTCAAAATGAATGGGTTTTCGTTCAATTTTAAGGAAGGGTCATTTTACACTGGTTTTTACAGAATATTGGCAGGGCTGACAAAAATATCAGAACAAAACCCACTGTCGTGGTTAGATTTTAGGGCAGAACTATCCTCCTTGTTTCATCAATACTCTCTTATCAAAGATCAGGAAATTAAAGACAGGTTGTCTTTAAGCCAGTTGTCTTCAAGTTTTCTTGAGAAGTTGAACACTACATTCTTTGAGCCTTTTTTTGCATTAAATTTTTCAGCAGACCAGTCACGGATCGCTGTCAGGTTAAACGAGCTGCCCCAAGATGGTCAGGAAGCAGCTTTTCTAAGAAACCTTTTAGTATTTTTGGAAACTGATCCAAAAAAAAAAGCCTCTTCTGAATCTCTAAAAAGCCAGCTTAAACAATTGTTTTCATCAGCTTCAGATGCCACAATAGAAGCTCTTGAGGCAAAATATTCCGGCGAAAACGAGCAGATGCAAATGTTCAAAATTTACTGGGAACTTTCCAGACCTTCGGCGACACAGGTAGATGATGCCATTATAAAAAGTTGCCTTAACATCCAGACCAACCGCATCTACTATGGCAACTTCTCAGAGGATGACAGAAATACTTTTATTGCCAATATGATGGAAAGTGCAGGTTTTCTGGTAAAAGACCAAACCCGAAAAAGTACAACGGAAACTGGTAAGTCTGCTGGTGAAGTCGATATTTTTATTCAGGACATCAATCACCTCCCGATTTCGCTCATCGAAGCACTCAATTTAACCTATGTAGATAAAGGCTACATCGCAACCCATATAAATAAAATTTTCACCTATGATGCTAACGGGGTACCTGACAATTATATAATAGTCTACGCGAACGTGGCAAATTTTGGTTCATTTTATAAAACCTATCGCGATTATGTGAAATCCCATGACTTTAAATACCCACTTGTGAAACTGACAGAAGATAGTTCAGTTCAATTTTCAGAATTGAAGAAATTTACGGTTGTTCACGAGCGAAATGGTGTTGAAGTCAATATGCATCACATTGTTATTAATCTCTCTAAAAAATAATGACAATAGGTAAAAGTCATATCTGCCATATATTCGATCTCATAAAAAAGATAATCAATTTACACATTTAAACCTAAATACAATATTAATTACCATGACGCACTTAGAGAATTATGCAACTCTTATAAACAGTATTTTTGGGCCAGGCACAGCAACCTTTAGCACCGATTTAACTGAAGGAAATAATGTTATTGGGGCACTAAATAATCCTAATGACTTTAATGAGTTTAAACAGAATTTTACCGCACGATTAAAGCGTATACATCAGATTTATTCCGCTGATGCTGGCTTGTTAGAACCTATTTTAGTTCAGGTGAACGAAATTGCCAGTGAAAAAAACTGGCAGGGTGCATTTGCGGAGCTATCCGCTTTTGATCACTTGAACAAAGAAATACTTACTGGTAAAAATTACCTGTTTTCACCTATTCAGGCTGATGTCACTTTACCAAAAGAAAGTAGTTTTGCCAAAGAACTAGGTAAGCAAGAAACTAATCTTGATGGTTATATTGAATCAGTAGGTATCTATTTTGACATAAAAGTATTGAAAGATAACGTTAATGAAATTCTTGAGGGCATATATAAAGATCTGGAAGAGGAATTTCCAACACTTGTAAATATCATGGCTGAATATGATATGGGAATATCTTATTCTATTTTGCAGCAAAAAAGAAATAAGCTATTGAAGGAATTGAGTGATGCTGTAGTTGCGAAACCAGATATTTATAGCTTTCGATCCAAAGAAATACCAGAATTGTCCTTCGTGTTTTCTTGGAAACGCGGTGTGTCTTCTGCTTTAAGAACTTATGGCCCGTATCGGCATGCCGGAAATCACCACACAAATATCTTTATCTACGCTAACAAATTTTTAAAAGATCAACCAACTTTGATCATTCTGGTGAGTTTTCCGTGGTACAATCAAATATTGAATCAAAATCGAGAACTGGAGATTTTTCAAAGATCATATGCCAGGCGGGTATTTTGTCAATATAAAAACGATATTACTCCATTTGCAAATTATAATCCCAAGTTCTCTGGAACTGAAACAATATATGGTGTTTCTAATTACCTATCAGGGATCATCTTTTTGAATGACAAGACTATATTGAGTAATGATCCAGATAGTACAAATGTGGATTGTTCTGTATACCTAAACCCAAATGCCAAAAATAATCTAAGCCGTTCAATTGCCACCAATTATCTACACGAAATCTGTAATGAAGTCTATGACGACTTTGCTGATGATAATTATTGATCGAGTTAAAAATACAAAAACCTGCCCCGAAGCCTGGGCAGGTTCATAATTCTCAACGGCTTTTTAAACTATTTAGTTTCTTTGTTTTTTAGCTTGTCACCTCTGCACGTGCGGCTTGCCGTATTCCATCTCGAAACGAACCTTGCCAATGCGGAAACGGTAGAAAATTTAAGAAGTGCCATTGGATGGGATGATTTTGGCTAATTAATTAAGAGACAACTATGTTGGTTGTGAGCCACTATTCCCATCGCCAGTTTGAATCAATCCTAAATCATCCCATGATTTGACCTTTATTTTATCTATATCCTCAGTTTCATAAAGCATCGGCATTTCCCTGGTATATGGCAAAGCGCCGTGAAGCTCCTTTATGAGTGATTTCGCTGAGGAAATTACATTAAATATTTTAGGCTGAAGCAATTGGTAATCAAGCCTGTAGTCAATTTTGATATCTTTGGGTATTATGCTCCGGGTATGAATTACCTCATTTCTTACCGTTTCCAGTTTGCAAAATGTTGAATAGGATTTGAACTGGCCAGGGTCTTTCATATTGAGCGCTTTTGGCAATATTTGTCGTAACTTTTGGGTGGTAGATTTCCATCGCTGGATTTCTTTATAGTCCCATAGCCTGACACCATCCTTACCTTGTTCTGTATAAGAGTAGTTACGAGGGATTAACGCATTGCAGAGGCACTCTACAGCGGTATAAGCCATAATTATACTCATTTTAATATGCTCAAAATAATCATACAGTTTGGAAGAATCCTCATCTGAAAAGTCATAGGATTCCCTTGTCTGGAGTTTAGGCTCTAGCAATGACTTATGGAGTAATTTTGCTGATTTTAGTTCACGCTCAGAAGCGTTCAGATATAGTGCAGTAGAATTAGGTGTGTCAAATTTTATTTTTGCTTTCCCAATTTTAAATTGCACAATTTCTTGCATTGAAACATCTTCATTTACGTCTTGAATTTCGTAAATCACTAACTTAACTTTTCTCTTATCTGAAATGTGATGCGTTTTTCCTTCCATAGCAATATTTATTTGCAGCGTTTTGTTTAATAAAGTTACATGCTCTAGTCTAAAGTAAAATCCATAGGTTGATAGCCATAGGCAATAAATAAATATGGCGGTTTCATTGCATCTTCCTTTTCGTTTTCTACAATAAACCCCCTTCTGTATTTCGTCTGCTTTATCAGTTCACCTTCTTTATTAAATTGACGCTCAACTACTCCGCTTATTTTGAACATATCCTCATTGAAAGCGCCGTGTTGAAGTGCACCGCCAACAGCCTTATCTTTTTCAGATACAATAACTTTTTTAATGATCTGTAGTGGGGTTAAATCTTTTTCTGCTTCATTGATTTCAACACCATATTTACTTCCGGAACCAAAGAACATGACCCCGTCATCGGGTAAAATCTCTTGGAAATCGTAGGTTATATTTTCCTCGTTTATGGTTGGAAAGAATCTTAAAACCCTGATCTTTCGTGTGGCGAGGCAGTAACCACCAAATATAATTTCACAGAGTCCGCCTTTATGTAAAATTGGTGCAAGATCTTCAGATACCGCTTTGTATACTTTCAATATCAGGGAACCAATTGTTGGTATTGACACATCAGACAGGTTGGTAACTGCTGTAATATTGTTCAGTACCTCGCTGATCGCATCTTTGACAGAGTAGGCGTTTATAGAACTTCCGACTACTGCTATACCAAACTGACTTTGATAGGCCCATTTATCCAAGTCCTCTCGTTTACTGGCAGGTTCTTTAATCCTGAAAGGCACAGCAAATAATTTAATTCCTTTATCCATATGTCCGGCATCACCGAAAATAATCCGGGAGTCTGAAGAAAATGAAACTCTTTTGCCTTCTCTTTTAATTACAACTAATGTCATCTGATTTATGGTAAACAATTGATTAAAGATACATTATAAAATAGTTAGATAATGACATCAATCATTTAAGGTACTTTAAGTTTATAAAATGATTAATCTTGTAATATGGAAAATACACAGGAGCGTTTTGACCGCTTTATACAACTTTTCAATACAGTTGAAAACAGGGAGAAGTATGATTTTTTATTTGAAAGGTTCGAAAACGGAATGCCTAGCGGGGCTTTTGGCATCATCAGGCATGAAATACGCAACTGCTTAGTTTACGGCATGTTCCAGGCTGCCTTAACGCTCACCAATCATTACATGGAAAAGTTTTTAAAAGTTGCACTGATAAATTCTGAAGTAACCGTTATGATGACTGACTTCCAATTGTTCAATGAACAAAGAGCAGCCGCTATTCAAAAATTTGGGAAGAAGGTGTTATTTGAGAACATTAATAGTGCCTGCGAAAAAGAAATTATAACAGAAAATGAGAAAACTGCATTACTTGAATTTAAAAATTTATATCGCAATACCTTTTCCCATTTTGACCATCAGTCTTTAATTGCTGATAGCGATGTTCAACTCTATCAGTTTAGTTTCACAAAGCCTGGAGAAATTTCCCAAGGTTCAATTGACGCTAAGAATCTTTTTGTAGATATGGGGCACACTGACGCAGATTTTGCCAAAAAGAATGCGGTATTATACTTCATGGCCATTGATGATATCGCTATGAGATATGAATTAAAACAAAGTCCAGGAATGGTCAAAATTTTGCTGGATCATGGGTTTGATGCTATTAAGATATTCAACCAGATTAAATTTACAGGCGGCCAATGATGCTACTATAAAAGGGCTTATCCACTAGAGATTAAAAAAGTCCTACTCCAATCTGGAACAGGGTCATAATTCCCAAAACAGTCTTTGTACTGTTATTAACTCTCTTTGTTTTTCAGCTCAGTTACCTCAGTACGTCCAGCCTGCGCCAGAACTTTGATCTCCTGATAAGCTTTGCGCAATCTCGTGCCCGCAGCCTTATTAGATTTTTCGTGGAATGCTATTGCGTCAGCCTCTGCTGATGCTACTAAATCTTTTAATTTTTGAAATGTTGATATAATAAATTGGGGTTTAAAAAATGAATAAATGAATTGTTTTGTTTTAATAAGATATACATAAGCACTTACATGCTGATTTCCTGGCTTTGCTGTTTCGCTTTTGATTTATCCTTACCCACATCCTGACCAAGGTTCTGCTCTTTCTGGTATTCCTCGCGTTTAACTGGCTTCCCATCAGGTTCAGATAAATTGATATTGCCATAATGGGGAACTGCCTCAATGCGCAACGGCTTTTCCTGTCCGTCCTTTCCAACAAGCGTTACAACAGGGGTATGTCCGTTTTCCATACGTTCAACAATTTGTTTGGCCAAGTCGGGTTGCTGCATTTCCTTGATGTCGTAATTAGCCAGTTCTTTTTTCAGGTCAAAGCCATAACCTTCACCAAACTGCTTCAGGGTGTAGTTGCTGTACTTGTCCTTGGGTTCATTGAACTGGTAACTGTTCCAGGCTTTATATTGTACGCCCGCTCTACTCACCAGATCATCACGGAACACAGCACGGCCTTGCAACATATTGGCCGCCTGCTCCAGGCTGAATCCCTTACCTCGGTCAACATAATGTGAATTTTGCATGACCGGGCTGTAATAGGTTTGACTAAACTCCTTTTTCACGTAGTCCACTTTACCATCTTTCATGGTGGCAACGGTATCACGGAATTGCACAGTAAGCCACATAACAGGCAAGCGATTATGCTCTTCTTTTGGATCTTCTGGTCCTTTTTGCCTTTCAACCCAATTAGCGAAATAATCAGGCACACCAGTGCGGCCAGTTTGGGTTTGAGCAGGCCACTAAACAAGCCAGTCTTTGCAATATTGCCCATCAGGCGGTCGGTTAGGCTTGCGGTAAAGCCCCAATACTCAAAAGCCCTGTAACAGGCTAAATAAATATGCAGTACTAAAATGGTGATGCTGATTAGGCGGGTTAAGTCCATGATCTTTCTGAGTCCTTGTGTATCTTCTCCAGTATTCATTGGTATAATATTTTATAGGGTTAATTGTTGGTCCTGTTCGATGATCCTGCCTTTTTTGCATTTTTTACGGCGTTTAGGGATTTTAATGCCGCTTTCTTCATGCGCCTGGGCCAGTATGGTTTACAGGAAATTTGTCTGTTCAGGGAGTTTTAAATAAGTGAGTGGATGGATTTGCAGGGATTCTACCTGTTCCATCGGTCTTTGCTCTGTTTTATCTTGGGATGGGGAATGGTTATCCTGTGCTTTATCAAATCGCTGGACTAATGCCTTTGCGCTATAAACCTTACCCAGATCACTGCCGTTGAATACAGTATTATGCTCATGGTCGATATAATTAACACCATAGAGCTGTCCTTTTTCGTTTGATCTAAATACCACATCAACACGGTTTTTTAATAGTTCCTCCTGAAAGCGTACCTGGCTTAAATGCCCAAACTTGAAAAAAGGTGATCTATCAGCTCTTTCAACTCCGCCTTATGTGGTTCCCGCTTTTTCTTTCCAGCCTCAAAACGCTTTTCCAGGTTATCCAGTGTTGGTTTACAATAGATCTGGCTGGCTTTTACGGGGATACCGATCTGCTCGCCCTTACAATCCAGTATGGAATACAACAAACCTTTGTTCTCAAACATGCGGGTATCTTCTGCGCCACGGTCTGCTTTGATATTGAACTGTTCCAGTATTGCTTTATATTGCTCAAAGGAAGTATAATGGTACTGGCGCATAACTCCGGTAACAACATTACTGATCTGCTGCTTGGTCGGTTTATCTCCATAAATAGCAGGTCTTAATCTTTGGGTTTGTTTCATTTCCCGCCCTTCAGCTTTTACCAGCCATATTTGATTTCCATTTCTTTACGTGCTGGCTCGGATAAAACGGTAGCCGATACCATGAATGTCAATGCGTTCACCATCTTTCTGGATATTGGTTGTGACGATATGAATATGAGGATGAGCACTATCCGCGTGCCTGTAGACCAAAAAGGGCTGGTCACCAAACCCGATACGCTTCATATATTCCAAAGCGATCTGCTGTAATTTCTGGTTGTCCAGTTTGTCCGAGGCGTCAAAATTCAGGGAGATATGTAGGGCATTGGTCTTTACGGCAGCATTCAGGCCAGTAAGGTGTTTAAAGCGGTTAAGCTTTTGGGAGAAGTTCATTTTTTTTATGTCTGCTGCAAAACCACTGGCCATGATTAACCTGGCATCCAGACTGGCTACTTTGTCCTCGTTGTAATGCAGGATGCCCCTGATGCTTTTGCCGCTTTCTATTTTTGCAACCATAATTCTGCGAGTGGGGTTACTATACCGAGCAGGCGATCTGTCTTCTGATCGATGCTTTTGTATAATTCAGCAGTCTTATTCACGTAAAATGCCCGTTCTGCCGGAGTCTGACTGGTATGGAAATATTGGGTCTGCTGGTTGATGTTGATGCCGATGGCTTTTATCTCTTTACGGATCAGCGCCAGTTCTTCCATCGGGCCGTTCATTGAAGCGTCTTTCTGGAAAAGGTTGATCCGCTCACCAGACAGGATTTTCCTAGCGATCTCGCAGATGCTCCGGCAGTCACTTTGTTTCTGCATCGTGGTCAAACGCTGATATCCAGTCTGGTTTACCCGCATTCTTAGCAGGTGTTTGAGCTGCTGTTCTTCCGCTATTTTTGGTCTTGGCATTCCGGCGCTTTTTATCACCTGGTAAGGCATCACGAGTTTCGAGTGTATGCCCCGACCTCAAGGGCGGCAAGATGTTTTTGTCTACAAAAATCCATCTTGCTGCACGCACATGCGGGCCAGAAAGCTACCTCCAAAAGTGGTGTCGAAATTCGGTTAAATGATTAATGAATGTTTAATGTGATGGTGAAATCCGTTGGGTCTTTGTGATGGCGTTCAGATCTTCCAGAGGTATGGATGCCCGCAGGAGTTGCCGGATTTTCTGTCGTGGCTCGGTCTTGACCTTTTTGAATTTCATGTAAGGGTTGCCTTTGTATTTGCCACCCTTAACATTGGGTGTTTTGATTTTACGGGTATTGGCACTGCGCTCTTCCAGTGCTTCTAATTGTTGCTGTTTCATGGCTTTAATTTTTGTTGGGTCAAAAATGTGAAGCCTTGAAGTGAGCGGTACTCTAGTAGGGAGAAATAGGTTTTATATCGAACATCCCATATCTTTGAAAGATAATTATTTGCATAATGCCTGTTTACGTTTTCTTAGATACTAACAATTGGATTTATTTAGCCAATGGCTTCGATATTTATTCAAAAAAGCACGGAGATCTACATTTAAAAATTTTCGAAACAATCGAAGAAAAATCAAATGATGGAACCTATGTTTTTTTGGTCAATGAAATTGTATTAAAGGAATTTGAACGAAATAAGAACCAGACTGAGGCCAAAATAGATGATATTCAGAAAAAAGCGGCTCATCACGTTAGCAATCTTAAACCTATTAAAGAGCTTTTCGACGGAGACGATTTAACAAAACTTAATGAAATAGAAGAAAAGATTACATCTCAGGCAACACAAAGAATAGAGCAGCAGAGAGTACATATTGCAAAGGTTGAGCATTTTATCAAGAACTCCACTGTTGTTATACCTGTAACTGACCAGCACCGGATAGAGGCCGCAAAAATGGCCGAAGAAAAAAAGGCGCCATTTATCGGTGAGAAAAAGAACAGCATGGCCGATGCGTTGCTCATGCTTGGGTTTGTTGACTACATGAAAACTGTTGGGATTATAAAGGTCGATTTTAGCAAATGGGGTGATAGCGAAGTTTTTGAAGTTGAGAATTTTCCTTTGTCATATTTTGTTTCCAGCAATTCCGGTGACTTTTCTGATCCAAAAGACCGGGAAGCCTTACACCCCGATTTGATTCCATTGATGGCGCAAAGCAAATCCAAATTTTATTATGTTTTACATAAACTTTTAAAAGATGTAGAACAAGAGCTATTGACTCTTGAGGAAGAAGCCGCTATCGAAAATGCAGAAGACTGGTTAAACTGCGAAATCTGTGACCATGAATTTTCCCGTATTGACTTTTTTAACCCGATTTCGCTATTTGATCCACATCTAATAAAGGACGGAAGCAGAGATAAAAATCAACTTGGCCTTTTTGAAGAAATAAAAATACCTCTTGTAGAGCCGTACATCGAAGTGGTTACAGGAGAATGCAATATGTGTAGTGCATCGTATTTAATATGTCCAAATTGCCAGGATTTAGTTGCTGTTGGATCAGCCAATACAAAGGCAAGCTGTCCCGGTTGTCATTACAAATTTATTCTGCATGAAAAGAGGGATAAGAAAGGATTCCTCGAAAAATTAGAATACGAAATATTAATGAGCCAAAATTGCAGCCATTGTGGTGATGAGGTGGATGAAGTTAATACTAATGGCCTGTGCGAAACGTGCCAGGAGTACGAAGACAATGCAATAAACAACTAGCTAAGCATATTTCAAATCGTTACTTTCTTGAAATCAAAATCAAGCTCAATGCCGAAGTCAGTTGATAGACTTTTGTAAATCAAGTGTGCATACTCAAAAAGATATTGGGTAATTGCATGGGCTTGGTAAGGTGTGAGCTCAATCTTTTTAGTCAAATCGCTTTTTGAAATCGTAAAATGTTGATCAAATAATGCTTTTCGATGAGCTTCGTTGATGTATTCCTCAAATTGGGGGTTGATTACTAGCCTTGAATGTACGACCAGATTCCTTATCCAAGCGATCAGGTCAAACCAATGACTCATATTTTTGTTCCAGATATTCTTTGATTCATGTTGTTTGAAGAACGGAGAAATTTTTCTTAATGCTTTAATAAATCCTTTATTACCTGCGCCTTGAATGTAGGAGATCTCCTTTCTTACATCCTGAAAAGTATTATATGTATTTGGCAGTTTCAGAATCTGACTGAGGTTTGGATTTTGAGTGACAAGCTCTGATAGTATATTTTTTAGGAAAGATTCAAAAACTTCAAACACTTGAGTGGTAGTAAGGCAAGCGATATAACTTAACAACCTGGTTACCTCAGTAGGGAGATTATCGGTAGTTAGTGAATATCCAACTTTCGTGTCGTAAAGATTATCCCCACCTTCTAATTGTGATAGATCCCGGTAAGTGGTGATCATCCCAATCAGTTCATAATTTGGGAAAGAAAAATTCTCCTGCAATTGTTGACCTCTTGAAGACACAAAGCTGTCCAGAACCAGCAAGTTTGCATCCAGGCTTGTGCATTCGATAAACAGGGATTCAATATGTTTTTTTAGATAGTTCATTTTTAAATATATTATTCGTTATCAAATCGTTTCATAAAATCTATCATGCTTAGTTTATAACCATTTAAAAGGCTGTGTAATTCCTTACTCACAATAAACATGTTGAAAGCGTAATCTACCTTCTTGCCGATAGGAAACTCGGTGGTTTCTGCCAATCTTATATACATCATGAATTCATCGCCATCATCGATCCTGTCTGTATTTATTTTCATGTGCTCATTGGAGAAATGGATCAGACCGCTCGTATTTTCATACAATATTCTAAACCCCGGATATAGCTCATTCAATTTTGTAGACAAATATTGATCTGTCATTTCGTTACCTTCAGCATCCTTAATGTTTCGGATATGTTCCTCGTTTTGGATTCGATTATAAAAGTCTAACCTATCTTGCACCAGCGATAACGCAAATAATCTCATGCAATTATCTGCCTGCAGCCTGATCAGATTGATGGCAGTTATCCAATTGTTCGCTTCGGCGAGAGTCTTGAAACCTTTGTTTAACTCAATAGCTCTATGTACAATGGAGAAGGTAAAATGACTTGGTTTGGAAAGCAATTTACGGTTAGTCTCATTTGTGAAAATATCAATCGCTGTTTGATTCAGCTTCTTATTCATAGCATCTAAAGACTCGAATATTTTAACTAGATCTTTTTCTGAAACATAACTGTTCAAAGGTTGGTTTTCCATGTTGATGCTGATTTATTTCTAAATTTTGTATTTGCCAGATAACTGGCAGTGATAACTAATGACAAAGAAACATAGTTACTGCGCAGCATACTTGCGTAGATCAATAAAATTAAAAAAATAGTAAGAAAAGAGACGTTTTCTAAGGCGCATGGAATAGAAGTCAAACTACCCGACTAGAGAAGAGCTGAACAAAACCGGGATTGATCATTGTTTAGAAACTTCACCACTAGAGATAATGTGTTATTGGAGTTTTTCATCTTGCTTCATGAAACAAATAACAAGCAGAAGGCGACCAAAGCCACATCGTAAAAAACCACTTTCTGGGCCTAAAAAGGAAGAAAAATCTGTAAACAGCGATAAAATTTTCGTAAATTTTAATAGCAGGTATTGTATTTGAAAACTTATTAAACAAGTATAGAAAATGAACGCTATTGGATATATCAGGATCAGTAAAAAAGACCAGTCCACCCATTCACTGGATTACCAGGAGAAAAGTATTCGGGACTATTGCGACCGCAACGAGCTGGTTCTCGGTTCACTGTTTATCGACGACGGGGAGAGTAGTTACACTTTTGATAGACCCGATTACAGGGCATTGGAAGATTTTATTAAAAAACACAGGGGCAAAGTAAAATATTTAATTGTATTTGACCATAATCGTTTCAGCCGTAACCTGCCAGAGGCATTAAAAAAGATCGAATTTTTAGAGAAAAAGCACGATCTGAAAGTGATTGCCACCAGTGAACCATTGGATATTGCCACCAGTGACCATTCGGTATTTTTGCTCAGGGCCTTTAAATACCTGATCGCTAATCAGGAATTAATGACCATCAGGAAACG
Source organism: Pedobacter sp. PF22-3 (assembly GCF_026239555.1). GTDB lineage: Bacteria > Bacteroidota > Bacteroidia > Sphingobacteriales > Sphingobacteriaceae > Pedobacter. The sequence continues at coordinate 199,493 of NZ_JAPIVP010000002.1, read as the reverse complement.
TGCTAAAGTAAGCGCAAGACACGCCCAGGAATCGGGCAGGTATATCAACAAAGCGCCTTTTGCCTACATTAATGCAAAAGATAGCACAGGAAAGATGGTTATTCAGGTAAATGAGCCGGACAGATTTATTGTCGAAAAGATTTACCGTGACTATTTAAACGACCTACCGCACTACGTCATATATCAGGAAGTTAGGAAACTAGGTTTCCCTCATTCAGCAAGCAGTGCTGTTTTTCGCATCTTGAACAATCCTTTGTATTGCGGACTGGTAAGAGTATGTGCACATGGAAAACAGGCTGAAAAGCTGGTCAAAGGTATTCACGAAGTCATTATTCCAGAACATCTTTACTACAGGGCGCAGGAAAAGCTAAAACGGAGTAAGCGTAAAATGGTGGCCAAGCCAAAAGAAGAATACCCGCTGAAGGGAGTAATTAAATCGCCGTGCTGTGGTAGGGATTTAACAGCTGGTTGGAGTACCGGAAAAATGAAAAAGTACCTCTATTACCGCTGTCTTGACCATTCTAATGTTAATATATCCGGCATAGAACTGCACGATAAATTTGATGAACTTTTAAGCTATTTAAGCTTCACTAAGGAATTTGTTGATGAAGTAGTGCAAATTGGTGTCAGAAAAGGTCAAAACGAGCCTTAAATCAAGCGATCAGCGACATAAGGAGATTCAAATGCAACTCCATGCGGTCGATGCCAAAATTGAGAGTGTCGAAAACAAGCTGTTTACAGATGTGATTACCGATCATACCTACAAAAGAAGTATGATTAAATTCAACGCAGAAAGGGCAGAATTACAGCAGGAACTGGAAAATCTTAACAATTTTGATGACAATATTCAACAGGATTTATTGGTGTTGCCGTATATGATTAACCTGCATCAGGTTTACAATGATGCGCCATTGGGTCAAAAACATGCTATCGTTAGGGAGGTGTTCAAAGATGGTTTGACTTATTTTAAAGGGGTGTTTAGAACACCTTCAATTAATGCTGGGTTGTGTTGTAATCCGCTGTTATTAAAGCAAATAGGGTTGCTCGATATCGAGCAACCCTATGAGTTTGAGAAATCATTCTCCTTATGCGGAGAGCGAGGGATTCGAACCCCCGGACCTGTTACAGTCAACAGTTTTCAAGACTGCCGCATTCGACCACTCTGCCAGCTCTCCGCTGCAAAAGTAGGAATTTGGAGCTAATCTGCAAACCTTTTCCGATCAAATATTTTAATTAATATTTTAAGTCTTGCTAATCATTTAGTTAGGATGAATAAAAAAATGAAAAAGCATCAATATACGACCAGTTTATGCTGTTAACAGTCAAAATAGGTTGGTGTAATTCAACCTAAATCGCTTCGTTAGGATGGATTTTCTGCCGTTCAACCGATAAATATCCATTGCCTTCAATCGCAAAACAGATTAGTCCGGCCAGTACCGAAATCGAAAACCAAAATTCTGCGTAGGGTTTAAAAATACCTCCCGAAATATTGATAAGGAATACGGCACCGATCAGAATCGGTAAATTAATCAGGCAAAATGTGCGTGTATATGTCCCTAACGCAATAGCCAAACCACCAATAATATGTAAAACGATAATAAAATGTGCCAGCAAACTAATGCTAATTGCTGTACCCAGGAAAGCACCTCGCATTAAATTACTAAAGGCTTGCATATTGATATAAAAATCAATGCCTTTCCACATTAAAACGAGCCCCAATAAGATTCTGAAAAAATCCAGCCATTTTGGGTGGTGGTGATCGCCCCAGTTTTCGATTTTCTTAAGCATGTTCATAACCTCTATATTTAGTTATAACAATTTACATATAATAAAGAATAATAACAAGGTATAGCTAATTATTTGAAATTGAGGAGACTTTTGCCCATTTCAGGGGGCATTTAACAAAGTAATCCTTCTCATGATGCTGATATAATATTGAGTAAAGACCTGTTTCAAGGCAGACTTTTCCGTTTCGCTTTGCTTCAGTCGAAAGGACGGAATTTATGCCTTTCTATTCTCTGCTATTTTACTGTTCACATATTCAGTAGGTGACATGCCAAACTGCTTGGCAAAGTTTCGTCCGAAGTGTGATTGCGAGCTATAACCGACCATTTCTGAGATTTCATAAATTTTTAATAATCCTTCATTTAAAAATTCAGCCGCTTTTTTTAACCTTGCTAAATTAATCAGTTCATTCGGACTCAGATTAGAAATGGATTTGATTTTTCGGTATAGGGTTGGCCGGCTCATGTTCATCTTTTCGGCCAGGTGTTCTACATCAAGATCCTGATTGCTGATGTTTTGGTTAATGGTATCCTGTAATTTTTCCAAAAACAACTCATCTGCTTTAGAATAGGCCATGCTTTTTAGGTGCAGGAGCGGTGAACTGGAGAAATATTCTTTGATCTTATTCCTGTTTTTAAGCAGACTGGAAATCTGAACCTGTAAAAACTCGGGTGAAAAAGGTTTTTCTACATAGGCATCGGCGCCAAGTTCTAAACCTTCAATTTTAGATTGTAATGAATTTTTTGCAGTAAGCAGTATCACCGGGATATGGCTAAACTCCAGGGTTGATTTTACTTTTGCACAAAACTCAAAACCGTCCATTTCGGGCATCATCACGTCACTAATAATGAGCTGAACGGCTTCGCATTTTAATATGGCAAAGGCTTCTATACCATTCCTGGCCTGCAACACATGATATTTTTCTTCCAGATCATCCGAAATGAAATCAAGAATATCTTCATTGTCATCAACCAGCAATACAACAGCTTTTTCTATATCTTCTGGGGTAAACTTGCCTACAATTTCTTCCATTTTCCGTTCAGGTTAAATTCTATAAGTTGGTGCACAGGCAGTTCTAATACAAAGATATTAAAATCACCATCATCGAAACTTAAATAAAGCTCCCCGCGATGCAGCTGTGCAAGCGATTTCGAAATCGATAAACCTATTCCTGTTCCCGCTTTTATCTCTGTTTCCTTCGCCCTAAAAAAAGGCTCAAATATCTTATCCTTGATTTCTTTAGGGATTCTATTTCCATCATTTTTAACCTTCACTACAAACCGATCACCTTCCTGCAATGATAAGTGAATCTGTAGGCTAGCCTTTCCATATTTAATTGCATTGTCTACCAAATTGCTGATTATTTTATAAAAAGCTTCTACATCAATATAGGCATAGAGTTTTTGTTCGGGTAAATGAAGATTGTAATTGATATTTTGCTGTTCTGCAGCTGGCTGGAACTGTATAAATATATCTTTTAAGATTTCAGAAATATCAGCTTTTACAAAGTTTAGCGAAAATTCGCTGGTTTCGGTTTTTCTGAAATCCAATAATTGGTTGGTTAATTTAAGCAAACGATCAGTGTTTCGCCCCATAATCCGTAAATTTTTTTCTATTGCAGGAACGGCATCCGCCTGTTTTATCAGTTTCTCCATCGGTCCTATAATTAAGGTGAGCGGTGTTCTGATTTCGTGGGCAACATTGGTGAAAAATTCGATCTTCGCCTGATACACTTCCTTCTGTTTCTCATGCTCAAAAACTTCCATCCGCCTGCTGTTCTTTAGCGCAATTTTTCGGTGGTACCTTCGTACCAGGAAGAAAATAATTCCGCCAGTCGCGATCAGGTAAAACAGATAAGCCAGGGGGCTGAGATAAAAAGGTGGACGAATTTTGATCAGCAGTTTAACATTTTTGGTGGTCCATATGTTGCTTCCTTCAACCAAAGCTTTCACTTCAAAAATGTAATTGCCCGGGGCAAGTTTGGTAAAATAAACCTTCCGGTTGGTTTTTAAATACTCCCAATCTTTATAAAGTCCAGTCATTTTATAAGCATACTCGGTCATTTCGGGCGATAGGTAGCTTAAGGCCGCAAAGTCGATACTAAATGATGATTGGTTATAGTTAAGTTCGATGGTATCGGCATAAACGATCGATATGTTGGTAACTGAATCCTTTCCGTTTAGACCTATTTCGGAACCGTTGACCTGAAACCCGGTTAAATACACTGGTGGCGTATATTTTGTTGCCTTTAAATTAGCTGGGTTAAAGCTTACCAGGCCTTTTACGCTTCCAAAATAGGTTTGGCCATTTTCATCCTGATAGGCAGAACTGTAGTTGAACTGGTCGGTAAGTAACCCGTTGGCTTTAGAATAAGTTTTACTTATACCCGTAGCCGGATCAAAATGGATAAGCCCTCTGGTACTGCTAATCCAAAATTTATTCAAGGCATCTTCTTCAATGCGGAACAGGTAATTGCTAGGAAAACCATCTTTTATTCCATAGTGCTTAAATTGATGTGTCTTTTGATCAAACCTGCAAAGCCCTCCGCCATCGGTAGTTACCCAAATGTGCTGTTTACTATCTTCAAAAATGCTATTTACGGAGTTATGGCTTAAACTCTTTGCATCCTTTGGGATATTCCGGTAGTTTACATAACCTGGTTTGGATAAGTTAAATTGGAATACGCCATCGTTAAAGCTGCCTGCCCAGATATTGCCCTTGCTATCTTCCATCAACGAATCGTAAAAAATAAAAGGGAGGCCTGCAATAGGGTCGAAATCATCTCTTTTGCGATTATAAAGATAAATCCCATTAATGGTTCCAACTAAAATTTCACCCGACCGCGTTTTACAAAAAGTAACAATAAAATTGGTGCGTAACGCATTTCCAACACCTGCCTGGTAATGTTTAATTACCTTTTCTGTTTTCAGGTTTAAAACATCCAGGCCATGTTCAAAAGTGCCAATCCAGAGTTTATCGCCATCAACCAGTAAGCCGTGAATATTGGAATAGGCAATGCTCCCGGGTTTTCCATCTGGTAAAAAGTGTTTAAATGCGCCTGTTTTTACGTCGAGTTTGTTCAGGCCGGCATCTTCCGTACCGATCCATAAATTACCAGCCCGGTCTTTCGTAATTTCCCGTACATCGCTTCCGCTGATTGAATTTGAACCATTTTGTGGAAAGTATTTGGTAAACAATGAAGTGTGGGTTGAGTAATAATTTACCCCACCAAAGTAGGTGCCGGCCCAAACTCCACCCTCACGGTCTACACAAATGGTGTAAACCGCATTATCGCTTAAAGAATAATCGTTGTTGTATTGCTTTTTGAGGTGGATAATAGCGCCACTTTCGTCATTATAAATGTAAATGCCCGATTCTGTGGCAATCCAAAACTCGTGTGGCCCTGTTTTTTTGATATCCCGAACAAATATTGGCGTTTGGTCATCATTTAACCTCAGTATATTTTTTGAGGTTAAGGTAACAGGGTTGAAAAGTTTAACGCCTTGATTTGTCGTGCCGACCAATAAATTTCCATCTTCAGTTTCTGCAATTCTGGATACCCAGCCATATTCGGTTTTGGCATTTTTTCCATTAATATTAAACTGCTGAAAATTATTCGTTTTGGGATTATACTTTTCTAACGTTCCCTTTCCGGTACTGATCCATACGCTACCATCTTTTAAAATCGTTACCAGGGAGGCATCGAATGGTGCGTTATGGACAAATGCCTGTATTTTCTTGCTACGCTTCTGATATAAGTATATTTTGAATGCAGAGAGGATCCATAAATTCCCTTGCAAATCGCTGGCCAGGTCTGTAATCCGCATCCCTTTAGTCTCTTTAATAATGGCGAAACTTTCTTTTGTTGGATTGTATTGATACACGCCGTTGTTTGTACCAACCCAAAGTGTTTGTTCGTGATCATGGTGAAGTGCAGAAATCAGATCATTGCCCAAACTGCCAGCTTTTTCAGTATCGTAGCGGTAGGTTTTAAAAGTATAACCGTCAAACCGGTTTAAGCCATCTTTTGTGCCAAACCACATAAAACCGTTTCCATCCTGTACACTGCAAAAGGCCGTATTATTAGAAAGTCCGTTCTCTACCTGGTAATGCCTGAAATAGTAAGGCTGCGCCCAAAGCAGGTTGGCCGAAAATAACAGATATAAAAGGATGATGAGTTTTTTCAAGATATCTTGGTCAGTAGCTCAAATATATTAAAGAAATGTTTGGCTTTCAGTCTAATTTAAATTTGAGCAGATATGTAGAAAAATTGAGATAGATTCTATTTTATGTGGGAAAGCCTTAAAGATAGTGAGAAACTTAATTTTTATAGACCTGAAAACTGCCAATTGCCAATTGCCAATTAATTTTGGCGTTACCTAAGCTGCGCAAAGGTCGGGCTTTTCAGGGCTTCGCTTTGCTCCGGTACCGATGAAAGATCGGTACTGAACCCTTACAATCCCTAACGCAAAACCCAGAGTAGAGTAAAACCTCGCTGGTTTGTTAAACCTGCGAGGTGTTCACACAGTTTTTCTCCTAAAATATATATCTTTTTTAAGGATAGTTTAGGCATTTTGCTAACTGACTTTAATAAAGCAGAGGTTTTAGCGAAGGACGACGTCAATCCCAAGTGGCAGAAGGATCAAAAAAACAGGTGCACAATGGCCCAAATAGCATTGCCAAACCTGAAACGCAGTGGTTTTGTGTTCATTAGCGTTGAATTCAAAATTTAATATAAATCGAACACAAAACGAAGTGCCACTGTTTTTTTGATCAGCATGGGCGGTGAGAAGCCACATTGCTGGATTGACAAAGCGCTTTGGGTACTTTGGCGCTCCAAAATGCGCAGCATTCTTGAACACCAATAAAAAACAGCATAAACTGTGAAAAACTACCATGCCCTTGCGGCATAGAGCAGTAGAAGAATATTATGAATTGTATCAACTGGTAGGATTTTCATCGGTGAAAGGACTTGAAGAGATAGCAGAGCTTCCCTAACCGAAATGTGCCAGTCCCATCATTTCCAAAAAACTGTTGCTATAAAGATCCTGAGCTGAACTCAGGATGACGCATTGAGCGGCATTTTCCGTGTTTCTGAGCCTCCGTGGCTAAACAGACTCCTTAAACACAAATCGAGACAAAATGGAGAAATATTGATACAAATACGTATCCCGCGCTAATGCTAAAAACTGAATCTTTGGAAAGAATTAAATCGAACTAAAACCATTTACTTCTAGTATTTAACCAAATTCCTAACCAAATATGAAAAGAAGTTTACTCTACTATGGCGGCTTTGTACGCATGGATTGGTATTTGCTTCAAAAGATGTTTTTGAAAAGCAAAATCCGCTCCGTTATTTTTACCTCAATTACCTTACTCTTATTTTCATTTCAGCTTATAGCACAGGAACAAAGTACGGTTACTGGTACCGTGACCGACGAAAAAGGCGAAACAGTTGTGGGTGCCAGCATTAAAATTAAGGGCACCAGCACAGGTGCAACTACTGATGCTGACGGAAAATTTAAAATCCAGGTGGCCGATAAAAATGCGACCCTGATTTTTATTTACGTAGGTTATGCCAATCAGGAAATTTCACTGGCAGGGCGTTCGCAGGTTAATGTTAAACTTAAGCCATCCAACAACGATCTTAGCGAAGTGGTGGTAGTTGGGTATAACACACAGAAAAAGGAAGCCATAACAGGGGCTATCTCTTCCATCAGCAGTAAAGACCTGGAAAAAGTACATGGCGGTTCAACCGTGAGTACGGGCCTTGCTGGTAAACTGCCGGGCGTATCATTCAGGATGCCTGATGGCAGACCGGGATCGAGTGCCAACATCCAGATCCGTAACATGGGCAATCCGTTGTATGTTATAGACGGGATTCAGCAGGATGCCGGTCAGTTTAATAACATTTCTCCCAATGATATCGAAACCATTAGCGTGCTAAAAGATGCTTCGGCTGCTATTTATGGTAGCAGGGCGGCTAACGGGGTAATTTTGGTGACGACTAAAAGAGGTAAAAACAGTACGCGCAATACCTTTAGTGTTGATGCTTATACCGGATGGCAAAACTGGGTACGTTTCCCGGAAACAACTGATGCTTACCAATGGATGTTAGGAAAGGCTACCGCAGAATTAAACCAGAACGGCAAAACTGATATTACCCAAGCCGAACTTGAAAAATGGAAAGCGGGAACAGAATATGGTTATCAGAGCCAGAACTGGAAAGATATCATCATTGCGCCGAATGCACCACAATCTTCTATTAATTTAAGTGCTTCTGGTGGCAGCGATAAGGTAAATTATTACTTTTCAGGCACACACTTAGATCAGAAAGGGGTATATGGAAAGGATAGAGAGTTTGATTTTAAAAGAACCAATATCCAGAGTAATATCGAGGCTAAAATAACTGACCGTTTTAAAGTAGGGATGTTGATCAACGGCCGTATAGAAAGCCGCGATCAGCCAGGGGTACCGGGCGGTGACGATTATTTTGCCGCACGTTTTGCGCTTTTGAGAAACAGGCCGACTGAACAGGCTTATGCCAATGGAAATCCCAATTACCCAAATGATATCGGGCACAATACCGAACAGTTTGCCGTACAGAGTAAAGCCTTAACCGGTTACTGGAAATCAGACTGGAGGGTTTTACAGACCAATTTATCAGCAAGTTATGATACGCCAATTAAAGGGTTGGAAATTAAAGGTTTGTACTCTTATTATATCGCCGATAATGTGATTAATGGCCATGAGTATACCTACAATGTGTATACCTACCACCCTGAAACTGGCATATACGAGGAAAAAGTAGGAAGCTCTAATCCTTACAGAGAACGCAGGAATGAGAAAATATACACCAATACCTATCAGGTACAGGCCAACTACAATCGTACTTTTGGCAAACACACTATAGGTGGTGTTTTGGTAGCAGAACGTTTGGATCGTTTTAGAACCTATACTTTCCAGCATGCCGTACCACAAACCAATATTTTGCCTGTTCTGCAGTTCGCTGATATGGACGGTCAGGATTTTGCAGACATTCAGGAAGAAGAGGCCCGTATTGGTTACGTAGCCAGGCTAAACTATAATTATGACAACAAATATTACCTGGAACTTTCTGGTCGTAGAGATGCCTCATGGAAATTCGCACCTGATAGACGTGTAGGTTATTTCCCTTCCGCATCCATCGGTTGGAGAATTACCCAGGAGAAATTTATGAAATCGCTTTTAGGTGAAAGTACAATCTTAAATGATCTGAAACTTCGGGCTTCGTATGGCGTACTTGGGGATGATGATCTGGGTATCGATCCTTTTGCTTACATTCCGGGATACCGCTACAATCAGGGTACTGTGATCTTGGATGGAAAAAATATTACTACTTCAAGAGATAAGGGCCCCGTTATCAATAATCTTACCTGGTTTAAGAGCAAAATTACCGATATAGGTCTGGATTTTTCATTATTCAATACTAAACTTAGCGGAACTGCCGATTATTTCTACAGAAAACGTACCGGTTTAAAACAGGTTAAAAATGATGTATTGGTACCAATTGAACTGGGGTATCCACTGGCCGCAGAAAACCTGGAAAGCGACGCGCAGTTCGGAGCCGAATTCGCGTTAAATTACAGGGATAAGATCGGAGAATTCAACTATAACGTTGGTGGAAATATCTCCATCAGCCGCAGGAAATTTTTAGATCAGTACAAGCCACGTTATGGCAACTCATGGGACAATTACAGAAATAGCTATAATCAGCGTTATACCGATATTTTTTGGGGATATGAAGTAACCGGACAGTTCCAGAACATTGATGAAATCAATAATTATAAAGTAAACATCGATGGACAGGGAAACCGCTCTTTATTGCCGGGAGATTTAATTTATAAGGATCAAAACGGCGACGGTGTGATTAACGATCTTGATCAAAGACCAATTGGGTATACCACAACAGGTCAGCCAAATATCGGCTTTGGTTTTACCATTGGTGGTTCTTACAAAAACTTCGATTTTACAGCAGATTTTTCAGGCGGTGCAATGTACTCGTGGAATCAAAACTGGGAACAGCGCTGGGCATTCCAGAATACGGGAGCTTTATTGCAGAACTTTGCAGATGACAGCTGGCACCGCACTAATCCATACGACCTGAATAGCGCATGGATCCCTGGTAAATATCCTGCATTGCGCTTTAATGATGGCGGGCATAGTAATTATAACAAAAACTCTACTTTCTGGCTGCACAATGTAAGGTATCTGCGTGCCCGTACGCTCGAAGTAGGTTATACCCTGCCAAAAAGATGGGCCGAAAAAATTAAGATCCAGAATGCCAGGGTTTATGTAAATGGATACAACCTGTTTTCTATCGATAACCTGAGCGATTATGGTGTAGATCCGGAAATTGCAGATGATAATGGATTGCAATACCCACAGAACAAGTTTTTTAACATCGGAATTAAATTAACGCTGTAACATGAAAAAGACTAATCAGATGAAAAAAATTATATATGCATTTGCTGCCATCGCCTTTTTGAGTTTTGCGCAGTCGTGTAAAAAAGATTCAGCATTTTTAGATAAACAACCTACCAGTACCCTGCCCATTGATGCAGTATGGAAAGATCCTAATCTGGTGTTAACTGTTGTTGGCGATCTTTACGATCGTTATCCGGATTACCAGACCATTGAAGCCTGGTATACTTTTACTGATTTTGACGAAGGTTTTGCCTCGGCCAGCGGCGACTATTTCCGTCACCAGAATTTAGAATATGGTTATGATGCCTGGAGATATTGGGATATGGGTGCTTATGGTTATATCCGCGACTTGAATATGTTTATTAAACGTGGTCAGGAATCTACCGCTTTAAAAGCAGAAGACCGCGACCGTTTCCTGGCCGAAGCACGTTTTATCAGAGCGGGGGTTTATTTCGAAATGGTAAAAAGAATGGGTGGTGTACCGTTGATTACGACCGTTTTAGATTACGATTATAGCGGCGACCCAAGCTACCTTCAGTTCCCTAGGGCAAAAGAAACCGAAATTTATGATTTTGTGATTGCTGAATTAGAAGCGGTTAAAAACATACTGCCCGATAATCCGACTGTACAGAGTAGGGCTACAAAAGCTGCGGCACTAGCCATGGAATCAAGAGCAGCATTGTATGCCGGTTCAATTGCCAAATACAGCAATTCGCAATTAACTTTGCCAGGTGGAGAGGTTGGCATATCATCAAGCCTGGCCAATGCTTATTTTACCAAATCTTTAGCAGCCGCAAAAGAGATTATTGACGGTGGTAAATATTCACTATACAAAAAGAACCCGAATTTATCTGAAAATTTTGCGGCGCTTTTTACTGATAAAGGCAGTAATCCGGAAGTGATTTTTGCAAAAGATTTTAAGTTGAAAACAAATAAGGCTCATGGTTTTACCATTGATAATCAACCACGGTCTTCTGCTGAAGAAGCACAGGGCGGACGTTTAAATCCATCATTAAACCTGGTTCAGTCATTCGAAAAACTGGATAATACCTACGCATCTATGGCTTCGGTTGATGGAAGTGGTAACCCGGTCTATTATACCAATATCACCGATATTTTTGCAGGCAGGGATGCACGTTTGGCTGGAACAGTAATTCTTCCGGGAACACAGTTTAAGGGCAAAACCGTTGATATCTGGGCGGGTTATCAATTGGCTAATGGTACCATTATTACCGGAGATAATTTCGGGCAGAGCAAAAGTGAAGTACTGCCAGATAATCCGGCATCCGTACAGGTAGTTGGAAGAGATGGCCCGGTAGATGGACTCGAATTCAGTGCACAATCAGGCTTTTATGTCCGCAAATATTTAGATCCGGCAACAGGTTCAGGACAAATTGGTACCCGTAGTGATGTTTGGTGGATCCGCTACCGTTACGCCGAGGTATTGTTAAATGCAGCCGAAGCAGCTTTCGAACTGGGCGATGCGGCTACAGCAGCCAACTACATCAAACAGGTTAGAGACCGTGCAGGATTAACGGTTGCACTAACCCCGGCACAAATTACTTTCGACCGTATTGTGCACGAGCGTAAAGTAGAATTCGCTTTTGAAGGACATGAACTTTGGGATATGAAACGCTGGAGACTGGCCGATAAAGTTTGGAATGGCAGTAACATGTCGGCAGCCGATTTTATTAATGCAAACAACATTGGTAGTGCAACACGTACCAGCACACAAGTATTTGGTTTGTGGCCTTACAAATATTATAATCCGGGCAATGCCAACCATTTAAAATATATTTTTAAAGTAATCAAACCAAGCCGTGTAACCGCTGCACACCGTTTCCGCATCGGAAATTACTACTCTTCAATTGGGCAGGATGTGCTTAACGGAAACCCTAAAATTGTAAGAAACCCTAACCAATAAGCAGATATAGATATGAAAATTAGATTTTATTTCATGATAGGGGCACTTATTGCCGTACTTTTTGCTTCCTGTAAAAAAGATAATTATGATGCACCCGAAGCCGACTTTAGCGGACGGATCGTGTACAAGGGAGAACCCATTAGCGTTCAATATGGTCAGGTGAATTTCGAACTCTGGCAGTCGGGTTTTGGTAACTATTCAGCACTAAATGTGAATGTGAGCCAGGATGGAACCTATTCTGCCAAATTATTCAATGGAGATTATAAACTGGTTTTTTCACCAAACCAGGGACCTTTTTTATGGAAAAAGAATGCTGCTGGTAAACAAGATACCATTGCGGTAAATATCAACGGCAGTAAAACCATGGATATTGAGGTAATGCCTTATTACATGATTCGCGGCGCCACAATTGCCGCTGCAGCGGGCAAAGTAAATGCTTTCTGCAAACTTGAGAAAATCATTACCAATGCAGACGGCAAGGATGTTGAAAATGTATCGCTTTACATTAACAAAACACAGTTTGTAGATGGCAGCAATAACGTTGCTACCCAGCAGATCAATGGAGCGGCCATTGCCGACCTCAATAACCTGAACATGAGTGTAACGATCCCGAGCATTACACCTACTCAAAATTATGTTTTTGCGAGGATAGGCGTTAAAATTGCCGGTGTTGACGATTTGATTTTTACACCGGTAACTAAAATAGTTTTTTAAAGGCTGGATGATGATTTAGAATTGACAGACTCCAATAGAGTAATCGTCATTGCGAGGAGGAACGACGAGGCAATCTTTCATGCTAGCGATTCCGCAACAAAGATTGCTTCGTCGGCTGAAAAAGCCTTCTCGCAATGACGAGAACCTGGGAACGATATCATATTTTTTAATTTAATTTTTATCAGCAACCTATCTTTAGTTAAACATTGCCAATGAAATATATTTACGCCCTTTTTTTCTGTTTTTCACTATGTTTCATAAGTGAAAAAATAGTTGCAAAACAGCTAAATGATACCCTTTACCTTGCCGATCCTACGGTTTTCGTAGATAAAGGCACTTATTATTTATATGGTACCAGTAGTGATCAAGGGTTTTTGGTTTATGTTTCAAAAGATCTTAAAAACTGGAAGAGAAAGTCAGAAAATAATGGTTTTGCTTTAAAAAAGGGCGATGCTTTTGGAAGCAAAGGTTTTTGGGCCCCGCAGGTATTTAAAAGGAGAAATACTTATTACATGGCGTATACCGCTGATGAACAGATTGCCATTGCACAGAGTAAAAGTCCATTGGGTCCATTTAAACAGGAAGCATTAAAGGCCATTTCAGGCACTGGAAAACAGATCGATCCTTTTGTTTTTACCGATACCAATGGGAAAAATTATCTATATCATGTGAAGCTTGATCATGGCAACCGGATTTTTGTAACAGAACTAAAGGCTGATTTTTCGGATGTCATCCCAAACACTTCAAAGCTATGTTTATCCGGTATCGATAATTGGGAAAATACGGCTAAAACCGATTGGCCGGTAACCGAAGGTCCGACTGTAATTAAAAAAAATAAACACTATTACCTTTTTTATTCAGCTAACGATTTCAGAAATACTGACTACGCGGTGGGTTATGCCACTTCAAGCTCACCAACAGGACCATGGAAAAAATATGCAGGCAACCCGATCATCAGTAAAAAATTATTAAAAATAAACGGTACTGGTCATGGTGATTTTTTTACCGATAAAAACGGGAATTTGGAGTATGTATTCCATACCCATCATAACAATCAAAAAGTGTCGCCAAGAGCTACAGCCATTATAAAAGCGGCTTTTGTGAAAGATAAAGACGGTATTGATGAGATGCAGATAAATCCGGAAAGTTTCCGCTTTTTAATGCAGGGCGCAAATTGATTGTTTTTGTAGAAATACTGAAACAAAAGAAGGCGGGTTTCAGAAAAGAAATCACTTTTTTTAAAGCTGGAAAAAGTGCAGCAGCCTGGAAAGAAAATTTCGGTTCTAAAACTTTAATAATGAATAAATTGAAAATAAAATTATTGTTTGTATTATGCTTTTTCTTGATTGAAGGGTTAAATGCACAAACATTTACTAACCCCTTGTTGCCGTCGGGCGCTGATCCATATAGTTATTATAAAGATGGTTATTACTATTATACCCATAGCACAGGTAACCGGGTAGACCTTTGGAAAACCAAAACCTTATATGGTTTAAAAGATGCAGAGCGAAAAACCATTTGGAAAGCACCAACCGAAGCGATGTACAGTAAAGAAATCTGGGCACCTGAGGTGATGTTTTTAAGAGGGAAATGGTATGCCTATTTTGCTGCCGATGATGGAAGAAACGAAAACCATCGGATGTACGTATTAGAAAATGCTTCAGCCGATCCAATGAAAGGGGAGTGGATATTTAAAGGCAAGATTGCTGACCCTACCGATAAATGGGCCATTGATGGCGATGTGATTGATTTTAAAGGTCAGTTGTACATGATCTGGTCGGGATGGGAGGGAGATAAAAACGGTAAACAGGAAATTTTCATTGCCAAGCTTAAAAATCCCTGGACAGTAGACGGGCAACGTGTAAAAATATCATCGCCAAAATTTGATTGGGAAAAAAACGGGGATTTAGGCGGAGGAGAACATGTTGACGTAAACGAAGGACCCCAGTTTTTGGTGCATGGCGATAAAATCTTCATCATTTATTCCGCTAGTGGCTGCTGGACAGATTTTTATGCGCTAGGTATGCTTTCAGCTTCAGTAAAAAGCAACCTGCTAGATCCTAAATCCTGGACGAAAGCCGATCAACCTGTTTTTCAACAGTCGCCAAAAAATAGTGTTTATGCACCAGGTCATAATTCATTTTTTAAATCGCCAGATGGCAAAGAAGATTGGATCCTATATCACGCCAATGATAAACCGGGCCAGGGCTGCGGAGGTTTCCGCTCGCCCCGGGCTCAAAAGTTCTCCTGGAATAGCGATGGAACACCAAATTTCGGAACTCCGGTAAAAGTAGGGAAGAGCTTAACATCACCATCAAACCGAAACAAAAAATAATCAGATAAATACCGATATGAATTTAAAAAACTATGCGCTATTTGCTATCCTGAGCCTAAGCATCAGCAACGGCTTTGCGCAAAAAACGAAAAAAAGTACCGAGCCTGCAAAGGTTTGGTCAGTAGAAAAAGCCAATGCCTGGTACAAAGAACATAAATGGTTAACAGGGGCAAACTACATTCCTGCTAATGCCATTAACCAGTTAGAAATGTGGCAGGCAGATACCTTTTCGCCCGATCTAATTGATAAAGAGCTCGGTTGGGCCGAAGGAATCGGGTTTAATACGTTACGTGTATTCTTGTTCAGTAAGGCCTGGAGCCAGGATCCAGCGGGTTTTAAAAAGAGAGTGGATCAATTTTTAACCATTACCCAAAAACATGGTATTAAACCAATGTTTGTTTTTTTTGACGATTGCTGGAATAAAACTTCAGCCATTGGCAAACAACCTGAACCAAAAACAGGTATCCATAATTCGGGCTGGTTACAGGATCCTGGTGATCCGGCATTTAAAGAAGAAGCCAATTTCCCTGAACTCGAAAAATATGTAAAGGACGTGCTTACCCATTTTGCCCACGATAAAAGGATATTGCTTTGGGACTTGTATAATGAACCTGGAAATAGCGGAAAGTTGGAAGCCTCCATACCTTTATTAACCAAAACCATTGGCTGGGCGCGTTCCGTTAATCCCGATCAACCGATTTCAATCGGCTTGTGGAGCTGGGGTTTCGAAAAATTGAATGCCATACAACTGGCCAATTCGGATATTGTAACGTACCATAATTATGAAGCACCAGAATGGCACCAGAGAACCATTGATCTGTTAAAAGCCAGTGGCCGGCCATTGATCTGTACTGAATATATGGCGAGATCGCGAAACAGCCGTTTTGCTAATATTTTGCCAATGTTAAAAGAAGAAAATGTTGGCGCGATAAACTGGGGTTTCGCCGCAGGTAAAACCAATACTAAATACGCCTGGGACACCCCGCTGGCCGATGGATCTGAGCCGATTGAGTGGTTCCACGAAATTTTTCAGCCCGATGGTACACCATATCGCCAGGATGAGGTTAACCTGATCAAAAAACTCAATAATAAATAGTATCAGTAGGGTGATCAGAAGAGGAACTTTATAAAAATTATTGTCAGTCTGAGCGGATTCGAAGAACCTTAGTTGAAAAAAGTCCTTCTACAGACTGCCATAGACAGGTTTCACTAAACGGTTCGTCATTCTCGCGTAGGCGGGAATCTTACAACTTATTGCATTAAGATTCCCAATCGGGTTGGGAATGACGACTCCTCGCAGCCTATCAATTCAAAAAAAGTAATTTATATTAATTTTTACGAAACAAATGAACGCTCAGGAAACTATTCCCTACTTAAACAACAACATTGCCAAACCCAATCTCAACACTCAAATTTAAACCAATGAATAAAAAAGTATCTATTATCTTATCACTGCTGGGGCTCTCACTTTCCCTTTCTGCACAGCAGCAAAACAAATCATGGTCGATGGTAAAAGGGAAAATTTCCTCACCGTGGGCGCAGGAAGTTAACCCGAATAATGTATTGCCTGAGTATCCACGCCCACAGTTAGCACGTACGGGCAACTGGAAAAACCTGAACGGCCTTTGGGATTATGCCATTTCTGAAAAATCGCAACGTCCGGCCATTAACCAGGGTAAAATTTTAGTTCCTTTTGCTGTAGAATCTGCACTTTCAGGTGTGGGCAAAACGGTCGGTAAAGATAGCCTCTTGTGGTATAAAACTGTATTTACGGTGCCTTCGAATATGAAAGGCAAAGAAATTTTGCTTCATTTCGGGGCTGTGGACTGGAGATCGACGGTTAGCATCAACGGCAAAGAAGTGGGGAAACATGAAGGCGGTTTTGATCCTTTTAGTTTTAACATCACTCCATTTTTAAATAAAAGCGGGAACCAGACCTTAACTGTAGAAGTTTGGGATCCTACGGATGAAGGACCTCAACCAAGAGGTAAACAGGTTAAAAAACCTGAAGGTATCTGGTATACGCCGGTAACCGGCATCTGGCAAACAGTATGGATCGAAGCGGTAAACAAATCACATATCGGTCACATTAAGGTAACTCCTGACATCGATCAGCAATCATTGGCTGTTACACCAGTTTTAACAGGAGCTGCTTCAGGAGATCAGGTAAAAGTTTCGGCTTGGGATGGGACTACAAAAGTTGCGGAACAAACCGGTGATGGCAGTGGTGTAATTACCTTAAAAATCGCCAATCCAAAGCTTTGGAGTCCTAAAAGCCCGTTTTTATACGATTTAAAAGTAGAGTTGTTAGCAAAAAACAAAAAGGTAGATGAGGTGAAAAGTTATTTCGCCATGCGTAAAAGCTCAATGGGTAAAGACCAGAATGGCATCCAGCGCATGTTATTGAATAACGAATTTGTTTTTCAGTATGGTCCGCTAGATCAGGGTTGGTGGCCGGATGGTTTGTACACCGCTCCGACCGATGCCGCATTGAAATTCGATGTAGATAAAACAAAAGAAATGGGCTTCAACATGATCAGGAAGCACATTAAGGTAGAACCTGCCCGTTGGTATTACTATTGTGATAAAGCCGGAATGCTGGTTTGGCAGGATATGCCAAGTGGCGATTTAGGTAACGGCTGGGAAAACCGTCCGGGTGTTTTAGACCATGGTTCGGATCAAAAGCGAACTGCAGAATCAGAAGGTTATTACAAAAAAGAATGGAACGCCATTATCGATGCACTTTATAATGTACCTTCTATAGTCGTGTGGACACCTTTCAATGAGGCTTGGGGCCAGTTTAAAACCGTAGAAATTGCCAAATGGACCAAAGAAAAAGATCCATCAAGATTAGTCAATACAGCCAGTGGCGGTAACTTCCACCCGGTAGGCGATATTATCGATCTGCATAACTATCCACATCCTGCCATGCCAAGTCCTGACTATTTTGGAAAAGACTATGCCCTTGTGTTGGGTGAATTTGGTGGACTCGGCCTGCCTATTGATGGCCATGTTTGGCAACAGAAGAATAACTGGGGTTATCAGAGCTTTAAAAACAAAACCGACCTGTTTAACAAATATGCCGAGTTTACCAAGCGTTTGGAGCAACTGATTCCATTAGGACTTTCTGCCGGAGTTTACACTCAGACTACCGATGTGGAAGTAGAAACCAACGGACTGATGACCTACGATAGAAAAGACATCAAATTCTCGGAAGAACAGATGAAATCCTTGCACGATAAATTATATCAAATTAACGTGCCGGTGCAGAAATAAAATGCTGTAAAATCGTCATCTCGACTGTGCTGCTCTTCTCTATCAATGACAGAATTTACTAGTGTGGTCGTCATTCTCGCGCATGCGGGAATCTTAAAGCGCTTGCATTACGATTATTCATAAGTTTCCCTTGTTTCACAAAGGCATTCATGAGCACTCCGTGGTTCCCAATCGAGTTGAGAATGACGATTTTTTTTACAAAGATCTATTAATAATAATGATGAGGAAAAAAATGAAGTTTTCGCGGTATGTATCCTTAGCAGTAATCGCTAAACTGCTCTTGATTATGAATATTTCATTGGCACAAACAGTAATCGAACCGGTAATTGCTGGAGATTTTGCCGATCCATCTATTATCCGGACCAATAACCAGTATTATGCTGTGGGTACATCTTCGGAGTGGGCACCTCATTTCCCGATATACAGCTCAAAAGATCTGCTGAACTGGAAACAGACAGGTTATGTTTTTGAGAAGGCACCAGCATGGACTTCGGGTTCTTTCTGGGCACCGGAGTATGATTATCATGATAAAACTTATTTCATATATTACACTGCAAGAAGGAAAAAGGACAATATCTCTTGCATTGGAGTAGCCACCTCAAAATATCCCGATAGGGGCTTTGTTGATCAGGGTATTATTATTGATTATGGAAAAGAAGCCATTGATGCCTTTATTTACCTCGACGGCAACACGCGTTACATTACCTTTAAAGCTTATGGTTTGGATAAGCGTCCAATTGAGATTTTAGCCTATAAACTAACCAAAAATGGGCTCAAAGTAGAAAGAGAGCCTTTTTCTTTGCTTAAAGACGATCAAAAGATTGGTTTGGAAGGTCAGAGCATCCTGAAAAAAGATGGTTATTATTATCTGTTTTATTCGGCTGGAAACTGTTGTGGTGTACAGTGTGATTATAATGTAAGGGTGGCCAGATCAACATCTTTTGCCGGACCATACGAACTTTATGCTGCCAACCCGCTGTTAATGGAAAATGAATACTGGAAATGTTCAGGTCATGGTACATTCGTAAAAGCAGCAGATGGTAAAGATTATTATCTTTATCATGCTTATAATAAAAAGACCAATGTTTTCTCCGGCAGACAGGGTATGTTGGCCCAATTGAGCTGGTCATCGAAAGGCGGATGGCCTGTTTTAAAGGAGCAATCAGGACCAACCCTTAACCGGGATTTGAAACTGAAGTTCACGAAGCCTCAAATAGATAAAAATTGGCAATGGGATTTTAGAAACTCAACGCCCAAAATTTCGCAACAAAACGGGCAGCTTCATTTATCTGGGAGTATTAATAAAGATAACCTTTCAGGTATTGCATTGACAATAAGGCCTGTATCCGGAATTTTTGAAGCAACTACAACCGTAACCAATACCAATAATGCGCTAAAAGGTTTAGTGTATTATGGGGATTCAGGCTCGGCTGTTGGCATTGGCATATCTGGAAATGAAATAGAATTTTGGAAAGTAGAAAATAAAGCCAGAACAGTGCTTTCAAAACTGAAAGTATCAGTAACACTTCCGCTTGAGCTTAAAATGAAAACCACTGATGATTTAAGCCTAATGGTATTTTTTAAGCAGGGAAACCAGGAATGGCAAAATATGCCGGCTAAAGAAAAAATTGCAGTCAATTTTTTACCACAATGGGATAGAAGCCCACGTATTGGTCTTCATTTTAATGGGAGTGCCGGTCAGGGTGCTCATTTTTCTTCTTTTGCATTAAAGTATTGATTTTTGTGTCGTCAGATTTTACTATCTGACGAATATTTGAGTTTTTGTTTATGGCGCAGTCAGATGTTGCCGTCTGGCTGGTAATTCAATTTTTATAGTAAAACAACCTGGTGTCAGGTGGTAACATCAGATACCAATAAGAAATCCGATGAAAAACTGAACTCACATTTGCATAACAAAAAAACGAAGGTTATTATGCCCTTGCCAGCCTGAATTCATTATAAAACATTATAATATTAAATCCGAGGAAAATGATGGTTTCCGAACTTACTTTCAATCTATTGATATCAACGCCTAAAATCGAAGAAATAAATAGGGTTGAAAATACCAGTATCGCACTTAAAAAGATACTGATAAAGGCCGACTGCAACAACATGGTGATTCTGAAAAGATTTTTTTGAAAAAAATATTCGGGGCTACGAATCATCTGTGCCAGATTGACTATGATGAAAAAGCCAATAAGCAACACATAAACATTCATATATGGCGTGGCATTATCCCAGGCCAATAGTTTAAAATAGCCTTTAGAAATGAAGTAAACAATAATGGCGAGGCAAATAAGGGTTTTGAAAATTATCCAGAATTTTTTACCCGCAAGCAGGAGATACAATTTAGGATATTTTATGCTGTCTACACGGTCAGCAATTGCTAATAACTTAGCAGATGGGGATACGAAAGGATTAAATATACCTAACAGTATCAGCATAATGGTACTTGTAAACTGGAAGATAGCGTCACTAATTAACCGATCCATTTTTTCCTGATTAAGGATTGTGTCATTCGAATAGGTAAATATGGATAACGAGATCAGTATGATAACCATAAGATGAAATAATACACCAACATAATTGCTTAAACCAGGTTTGTTTAATTGCAGCCCATCGGTATTCTGTGGTTTGCTACCTGAAGAGAATTTGGCAGATAGCGCTTTAAGCGAATCAGCAGTGCCCCTTGCCATCAAGGCAATGGCAAGCACAAAAATCCCGATGCCGATAATAAAACAGGCAATACCTGCGGCCTCAAAGCTGTATAGCCCGAGGAGAAAGATAACTGTCCCAATGCCAATCGCTACGTGTTTGTACTTGATTTTGGTAAAGCCATGCATGTTGAGCAAGAGCGTGTAAAATAGTCCGAATGCGGCGCCAATTGCCACTGCCATTAATAGTTTGCCTGTGATGTTTTCGAGCATGATGTAGATAAAAATCAGTGGTAGCAATTATTAATTTTTACGCTGTAATGCCATCGAAAGTATGGGGAAAGGTTTTCCTGCTGCATCTATTTCACTCCGTTCGACGGTTACGAAACCAAGTTTTTCATAAAAACCTACTGCTTGTTCATTTTGCTCATTTACATCTACCATATAGGCATCATGTTCTTTTTTTGCAAAATCAATCAATCTTTTGCCTAGTCCTTTTCCCCTTACATGTGGATGGATAAAAAGCATTTGTATTGTTTTCTTGTTAATGCCTAAAAAACCCATCACCTCTTCTTCAACCTTAACAGCGTACAACCGTACCTGATCAAAATATTCGTTTAAAATCAAAGAGCGGTACTTGATAACGTCTTTTTCAGAAAGAAAATGGTGTGTGGCCCTAACCGAGCTTTCCCAAACCGCAATCAGATTTTCATAATCTTTTCTACCTGCAGCTACAATTATTGATTTTTTCATTAATAAATATTAAATCATTTAGTTTCCAATAATTAAGTTGGAAGGTAATTTTTAAACGTTAAATGTGGTGAATAGTTTGCAGAAGAATAAAGCAGTTTGGTTCAGGCCCAGGGCTCAACTAATGTCGGGGTAGTTAAAGGCGATCAGAAAATATTAAATAATTAAAGCTTTAGGATTTAACCGTTAAGAAATTAATATAGTTAAATTTTATGGTGATATCAGCCCCATTACCCATATTCCATTTTACATTTTCCAGCTCATCACCTTCAGTTCATCACCTACACTGATTACCCCAGTTTGTTGATGCAGCAAATTCTGTCCGAACATGATTTTTTTACCTGCTGTGCGATAGCTGGCCAGTGTTCTTAAAGGTTCTTGCCCTTTCTCCCCGGTTTGCTGATCTATCGTAATGAGTACGCACCGCGCGCATGGTTTTACAGCCGAAAATAAAACCTCTCCGATGTAAAAGTCCTTAAAACTGTCTTCAACATGAGGCTCACCTCCGGTAAAAACAAAGTTTGGGCGGAAACGGTCCATAAGAATTGGATTCGAGAGCCTTTCATTCAGCCCATCAAGCGAAGACTGGCCAATGAGCAGACAAGGGTAACCATCAGCAAAACTCACTACTTCATCATTTAAAGCATATCTGGGATCAACCAGTCTCTTTTCTGTTAAAGGCATTTTTACCAGTTTTACTTTAAACTTTAAAAAATCAGAAAACCAGTCGCTTACCTGTACATTTACTTCAAGTGCGGTAGCCGTATCGTTCCAGATTACAACAGAAATTTGTTCTCCGGTATCCTCATCCAAAGAAAAAGATATACTTTGCTCTGGTGATTTTTTATGAAAAACCTTTAGTTTAACATCCGCAATACTTACCTGTAACAGTGCCAGTTCGAAATGCTTCCGCTGGGTAATAGATATACCTTCCTCATCCACAAGCATCCATCTTCTGTCGTATTGTAAACCTCTTTCTTCGAGTTTTGCCTCCTGTAAACTTATGCCGCCCAATGATTTGATGGGATAAATATTGATCTCAGAAAGGACAAATTTGCTCATGTGATCTACAGTTATAAAATTTCAATCCCTTTTTGTTCAAATGCTTCAAAAATCTGTGCATTGATCATGCTTTTAGTTAGGTCGGCTTTTGAGATATCCTTACACCAGAAATAAATATTAATCTTACTGTTCAGTTTACTCACCGGACTGATCATAATTACCGGCTCTTTGCTGATAAATACATTGTTATTTTCGACAATGATTTCCCTGATCAGGTTAACCACATCTGTGGTATTAAATGGCTTGGCAATGGATAAGGAAATATTTACCCGCATCTGGTTGTTGCTCAATGTCCAATTAATAATGTTATTAGACAGAATAGCACCATTTGGAATGATGATTTCGGCACCCTCATCGCTCAGTAAGGTACTCGCACGCACACCAATCTCTTTAACACGTCCTTTTTTATCACTTA
The DNA here is from genome assembly GCF_026239555.1 of Pedobacter sp. PF22-3. Taxonomy (GTDB): domain Bacteria; phylum Bacteroidota; class Bacteroidia; order Sphingobacteriales; family Sphingobacteriaceae; genus Pedobacter. Next base: position 176,112 of record NZ_JAPIVP010000002.1, on the reverse strand, counting down.
TTTCCACAATATCTCCAATGCGGATCGTTTTGTCAAAAATAAGGATGATTCCCGATACAAAATTGCTTACAATATTCTGTAAACCCAATCCAATTCCAACACCTAGTGCACCCAGGATAACGGTGATTTTATCAATTGGCAATCCGGAAGCGGCAATAGCAATGAGAAAACCTCCAATCAATAACAATAAACGGGTAACCAGTAATTTAGAACGTTCTCCTTTATTATCATCAAAACTGTCATCACCGGTATCACCAAAGAAATAAGCAATGTATTTTTGCAAAAAGTTGGCAATCCAGATAATGCCTAAAAATAATACAATGCCCCCAAGGGTAAAAGAGAAACTGCCTATGGTTCTTTTTTCAGTTAAAACCTCCATTACCGATTCGTAAAGACCATTAAATATATTCAGGTTAGTGGTAAATATTACAAACCATATGATGGTTGCACCAATACCTGTAAGCCTTTTGAGGCCTGCAATTACAGGTTGCCAATCAAAATATTCCGGAAATCCTTTACGGATTCTGCTACTTTTCATCTGCAGTAAAAAGGCTTCTACCAATACTTTGGCCAGGATGGTTAATGATATGGCGTTTAAAAGTGAACTTACACCAGTTGAGTAAAAAATTTGCGTGAGGGTAAAGCGGCCAAATAGATTACAAAACGTGGCAATAATAGCAAAGCCAACGTAAATAAAGCCCGTGATAACGATCATTCTGAATCTTTTGGTTTTTTCATCGAGTATTTTCCATACCATCATACCATAGGCAACTGAACTGGTGGTAAGGAATAGCAGAAGCCAACGTTGGTATCTGGGCGGCATACCCAAAAGGCGTAAGAATACCGGGGCAAGAAGCAGTATAACAAATATGCACCAATAGTAAAATAACTTTGAGTTTAATCTTTTGCGGAAATATATGCTGAGCAGGATAGCAAGGACAATCTCTACGGCTTCTATATATAGTGCGGGCGCCCTCAGATCGAAGATAGGTGCCAGTGCAAAGAGCATGATAAAGGTGATTAGATAGGGCTGCGGACTGATCAGCGAAAAACCATCAAGTGTTTCTAAACGACCCAGCTGTTTTATACTTCTGAAGTTGAAGAATACCCAAAAGAAAAATATGGTACAGGTAAAAAGTAATAATAGTCGGCTGCTTCTGGTGTATACAAAATAGTAGCCAGATATTTCTTGCTCTCCCTTAATAAACTTACGGAAGCCCATGCTTTTATTGGCCTGTTTATTAATCGATTCCCATAAATAACGGCGCTCTTTACCAAAAGCTTTAATGCTTACCGCATCAAGCTGGCTATCAGTAATATATGTTAACTCTTTAATGTTGATGAGGTTAGAAGAAGTTCTGGCCTGTAGGTTATTGATGGATAAAGTTGCTGTTTTCAGCAGGCTATCCATCACTATACGTTTCTTTTTTAGCTCTGCAAATTCACTTTTAAACATCACCTGTACAGCAGGTACTGTAAACACTTTAATCAGTACGGAATCTTTGCGCAGATTAAGAATTTCGGTTTTTAAAGCCCGCAATTCCTTTTCATAATCATCGAGGTCTGATAAACAATCCTTGTTATTGCTTTGTAGTTCCGCCAACAAGGTTTGATCCATTTGCAAGTTTTGAAGATTTGGAGACCTGTCATGCTGTGTTAAGCGGCTTTTAAGTAGTGCCAGTGCAGCCTCGTCCTGGGTTAAATGCGCTGCGATAGGCTTAAGTTTTTTAAATGAACCAACAGTTACCGGAACTTTGTTAATGGTTTCAAATACTTTTTCCAGGTGTGCAAGATAATCGCTCTTTGTCAATATTGCAGAATCCGAAAGAATAGAAGCATCCGCCCCCTTATATGTTGGTTTATCTTTCTGTGCAAACACCTGGAAAGAAAAAAATAAGAGAAAGGTTAACGATATGGTATTCCGGATGGTTGAGTTAAAAGAATTTCTTGTAATCATCTAGCTTAGGCAGTATTGAATATTATCTTTTATGAGGCATTTAGTTTTTCAAAAATAGGGATTAGAATTGATTTTCTGTATGGGTAATATAATAGTCGAATGCGTGCAGATGGCGAATGTCTAATTTACATTCAACAGGTTATATTTTAACTGGTTAAGGTACTTTAAAAAGCTGGTATATTGAGGCAAAGCTCAGAAAACATATAAATTTTGAATTTTGCGATTGCATTGAACAAAAAAAGGCGGCCAAAATATTTTGGCCGCCTTTTCAATTTTTATTAAGAAACTATTTTGCTAATGAAGCAGTTTGTGTTGTTTCGGCTACTGGTGAGCTCATTTGTGTTTTTAGTGCAGCAAACCTGTCTAAATTTAGTTTTGGTGTGCTCCCCATTACCAGGATATGTTCCTGAGTAGCACCACTTAATTTTAAATCTGCACGCCCTTCAATTACAGTATATAAACTTTCTGTATTGGAATTGATCTCTGCAACAGCATCTCCTTTTAAGAATAATTGAAGATATTTTGTATCCAATTTGCCTGTAGTTTTTACTACTGCATTTTCGGAAGCCTGCACTCTATAGATATTCTTTACATACACGGTAATCTTTGCGATATTCCCATCAACTGAATTGATTTTTAGTGCATGTCCATCCTGGATCACTTTTACGGTACCATTGTTATCATCATTATAGCTTACACTTTCTTTTTGTCCTTGTATTAATGTAATTTCTACATTTCCACTAACAATAACCTGGCTGATATTTTTAGGTGCCGACATTTTGACTGGCTGTTTCTCGCCTGCCATTACATTTGTTGAAAAAATAGCAGAAGTTAAAATGATAGCTGCTAATACTGATTTTGTTAAGGTTTTGATGGAGGTTTTCATAATGCTGTTATTTATATTTTTTATATATTTTGTTGTTGTTTTGTATATAAGACGTCAGTATGCACAAAACGTTGCAGCAGAAAATCCTCCATTATACCAACACGGCTTAATTCTCGACGAACGGGTTTAAAAAACGGGCCAACGATGATCTTTTTTTGGAAGGTGTGTTATGATCACGATTAGCCCTGGTTAAATAATTAAACTTTATTATAGAAAGAGGGGAGTGAATAATTTTAAAAAAAACGGGAGCTTCCTGATCGAAAGCTCCCGTTTTTTTGATGATAAATCTATTATCGATGCATCTACATCAATTCCAATCTAATTGTTAAATTAATGGATCAGTATCCTGCTGATTGCGTTGATCTTGATCAGGAAAACTATTCCGATCAAAATGGTGATGACGATAAAAGTTAGCACGGTCTATCTCTACAATTTCATCTTCCATTCGCAATGCCGCCGGGCTTCCGATGATGTAGCGGATCTCATTTTCGATTTGAGGAGTAACCTCACCAATAATATATCTTGGCATTGCCCTGAATTGGTCTTGGTGAATATCAGGTAAAATAACCTCTTTTTTATCTTCACCTAAATTGGCAAGGCCAATAGGTATCAGTACAGCTTTTTCATCCAAATCTTCTCCCATATCAACCAGCTCTACAATCACATACCGTATTGCATTCTGCTCGGGATCAAACAGGAGATCGCGCACCTTTCCAACCGAGTTACCTGCTTCATTTCTTACTGGCCATCCTTTAATGTCAGCCTCGCCGTCTGTTAATTGATAATTACTTTTTGAGAGCTCTTCTAAATTGCTGTATACAATAGTTCCTGAATCCATAATTGCTTTTTTTAAAGGGGCCATTAATAACTTGAGCCCATTTTTACAACAAGTTTATGAGGAGATGGTTTTGTAAACTCAGGAGGCAGGTTACAAAAATGGTAAATTAATTGAGCATCTTAAAGTGTTTTTATATTTGTTAAGTACTTTTTAATTAGGGTTTTGTGTTATTAATTCCAGTTATTCAAAGCCACAAAATATTAATTAAAAAAAACAGACACCTGATATGAGTTTTACGTTTATTTTGTATAATATTTAAAACAAATCAGAAGATAATGAAGAATATTGCTGAATTTAAAAAGTCATTAGAAAAAGACAGTCCCGATGGCCATTTGTCTGTTCAGCTGCGGGCACTTTGGTACGATGCTAAAGGAGATTGGAATGCCGCCCATAACCAGGTTGACCATTTAAGCGATACTTCCTCTGCCCGCATTCATGCCTACCTGCACCGTAAAGAAGGTGATATATGGAATGCAGATTATTGGTATGCTAAAGCAGGAGAGAAAAGGCCGCACTCATCATTGGAGCAGGAATGGGAGGAATTGGTACAGCGTTTTTATTAAATAGTGTAAAATACCTATCATCTAAATCGAAAACCAGCTGAAATTGCACGCATCATGAGTGATTCCTAAAAACTAAATGGTTTCTCCGCATTAGTCTTTATAACGCGACAGCACTATATAATTTTGTGTTTGTTATTAGGTAGTTGGGTTTCCTTAAGAAGAATATTGGTCTAGAATTTTATTGATAGTTTTTCAGAAATAAGCGCATTATTTTTATAGTACTCGAAAAACCAGCTTCCATTCTTTTTTATAACGATGCCGTTAGCGTTGCCGTTGTTCGAAATATAACAATCTTCCATGGAGGTTTTGAGTAAGGTCATTACAATTTTTGGTGTTGCATCAATCAGTTGGTAACCATTACTTATGGCTTGCGCATATAATAGCGCTCCCTGTTGTTCTGCTTTGGTAGCCGTAGGCTGATCAGCAGGTACAGGCATAGTTTTGGTCTCCTTGTTTGTATTAGATGGTACTGTGCTTGTAGTCACAGTAGGGCTACCTGGTACATACTTCAAATCGTTAAAAGATGTAAAAGCGTCTCTCAAGGCCTCATTATAAGAAGTTGCATATTCTTTCTCCCTGCTTTTGCCTTCCTTGCTCTTTAATACTACAGCGCCTTTACAATCTTTAAGTAAAAGGCTGACATTGGTTACAAACATGCTGTTTTTTTCCTGCAGGTCTACTATCAGTGCTTTACATCTGTCAGCTGCAATTTCTTCAGGTATTTCGGTATTATCAAAATATACTGTAAAACCTTTATCTTCAAAAAAAGCTTTTGTAAGGGTGTTTAAATCATATTGGTTAACCTGCTTGAGAAAACTGAATTTCTCGGGTACAATAATATATTTGTAATTAGCGGCGTTAGACTGTGCCTGAACAGAAAAAGAGATTGCTAAAAGGATAATAAAAAGATATCTTTTCATAACGATTAAAGGAGTTGTGATATTCCGCCTCAATTTATAGATTAACATGGAGAAAATCAAATTTATCGTTCCGTAACACCATCGTATTCTTCAATCGCTGGTTGATCAGATCTCACAAGCAAAAGAACAAAGTTTATGATCAACAATTGCATTAATCGATTCAATTGTTTATTATTATGGCGTTTAACGATCATCATCTAATTATGACACTGCTTTTTTGCGTGTTACAAAACCAAATATTCCAATAAAAATGGAGGAGCGCCAACTCACTAAATTAGCAGACTGGTTTAAAAGCCAGCGCATTTCCTGCCTGAAGATTTTAGCCAAAGCGTTAGCGGAATTACCGGACTGGGTTCCTATTAAAACAACAGGGCTTAGTGTTTGTAGATGAGATTGTTTTACCAAAAATCTTTCTTTATTCTAAAATTAAAACCAATTATAACCTAAATCTGAGCTTATGCTTAACATTCAAACCTCAAAACTATTCTGGGCAAGTTGCCTCGCCTTACTCGTCACCTCCCTTTCTTTCGGTATCCGCGCCGGAATCATGAACCAACTGGGAGTTGATTTTCAATTAAGTACCGCCCAATTGGGCACCATTACGGCCGCTGCCTTCTGGGGTTTTCCGCTCGCCATTGTGGTCGGAGGCTTTGTAGTTGATATGATTGGCATGAAACGTTTACTGGTCATGGCCTTTATCTTTCACCTGGCGGGGATTATCCTTACCATTTTTGCGCAGGGCTACTGGAGCCTGTTTTTATCCACACTGCTTGTTGGTATTGCTAACGGTACTGTAGAGGCTGCCTGTAATCCATTGGTTGCCGCTTTATATCCAGAGAATAAAACAACCAAATTAAATCACTTTCACTTATGGTTTCCTGGAGGCATTGTAATCGGTACATTGCTGGTTACCCTGTTTGTTCATCTCGGATTAGGCTGGAAGGTGCAGGTAGCGATGATGATTATTCCTACTTTAATTTACGGATACCTGTTTTCAAAGTTGGATTTTCCTGTTACTGAAAGGGTATCATCTGGTTATTCCAGTTCAGATATGTATAAAGCAGTACTTTCTCCGTTGTTTATCTTTATGTTTATCTGCATGTTCGGTACTGCCATTACGGAGTTATTTACGGGGCAATGGATAGGCTTACTGCTGAAAAACGTGACAGACAATGCCATTTTATTACTTACCCTTACAACAGGCATCATGGTAATTGGACGCGGATTTGCCGAGCCTGTGGTGCACCGCCTTGCTCCTCAGGGTGTACTGCTCTTATCTGCCATATTTGCTGCGGCCGGACTATATATGCTGAGCACTTTTACGGGAAATTCAGTTTTTTTCGCGGCAATCGTTTTCGGTATTGGCGTTTGTTATTTCTGGCCGACTATGATCGGTTTCGTAGCTGAAAATGTTCCTAAATCAGGCGCACTCGGCTTAAACCTAATGGGCGGTGCGGGGATGTTTGCGGTTTCTATTTATACCATGTTTATGGGCAGTTTTTATGATAGCCTGATTGTTAAACATCTACCTGCTGGAGCCTCATTTGATGCTTATTTAAAAGCTCCTGAAAATTCTGAATATGCGCTGGTGCTGGCGAATGCCAAAAATCTGGCTGGTCCCGAAATTCTGCGGGCTACATTAATTATCCCTATCATATTAATTTTAGCTTTTGGCGGATTAGTGATATACCTGCGTTCGCGAAAAAAGAGTAGTGCTTTGGTAGCATAATTAAGAGATATTTTATAGGACAATCCTTCTGAAATATAGGATAAGAATAATAGCTACAAGTTTTTGATGTAAGTTTATCATAACTTGTAGCTATTTTGATTTTATTTTTGGACGGCCGTATCTTTATTCAATAAATTATAATAGCGAACTGCCGGGCAGAAATTCATATGGAGCTTTTCCTGCTTCAAAAATCCTGGTGTTTTCACTGCCTTCTGTAGTGATTTTGTCACCCAATATTCTGATCCAGTTGCCTTCGCGTAAGCCTATTACTTTGATGTTATTTTGTGTTAGAAATTCCATAATCCTTGTTTCCCTGGTTTCTCCGTTATGTTTTAATTCCGGATTTGGATCAAGATAGTGAGGATTAAGGTTAAAAGGAACCAGACCCATACATTCAAAGGATGAAGGATATACAATAGGCATATCATTGGTGGTTTTCATATTTAGTCCGCCGATGTTGCTTCCGGCGCTACAGCCCAAATAAGGTTTGCCCTTTTTGATGTTTTCACTCAGATGCGTCATTAGCCCGAGTTCATGAAGTGTTTTTACCAGCAAAAAGGTATTTCCCCCACCTGTAAAAAATCCTTTGGCTTCATAGATCGCGCTAACGGGATCATTAAATTCATGCAGGCCTTTAACACTGATATTAAGTTGGGAGAAAAAATCTCGTGCTTTGATCGTATATTCTTCATGCGAAATTCCTCCTGGCCTTGCAAAAGGGATGAAAATGATTTCATCTATTCCGGCAAAGAGTATAATCAGCTCATCTTTTAGGTATTCGAGGTAATTGCCACCGAAGAGTGTTGAGGTAGAGGCGAGGATGACATTCATGTTGTTCTGCTTTACAGGCAATTATAGGCTTTTTCGTTGAAATAACTATAGTTGGGGAAGTTTATGGAGCAATTTTTTTAGTAAATAATTATCGATTAATGTTGTTAATGATGCTTGATTCAAGATAAATCAGCAATAAAATGATCAGGCAAGTTCTAGCTTGAAAGTAGGTATTAGATCTTGGTAAGAAAATACGATAAACTAATGCTGTGGATTTGTTACTGTATTTGGAGAAAAATATTTCCTTCTATCATTCATCCATTCTTTAATTTTCGGGAAAATAAACAGGACGGCAAAAGCCATTACCGACATCACCAATTGCAATATCAGGTTTATTTTGGTTACCTGGCTGGCATCTACATTTGAAAACACTACAAATAAACGATGGATACCTCTTAAAATGATGAATACTAAGAGATATTTGCTCCATTCAAACCGCCGTTTAATAAGGATAAAGAGCACATAGCGCATGATAAGGATAAAGATAAGTACTACAAATTCTTGCGTACTCTCATAATCATAGAAAAACAAGTTTACTATCCCAATTAAAAATGTAATTAAAATAAGTTTGGAGGATAAGGAATACTTATTCTTCATTAATTTGAAATTTACCAACTTAAATAGGTTTGAGGCGATCAACTGTACAAATGTCCTGATAATTTTTTAAATAAAGTAATTTTGATGGTTAAAGCAGTCTTTACCTATTGATATAAATCAACTGGTGGAAATTGACAAAAAAATGCGGATTGCTGTTTGGCAATCCGCATTAAATTTTTATGCTGAATATGATATTAAGCTTTCATTGCACGGTCTTTAACCTTTATTGCGGGGTTGCCTTGGTAAATGCTATAGGGCATTAAGTTTTTAGTTGCAATACTTCCCAGAGTTAAAACCGAATGGCTATGCAAGGTTACACCAGGGCCAACTGTGGCGCTTGCGCCAATCCAGGCACCGTCTTCAAGCACAATGGGGCCAGTTATTAAGTCAAAACCAATACTGGTGTAATTGTGATTTCCTGTGATGAGAACCGCCTGTTGCGAAATACAGCAATTTTTACCGATTTTGATCTGATCCAGGTTATCTATATAACAATCTGCCAGCCAGCTATAATCGTCAATCTCCAGTTTCCACGGGTATTTAATATAGATGCCAGGTTTTATGCGAACCTCGTGACCTATTTTTGCTCCGAATAACCGTAACAGAAGTACGAGTACAGAACTGATTGGCATTAGTCCGCTTTTAAAGAAAAAAATGTTGGTAAAATACCACAGAAATTGCTTCAGTTTGCTGGCGCCAATTTTAAAATTGCCTGTATCAAAGTTTTTATGAAGTTGTGTTTTTAACAAAATAATTTTTTAGCGATGTGGCTTATGGCTGAATTGTTTTTGATTTATTGTTCCTTTTAATCCAAAAATAAAGCATTGTAAATACACATATATACACAATGATATTAAAAATTTCGTGGTGGTAGTTGAAATTGTTCCGCTGCGATTTAAAAACCGCCATTAAAATGCCTAATCCTGCAATGCGTAATATGTTAAGTATATAAATGATCAAAATACCGATAAACAGCATTTTAAACGTCGATTTCCACGAAGCTGGAAATGAGAGTACAAATGCAGCTAAAAAACTCATAACACCAAGACCCAGACAAGAATAGTTGATCCTAAGGTAAGGACCGGCAACTACCATTACATCCATTTCGTTATAGATGGCATAAAAGCCAAATGCTTTAATAATCCACACTGCAGGTACAATTAATGCTGTTTTTAAACCCTGGATATAGTTAAAGTGTTCGGCAATATAGGCATTGTAGAACTTTGAACCAGGTGTCATTACACTGAGCATAAACAAATTGCCCTGGCTAAACAGGATGTACAATATAAATAGTGCAATCAAAAATTTGATGGCCTTTTTATTTGCTTCTTTTTTGGCTTGTTCTGGATTCATATGTTATCGCCATTATAAATATAGCTTCTGCTTTTTTATTGCTTTGATTTTTCTATCTACTGTTTTTCTAAACCAGAAACCCTGAAGATAATGAAATTTAATCCCGGTGCGGCCTTCAAATATACCGAGTTTAAAAAACATCCGGTAGCCAAAGTAGAGATAAGGACGGAATCCGAGTGGAAGTTTCCACCATAATTGTTTTAGCCAGGCCCGCTTTTCGTCAGGGCTGCCCAATAAATTAGGCTTTAAACTTTGTATACGCAGCTTTAACATCCTTTCTACCTCCTCTTGCGCTACCAGATCACTATAGCGTTCATGTTTGGCTTTCCAAAACGAAATATCGTTTTCTTTTAGGTTTTCTTCCAAAATCCAGCCTTTTTTCCAGATTTCGGTTTTTCCGGGAACAATAAACCTGTGGTCCATATTCTCGTTCAGATCAGAGAAACCAACTCCTGTTCTGAACATTTTTAAAAGATAAAAAGGATAATAGGTGCCAAACCTGATCCATTTCCCCTGGAAAAAGTTTTTCCGGTTAAAATAAATGCCATTGATATCACGATGTTGATTATCATTGAAATTAGTGAGCATTTCAAAAAGTTCAGGGGTAACAATCTGATCAGCATCGAGGCCAATTGTCCAGGGTGTTTCTATTTTAAAGTTTTTCAATGCAAAATCCCACTGTTTCGGGTGGTTTATAAAATGGTTCTGTTTTACTTCTGCGCCGTAATTATCTGCAATTTTCAAAGTTTCATCAGTACTTCCGCTATCCAGAATGAATATTTTTGCACGTAATGCTTTAATAGAAGCTAACAATCTGGGCAAGTGTATCTGCTCATTAAAAGTTAAAATGACAAAGCTAAAATTTGGATTCATTTTAGGTTAAAAGGGAATTGAGCAACAAGAACTTTTTTATAGCATTCCACGTATTGTTTGGCCAGGGTATCATCGTTAAAATCAGTATTCACCAATAAAGGTGCATTGGTCCTGATTTCTTTTCTTTTTTCAATATCCTGATATGCCGAAAGGATTCCTGTTTTAATTTCTTCAATATTTAGTCCGGTAATCCATCCCAGGTTTTTATCAGCAACATAATCAGCCAAACCAACAAATTTACTGATTAGTACAGGCGTACCTACACTTAAACTTTCTACTACAACATTGGCAAAGTTTTCGTTATAGGAGGTGAGGGCTGTTAAATCATGTTTGGCCAATAAATTAAATTTATCCTCATTACTTACCTGCCCAATCCAGGTAATTTGTTGATGAATTCCTAATTCCTCTACTTTGCGCTTTAGGCTTTGTACATATTCTGTTTTTCCAGTACCCGCAATGGTTAACAGCCAGGGGATATTTAACATTGCCAAAGCTTTAAAAAGTAGTTCAAGTCCTTTTTTCTCTTCAATACGGGAGAGAAAGAGCACACGAAATGTATCGCTATCGGATGTATGAGTACTGGAAACTGGAAATTGAAAACTGACCAGATTAGGGATAATGGTAATGCTTTTTGGCTTAATAAAGGTAAAGATATCTTTCTTTTCCTGTTCGCTGGTGGCGTGGATGTGGCAATATTTTAATAGCTGTTTGCCGAGTAAGGCATGAATGATTTTTTTTGATAAGGAATTGCGATTACCGAACGTGTATGCGGTAAGCATGCCGCGGGGAGAAAGTACTACAGGAACACGGTACCATTTTGCAATGAAGCAACTCAATACCGAAACTAAATTCCACCAGGCATGGATGTGTATTATGAGTTTAGCGTTTGGAGTTTGGAGTTTGGAGATTTCATTATTGCTGTGATCCTGAGTGTAACGAAGGATCTTTTTCCTTAGTCCTAATAACAACCCAATCGAGAAATGGCTGTGATCTTTTGTCTGGCGCTTAAAATAAGTAACGCTTACGCCATTCATCAAAATAGGAGCGCCAATTTTTACATCAAGCTCCCTTGTCCCGTTAGCTGTAGTAGTTAGTACCTGCAAATCATCAATCCCTAACCCATCACCGCTAACCGCTAACCCACCTAATGCTTCACACAATTTCCCAACACTCTGTATTGGCCCACCGTAAATATAGGCTGGCTTATAAGAAGCTGTGATGTGAATTAATTTCAATTTTTGATCTAAAATGCTATACAAATAATCTTACCGCTAAACCATTCCACTCGCTAATCAAACACCGGCTTTAATACTTTTATTGTCCTCAGCAAAGCAAACAGAAACCACATGATCACATAACCCCAAAAAATGTTATTAAACATAAATTCGAAATTATTGCCCCGCCAAAGTCCCTGAAAAATACTATTGAACATGATGACGCAGCCCAGTTCGTAACCACCAAATATTTCTTCAGCTTTATCTGATAAGTGTTGCACGAGTATGCCATAAAGGAACATAAAAAAGAAGACGCCAGGTATACCGAAGCTTAAATAAGCGTCTACAACAGGCCGCGTTTTTGCCGAAACCGTAGACATTTGATGCGCCACACCAGCATCATAAACCCTTTGCATAGAAACGGTTTCCATATTGGGCTTTCCTGCCCAGAAAATCCTTGGAATTAGTCCCTCTAAAGAACTTTCTACTATTTCCCAGTCGTAATATGGATGGTGGTTGGGCACATAATCTACAAATTGCGTAAACATTTCTATTTCACTTAACCTTCTGGTTAAAAAACTCCAATTCGTTTCTTCGATTTGTTCCCTGTTTTTCGAATCCAGATTTTCAAATGCTTGATCTTGTGCTTTCTCTGCGCTTACCTCACCGCTCCAGCTCTGCCGAACGGTATTGTTGTAGGTTGGTAAAAAATAAAGTAATATATAAGCAGCTGGGATAGCTAAATAGAGGATGACCTTTTTATAATAAGGAAAAAATACACACGCAATTACAATAACGTTGATGATAATAGGTTCTTTATAGCCTGACAAGGAGGCATGTAAAAAGTTAATGATAAAAATACTGGCACCTATGCCCAGGTATTTAATGTTTTTGGTATTAACCCCTTTAACAAATAGCACTGCTGCACATGATATACCAACTATAGTAAGTGGGATGGCAATTTGGTTAAGGCTAGGGAAACTTTGTGTTAATGAGCCAATACCAAATACTATGATACTGAGCCAGATGAGGAAATCATCACTTTCAAAAGTTTTAATACTTTTTATCTTAATGCTGTTTTTTTGAACCAGAAGCATACCCGTAACCAATGCGGCATGTGCCAGTAAACCCATGCGCTGACAGCTGGCTATTAAGATGGTTTGTTCATTCTCTTTAAATTGGGCGCCGTAATTAATTTCTGTTAAATACCTGTACCCCAAGTGATCCATAAAGTAAAATATTGAAGTAACACACATAAAACCGGCAAAAATGAGTTGCAGCAGAAATATGGGACGCATAATTTGTTTATAAATAGGCAGATCGGTCTTAATAATTGCCGCCGGAGATAATATCGTGGTATAAAAAATAAAAAGCGAACCAAACCAGGCCACAAAATACGATATGATAGGGCTATTGATCAACATATAGGAGATCAAAACCGGGAAATATAACGTTAATATCAGTTTAGTAGGATTGTTATTTTGCATGTTTATTTTGGATGGCTTCAACAATCTGGTTCACTTGTTTTTTGAAGGACCAATCTTTGATCATTTCTTGTGAAGCCAATCCCATTTGGGCTAATTTAGTTTTATTTTCAGTTAGTACTTTAAGTTTTTGTTTCAGATCAGTTAAATCACCTGATGTAAATACTTGTCCGTTAACTCCCGGGTTGACCAGATCAGCCGCGCAGCCAACCTTATCCGATACCAATACTGCTTTTCCGGCTGCCATGGCTTCGTTTACGGCCAACCCCCAGGTTTCTCCAGGCCCTTTTGAGGGCAGACAGAATAAATCGCAGGCTTGATAAACCATTGGCATTTGGCTTTGGTTCTGAAAATCCATAAAATGGATTCTTTTTTTTAAATTTTCCTGCCAACTCATCGCCCGCAACTCTAAACTTTCATCACCGTCATCCTGGTTTTTACTTAGATTATCATTCTGAGCGTAGTCGAAAGCCCCATTGCCTGTTAACCTCTCCGCTTTTTCTTTCAATCTTTCCTCCAGCACCCCATTTCCAACAAAAAGCAAATGTGTTTTTTTTAAATCAAGATCTATAAAAGCATTCAGCAAAAGTTCAGGATTTTTTTTGGACTCAAACTTGCCGGCGAAAAGTATTAAAATTTCATCGCTTTTGATATGAAGTTGTGTTCTAAGCGTTTGAGCCTCAATGATATTTTCTTTTCCAAATCTATCATTATCAACGGCATGTGGTGCAAAAAGCAATTGGTTTTCTTTTAGGCCAAAATGTTTAAAATAGGCTTTATTAGCGGTGCCAACATAAAATGCTTTATCAATGTGATTATAAATCCATTTAAGAAAATATTTCCTCAATAAACGCCTGAAGCTTTTTTGTTGGTCAAGTAGGGTAGAGTCTCCTCTAAAGTAAATCGGAGCCTTGCCTTTGAAAAACCGTAATGCATTTAAGTGGCTTTTCCAGGCCCATCCATAAATTAAAATAGCCTCTGGTTTAAAATCCTGCACAGCTTCACAAATTCCCGGGTTGATGATGCCATTGAAATGATGGGTGCCGGGACTTTTTGATATATTTTCTAAAAACTGATAATCATAACCCGCTAACAAAGGTATATCCCATTCAATCTGCTGACCAAAACCATGATCATATTGTGATACTGATTGTTCGCCCAAAGTGTAAAATACCCGCAATTGTATTTTTTGAGCGAGCAGTTTAAATACTGGCGCGTAATATTGTATGGGATGCGTGGTAATGATCGCTAATTTGCTCACTATCGCTTTTGTTGATGAAGATTGATAACCTGTTCGAAAACTGCTGTTTGTTTTTCTGTTAAATAAGAAGCAGTAAAAGGTTTAAAGGCTTCCCAGTTTGTGAATGGCTGCTTTGAAACAGTAACATCCTCAATATACGACCTGAAAGTTTGATAGATAGCCTCCGATCCTTGTGTGATACCAACTACCTGACCAGCCTGACAGTCGGAAAGAATTTTATAGGCGCTGCTCTCTTGATGGAAGATACCTAGAAGTGGTTTCTTTGCCAATATATATGGATAGAGTTTAGATGCGGTATAAGAAGCCTCCTCGGATCCGATAATTATTAAACCGTGGGCATTTTGAAGGTGTTTGATACTCTCGTAAAACCTGATTCTATCCGTGTGCTCTTGGATATAATCAGCTAAACCCATTTGGGCAGCCAAAGGCATAATGGTTTTTATACCTTTTCCCTCAGGAGCATAACTGGTACCAATAAAATGCATTCTAAACTGGCTGAATAATATCGGTTCATTTTTTAGTCCTTGTGCGAAGGCCTTAAAAAGAAGATTTAAACTTAAACTCATGTCATTGCCACCTCTGCCTACATATACCAAATGTTTAAATCCATCGTCTTTGTTGTATATAACAGGCAAATCACCTTCTTTTGATTTGGCAATGTCAAAATCTGACTCAAAGGCACCGAACGTAATGATTGATTTTGGTTTTTCCTTCAACATCGGATACCTTTCGTGTAGGGTATCAATATAGGCTTTAGAAACACTGATTAACCCATCCACATCTTTTAATGCTTTTGGCTCCAGGTATTTGTTTAACCGATAAGAAAACCAATATTTTTTTGGGCGCTCTTTCTTTGGTTTGGACTGATAATACTCGGAATGCCAGGGGTCTTGTATATCGACGATATAAGGGATATTAAATCTACGTTTCCAATAAGGACCTAATATACAAACAGGAAACTGAGTCGTTGAAAAATAAATCAGATCAAAATTTTTGTGTTTTAATAATTGATTACCCTTTTTCCGGATATACCATAAAGACCGTAAGGCAATACTACCCAAACCAAATTTGCTAGTCCATTTTTTAGGTAAGGCCTTAACTTTATGTATAGGTACGTCATTCGGTATGGCCTCTAAAAGCAAAGTATCCTTAACCATGTCTACATAGTTTTCATGTACCATTATTACTTCCGCTTCCCAGCCAAAGATCTTAAAATAAGGAAGGCTCATTCTAATGCGTTGCATATCTGCAGCATTAACAGGAGAGAAATAGGGAGAAATAATTAAAAGCTTTTTATTTGCCAATAGTATTTATAATTTTTTTAAGAAATTTTTTCTCATCGTGCTCCCAGTTTAACTCATTCTGGGCATATTTTAAAGCTTTGGCCTGATGTTCTTCCAATAATTCTGAATTTGATAAATAATTTCGAATGATACCGGTTAACTGGTTAATCTTTGTCCTGTTATATATAAAGCCCATTTCTGGATAGCTTTCTAAGAGCCATTTTTGTGCAGCAGTATCAGATGCAATTATAGCTTGACCCGCTTGTATGTAGGTAAATATTTTGTTTGTTAAGCAGATATCTCGATTTAAGGGGAATCCAGTTTCAGTAGCCAAGCCAATATCAAATTGAGAAGCAAATTTTATGATTTCATTTGACGGAATAGGGGCATAGTAATAAATGTTTTCAGAACGAAAAGCGCTTTGTTCTGATAGTTTCTTGAAATAATCCTTGATTGATGGCATGCTAAAACCAAGCAAGTGCAGCTCAACATTTTCCTGATAGGCTAAGGAACTAATTACTTCTTCTAAACCTCTGTTTTTTCCAATGTTTTGAGAAAACCAGAATAACCTGAGATTTTTTTTTTTCTTTTTCAAGCGGTTTCTTTGAGATGGAAAAACATTCAAAATCGTCTCTGGCTGAATTGCCGGGTATAATTTCTTATAAGTTTCACTGATTAAGGGGCTAGCGGTAGTTAGATAATGTACCTTTGGCAGATATTTATCCTCAATAATTTTTTTGAGCTTAAATTCTCCTGAATTGTAATCGTTGGTAACTTCTTGCCTATGGAAATCTTCCGCATCAAAAGCGCATTTAGCATGATTGTTTTTAGCAGCTATTGTGGCTGCAGGTAATGCTCCTAGATTATGTGCTATATATAAATCTGCCTTTAAACCCTTAACCTTACGCATAAGATTTAAGCTGCCTCTTGCAATGCTTAATTCGGGTAAGCCAAAACGATAGCCAAATTTAGATACGAATATATTCGCGAATTTATGCCTTATTCTGCTTAGCCAATATATCCATTTTTCATTCTTTGGATCGCCCCCAACGCGGATTGACTTCCATTTTTTTTCCGATAGTAATTGCTTATCTAAATCAGTCCCCCAATCGTTCCAGTATAAGTAAACAACCGTAACATCGTACCCTGCATCAAACAAACTATCTGCTTCTTTCACCAAACGAGGATTTAGCGAAGGCTGACCGGATGTAACAAGTACTATTTTCCCCCTTTTACTCACCTTTATAAATTTAGATAGTCCTTAGCAATAATTGATACATCAAATTTGCTATAGGCTACTGCCCTGCAGGTAGATCTATTAACATCAGTAATTTTTTGAATAGCATTTATCATATCTTCTTTGGTTTGAGCAATGAAGCCATTTTTGCCATCTGCAATTACTTCTGGTACCGAACCTCGTCTAAACCCAATTACCGGTGTTCCGCATGCCATGGCCTCTACCATTACCATACCGAAGGGTTCATCCCACTCAATAGGAAATAGCAGGGCTTTTGCTTTGCTCAGGTAATGATTTTTTTGCTCATCGTTTAAAGCTCCCAAATAGATGATCTGTTTACCATCAAATTGAGGTTCTAATGTTTCTTTATAATATTGATAATTGTCTGCTGTATCAGGAATATTTCCGCCAATCAAAAGTTTGTTGTTGGTTGCTTTGGCAACCTGTATTGCAGTATGTAAACCTTTAATTTTATCTAATCTGCCTAAAAACATGAGTGGGGCATTGTCTTCAACGTTTTCTTGGAGCTGATACTTTGAGAAATCAATAGCATTGTAAACTGTTTCCCATCTTCCGGCCACATTGCCCGTACCTACACAATAATTGCTACAGGCCGTAAATATCAAATGCTGATTAGCCATAGCAGTTATCTTTTTAATTCCTGCTTGTGCCACAGGTCTACCATAGGTCATTATTTTTTTAACAGAACTATTTAATATTGGAATAAGATATGCCAATCGGCCGAAGTTATGAATAAGGTCAAATTGTTTACGTTTTTGATATAAAAACTTCCAAACAAAGAGCAATTCCTTTGTTTTTTGCCATTTTGATCTTTGGAGATTATTTACCCCAAAAGTATATACTTTCCCAGATATGACCGAATCTGGCCCAGCTAGTAAAGTCACTTCATGCCCCAATTTAATATACTCTTCTGCAAACATGTATACCAATCTTTCATGGCCGCCGTAATTAGGTGGAGGTACTGCAATTCCAGGATCCATGATCAGAAGAATTCTCATTGATATACTTCTTTAATGATCGTTAATATTCGCTCTGCACTTTTCTCTAAAGTGAGATGATTTAAAATATAATCTCTAGGCTTAAATAATCCACGTTCCACTTTGGTGTAGAACCTGGTAAAACCAAGTTTAAATTCATCAAAATCCTTAAATGTATCACCACAGGTTGAGTTAAAATAAGGAACTGAACTTGCTGCTATAGGCTCGGTTTCGCCCCAATTTAAGCGGTTCTTATCTAACCAGAGGCCTTGGTTCCATGCAAAAATTGGTACATCCATGGCCATTGCTTCCTGATAGGCAAGGCCCTGGCTTTCATGCTCGCATAGGAAGATCATGGCTTTACTATGGTTTAATAACGCTTTATATGTCTTGATATGGTAATCTCCATAGGTGATGAGTTGATAGGCGATCGCATTTTGTTCAAAGAAATCTATAATCGGATTAAGGAGTTCTTTTTTATTCTGTTCCTGATGCCATAAGAACTTTACATAGATAAGAATATGAGGGCTTTTGGTGGCCTTATGGGGTTGCCAATAGTTGGTATCAATTCCAACAGGCCAAATTTTGCAGCTGTTTGGTCCATACCATTTGTTGTAAATATTGGCAGCCCAGGGCGAATGTTGCAGATAAACGGCTATTGGATAATCTTTAAATAAAGTTGGCCAATTGCTGGGATGTGTAATTAAACCTATCCCAGCAATTATTTTGTTAGGTTGCTGGTAATTATTGAGCACATGTTTGCCTGCGCCTAGCATTATAATTTGGTCGGTTGGTTTAAGTTGATGGAATGGCAGGTTTTTTTTATAACTGACATTTAACAGATCTAAGCCTTTACAAAGGTTTAAAAATACCTTCTCTAGACTGCCAATCTTGTTTTTTGTTATAATTCGTTTTATAAGTGGAATAATAAAACGGTCGCCAGGAAAAAAGCGATCTTTAACAGGCTCTTTTTTAAAATAAATAATTAATCTTGGTTTGTGCAATTTAAGGATTTGTAGGAATTGATTTTGACCATTTCAGTGAAATACGTTCAATACCATAGTAAAAAATAGATGCCCCTAAAATACAGGAGATTAATGTAGTAAAATATAGCAGATAGAGATTTGGGGAAAAGGGTTTCAATAACCTTATAACACATTCTCCAATTAATGGATGGATCAGGTATAATGAATAAGAAATCTTTCCTAAAAAATTAGTGATCTTATTCTGAAAATTAAAATTAATGATAAATTGTGAGGCTATAAAACCAATAAATCCAGTAAGAATAGAAACGTTAACACACAAGTATATAGTTAATGTCATTAATAAGAATTGAGTCATAATTACAGAAATTCTTTTCTTTTTATAAAGGAGTGCTATTATTCCAAAGACAAAATAATGTATGTGACGAAAAATAAAATTGTAACCATTATGCAAGTTTAGGAAGTAACCAGTAAATGAAAAAGCCAATAGTATTGGAATTAAAAAATATAGATTACCTTTCTTGATAAAAGGAAAAAACAAGCCAATAAAAATGTAAAATTGAAATTCTATTCCTAAAGTCCAAAATGTACCTTGGTACCAATCGTAATTGCTGAAAGGGATTAGGTAAAATAGATGTAATATAAATTTTTTAAAATCAAACTGATAGCCTAACATCAAACAAATCAATATGACAGCAAGGTAAGGTGGATCAATTCTAATGGAACGTTTTAAAATGTAAGTAGAGAAGTTCTTAAGCTTGTAATCTGAAGTCCAAAGAGAATAGGGAATAATGAATCCAGATATAGTAAAAAATACAGCAACTCCTAATTGTCCATAAGTAATAAACTTTGTTAAAGGTTCATGATAAAGCCCGGTAGCAAAATGCATGTGCGTTGCGCAGACTCCTAAACTTGCAACTGCCCTAAGAAAACTGATAATAGGTATATAATGTTCTTTCCCTACCTGCAAGTTATTTTATTATCTTTCTAAGAGAAGCGGGTATCGAATGATCGGCTAGTGCCCTTTTTTGACCATTTGATCTTAGACTTACCCTAAGTTGTTTATCCTTAACCAATCTTTGAGATTTTTCTTGGAATTCTTCTATCGTAATATAGGATAAAATCTCTGTATCTAGATCATAAAGCTCATCCATACCATATGTCCATTCGGTTAAATAACAAGCACCTAACATGGGCGCTTCTATGTCTCTTAATCGGGAATAGGTATTTGGTTGGTGCAAAGGATAATTAAAACTTGGGTAACGGTTAATACCAATCGTAATTTTACTTTGCCTTGTGATTTTGATATAGTTTTCGAAATTAGGCTTGCCCTTAATTTTGGATTTAAGCGAGCTGCTTATAGGCGGATTTAAAGAACTAAACTTAAGTTTGTTCAGGTAAGGTTTTATTCCATGTTTGCTCAGAAAATGAAATTGATTGGTTAGCTTTTTAAATGCTGATTGTCTCGGAAAGGATAGTTCTTCCGCATTAGCTGCCCAACCGCTACCGTAGATGTCGAGATTTATAATGGGATTTAATTCCAGTAATTTCTCGAAAAACAATTGTCTTTGGATATCTTTTGACCCGATAAATGACAATACATCTAACTCTACTGATGTGGGCGTCCGATACTTAGGCTCTATCCACATAGGCATAGGTAAGTTAATACAAGGTATAGCCGCCTGCTGATAAAGTGGAATAGCTTTCTGTTCAGGTACCCAGTTTAAATCAAAAACATCGAATGCTTTTGGTGCTTTTTTAAACAGTCTTACATTATCACAAAAGAAATTAACACAAAGTATACCTAGTTTTTTTATTTCCTGTATGGCTTGTTTATCAACTTGTTCAGGGTAAAGGTAGCTTAAAAAAAGGTCTGGCCTGTTTTCTTTTACATAGCTAAGTGTTTTTTCCCAGCTTGCACTTTTCCAATTGTCAAAATCTTCTTCTGATTGCGACACCAATCCCTTGGCCCAATCAACATCTTGACATTCGATCCATTTATATCCGGCTTCCTCTATACCATTTTTAATATAGTATTCCCAGAAACTATAAGCGGCTATGGGGTGCTGTTGGTTTGACTGTAAAAAGGAAAGGAAGATTTTCAAAGCTTAGTGTTTTCGAATAGAATATCGCATTGTTCGATTCTGCTGCCTGTGGCTGTATTGTATCCAAATGCAATGGTTTTGTATTGATGAGACGCCATAAAGGCTATCACTTCTTCAAATAAAGGTTGCCCTTGATAAAACTCTAAAAAGCTCACTTCCAGAATGATGAATTTGCAAGCTTGCATGCATGCTATACCACCTTTTAATGCTTCGAGTTCATAGCCCTGTATGTCAAGTTTCATCAGATCAGGTAGTTGGATCTGTTCTTTGCGAATAAATTCGTCAAGTTGAGCAATTTGAATAGATCCGGTACGATCCATTGTTACTCCAAATATTTCAGCTTGTTTGGTCGTAAGATCCATAATACTTGAAGAATCACTTCTGTTGGCAATATTAATGGTTGCTTCCCCGGTTTTAGGCCCTAAAGCAAAAGGATAAATGTTAATGTTGTTTAAGTGGCTTGTGTTTGCTTTCAGCGTAACATGATGTTGAGCTAATGGCTCGAAACAAACTATTTTGCTACTAGGAAATATGGATTTGGTAAGAACTGTCCAAATACCTACATGGGCGCCAATGTCATAGATAGTTTGGATGGGGTACTCAGATTTTTTGCAGATTTCTAGTAGCTCAAGTGAATCGAGCTCTCCAATACTTAGCTTTGAAGCGGCAGTTCCATTTAGTTTAGTTTTGCGTCCGTAGTGCTTAAAGTACCTTTTTAGTCTGAAAAACAGGGAGTCGTTAACTTTAGTCAATATTGTCGTTATACTCATCTTTTGTTTTTCTTTACTTTTGAAGGGCCTAAGATTTTATGATAGAGAGGTCTTAAAATAGCTTTTGAGAAACGCAACAACTTCTCAGGTAGCTTATAACGGACTAACCCATTGATTTCAACTAAGGTCGTATTCTTGTGAACATTGGATAAACGTAATTGATCCATGAGATAACAAGCCTCTTCGCTGAACTTATCATTAAAATGGACTATTGCCGGTTTTTTTTCATCAAATTTATTTATCTTTCCTTTATATACACTAGCTAAACCTTTTAAAACATTGGTATTGTAATATTCATAATGCATTAGATCCGCTTTGATAGTGTAATCGTCAGCAATTATTTGTTGATGATACAATGCCATTGATATGGCAAAAAGAGGTTCCTCGTTTTCCTTGTTACGTAATCTAACAAAGCCTAATTGATCATAGGATTTTTTAAGATCTACTGCTTTACTGAAAATCTGTTTAGCAGTATCATTATTTTTGAAGAAATAAACTGAACCAACAAATACAGGCATTGATTCTATTCTAAAGTGTGCTATAATTTTTGAGATGTCGCAAAAGAAATTACCCTCTTTTTCGTTTTTTCCAATTGCCGTAAAATCATAGGCGGACATACGATTAAATACGATGTCAAGCGGTTTGTATATTAGACAATCACAATCTATAAAGAGATTTTCATCAGCAACAATGTGGTCAATTAACAAAAATTTTGAAGTGAAAGATTTGTCGGATTCGCTTATTGCCAATATTTTGATGGTGATTTGTTTTTGATGAGAGAACTCATCAAAAAATGCCTGATTATCTGTCAAAATAAGAAATCGCAAATCGGAATTTTTATGCCATAATAAAAATGATCGGATAAGATTTACAGCCAGCTTCAAATAATAGTCTTTTCCAACGGCCACAGTTACAATAGATCTCGTAATCATACTTTTTTACTTAAAAAAGGTTTTTCAACTCTATTATAATGTAGCCAACTAAGCCAAATTATTATAGGAAAGCCCAACATCTGGCAATAGGGGCCAAGTTCAACAGGTATATATCTTTGAATTATAAAATTTTTTAACATGATTAATGGTTGATGCAATAAGTATAAGGAATAGCTGAGCAATCCAATTTTTACAAATAAGTTAATCAATAAATTGTAATTCTTGTGCAACCAATTTTCGTTATTAAATACAAAGAGTAAGGGACCTATCCATATTAATATATTCAGTTCATCTAAAACAAGCACTGAGATTTTATTGAGATACACTAACAGGTATAAAAGACCAAGTAAGGGGTATAACAATAATAAAAATTTCTTCCAGTTGAAATTGATATCTAGAAAAATTTTATCAGATATAAAAGCACCCATACACCAGCCTAACCAGAGATTTAAAACAAAATAACGTTGTACCAAATGAGTGTATTCAACATTGATAAAGTATACAATAGAAAAGGTAGATATAATGGAGATGATAGCAATAACGTATCTCAAGGCATATTTTTTTCTTAAAAAAAAGAATAGGGGATATAAAAAGTAAAAAGCTAATTCAATACTAATCGTCCAAAAAACAAGATTTATTGTATTGAATGATTTCTCAAAAAAACCTTGTAGAACGAAAAGATGGACTATGAAATCCTTGATACCTAGATAGAAAGATGGTTTGATAAGCCAATTTATAATAATTGCAAAAAGTAGTGCTATCAGATAGGGAGGGTAAATCCTCTTTAGCCTTTTTGTAAAGTATGCTTTAAGATTAAGCTCTCTGTTTTCCGCCAAGTATCCTAGGCTCGATAGGTGGATACAAAAACCACTGATTAGAAAAAATAATGGAACGGCATAAGTTGAACCAAATTGGTCTGTTAGATTAAAGAGAGATTGATTTGTATATTTTGCTAAGACACGTCCATACTGTTGATGATACCAGAAAACGCCTAATGCTGCCACCCCCCTTAAAATATTTATGGAATGGAATGATTGATGTGAAATTTTGATGGAATTTATAGACATCTAACTTTTATGGTTTAGATATTGTAATAACCTACCGATCTTCCAACCAAATATATGTGATAGCTTTCGTGCGAATGGCCCACCACTGATAGGAGTATAAGCATAATTGCCAAGCTCTTTAACGTTCTTGCTAATTGCCTTGCTTAAAGATGCATATTTAGGGTAGGATTCTATAGTCAGGGAAATCAAAAGCCTCGCAATGGCAAATTTGGCCTCATCTGTTTGTATATGTTCGAATAAGCTGTCTCGTTTTAAAAGCGTAGATTTATAACAACCCAGTAAGGCTTTATAACTGTTTCTTGTCGCCAGTCCCAGTTGCCCTTTTCGGTAATAGTTATAACAGTCTTTTACATGGATTATGCCTTCAGAGGCCAGAAGAACTCTCGAAAAATATTCGCCATCATCATCAGGGGAATAGAATTCTTCCCACGGACCTGCTTTTTGAACTATTGTTTTTGGTACAAGCCAGGCATTTGTTTGTACCATAGAACCTTGGTTATCGTTACCACCCCATAAATTCACCAAAAACCCGCTAGGATCATCTGTGTTAAAAAGGAATCTTTCTTCGTAGGCAGAAGGCTGATTGGTTAAATGATCTTCACCAATATTAAAATGCACTGTGCTACAAACGGCTACTTTATTAGGATTTAATGATAAGGCTTTTACCTGTAATTCTATTTTATTCGGGCTAAGCAAATCGTCAGCATCCAAAAATTGGATAAAATCCCCACTTGCATATTTGATACCAAGATTTCTTGCCGTTGGAGCTCCATTGTTTTTTTGCGTATGAATTTTAATCCAAGGATAATTAAACTGCTGGGCGATTGTTAAAGAACTATCGGTCGAACCATCGTCTATAATAATAAGTTCTTTGTTTGACCAAGTTTGATCTATTACGGTTTGAATGGTTTCTGCCAAGTATTTGGCAGAATTATATACTGGAATAATAATGGAAACTAAGGGACTATTCATTTAAGGTAGAAAAAATAGTGTACCAACGTTCTCTGGTTAATTTAATTTCATCAAAAGCTTCCTTACTCAACCATTGTTGGGCGTGATATTGCAAGTATAGGTCATCATTTTTATCCAATTCGATAATCCTGTCGATAAGAGGGCTAAAGTCCAAATTGTTAAATTGAAGTTTCATTTTTAAGCTTCTGCCAATTGATTTTACCTTCCTAAAAACCCGGCGGTACGGATTTTTGAAAAATTGAGGCCTGATGTCTACAAAATTGCTTTGACTGTTTTTTTCTAGCCAATTAATTACCTGATTTTGCTTAGGCAATAAGTAATCTGCTGTATTCAAAAAGCTATCATTATTAAAAATTCTATTGACTAAAGGATTGCCACAATAAATGGGTAAACTGTCCGAAAACATGGGGTCATAAAGCTTCTCCGTCTGGTAACCAGGATAAACGTAGTTTTCGAAAGAGATGGTAAATTTATATTTCTTTAAAAAATCACGTTTTACATTCCACTTCAGGGCTTTGTTGTTGTTTTGAGGCCAAGCCATGTTGTTCATCGACATGCCGGGAGAATCTATTTTTTTATACTTTGATAGCTGTCTGAAGAATTCTTCTCTAAACGGAACTGGATTGGAATAAACAAAATTGCAAAAATGGTTTTTTTGATGAAGCAGGCTTTCTAAATCTCTGTAAGTTTCTTTGATTAACTGGTTTGGGGAAATGCCATGCCATTGAATGCGTTTGTATTTAGGATTATTGAATTCTTCTTCTAGTGGAATACCAAATGCCCAATCGCAAATTTCAAAGTCAGGGGTAATATTTTCGCAGAAATAGCCAATCCGAACATAGTTTCCAATAGGAGGAATATCATTGCCATAAGGACCGAAGATGATAAAATCAGGCGTTGCCGATTCTATAAAATCAAAATCCTCAGAAACAAGATTTACATCAAGTACCTCTTTTTTAAAAACTTCGAAAGATAGGCCATTTTGAACCTTGATTTTAACCTTTGGCTTCACTTAAATCTGCTATTTTTATAAATTCAAACTTTACAGCCTTATTGATGAGATCTATTTCTTTATAAAGTTGTTCGTAGATCTGGCTGATATTATCAATTCTTTCGTGACTAGCTGTGGATGGAGCCTGAGAAAAAATCCTTTTGCCAACGGCAATCTTAATTTTAGACCATAAAGTTATCTCCGCGTCATCGCCAGCATATTCATAAAATGCCATAGCTCGTTTGCTTTGAGCTGTTATTTGATCTTTTTTCATTAATCCAGATACGCTTTGCTCTTGAAAAACAGAAAGTGCATTGTAGCCAGTATAATAAACAATATTTGCCCTTAAATGACTTATCCTAAGCGAATATTCCCAGTCGATCATTACATATCCTGTGTTGTAAAGACCGATAATTGCTAATGAACTCCTTTTAATGAGCATGTGCACATCGCCAAAAGTAAAGGATTGGGTCTGGTTAGTAGCCCAACTTTTATATTGGCCCAGGCGCGTATTTCTGGTTATTAGGGTAGGGTTATCAAGTTTAGCAGAAAGATCATTAGAAATAATAACATCAACTTCTGGATGAGCAATCATATAATTTGCACATTTTCTAATTGATGTAAAATCGAAGACATCATCGTCTATTATTTTTTTGATGATGCTACCTTTAGCGATTAATAGTGCCTTATTCCATCCATGGGCTTGATTTTTATCCCGTTCGGAAATATATTGATGAATAAATCCTTTGTTGAATAAATCTTCTAGAAATGCCCGTGTCCCATCTGTGCTCCCTCCATCTACCACTACAATCTCTTCGTTTTCTCTTACTTCTTCAATCAATTTAGATAAAAGGATTTTGAGAAAGGAAAGCCTATTGTAAGTAGAAATTACATACGATAATTCACAAACCATCAATTTAAAATATTGTCAACATATGATCCAATATATAAATCAGGATTTAATTCTTTATTATAGAGCTTTTTGCAGTCATTCGAATAAGCTTCATAATGATCGGCAATTTTAATCAAAGAATTTTCTAATCCATCAAAACCATAAATAATCTCACCAAAACTATATTTTTTCCTTAAATTATTAAAAGATGTTGTAGGGGAAACAATCGTTGGTAAACCTAACATCATATAGGTAGAAAATTTTCCGGAAGAGAGGCCTATTTCCTGCATATTTAATCCATCATAAATTCCTGGATCGCTAACAGGAAAATAAGTTGCAATTCCGATATCAAAGTTCTTAAGAAACTCATACAATTCGGTAAAAGCTAGTTCTTTAGAACTCATGTTTATCTGTATTCCTTTGTTTTTTAAAGCTGAAATTTTTTCTACTAAAGGATGATCTACGTTAAGTGCAAATCTACTATGAATGTGTAGCTCAAAATTAGCATTATTCATTTTTTCGAACACATCTATAATTTCATTAATCCCAGACCACGCATATATGCTCCCTGCGTAAATTACCTTAATCTTTTCCTTTCTAGCTTTTGTTAAGGTTGATGAAAGTGCTGACTTATAGGGGCTTGGTGCAACGGGTAACAAAAAGGTATGATCTATGGTTAAACCCAAATTTTCCTTTAAAAACAAATCTTGTCTGTAAGCATCTTGAATTAATAAAGACTTAAGACCCATTTTTAAAAATTTTTCTTCAAGAATTTTTAATTTGAAAAATTTATTATTGTTTTTCATTTCATCCTTGAAAAGTAATTCAAAAGAAATGTAATGAGTTAACTCTGGTTTATATTTAAATGATCGAGAGGCTATTAAATAACCAATCAGATCTACTCCAATTATTATGTTCTTTTTAAACAGAAGTGAATTAAATTTAATAATTATTTTAGGCCATATAACTTTTGCTAAGTAAACAAGTGGCCTTCTGGGTTTTGTAGGATATGAAATCGGGAGAGTATAAAAAACTACATTTTTAAATTTTTGATATTCAGATTCTTTATATAAACCGTTATTATAAATAAATACAGGCAGGTTGTATTTGTCTAAAATTTCGGCCAAATAAATCAATGTAGGATTCGAAAAAAAATCATTATGTCCAGAGAAAATGCAAATACATTTTTTTCGCGAGAAGAACTTCATTTTAACAATGAATAAAAATTATCCTTAATAAATTTCACGTCTTTTATAAGATCTAAGCCCAAACCACTTGGCAAATAGAAGCCATTTCTAGCCAATTTCTCTGCCATTGGATATTTTTCATTTTTAAATAATCCCATTTTCTGAAATACCGGTTGTTCATGCATGCACCAGAAGAAAGGGCGAGTGCCAATCTTGCTTTCGGTTAAGTGGGATACAATTTTTTCTTTTTCTGCCTGATTAGGCGCCACAATACCAAAAACCCAATAAATATTTTCGCTGAAATTAGTTTTTTCAACAGGCAATTGATAACCTTTATCCTTTAAAAATGAAAGACCTTTCTGGTAAGTAGTACCCATGGCTCTTTTCTTTTCAATAAAACCTTCTAACTGTTCCAATTGTGCCACACCTAATGCGGCTTGTAGGTTGGTCATCCGGTAGTTCCAACCTAATTCATCATGTACAAAGCGCGGACCGTTGGGTTCAAAGCAAAGATTGCGAAGCTTTTTGCACCTTTCGGCTAATTCTTTATCATTGCAAAGCAACATGCCGCCCTCGCCCGTGGTAATGTGTTTATTTGGATAAAAACTAAAAATGCTGATATCGCCAAAACTGCCGCACATTTTGTCCTTATAGGTTTGTCCGTGCATTTCTGCAGCGTCTTCGATTATTTTAAGCTGATGTTTTTTAGCGATTTCAATTACTGGATCCATATCTACTGGTAGGCCATAGATGTGTACTACTAAAATGGCTTTGGTTCTAGATGTTATTTTATCCTCTATTTGGGTAACATCCATATTCCAGGTCAAGGAATCACTATCTACCAATACGGGCAACGCACCGGCAGTAACCACAGATTGGGCTGGAGATATAATCGTGAAAGTAGGCATAATGACTTCGTCTCCAGGGCCTATGTTTAAAGCTTTAACTGCAATGTCCAATGCGGCAGAACCATTACTCACAGCTACGCCATAATCACGACCTATGTAAGTGCTGAATTGCTGCTCGAATTTACTGATAAATGGTCCTTCACTACTAATCCAGCCCGTCTCTATACATTCGGTTAAATATTTTAACTCATTGCCATTAAGTAATGGCGTATTAACAGGAATTGGATTCATTGTATTATAATTTTCTTAAAATATAACATACCCCCCAGGTTTCAACAGAAGGTATGGCTTTGCTTAAGAACTCCTCGCTATGGATTACTTCAAATCCAGTGGCGTAAGCTAATAATTCGATTTCTGGTCTGGAAAAATGGCGCATGGGATGCAATTCATCAATATTGGTCGTTGTGCCATCTTTTAAGTCTTCAACCTCTATAGCATAATTTACCACCACCACATTCTGTTCTGTATTAATTATAGGATTTGCGTGCCTGGTAACATGAATGATTTCGTTCTGAAGTGTTTTGGTTCGTTTTTCTGGTACTTGAAAGTTTACGGCAGAACTATGCCAAACATCAAAAATAAATAGACCTTTTTCATTTAAATGATGATGAACTTGCTCAAAAGTGCTAATTAAGCTTTGGTTATCTGTAAGATAGCTGATTACATGGAAAAGTGATAAGGCTACATCAAAAGATTGGTTTATCTGAAAGCCAGTAATATCTGCTATTATAAAATCGACCTTTTCAGTCTTGGTTTTATTGGCAATCGCGACCATTTCAGCACTGCGCTCTAAACCAACTATAGAATAGCTTTTCTCAGCCAGTAAATTAGCATGTTTGCCTGTGCCTGATCCTAATTCTAATATATTCGTGCTTTTAGGACGATATTGATTAATGAGTTGATGTAGGTAATTCACTTCAGCCTGATAATCTTTATCTTGATATAAAAGGTCGTAATACTGGCTGTAAAGTTTAAAATTCTGGCTCATTATTTTTTGAAATAAGGTTTATTTTTTCAGGACTGTGGTCAAATCTTACCTTGTCTTCATCGCCACAATAAGGGCCTTGCTTAATTTCGATCATTTCGGAGTTTTGTAACATTTCAAACCCGTGGCCACCTGCCGCCAATAGAATTACATCTCCTGTTACAACAATTCTGCTTTCGAGATATACCTGGTCATCATTGTAAAAATCTACACGAACTTTACCTGATTTTACATAAAGAACTTCTTGTGTGAGGGTAACTTTTCGTTCCACCAAACGATGAACATGAGGGGCAATTATATAACCTTTAGGTCGATTCATATATCCCAGTTGTTGCGAAAAATCGCTTGGAGTGAAAAATTCGATTGACTCTGCGTGGTAACTTGCACGAATAATGATCGCTTGCAAGCTTGTGTTATAGTAAACGTGTTCTAACATTAATATTATCCTGAAATTTTAGTCAAACCAATTACGCCTCAAAACCAATTGTCTCCATTTTTCATCATTGATAAGCTTGTAATCATATATAATACGATTCCTACAATAGAATATTTGTGCTAAATGAACTCGCCAGATATCACGACTTGTAAGAAAATTCAAAAAAGCAGAAATAACTTTATAAACTAATAGTTTAAAGCTTGATAAAATCTGTTTTTTTAATTGTTTATTAGTTAAGCCATTTTGGGCTCGGTACATGGTATAGCTATCACAATTTGCTTGGTTTGCATATCTTTTGTTGAGATAAGATTGCGTAGTTCTCGATTTAGGTATCACGTGATAGATGATCGCATTTCCATTGTAAGCAAGCTTGTATCCCAAATCCAAAAGTTTCAGTGCCAAGCCTGTTTCGCCATCTCCAATCCAATCGCCCATTGTATTTTCCGGATTAAATCCGCCTGACTGCAGAAATGCGGATTTCAGCATCGCTTGTGAACAGCTGTAAATTGCAATCAATTCATTAGATATATTGATTGGAGTTTCATCGAAGTTTAAACTCAACAATCCATTACTGCAATATTTTTTAATCCACGGCGGTGGATCAGTTTCCCATTTAGGAAGAACTCTTCCGCTTACGGCAGCGATTTTAGGATCCAAATCAAACGTAGAAGTAATTATCTTTAATAAATTGCGGTCAGCAATCATATCGTCATCAGTGTAGTATAAAATGTCACCTTTAGCATATTTAATGGCCGAATTACGAGCAAAATGCACCCCTTGGCGTGGCTCCTCGAAATAGCGTATAAGTGGATATTTACAAATCATTTTGTTAACAACCGATACAGTATTATCTGTAGAATTATTGTTTATAACAATAATCTCAAAAAAATCTTCGGGATAATCCTGTTTTGCAAAGCTTTCTAGGGTTAAGCCGATAAATTTTGCCCTATTATACGTTGGAATTACAACTGAAATAAATTTCATAATATTTAAAAAAATCTTATTTAATTATCGATTAAATTCCAAGAACTGATTAATATATTCTTTGGTGATCTTAAATAAATATTATCCTTAAACCAATGTTTTGGAGCAATGACTTTAGGTTTTTTTGGATTTAGGTAAGTACCCCACCAACTGAATGAACTATTTGATATGATATTGATGTCGCTATGCATTAGAAATTGAAAATCTATAATTTCTGATTCAGACGATATATAGAAATCTTCGGCTATATAGTTAAATTCACTTTTCACAAAACCGGGATCGTCTGTAATAAAAATATAAAAGTTCTCGGGTGAAGCAATTGATGAAATGGCCCTATGGTAATAATCATTCGAAAGATTGAGTCCGTAATCAAGATAGTCAGACCTTCTTACATGAATTACCACTATATTCTTTTTTTTGTGAAGTGAATTCCAAAGCTTTTCGAACTCGGAAATAAATTTTTTTTTGATTGACAATGCTGAAATCACTTTGTTTTCATAACCATGGAAATAATCAGCAGATTGGAAAAAACCAGAGTAAAATTTATTGTTGCTGATGTGCTGTAAGTTTTCAGCTGGATCAACTTCATCCGAAAAGGAAATTGAAGTGTCGAAAAGCTTGATCATTTTTGCATAAAATCCGAACTTGATATAATTACTGATTCTATTTCTATGACTTCTAGAAAAAATATATTTATCCAATAAAAAAAAATAGTCTTTAGTACCTTCGAAATAAGTGTTCAGTAAATTTCGCTGCTTCCTTGGGTCCAAATAAAATTTAGTGTTAAGTTTTTTAGCTGTAGCGTAAGCAAAAGCATATTGGAATAGCTGATTGCCTAATCTGCCTTGTAATTCAACTCCAATCATATTTGAAGGTAGGAATGAACAGATACAGTTTTAGTAAAACTATTATTTGCCTCTTTGAAAGAGGTTGCATTAAAGCAATATTCTCTCTTTATCTTTGTTTTCTCGCTATTCAATAAATAATTCCCATAAAGTTCATACTCCGAAAATCCAGATTCATCATTATAATCAACATTATCAAGAATAGCCTGGTCCCAAGATTTTTTATGAATAATTTCAATTTTGGTTTTCAAATTATTTAAAAATTCTTTATTGAACATCATATAGTGCGTAATAAAGGAAAGTAAAGATGTGGTATTATTATGGAGAATTTTCTTATAAGTTATATGATAGGGCATATGTCTTTCAGTTGAGTGGTCTAAGATAACTTTCCGGTTATGAAAAAAAACTTTAGGCTTTACAAATATTGTGTCTGCGTCTATTATTAAGAAGTTATCCATTTCCACTACTTTATCTGCACCTAATTTAAGTAGCTGTTGAAAGAGCCAGCCAGATCTGTCAACACCATTTACGAGATATTTTATAGTTGTTTTGTCATAACCCAAAACCATTTTCTCATCTATAAAAGATAATTTTAGACTGTCACAAATATTGAGAATAGATTGTTCAGGATTTGCCGCAACAAATATTTTATTTATAGGATGTTTTACAAATTTATTTATCCCATCAATGACTTGCGTTAGGTGATGAATATCTTTTACAGATACAGGAATAAAAACGTCAATTGGTACTTCACTATGGATTTTTTTGCGGAAATTAACATCATAGTTGATTAATGGATTTAACACAGATAGTCGCCATAATAGTAAATCCCTTTTACTTTTAAAATCAGGTATATAGATCCGGTAACTCTTATGAAATCCCCTGATTTTTTTTAATAGCCGAAGTAGTAAATAAATACTTACACTAATGGGATTATACTTTTTTAAAAAGGCTACCAAATCAATTTAGGCTTTAAATTAATTTTTTAATTCTGTTAAAAATTCTTGTTAAGAAAGTTTTGATCTTAGATTTCCTTTGCAGCAATGAAAATCCATTGGATAACTGCTTGATGTTAATTTTAGTAGTAAAGTCCTTATTTAGAAATATTGCGTCGCCAGAATATTCACCATAATTAGTAAAACCAACTAAGACAAAGTTTTTACTTTTCAAAAAACTATTGATTTTTTCGAATAATGGCTGGTTTTTATAGATCTCCATAAACTCAACCTCTAAATGGATAAGCTTCACTATTGATATATTTCGTTCCAAGCCGTGTAGCGCCATTAATTCTGCACCCTGAATATCCATCCAAAGAATGTCAACCTGGGCTATATTTTTTTCTTTAATAAAAGTGTTTAAAGTAATACTATCAACTTTTACCTCTTCTTGAACATATTGCTCAATGGGGTACTGGCCAGATGATTTGAGCATGGATGATGCACCTTGATTCCCATCTTCCCATGTCGTTATCGTTTTATTTTTATCTATCTTAAAAAATGAAACTTTACCATTTGAGTCAGAAATGGCTTTTTCTGTTAATATAATATTAGAATAATTTTTGATGTTTTTTCTACATTCATCTAATGTATTTGGATTGCATTCGAACGCATAAATTTGAGCACTTGGATAAATTTTAGCGAATTCAATTGTGTCTTCGCCATATCTGGAACCAAATTCTAAAATAGTCTGAATATTTCTATAACCGAATAATTCATTTGCTATTTCGGTAACTTTCTTTATTGCCTCTGTAGATGCCTCAATAATCATAATTTGATCCAATTTAAACTTGGTCTCACAACTCCATGGAATTTGTCAGTATAATTACTTTCTCTGGTACTCGACTCAAAATCCTCAATTACTTCAAAAGAAATATCATGTTGTAAATGAATGTAAAAGGGGTTAGATGTAGTTATTCCTAATGTAAAAATATAAGATAAATCATTCAACAAATCTTTGGGTATCCAGACAACCCATTTATGGATGCCTAAGGTATAGTCATTCGTTTGTTTAACAGCATGAAAAACTTTTTCTTCATTTGTTGTTGACAATAAAAATGAAAGATCTGGTTTGTATTCAGTGTCAATTATTTCATAAACGATTGAAAATCCAATAGTTGTTGACACATGTATAATGTTGATATCATCCAGGTTTTCATTAACTATTTTTAGTTCTTTGAGTACTACATAGCTATCTCCAACAACGTGATTACTTCCTGCATCGGAAAAATAACGATTGAGGGAATTTGCATAATTAAGTTGGTAAATATTGCAAACAGTTTCAATTTTACCTCTTTCTTTTACCATTCCATCAGCTAGTAAAAATCCAGTTTGGCATAATTGCTTTACACTTGCCATATTATGGCTCACGAAAAGTACTGTCCTGCCTTCGCCCTTACTCACTTCGCCCATTTTGCCCAAACATTTTTTCTGAAACTCGGCATCGCCAACAGCTAAAACCTCATCTACAATCAATATTTCACTTTCCAGATGCGCAGCGACAGCAAAAGCCAGGCGGACATACATCCCGGAGCTGTATCGTTTTACTGGCGTATCCAAATATCTTTCTATCCCGGCAAAATCTACAATCTCATCCAGCTTGCGTTGGATTTCTTTTTTGCGCATGCCCAAAATGGCGCCATTTAAAAAGATGTTTTCACGGCCGCTCAACTCCGGATGGAAACCTGTGCCTACTTCTAACAAACTGGCTATGCGGCCATGACCGGAGATTTTACCGGTTGTAGGGGCAGTAACCTTACTGAGTATTTTAAGCAAAGTGCTTTTGCCCGCACCATTTCTTCCAATGATTCCAACTGCATCACCTTGTTCAATTTCGAAATTGATGTCTTTTAAGCTCCATACCACATCGCTTTCACTTTTGGTATTTTGATCATTGCTTTCACCAATGCGTAGAAAAGGATCTTCCTTGCCACGAATCCTCGCATACCAACGTTCCAGATCTCGACTGATCGTACCAGTACCAATCTGCCCCAATTGATAGGCTTTACTCAGATTTTCTACTTTTATAGCGATGTTAGGCATGAGGTGGTAAGGTGGTTATTTGGTAAGCTATTCTAAACAGCTCTATTAAATTGAGCTTTATGTAGTGCATTGATCTTATTAGTAATTTCTTCTAATTTATTTCTTAAAGTTAAATACTCCTCTTCTTTGATGTAGGCCAAGTCCCATGATCCTATAAGATGGTTTACTGTTTCAATAGCGCTTGAATATGCTATAACGAGAAAATGTGCTCGATCTTTAGCTGTGAGCCTCGCTGATCCCTCAGCAATATTGTCTCCGATACTGCTTGCTGAACGTTTTATTTGACTAGTCAGTCCGAATTGTTCCTCTCTTGGGAATTGATTAACTAAACCATAAATGTCTTTTCTAAATTTTCTGGCTAGTTGCCAAACTTCTAATTTTTCAAATGGATATGTATACATAATCTCTATTTAGTTTGTAATTCAAATAAATAAAGGATGATCATTTAAAGATAATATAATCTCACAACCTCGCCAAAAACCACCTCGCCAAAACCTAAACGGTGTCCACAAAATTTCGTTCTACCTTATTAAAAACCAGCGTACCAAATAAAAGTAAAGCCATGGTTACAATTGTGGCGTATCCCAAACTAAACCAGCTAAAACTTCCTTCGCCCAGAAAACCATAGCGGAATGTTTCAATAATGGGCGTCATCGGATTATATTCAATGATCCAGGCATATGCTGGATATTTTTTAATGGCTTCAGAGAGCGGATAAATTACCGTAGTGGCATACATCAATAACTGCACGCCAAAACTGATGAGAAACGCGAGGTCCCTGTATTTTGTAGTCATGGCCGAAATGATCATTCCGGCACCTAAACCCAATAACGCCATTAATATAACAATAACAGGGAAGAGGCAAATGGCCCAGCTCATGCCAAAATTAGCGCCAGAGTAATAATAATAAGCCATTAAAATCAGAAATAATGCCATCTGCACCCCAAAACGAACCAAATTGCTTACCACAATACTGAGAGGCATAATTAATCTGGGAAAATATACCTTTCCAAAAATGGCTGCATTATCCTTAAAAACTGATGAGGTTTTAGTTAAACAATCTGCAAAGTAATTCCACGCAGTAATGCCGGCCATATAGAATAAAGGCTTCGGTAAACTATCGGTTGAGATACCTGCTAAATTGCCAAAAATAAAGGTGAAAATGATGGTGGTAAATAAGGGTTGAATAAAAAACCAAAGCGGACCTAAAATAGTCTGTTTATAGAATGATACAAAATCTCTCCTGACCAATAATACCAAAAGATCGCGATAGGCCCAAACTTCATGAAGTTTTAGATCAAATAAAGAAGATTTTGCTTCAATGGTCCACTCTTGCTCTTCTTTAAGCATATTGTAGTGATTGTATATGTTTTATTGTGCTCATGATTTTGTTTATTGTAACACCTGGTTTTCTAATCGCTAAACCCTATCCATCATATGCTAAAGCCCTAATCTAAATAGCTTCAATATGAGTTTGGCTAATTTCGCCGCTAAGCAGCAAGTTTCTCAGGGATTTTAAATATTTTTTATATCCAAAAGCTTGCACACATTTTTCTTGAAGGTTTTTTTTCTCCTTCTCGGTCTGGGAATGTTGTAGCAGCATAGCCAAGCTGTTTAATATGCCATCTTGATCGTCAGGATCAACCAATAGACCGAGTGCTCCGTTCTGAAGGGCATCTACACTGCCATCTTTATTGCCTGCAATTACCCTGAGGCCGCTGGCAAGGGCTTCGATAAATACAATTCCAAATCCTTCTTTTTTACTCGGGAGTATAAAAATATCAGACAGTAAAAAATGCTCAGTAAGCTCGGCTTCATCAATAAAGCCAATCATCCTGATATGTTCCTGAAGGTGATTTATAGCTATTAGATTATCTAACCGCTTTTTTTCTACAGCATCCCATTTGCCACCTAACAGGTACACCAGATTCGGGTATTCCTCCAGTAGTTGTGGCAGTAACTCAATAGTATGGTCATATCCTTTATATTTCTCTGAGGAAGACAATCGGGATAGGGAGAACAGAATTAAGTTTTCTCGATTTAAATTATATCGATCTAATAAGATCTGTGGTTTATCGAACTCGCTGGGTTTATAATAAAAAGGATCGAGGCAATTGTTTAACACTTCAAGATGAGATGAAGGAATATGATGCATTTCCATAATCTTATTTGCTGTAAACTGACTTACACAAATAATTTTATCCAACTGATTTAACATCTTAAGTTTAGTGTCTGAAAGCTTTTTCCAAATTTCTATTCCATGGGCCAATAAATAGATTTTTTTATGAGGATGTATTTTTTTGATGAAATAAACAATATTGATCAAATGGATATGACTTAACAAAATCACGTCTGCTTTTAACCCACTTAAAAAAGATTGTATCACGAATTTTTCCCTGTTTCCATTAAAACCATGAAATTGGCTTTTACTCAAGTATCTGGAATCGCGGTCGGTATTTTTATCATACATGGAATATACCGTTGATTGGATAAGTTCCTCCTCGCTTAAATCGTATAACACACGCGATAAACTCCTGCAAACCTTCTCGATGCCACCGGTAAAACTAAAAGTTTTAAGCGTTAAAAATAATACCTTAGTTGGCATGATATATTCTGTATAAGGCTAAGGCAGAACTCCAGTGTAATTTATTTTCTCCAAAGTTTTGGA
The DNA here is from genome assembly GCF_026239555.1 of Pedobacter sp. PF22-3. Taxonomy (GTDB): domain Bacteria; phylum Bacteroidota; class Bacteroidia; order Sphingobacteriales; family Sphingobacteriaceae; genus Pedobacter. Next base: position 138,325 of record NZ_JAPIVP010000002.1, on the reverse strand, counting down.
TAAGCGATTTTGCCCTTTTATTTGCATATCGTGATGGATCGGCAATTTCGCTGCTTTTTCTCATCCATTCCTGAAACGGAAAGGTAAAACCCATTTTAGATCTTTTCCAGGTTTCTACCGGCAGATCTTCTTTATAAGCTTCTACCAGGATCCGTTTTTTCTGTTCGTAATCAAACTTGATATCATTGGAGATGGAAAGCACGAGATTGATGAAATTCTGGTCCAGAAATGGGACCCTCACCTCAACGCCATGGCTCATGCTCATAAAATCGGTATCCTTTAACAACTGATTTTGCATGTACATGTTAAATTCAAACCAGCTTGCCCGGGTTTCGTTACTGGTTTTTTTGATGCCAGGGTGAAGGGGAATCTCTTCGAGACAGTCGATAACGGTTCTCATATCGATGTCTAGTAAATCAGCAATCACATCTGGTGAATAAACGCCTCTTAAACAAAGGTATTCACCTATAGGAGAATTTAAACTTAGATAATATAGCCGTTTAAACTTAATGTTATTGGAAAAACGCATACTTCTTAATACACTTTTACTCAACCAATTTAAGTTTTGTATTTTATGTATCCTGTCAAATGACGGGTAGCCGCCAAAAAGTTCATCGGCACCTAAACCCGAAAGCACCACTTTTATCCCATGCGCTTTTGCTGTTTTGCAAACAAACCAGGTATTAATCCCATCGTTTGTGGGTTGGTCCATATTAGCCAAAACGGTTTCGAAATTCTGTACAAAATCGCGATAAGTAATAAGCTGTTCAATTTTTTGAATATTTATTTTCTGAAGCAGGCTATTCCGCTGTTTTTTTTCAGAAAAATCTATTTCATTAAAATTGGCAGAAATACTCGATAAGTGATTGTGATTGTATCGATTGGCCAGTATGGTGATGATACTTGAATCAAGACCTCCACTGAATAATACACCGATATCAACATCAGAAATCATTTGCTGCTTAATCGAATAACCAAGCTGCTCGCGGATTCTTTCTACAGCGTAGCTTTCATTTTTAATGCTAATGTTACTTTCAAACTCATGGTACGATTGAATAATATATGCCTTGCTTCCGATGTTGTATTTCAGAAAACAGCCTTTGCCCAAACTATATACATTTTTAAGGGTAGTATAAGGTTCTGGGATATGGCCAAAAGCAAGATAATAGATCCGCCAATTGTCATTTTCATGCGAGATTGCTGCATGTGCGAAGGCTTTTACTTCTGATGCAAAGGTTAAAGTTTTATGGTCAAAATGATAGTAAAGTGGCTTTATTCCGTTTTGATCCCGTACGAGGTAAACCAACCGTTTCCGTTTATCGAAAATACAGAAGGCAAAAATACCGTCGAATTTCCCAAAAGCTGCTTCTCCCCAATGCTGGTATGCATATATGATTACCTCCGTATCTGTTTGTGTTTTAAATAAATAGCCTAAATTGATTAATTCGATTCTAATTTGGAGGTAATTGTAAATTTCTCCATTATAGGTTATCACCAGGTCTTCTTTATGGCTCAACATCGGCTGATGGCCGCTCGAACTAAGATCTAAAATAGCTAGTCTGCGGTTACCTAGGCATAGTGGCATATTTTCGGAAGCATAAAGGCCATGGTCATCAGGTCCACCATGTTTCATACTATCGCACATGGCTTTTACCTGTTGATTAACGCTTTCGAACGGTTTTTTACTATTGATGATGCCTGCTATGCGACACATTCTTTTGTATATATTTAAACTGCTTGTTCTGTACCAGGCACAGCTTCGCCTCCTCAGTCACATTTTGTTTTTAAAATATGACCAATTACGCTGTTTTTATAATTTAAGCTGAGCATCATAGATCAGCTTATTATGATCTGTTATTCTTACGCTTAACCTATCTCACAACTTCTCACTAAAGTGGCGCTATGAAAGCAATAGATGTATTAATATTGATCGAATAACCCATATCCTGTAAACGTAAAATAATACGTTTTTTATTATGTACCGATACCAATTCTGCCCTAATCCCTTTAAAGGGACCAGCCTTAATTAATACGCTTTCCCCTGGTTTAATGTCATAATCTATAAGTTCCAGATCAGCATCTGTAGCGAGCAAGAGCTTAAGGTCATCGATTTGTTGTTCGGGAATAGAAGCGATCCGGTTAGCGAAATAAATAAATCTGGCAATACCATTGGTCATCAAAACTTCCGCATATTCTCTCGCCGAAATATACACAAATAGATAAGATTTAATCAAGGGCTCCTCAACGATTTTTTTACGGTCACTCCATTGCTTAACTGCCTTTCTAAGTGGTAAATAAGTTTGGATTCCTTTTCTGTTCAGTTCTCCATTCGCTTTTTTTTCTGCTCTTGAATGTGTATAAACCGGATACCACCTATAATTTTGATCTATCATTTGGTTTAACCTTATCCTAAATCTTTTTTAATATTTACGCGTTTTTTAACTGTTGAACGCGCTAAATAATTTGCCGTCTAACCCTTTTTCTTCCAAAATTCCCACCACCTTTTCTCATCATCATAATAACCGTTGTTCCCATATCCTGTATAATTGGAATAATAGTATGTTCCGGTATTGCTATGCGCGTAATTGGTGGTATAAATATTTGCATGCAATTTTTCATCACCAAATGAATTTAGGATAATAGCAATATTGTTAAGGCCATATTCTTTTGATAAACGATCGGGAATGGTAGCTGCTCTAAATTTGGAAACGCCAGAACGGATAATAAAAAGATTGATATCGGCTTTTCGGATGAGTGGTACAGAATCTGAAACCAAGCCAACCGGGGCGGTATCAATAATGATGTACTCGTAACTTTCCCTAAGTTTTTCGATCAGCGTTGCCATTGATTTGTGATGGAGCAGTTCTGAAGGATTTGGAGGTACAGGGCCAGAGGTGATATAATCAATATTGTGCCTTTGATCTGTAAATATAATATCAGATAAATTGGCCTGTCTTGAAAGATAATTACTTAAACCGATTCGATTGTCAGAACCAAAGGCATGGTGAAGTTTGGATTTTCGCAAATCTGCTGCAATCAGGATCACTTTTTTATCTATAATGGATAGCGTACCAGCCAGATTTAAACTAACGAACGATTTTCCCTCTCCTGAAACTTCAGAAGTAACACAGATTACCTTGGTATCCTGATCGCTGGCCATAAAACTCAGATTTGTCCTTACAGACCTGACCGATTCGGCAAATATAGATTTTGGACGTTCTATTGATAAAACACTCTCGCCTGGTTGCACTTTTTTGGGATATTTTAAAATTACCCCAATAATAGGGGTTGTCGTTAGGCCCTCAATTGTTTCGATATCATACAGATAAGGGTTTAATATTCTAACCAATAGAATTAAACCTAAGCCGGTAAATAAACCCATAAACAGGTAAGAAGAATAAATCTTCTTTGGTACCGGAGAAATCGGAAAGAAAGATGGTTGTGCTAAACTGATAATAGTGGCACCTGAAATCACTGCTGCAGAACTAATCTGAGCGGAGAGTTTTCGTTCAAATAACATCGAAAACATGCGTTGGTTGATGTCGAAATTACTTTGCAGTTTGGTAAAATCATTTTGTTTGGCTGGAATACTACCCAGAGCCTGGTTAGCCTGGCCAATTTGCCCTTTAACGTAACTGATTGTTTTTTGATTACGCTCGTGCAGTAAACGGATGTTCGTTACAATGGCCTGCTTTACTTCATTAATTTGCCGGTTAATATCTTTTATGGGTTGAGCATCAGCATTAAAGTTCTGTAACTTATTTTCCCTAGTAATAATAAGGCTGTTAAATTGTGTAATTAAGCCGGTTAGCAATGTACTGTTTGTACCCTCTAAATTTAGGTTAAGTTGTATCCGTTCCTTATTGTTTTTAACCTGGTTTTCCAATTGTTGGATGCCAAGTTCCTGCAGTTGTAATTCTGCAATCTGGTTTTGTAGGTTGCTCAGTTTAGAACTTCCCAATTGCTTATCGGTATTGGGATCAATGAGTTTATTGTCACTTTGAAAAGTAGAGAGCTTGTTGCCTGCTTTATGTACCTGTGCATCTAAAAATTCAATCTGGCTATCGAGGTAATCTATTGTTTGTTTGGCCGATCGTTTTTTAAGTGTGGCATCATTCTTAACATATTGTTTAATGATTTCATTGAGTACATCAGCAGAAAAAACAGGATTGCTATCGGTATGGGTAACGCCCATAATATTGGTGTTTTTCTCCTGTTCAAATACATTTAATCCACCGGCAGCCCTGCCATATAAATCCCTGATTCCGTTAAATTTGAAACTATAATTTCCCTTTGCAGGGATTTCGGTTTTAACGGCAAATACCATATTCCCTGCATTGATCGCTTGTCCATAACGGTATTTTTTTACACTCTTATTGTTGTCATCACTACTCGATAACTCAAAGATCTGTTGATCTATAGGCTTAACAGAATAGGTAGCTCTGCTAAAATTGACAGAATCTTGGGCAAGAATATCAACCTGAAAAGGCTGTTTCGGGTAAAGTTCCGTTACCCGTACCCTTCCTTCTGAATAGTAACTGATTTTATAATTCAGGTTTTTTAAAGCATTCACAATTACATCTTCCGAACGCATAATAATACCTTCGGTTTGGATCTGATTTTGATTAAAGGGATTATAATTTGCTGGCGTTCCGGGTAATGAGGCCATTTGCTGCTGCTGACCGCCATCTAACTTCAGCGAAGCTGAAGTGATATAGATTGGGGTAATGCTTCGTACATACAACCAGGCTAATACAAAACTGATCAGTACGGTGCCAGCCACCCAATACCACCTACTTAGAAAAATCAATAAAATTTTCCAATAGTTAATGGTCTGGCTCGCTAACTTTCTATTTTCGATTGGTGTAGTTTGATCCATTAGCGGGTAAGTGTAAAGATTAATACGGCCAGGTTAACTACTACAAGAAAAGGTTGCACAATGTTATTTACGCTTGTTAACTTTTCGCTCAATGCCGAGCCCTTGGTTTGTTGTAGTACAATAATATCATTATTCTGCAGAACCAATTTTTTGCTTGCTAGGCTGTTAATGTCATTTAAATTGACATAAATGATTTCTGGGTGGCTTCTATCACCACGGATAATTTTAAGGGTTTTAGGGTCTGCTGTTTTATTAATGCCCCCAGCTTCGCCGATAATATCAATTAAGGTAGTATTTTCGCGTTCCAATAAAAAATTTCCCTGTCTGCTAAATTCTCCTAATAAAGTAACCTTTAAATTTACTACACTAAGTTCTATTATAGGATCACGAAGTAATTTTTTGGCATATAAGTCCTGTATTTTAATAGCGGCTTCCCGTCTGCTGAGGCCTAATACCTCAACTTTTCCGATAGCGGGAAGATTAACTTTACCATCCACATCCACTAAATAAGAAAGGGTATTGTTAATAGACCCACTTACTGGCTGGTTACTAATTGTACTGTTGTTAGCTGTAGCCCCAAATTCCTTGTTTTGCAAGTTCCGGATGGCCAATTGGTCATTCACCTTTATTTTATAATAGGCATCGCTAATGCCCTGATCATTTACTACATATACCTGTTTAATGGTATCAGTAACTAAATCGGTTGGGGCGTTAAAGAGACTATGCTCTTTTCTGGCAGCACAGCTGGCAAGCGCAATGCTGATGGATAAAAAACAAAGAAATTTTAAAAGTATTTTTGTTGGAGTCATCGTTTTAATCAGAATGTAAATAGAAGCTTGGGCGCGCGCAAGCAAAGATATACGTTAAAGATGCTTAAAAAAAATCAATATAGAACTAAAGCCTTATCGTTACATTATAAAACAGTGAAGCAAGGCATTTGAACTTTTTTAACTGGGTAAGTCAGGATCTTCCTCATAAACAATATCTTTCAATTCTTAATTTTTCAATTTGAAAATTCATTAACATACGTAATCGAATCTAAAGCAATTTTTAAAATTGACATAGATCAACCTGAATGTGTTTTAGTATATCTGTGTGAATGATATATAAATTGATTTAAATATTTTAAAAGCTGTTGTTTTCCTACCAAAGATTGTTGAATGCTAGTTAAGTAATATTAACACAAACCCGATTAATAAATTCACTATTTAAAGCGGTTTGTTTACTTAGCCATTTGGGTTAACCAGGTGCATCTTGTTTTTTTTAAAATAAAAAAGAATCAATGCAATCGAGGAAAACAACAAAAATCCAATATGATCGTCTAACGGGCAATTTACAGTAAAATTTTCATAAGATGGGTTATGCACTGTAGATGCATAATCTGTTTTATCCAGATCGCAACCAATCTGAACGCTCCCGGAACCACTTGGGTTAGGACCTGAAAAAACGTTCCCCCCACTGATACATGATTGTGGAACGGAATAGTCTGACCGGAAGATGTAGCGGTACTCATTCACATTATTGGCGTTATTGGGATCAAACACATATACATTACGTAAATAATGAGTGTACATTCTTGATCCGACTAAACAGCCTTGTGGAGGGGGAGGTACTGAAGAAACAGGTATTGAAGCAAAACAATTGGAGAAGTGTAAAAAAGATAAAAACAGGGATAAAAGAACTAGATTGAAAAAAATACGCATCTGAAATTTATAATGGGTGTACGGCTGATTGATGTTGCGTACAAAGCTATCGTGAAATTTGATATAAAATTTTTTTCGCTTCGCTTAGGAGGTATTTTTTGACCCAGATCAACTACATTATGGAATCATAATATGTATAAATGCTCATCAAATTAATGATTAGAATGGCAGTAGTTTTGTGCAATTTGATACGGACTGTTCATTTGGTTGATGACAATTGTCAATAGATCGATTACAGGTCTTCAATCCATTAATTTTTCCAAATGTCCCTTTAAACATCCCTAACCAAGATTTTGTAACAATTTACACGGATAAGTAACTTTATTGTTTATCTTTTTAGTGTCTGTTCATAAAACCATCTTGTTTAAAGCAATATTTATCACCGATTAATTTGCAATCTTTGCGCAAAATTGTAGTATAAAAAATACTACATAATGTTTTTATGAAGTTTTTATTATCCGTTTCGATCTTGATCTTAGGATCTTTTTTTAATCAGTTATTCGCTCAGATTACTGGAAAAGGCTGCAATTTAGGGAATTCTGTGGCTACACAATTTTTAGGAACAGCAACTTATAATGGCGATTCAAATCAGTCTATAAGGGTTTATAGTTCCAATTCTGCTACTCTTGTGCCAAAAATTTCAGGAAATGGCTACGCTGGTTATAGGTGTGGCTATATTAATGTATATCCCGAGGGTGACAGATATGTTGCCGCCTCTAATTCTAGTGTACATTATAAAGCCGCAAACGAGATCACAGCACATTATAGTGGTCGGTGTGCAATAGCATCTTCCTTTTCCGCTAATTACGTTAGTAGTAGTGGTGTTGAGGAAGCTAATGAAGAGGTAGATTACATATATAATGATCCCGCATATTATGCTGATGCTGATCCAAATTATCCTTGTAATTCAGCTCCCAGCAACCTTCCAATAGATCAGAATATCATATTATTTATGCTTTTACCACTTGGTCTTTTTGGCTTTTGGAAAGTTAGACAGCAACTTTGATCACTAATATTGAAAAAAACGAATGTAGTTTAAAATTAACTGCAATAGTATTTTGTGTACCGTAATTGCTGTTAGAGCACGCGCTATTCATAACGATACGACTTTTATCCAAATGACCTTGGAGATGTTTTACAATCAACCTTATTCTCGTAAGTTAGATATTTCAATGGCAAACCAACGTCAAATGAGCAACTGGGCCGGTAATTCTAGTTTGGCTTGTGGGACATATTATTATGAGCACACAAATTCTGCATGAGAAAATTGCATTGCCTGCAATAATGATGGTTCCGTTGCAACAGGTAGATCTGTTAATGTAATTAAACAAAAGTGTGCTGCTGAAAATTTGCCATTGGATAGCTCTTTATATTATCTTTTAGTTGTTTGCGGCTTTTATGGATTTTTCGTAATAAAAAAATCAAAACCGATGGAAGAAATTAATTCTTGTTTAGGTTTGATTAAGATTATTGCTCCCAAATACTTTCTAGCAGATAACTACTTAAGAGATCCGGATTTCATGGTTGTGTAATGATTTTATTGTTGATTTTAATCAAGTGTTTGTAGTTTTATTTAGCATATAATTTATATTAATTTATACTTTTACGCTACAGCAAACCAAGCTTCTCTTATTTTTTGGCAAATTCGGCTTGTCATTTCAGTAAATATTTACTCATTGTTCATTTTATTCGTTGCTTAAATAGAATAACTTTGTAGTTGTAGTTAGACTGTTCTTTGGTTTTTTTCTGAAATCCCACTTTTCAACTAAGCAATTCATTTAAATGTTTTTATTTAATTAACCAGTGAAAAAAGTAGTTTTTACATTAGTTTTTTTTAGCTGTTCGCTTAATTTATTTGCTGGAAATCCTGGTCCCAATTACGCGTGTTGGGGATATTTGAATAATAAGTTCTATACCCACTATTTGAAAGATGATACTTATCTCAGTTGGGGTTGGGGCTTAAAATTTCCTTATTATGATAGTGCTTCTGGTGTAATTAATGTCGCATACTACAAGGCCGATTGTAATGAAATTAATCCAAATAATCCCTTTGTATGGACTCCACGTGGAGGTACTTGCTTTATTAATATGAATGGCAGCATATATCAGGGTAATTTAGGGACTATCAATTATGGTAATTTTAACCCATGTAATGTTTCTTTGGATGATTCAATTTGGATATTATATCTTGCATCTGCATTACTTGCTTTTATTGTTTTAACAAAGCAAAAGAAATTGGCTATTTGCAATTAGATAATGCAATGGTAAATATTCAATTCTTTTAATTCCTTTGATGTAATGAACGGATGTTTGATCGAGGTTGATTACTTATTTTGTAGTTGAATTTTTCTTTAATGATCTTTTTGCCTAAACAGTATTAGTTGAAAATGGTATGGCTTAGAGACAGATTTTGAACAAAAGGAACAACGAATCCACAATAGAAGCTCGCTAATTTTATATCGAATCAGTATCGATATGAAATGAAGAGACGCCTGTTTGTCATAATATTATTTTTTTCTTTAAACTCTTTAACTGTATTTGCTCAGGGGACTGTAAATGGATGTCTGATTACATCTTCAAATGTGGTCTACACAAGTAAGGAAGGGTTTCTTGTCAACGAAGTTTTGAAGGTTTTACTAGGTGGTAATGACTCTTATGCTTCAACATCTGGAGTGCCTTTAAGTAGCAATTATTGTTCATGGTCACCGGCACCATCAGGAACTATTAATTGTGGAGTGTGTACAAACTATTCGCTTAATGTATTAGGAGCTGTTACTGGATGTCAATCTGGTGCAATGTTGCAAGGTTATGTTGGTACTTATACTATGGTACAATGCGACCTCGACGACTATACTTGGCTTTTTGGTGCAACTGCCAGTCTCTTTGGCATATTCATAATTAGAAAAAGGAATAAACTTTAGGCTATATTTAGCGCTTTATTACAGATTCTCTTCTGCGTATCGTTCCTTAATTTTTATATTTACCAAGGTTTCGGCTTTCTGATATTTGAAAGCTACAAATCCTGGTTAACAATGAAAATATCCCTCATCACAGTCGTTTATAATGGAGAGAACTATTTGCAAGAGTGTTTTAATTCAGTAAGGGCACAAACTTATGCTGATATAGAATATATTGTAATTGACGGGGGCTCGACAGACAGAACGTTGGAAATTATTCAGGAAAACCGATCTACCATTGATTATTTTGTTTCAGAAAAAGACAAAGGTTTATACGATGCCCTAAATAAAGGCATTAGAAAAGCAACAGGTGAGGTGGTAGGGATTTTAAACGCTGATGATCTGTTTGCAGGAGCTGATGTACTGGCTGCAGTGGCCAAAACCTTCATCAATCGGCCAGAAATAGATGGACTTTATGGCGATCTCAATTACATCCATCCTACAGCGCATCATATTATCAGAACTTGGAAATCAAAGCAGCATGTCTACGCAGATCTAAAAAAAGGTTGGATGCCCGCACACCCTACGCTGTATTTGAAAAGATCGTTATTTAAAAAAAAGGGCGATTATTTCCTGGATTTAGGCACCGCTGCAGATTATGAATTAGTATTACGTTACTTTTATACCCATAAAATAGAAGCGGTATATATGCCAGTATTAATGGTAAATATGCGTACGGGTGGTATAAGTAACAGCTCTTTTAGGAGCAGGATTGCTGCCTTTGTTGATGATTATAAAGCCCTGAAAAGAAACAGTGTGTCTTACCCGCTTTTCGTAGTGATGAGGAAAAAGCTGAGTAAACTTAGTCAATTCTAATTCTTAATTATGGCTTTCTTTGTTTTAAAGATTGCTTTTCAGAAGATACTATCGTTTGTACGGCGTTTACAGTTTGGTAGTGCTATTGGTAATATTTTGCATCAGTTTTATTGATTTTCTGTTACTTGGGATTGACGGACGCTCTTCGTTAAAACCTGTGTATTATTAAAGCAGCCTAGCATAGGGCCTGAAAAATTAAAAATGTATCTATACGATAGGAAAGATTGGGTGGGCTGTCCGCTTAGAAAAACCTCATCCACTTATGATTTTTTAATCAGATTATAGCATTAGCATGATATAAAGTACTTGGTTTGATTTATATCATGTTAAACAATTGTAAAACCTGATTTCTTTGCGGTACAATACTTATATTTGTGTACCGAGTTCATCACGTTTTGCTTAAAGATATTCTGAATACCAACCCACACTATTTCTATATTGCCATATTTATTCTGGCCTTTTCCGCTGTGATCATCAGTATTCCAAGTGTAATTTATACTTCATTAAAATATGGTCTTTTTGATAAAAACGACCTTTACCGTAAAAACCATAAACGTAATATTTCCCGTTTAGGTGGCTTGGCTATTGTGGGCAGTTTTACCGTGAGCATCCTGCTTTTTTCGGCCATAATCAATTTTAAAGAAGCTAATTCTTTAATTGCATCCTGTATTATTCTTTCAGCGCTTGGGCTAAAAGATGATGTTTATGGTACCAATACCAAAACAAAATTTACTTTACAGATTGTAGTGGCCTTTATTCTGGTAATTTTTGGCGCTTTTCGTTTAACTAGTCTGTATGGTGTATTGGGCATAGGCGATATGTCGCCGCTATGGGGAAGTCTTTTTTCAATTGCGTTGATTATTTTCTTGAATAATGCCTTCAATTTGATTGATGGTATAGATGGTTTGGCTGGAGGCATTGGTATATTAACAAGCCTTGTATTCGGTGTTTTATTTTCGTGGATGGGGCAGGTTCCTTATGCACTCATTTCCTTTGCCCTGGCAGGCGCTATTGCAGGCTTTTTAAAGTACAATTGGTTTCCAGCTAAAATATTTATGGGCGATACCGGCGCTCTTATCATTGGGCTTATTTCTGCTGCACTCGCCATTAAATTTATCGAGCTCAATAAATTTATACCAGGAAGTAAACCAGCCTTTTATTCTGCACCTGCAATAGCGGTATCCATATTGATTGTGCCGATTTTCGACTCTCTGAGGGTGTTTACCATCCGTATTTTAAAAGGGTATTCTCCTTTTAAAGGAGATCGCAATCATATCCACCACCGTTTAGAGCGGTTGGGGCTCAAACCCAGCTTGATTGTACTTTCTACTGCCGGATTTAACCTTGCCGTAATCGCAGCAACCATTTTGCTTCAGCATTTCGGAAATTTTATGCTCATTTTTCTCATTATTGGTCTTTGTGTGATGTTAAATACGTCACTTACCTTAATCCTCCTTAAAAGAAGAAGACATTAATTTCCTTATTTTTAAAAATAGGCTGTAAATAGCTACAGTCTTAATTGAAAGCATCTGATCATTTTTATCATCGCATCTCCATCTTCTGGTTTCCTATCTTCATTATGGCAAATTAATACTAATTTTGCGCTCTAATTTTTTATAATCATGAGGCTGGCAATAAATGGTTTTGGTAGAATAGGAAGAACATTTTTACGCTTGGCACTGGCTGAAGGCTTTGAAGTGGTGGCCATTAATGATCTTGCAGAGGCAAAAACAATGGCGCATCTGTTTAAATATGATAGTGTTCATGGGGTTTTTGCAGGTAATGTTTCGGCTAAGCCCGATGCATTGGTGATTGATAACCTTTCGATTCCGGTTTTTGCCATTGCAGCAGCTGATGAGTTGCCATGGTCTGCATTGCGTGTAGATTTAGTGGTTGATTGTACCGGCAGGAACCTGACCAGGTTATCTGCAGAAAAACACATGGCTTCAGGTGCAAAACAGGTCTTGATTTCTGCTCCGGCTGCCGAAGATATTCCCATGGTGGTATTGGGCGTAAACGACGATCAGATTGATTTAAAGAGTCCTGTGTTATCTAATGCCAGCTGTACAACCAATAATATTGCGCCCATGATTAAAATTTTGAATGACAACTGGGGCGTTGAGGAAGGTTATATTACCACCATCCATTCCATGACGGGCGATCAGAATTTGCATGATGCCAACCACAAAGATCTGCGTAGAGCAAGGGCAGCTTCATCTTCTATCATTCCCACTACTACCGGAGCAGCAAAAGCCATTACCCATATTTTTCCCGAATTGGATGGCCGTTTGGGTGGAGCGGGCATCAGGGTTCCGGTTTTAAATGGATCTTTAACTGATTTTACCTGTCTGCTAAAGAAGAAAACCACCATTGAAGAAATTAATTTGGCTTTTAAATATGCTGCAGAAAATGAATTGAAAGATCTTATTCAGTATACCGAAGATCCGATTGTTTCGATCGATATTATCAATAATCCACATTCGTGTATATTCGATTCGCTATTAACATCAATTGTTGGCGATCTGGTTAAAGTAGTGGGCTGGTATGATAATGAATATGGTTACAGCAGCCGTTTAATTGATGTAGTAAAAAAAATAGACGCGCTTTCTGCAAATTAATTTAGGGCTTTTGGGTTGATTTTAATGCCCAATAAACCAGCGCAGGCTGAAAAAATAAGCGCAATAAGCGTTTACTATCTGTATTAAGACCAAATGCACTCCTTTTATGAGTGTATTGCGAAATATTTCCTGGGAAAACACCAACAAATAAGCCTGCGGCAATTTTGCCTATCAAAGCTTTATGTTTTTTGGGTGCTAATACCAATGCGGTGCCTAATGCAATTTCAACAAGACCCGAATATACAACGGTATCGTCTTTTTTTAAAGGTACCCAATCTGGTACCTGTGCCTGGAAAGGTTTGCGCGCAAAAGTTAAATGTCCAATTCCGGCAGTTATTAAACCTGCGCCCAATAATATCCTGGCTGCTGTTTTTATATTTTCTTCTTTCACTTTGTCTACATTAAATTTACAATTCAATATGTTACTTATTGAACTCTTCTTTAGTAAGCAACAAGTAAATCGGAAGTCTGTTTGATGTGATATGTATTTAATGGGCGCATCAGCTATGAAAGTCAGGTAAATCATGTTTACATCAAAATTGCAGCACTTTCTATCCTTTAATATTAGCGTGTTTCAATTGCTTTATTAACTTTGCAAACGTTCTCGGTGCAAGTAATGGCAATATCCCGTTTTGGGTGTCATCTGATGATAATTAAAATATGGTCAAATTTATTCTTCCTGAAGAAGTTCTACCTTTAAGAAGCCTGGTTTTGCGGAATGGCAAACCATTCGAAGCCTGCGTTTTTGAAGGCGACCTGGCCTACGATACCTTTCACCTGGGTTTTGTAAAAGATGGCGAAATAAAATCTATTGCCACATTTATGCGTAACGATTTTTTTCCGGATGAAGGTGAAGGTTATCAGTTACGCGGAATGGCCACACATCCCGATGAAGGTGGTAGGGGATACGGTGCAGCTCTGGTTACCTTTGCTATCGAATACTTGAAAGAATATAAAACCGATTATTTATGGTGCAACGCCCGCTCAACAGCAGCGGCATTTTATAAAAAAATCGGCTTCACTACCGAATCGCCGGAATTTGATATCCCTGGCATCGGTTTCCATTACGAAATGAAATTAAACTTAAATCAAAAATAATTGAACATGAACACCATTGACCAATTTGACTTTAAAGATAAAAAAGCATTAATCAGGGTAGATTTTAACGTGCCTTTGGATGATGAATTTAAAATTACCGACGATAAAAGAATCAGGGCAGCATTACCTACCATTACCAAAATTTTAAAAGATGGCGGTGCGGTTATTTTAATGTCGCACTTAGGTCGCCCAAAAGATGGCCCTACCGATAAATATTCTTTAAAACATATCTTATCTGATTTATCTGCTCTTGTTGGTGTAGATGTTAAGTTTGCTGACGATTGTATTGGCGAAAGTGCAATAAAACAGGCGGCTGGCTTAAAACCGGGTGAAGTTTTATTATTAGAAAACCTTCGTTTTTACAAAGAAGAAGAAAAAGGTGATGTGGCCTTTGCAGAGAAGTTATCAAAATTAGGCGATGTTTATGTAAATGATGCTTTTGGTACGGCGCACCGTGCACATGCTTCCACTTCAATTATTGCACAATTTTTTCCAGACGCAAAATACTTCGGTTATTTAATGGCCTCGGAAGTAGAAAATGCAGAGAAAATTCTGAACCATGCAGAAAGACCTTTTACAGCCATTATGGGCGGTGCAAAAGTATCTGATAAAATTCTTTTGATCGAGAAATTGTTAGATAAGGTAGATAACCTGATTATTGGTGGTGGTATGGCTTATACTTTTGCTAAAGCACAAGGTGGAGAGATTGGTACATCATTGTTAGAAGCTGATAAACAAGAACTTTCTCTAGAATTGATCGAAAAAGCGAAAGCTAAGGGCGTAAATCTGATTTTACCTGTAGATACGGTTATTGCAGATAAATTTGCAAATGATGCCGATAAAAAAGATGTAACCTCAGGACAGATTCCTGCAGACTGGATGGGGTTGGATATCGGTCCGAAATCAGTTGAGTTATTTCAGGAGGTAATTAAAAACTCTAAAACTTTATTATGGAATGGACCTATGGGTGTTTTCGAAATGGAAAGCTTCCAGGTAGGAACCAAGGCTGTGGCTGATGCAGTTGTGGCAGCTACTAAAGATAACGGTGCATTTTCATTGATCGGTGGTGGCGATTCAGCTGCGGCGATTGCCAAATTTGGTATGGAAGATGAAGTAAGTTATGTTTCTACAGGTGGTGGTGCTTTACTCGAATATATGGAAGGTAAAGAATTGCCAGGGGTTAAAGCCATTAATGGATAAACGACAGCATTAAATATTAAAAGGCCTTGCAAATATCTCATTTGCAAGGCCTTTTTGTTTAAATGGATGAAAAATATTGTCATATATAACCCATTGGATTATTAATATTCCTTTAAAGGTATACGGTAGATATTTTTCGCTCATAGCCGTCACCCTGAATTTATTTCAGGGGCTATCTAACAGGAAAGATGCTGACCACGATTAGCTATTACTTCTCACAAAGATTTAGAGAAACTCGTTTTATGATACAGCCAGTACACCTAAAAAATTTCCAATCCTGTATTTAGTAATACAATATATACAGCTAAATAACATACCAAAAACGCCGTTGATAATGCAAAATATCTTGTCACCTTATGGCTGCCCTTTTTAAATGGAAGTAAAAATAGGATGTTGAACATTTCAGATAGTAGGGCGCAAATAAAATTTAAACAGACCATCACGCAGCTAAAAGCCACTACAAAAACGGCTGGCTGAATAATAATTCCAGAAGGCAACCCATATAGTGCCCCCATCACAAAACTAATCGGAAGGATAATCAAAGCATATTTTAATCCCGATTTAAAATTAACCATAAAATATCGGCCTAGTTTAGGAAGTGGCATTTTGATTTTCGCAGGTTTTAATTCTTTTTCAGTTAACGAAGTTTCCGATGCCTCCTCTAAAGCTGCTTGATGTTTTTTATGCTTTTTACCTCTTTTTTGCTTTTGATAACGCGGCCACCAGATGATAAATCCGGTAATAAAAAGTGCCAAAGGCATTAAGCCGGCAATAAGCGCAATAACCTGTGTTGGCCGGCCGCCGAAACTGCCGTAATGGATCGGTGTTAACCAACCCAGGTAAGCATTGCCAACATTTGGAAAATCCCTGCGGCTATTCAATAAAACTTTACCCGTATATTGATCAATAACCAACATTTCTCTTTTTCCTTGTTTAGGCAGGTTTCCGCTCAGGATATCTAAACGGTAAGTCCCTGTTTTATTCGCTGGAAAGGCTATTCCCCCAATATAACCTTCAGGCATTTTTTCCTTTACTGCAGCAACAATCTGGGTTAGCGGAAGGGGTACTGCCTGTGCATGCCATGCCGATTTAGCACCTAAGAGTTGGGCAACTCCCTGAGGCGATTTTCCGCTAAGTAAAAACAACAGTGGAATAACAAGCGTAGAAAAAGTAATAGAAAACCCTGTAAGGCTGAGTATTGCCACAATAGGAGAGGAATAAAAGCCCAGCGAATTGTGCCAATCGTAATTTTGCCGTTTAAATGATCCGCTAAACCTTACTGTGAGCACTGATTTTAATTGCTTCCATTTCTTTGGGATCCATAAACGCAGACCTGAGATTGTCAGGATCAAAAGGCAGAGTGAGGCAAGTCCGCAAATATACCTTCCAGCAACCGGAATCAGCAATGTTCGGTGCAGTTCGGTAACCACATGAATAAAAGAACTCGTATGTATTCTTTTGCCACCCATTTTTCCGGTATAGGGATTAATAAAAGTTTCCTCATTACTTTTTAAATTCATTACGCTATAAGCTTCGTTGGGATTTTTGAAGTTATTTAGCATCAGGTAATCGATTTTTAGCTTGGGATAGTTCTTTTTTATGAGTGGCACAATTTCTTCCACCGGCATCTTTTGCTTTTGTGCAATCACCTCAAATAAATCTGGATTCAGGGCCCTGTCAATCTCATCCTGAAAAACTAGAATGCTCCCTGTAAGACCCACAAAAGCAACAATTGCCCCTGCAATAATGCCAATGTAAAGATGCCATTTACCAAACCATCTTTTTTGGTGCTTGGCCCAGTTCAGTTTTTTAGAATTCGGTTCTGATTTCATTTTTGAGCGTAGCATTCCAGTGGTGCAATATTGTTTAGTTTACGCCTACAAAGAAATCGTTTTAATTTTTGATGTGCAAATTATATTTAATAAGTCTAAATAATAAAGAAATTGATGTAAGCGAATAAGTAAACAAGGCTATAGCTCGTTTTTCTGTTTGCCTTATTTTTCTAAAATGCAATTTGTTTAGTGGGGTTTAATGGTAAGCTTTCAGATGAGGATCAAATTAGTGCATATTGCGAATAGTATAAGTTTTTAAGACGCTCATTTTTAGTGTTATTTAGGTTTTAAGTTAGAAAATGGGCGAACGTGACACTTTTATTTAATTTGTTTTTAACTTGTTTGTTATCAGGTATTAATGGTTTCTGTGTTGCGTACTTATGCTTATTGTAGCTATATTAGGAGACCATAATTGTAACAAAAAAGATGTGGAAAACTTTTTTGTGGTAAAAAGTGGTAAAAAGTGGTAGAACTATTTACTTTTACACTAGATAAAAAGTGTAGATACCACTATGACCCAACTTTTAGGAGAATTCGATTGTAAACTTGACGCAAAGGGCCGCCTTATGGTACCTGCTGCGCTTAAGAAACAATTGCCTGAATCTGAGAAAGAAGGGTTAATTATTAACCGAGGTTTTGAAAAAAACCTGGTCATCTATCCAAAAAAAGTTTGGGATGCTGTTGTAGCCGATCTGTCTAAGCTTAATATTTACGATCAGGAAAACCGTGCTTTTGTGAGGGCTTTTACGCGTGGAGCAACCGAGCTTTCCCTTGATGCTGCTGGTAGAGTGCTTTTGCCGAAATCACTGGTTGATTATGCAGGTATTGGTAGTGATCTGGTGTTGGCCTGTCAGTTAGATCGTATTGAGGTTTGGGACAAAAAATCTTACGAAGATATTTTTGATGATGTGCCGGCTAATTTTGCCAGCCTTGCCCAAAAGGTAATGGGTGATAAGAAAGGAGGGGGCGATGGAGAATAATTACCATGTGCCTGTGATGTTGCAGCCTTGTATTGATGGCTTAAATATTAAACCTGATGGGGTTTATGTTGATGTAACCTTTGGTGGTGGTGGTCATTCTAAAGAAATTTTAAAACATCTTGGTCCAAATGGAAGGTTAATCGCTTTTGATCAGGATCCTGACGCTCAGGCAAATGTTCCTGCAGATGATCGTTTTGTTTTTATCGATCAGAATTTTGGTTTTCTGAGAAATAACCTCCGTTTAAAAGGCTTTAGGCAAGTTGATGGTATCCTGGCTGATTTGGGGGTTTCTTCCCATCAGTTTGATGTGCCTGAACGTGGTTTTTCAATCCGTCATAACGCCGATTTGGATATGCGTATGGATCAGCACCGTAATTTAACGGCTGCTGAAATATTGAATACCTATTCTGAAGATAAGCTGCATAAAATATTTGGAATTTACGGTGAGGTTAAAAATGCGAAATCATTAGCGCGTGCTATTGTGACTGCTCGTTTAGAGCAGCAGTTTACTGATATCAATAGCCTTAAATCAGCTATATCTGCCTATATCCCTAAAGGAAAAGAAAATAAATACCTGGCGCAGGTTTTTCAGGCGCTTAGGATAGAGGTTAATGCAGAAATCCAGGTGCTTGAAGATTTTTTGCAACAAGCGGCCGAAGTGTTAAAACCTGGTGGTCATTTGGTGGTCATGTCCTATCATTCATTAGAAGACAGGCCGGTTAAAAACTTCATGGCGAAAGGAAAATTTCAGGGTGAGGTAGAAAAAGATTTCTTCGGAAATCAACAAAAGCCATTTAATGTAATTACGCGTAAGGCGATTGTTGCCACTGATGAGGAGATTGCGCAAAACAATCGTGCCCGCAGTGCGAAACTTAGAATTGCAGAAAAAATATGAACAGGTTTAGAGAGGAGATAGAAGAAGAGGAAGTTGGACCTGAGCCAGAGTTAAAAGTTGCGCCTAAAAAGCCAAAAACTGCTGAAGAGAAGATGGATAGCAACTCTTTCATCAGCAAGCTTTTTAATGATGGGTTGGTAAGTAAAGAGGCGGCAACTGATGCCTTGCCTTATTTGTGCTTTCTGGCTTTTTTAGGGATGATTTATATCGCCAATAGCCACTTTGCTGTAAACAATGTACGCCGTATTGATAAATTAAATAAAGAAGTAAAAGAATTAAGATGGGAGTATAAATCCCTTAAAGCCGACCTGATGTTCAAGAGTAAATTGACGGAGGTTGCTAAAAAGGTAGATACCCTTGGGATAAAAGAACTGATTGAACCACCAAAAAAAATAATTGTTAAAAGCGATGAATATTAGAGCAAACATCTTGCTTCGTGTATATCTGGCATTTGGCTTAATTGTGCTTTTTGCTTTCGCGGTGTTTTTACGCCTCGGTCAGGTGCAGTTTGTACAGGGGAAAAAATGGAAAGCCATGGCAGATAGTCTTTCTACACGTTATGTAAATGTGGAGGCTACCCGTGGGAATATTTATTCTAACGACGGGAGTTTGCTGGCAACTTCGATACCGGAATACGAGCTGCGTATGGATATGTTTGCCGGCGGTATTGCAGATGATAAGGTATTTAATGAAAAAGTAGATTCGCTGGGATATAAATTATCGCAGATTTTTCAGGATAAAACCGCGAAGGAATATGCCCGTTACCTGCGTAAAGGTCGCCAGGATAGTGCGCGTTATTTGTTAATTCACCGTAAAGTAGGTTACGCCGATCTTAAAACGATCAGAACTTTTCCGCTTTATAATATTGGTAAGTTTAGTGGCGGTTTAATTGCTGTACAG
Organism: Pedobacter sp. PF22-3; assembly: GCF_026239555.1. Taxonomy (GTDB): domain Bacteria; phylum Bacteroidota; class Bacteroidia; order Sphingobacteriales; family Sphingobacteriaceae; genus Pedobacter. The sequence continues at coordinate 118,447 of NZ_JAPIVP010000002.1, read as the reverse complement.
CAAAATAAACGGATTCTTCCTTTTCAGGCTTTGGCAGCACGTACCATTGGTTATAAAAACGAAAATGTGGCTAACGGTGTAGGTTTAGAGGGTGCATACAAAGAATATATCAATGGTGAAACCGGAAAAAGGCTGATGCAACGCATTGCAGGAGGGGTTTATATCCCGGTAAACGAAGAAGCAGAGGTTGCGCCAAAAGATGGTGCTGATATTATCTCGACTATTGACGTAAACATGCAGGATCTGGCGCAAAGTGCATTAGAAAAACAGCTGATCAAATCGCAGGCCGATCATGGTACGGTGATATTGATGGAGGTTGCAACCGGCGAAATCCGTGCAGTAGCCAATTTCTCTAAAGTAGAAGAAGGGGTATATAAAGAGAAGTTTAATTATGCCATTGCCGGTAATCAGGATCCTGGGTCGACTTTCAAATTGGCTTCTTATATGGCGCTTTTAGAAGATAAATTGATCGATACGAATACCATGATCGGGACTGGTTATTACCAGATTCCAGGAAAATTGATCACAGATTCACATCCGAAAATTGAAACGGTTACCGCAAAAAAAGCCTTTGAAACGTCTTCCAATGCTGCAATTGCAAAGCTGATCAACACGCATTATGGTAACGATCCGATAAAATTTACCGATCACTTGTATGATTGGCACCTGAATAAAAAAATGGATCTACAGATTCCTGGTGAGGCAATGCCGGTGGTTAAAAATCCTAAAACAAACAAAAGCTGGAATAAAAACATGACCCTTCCTCAAATGGCTTATGGTTATGAAATGCAGTTAACTCCATTGAAAATGCTGACCCTGTATAATGCGGTAGCTAATAATGGTAAGATGGTGCAACCGATCTTTGTAAAAGAGATCAGAAGGTTGGGCAACCCGATTGAACAGTTCAAAGCCAGGGTAATTAATGATAAAATCTGTTCGGATGTTACCTTGAGTAAAATCAAGAAAATGCTTGAAGGAGTGGTAACAGAAGGTAGTGGAAAGCAGGTGGTTTATAATCCATTATATCCGATTGCGGGTAAAACGGGTACTGCCCAGGTGGCTGATGCGAATAAGGGGTATAAAGCTAATAAGCAATATCAGGCTTCTTTTGTGGGGTATTTTCCGGCTGATAAGCCTAAGTATTCCTTGATCGTAGTAATCAACGATCCAAAGGGTGCTTATTATGGTGCTACGGTTTCGGGACCGGTGTTTAGGGAAATTTCTGACCGGATTTATGCCAGCGACATGCAGATGTACAATGATGTGCCTACGCGTTTGGTTGGTAATACCGGAACGCCGCCAACAAAAGCCGGACAGAGTAAGGCAACTCAGAAAGTATATAGGGCATTTGGATTTAAGCCGCTTTTTGCTTCTAAATCCGAGTATTACAATATTATAGATACCAGTGCAGGAACAATTTTTCAGGAAAATAACGAACGTAAAGGTGTAATGCCGAACGTGGCTGGGATGGGCTTGAAAGATGCCTTGTATCTTTTAGGTAATGCTGGTTTAAAAACAAAGGTTTTCGGGTCTGGCAAAGTAATCAGCCAGTCTATAGCTGCTGGTACAAAAGTGGGCAAAGGATTAGGCGTACAGATAGAGTTGAATTAAGGTGGAAGGTAAAAAGGTTTAAGGTCTTAATACTTGATTCTAAATACTTGATACTAAAAAGAAAAAAAATGCAATTACAAGATTTACTTTATGGCGTAACGATTAAAGAATTGGTTGGTAAAACCGATAGGCAGATCAATGCATTGAATTTCGATTCGCGTAAGGTAGGTAAAGATGATATCTTTTTTGCGATAGTGGGTACTTTGGCTGATGGGCATCAATTTATTAAGCAGACCGTTCAGCAAGGTGCAGGTGTAATTGTATGTGAGAATCTGCCAGAGATCGATGATTATACCGTAACCTATGTTAAAGTAGAAAATACTTCGGTGGCTTTGGGGATCATGGCCGGCAATTATTTTGGAAATCCATCAGCAGATTTAAAACTGATCGGTATTACCGGAACAAACGGCAAAACCACCATTGCGACCATTCTTTTTAAATTATTTAAAGATTTAGGTTATAAAACCGGTCTTTTATCAACCGTAGAGAATTATATTAATGATACTGTAGTACCTGCTACACATACTACACCGAACCCAATTGCCTTAAACCAGCTTTTGAGGGATATGGTAAATGCAGGTTGCGACTATTGTTTCATGGAAGTGAGTTCGCATGCAGTAGCACAACACCGGATTGAAGGCTTGACTTTCTCGGGCGGAGTGTTTTCGAATTTAACGCATGACCATCTAGATTTTCATAAAACTTTTGATGCTTACCTGAAAGCCAAAAAGGCATTTTTTGATATGTTGCCTAAAACGGCATTTGCATTGACCAATATCGACGATAAAAATGGTATGGTGATGTTGCAGAATACCAAAGCACATAAAAAGACCTATGCGCTTAAACAACTGGCCGATTTTAAAGCGAAAATTATTGAAAATCAGTTTAGTGGCTTGCATTTAGATATCGATAATGAGGATGTATACTTTAAGTTGGTAGGTTCTTTTAATGCCTATAACCTATTGGCTGTTTACGGAACCGCAATTTTATTGGAGCAGGATAAACTGAAAGTGCTCACGATGTTGAGCCGTTTGTCAGGTGCTGAAGGAAGGTTTGATTATATCACTTCTGCTGATAAGATTATTGGTATTGTAGATTATGCGCATACGCCAGATGCCGTTCAGAATGTATTAAGTACCATTGCCAATATCCGCAAAGGAACCGAACAGGTAATTACGGTAATCGGATGCGGTGGAGACCGTGACAAAACCAAACGACCAATTATGGCTCAGGTGGCCTGCGATTGGAGCGATAAGGTAATTCTAACCTCTGATAATCCGCGAACGGAAGATGCCCAAACCATTATTAAAGATATGGAAGCTGGCGTTTCGCCTACAAATAAGCGTAAAACATTATCCATTTTAGACAGAAAAGAAGCTATAAAAACGGCCTGTCATTTAGCGCAGCCAGGAGATATTATTCTTGTAGCGGGCAAAGGGCATGAGAAGTACCAGGAGATTAATGGCGTAAGGAACCATTTTGATGATAAAGAAATTTTACTTGAACAATTAAAACCAATCAGCTAATGTTATATTTATTATTCGAATACCTGCATAAGCATTATGATATACCTGGGTTAAGGTTGTTTCAGTACATCACTTTCCGTGCATCTATCTCTATTATTCTTTCATTGGTTATTACCACCGTCTACGGTCGCAGGCTAATTGATTATCTGCATAAAAAACAGGTTGGAGAAACCGTAAGGAATTTAGGTTTAGAAGGCCAGATGCAAAAACAAGGTACACCAACCATGGGGGGTATAATTATTTTGCTTGGTATTCTTATACCAACATTGTTATTTGCCAATATTTCAAATATCTACGTTATCCTGATGATCATTACCACCATCTGGATGGGGGCAATCGGGTTTTTGGATGATTATATTAAAGTATTCAAAAAAAACAAAGAAGGTTTAGCTGGTCGCTTTAAAGTTGTTGGTCAGGTGGGTTTGGGTTTAATTGTTGGCACCACCATGTATTTTCACCCTAATATTGTGGTGAGAGAAACTGTTCAGGATAATGTTAAAAGTACTTCTACAGTTCCGATGGTATTGCGTCAGAAAGGCGAAACCTTTTATTATACGCAAGATGTAAAATCGACCAAAACCAATATGCCTTTTTATAAGAATAATGAGTTCGATTATGCCAAGGTATTGAAATTTTTAGGCGGCGATTATCAGAAATATGCATTTATCATATTCCTCATTTTTACGGTATTTATCATTACTGCAGTTTCAAACGGCGCCAATATTACCGATGGTATTGATGGGCTTGCTACGGGTACTTCTGCTGTAATTGGCATTACACTGGGGATTTTGGCATATGTATCAGGTAATACCATCATGGCCGATTACCTGAATATCATGTATATCCCAAATTCAGCAGAGTTGATGATTTTTGCCGGTGCATTTGTTGGTGCATGCGTGGGTTTCCTTTGGTATAACTCTTACCCCGCTCAGATTTTTATGGGCGATACCGGAAGTTTGGCCATTGGGGGGATCATTGCCGCATTTGCACTCATGATCCGTAAAGAGCTTTTGATCCCGATTTTATGCGGAATATTCCTGGTAGAACTGGTTTCTGTAATTATGCAGGTTTCTTACTTCAAATACACCAAGAAGAAATTTGGAGAAGGCCGCAGGATTTTCCTGATGTCGCCCTTACACCACCATTACCAGAAAAAAGGATATCACGAAGCTAAAATTGTTACCCGCTTCTGGATTATTGGAATCATGCTTGCAATTATGACCATAGTAACATTGAAGTTGAGATAGAGGGTTAAAAGGGTTAGGGCATAGGGTTTAGTGGTTAATACCGAAAGGCTAAAGTAAAAAGAGAATAATAAAAAATATAATGTAGAGGTTTCAGTCTGGATACTCACTACTAGATACTAAAATAAGAATGAGCACAAATACGATCACATCAAGCAATACTAAGTCAGCAATGGCAGGGCGGGGTCGTGTGGTTATTCTTGGTGCCGGCGAAAGTGGGGTAGGTGCAGCAAAGCTAGCGCAAGCCAAAGGTTTCGAGGTATTTGTTTCAGATTATGGAGTAATTGCTGATCAGTATAAAGCTGCATTAGAAAAGCTTGGCGTACCCTTCGAAGCTGAAAAGCATACCGAAGAATTAATTCTGAATGCAACTGAAGTAATTAAAAGTCCAGGTATTCCGCCAACAGCGCCAATGGTTAAAAAGCTGGTAGCTCAGGGTATTCCGGTGATTTCAGAGATTGAATTTGCTAAAAGATATACCCATGCCAAAACCATTTGCATTACAGGCTCCAACGGTAAATCAACCACAAGCTTATTAACCTATCATATCTTAAAAAATGCTGGTTTAAATGTAGGTTTAGCAGGTAATATTGGGCAGAGTTTTGCCGCACAGGTGGCTACAGAAGATTATGAATATTATGTGCTGGAAATCTCGAGTTTTATGCTGGATGATATGTTTCAGTTTAAGGCAGACATTGCCGTTCTATTAAACATTACACCCGATCATTTAGATCGATATGATTACAAATTGGAGAATTATGCAGCATCAAAAATGCGTATCATTCAAAACCAGACGGCAGATGATGTTTTCATTTATTGTGCAGATGATGAGGAAAGCCTGAAAGCCATGGCTATTGCTAAACCTCTTGCCAAAACTTATCCTTTTTCTATTGTTAAGCCAGTGGAAACAGGTGCTTATTTAGAAGAGAACACTTTACATATCCTTACAGAACCTAATAACCAACTAACCATGTCTATTTTAGATTTAGCCTTACAGGGCAAGCACAACATTTACAATTCTATGGCCTCAGGCATTGTCTCTAAAGTTTTAGAATTAAGAAATGAGACCATTCGCGAGAGCATGGGTAATTTCAAGAATATTGAGCATAGGTTAGAGCATGTAGCCAAAATTTCGGGTATCGATTTTATCAACGATAGTAAAGCCACAAATGTAAATTCTACCTGGTATGCTTTGGAAAGTATGACCAGCGATGTTGTGCTGATTATGGGGGGTGTTGATAAAGGCAACGATTACAATATGCTTAAGGATCTGGTTAAAAGTAAAGTAAAAGCTATTGTGTGCTTGGGTAAAGATAATAAACGTATTCATGATGCTTTTGAGGATGATGTGGAGATTATTGTAAATACTTTTTCTGCAGAAGAAGCAGCGCAGATTGCTTTTCATTTGGCTAAACGTGGTGATGCAGTATTGTTATCTCCTGCATGTGCAAGTTTTGATTTGTTTAAAAATTACGAAGACCGCGGTAACCAGTTTAAGGCGGCCGTAAGAGAATTATAATAGGAGGCTCAATATATGTTGCAGGCACTGCTTAATAAAACAAAAGGAGATAGATGGATCTGGTTGATCATCATCCTGCTTTCGCTTATATCTGTAATGGCGGTGTATAGCGCAACGGGTACTTTGGCATATAAAAAAGGAGAAGCTGTAGAAAAACTTTTGCTTACCAAACACCTCATTTTTGTATTGCTCGGTATAGGTATGATTTATATTGCCCACCTGCTCGATTATCGCTATTATGCGGGTATTTCGAAGGTGCTGATGATTGTAACCATTCCTTTGCTGTTTTATACCTTAATATTTGGTACCAACTTAAACGATGCTTCGAGGTGGGTTAAAATACCGGTTATCGGATTAACCTTTCAAACTTCCGATTTGGCAAAACTGGCATTAATTACTTTTTTGGCCCGGATGCTCACCAAAAAGCAAGAAAACATTAAGAACGTTAAAGAGTCATTTATACCAATTATGGGATCGGTTTGTGTGGTATTTGTTTTAATCGCACTGGCCAATTTATCTACAGCATTAATGCTGTTTGGTGTAAGTATATTGCTGTTAATTATCGGTAGGATCAGTATTAAACAGATCGCGATTGTTTGCGCGGGAGGTTTTGTCCTGTTGTTGTTCGTTTTCTTTTTAGGACCAAGGAGAAAAACCTACATGTCGCGTATCAATACGTTTATGCATCCCGAAATGCAGCATTCAGATAAAACTTTCCAGGCAGATCAGGCAAAAATTGCCTTGGCTACTGGTGGTGTTTTTGGTAAAGGACCAGGTAATAGTACACAACGCAATTTCCTACCACACCCGTATTCCGATTTTATTTTCGCCATTATTATTGAAGAATGGGGAACTGTGGGAGGAATTGTAATCATGATACTATACCTGGTGCTTTTATACCGGTGTATCAAGATTGTAACGCGGGCACCCAAGGCTTTCGGCGCGCTGCTGGCGGCCGGGCTAAGTTTCAGTCTAACCATTCAGGCTTTTGCAAATATGGCAGTGGCAGTTGGTTTAGGTCCTGTAACCGGGGTTCCATTACCATTGGTAAGCATGGGGGGTACCTCAATGATCTTTACCAGTGTGGCCTTCGGCATTATTTTAAGTGTAAGCCGCGATGTAGAAGAAAATGCAAGTGCAGCAACAAAAGAGGATAAAGAAAAAGTAAAAAATAAAGTGATAGTTGGAGAGATACCTGCTATGGCTTAATAAGGTTGAAGGTAGGAAGGTTGAAGGTGTAGGGTTGAGCGTTGGAATGTTTAGAGAATTGAAAGGTTGAAAAGTTAAACCAAGGCCCTAAAATACGTTGTGTCTAAGTGCCCTGGTGGTAAAATATACTTAGTGCGCTTTGCGAAAACTTTGCGCGCTTTGCGGTTAAAAATTAAAACTCAGTGCCCTCTGTGAGAACTCAGTGCATTTGGTGGTAAAAATAGATAAATAATTAAAATGAATAATTCCCCAAAAATTATCATATCAGGTGGTGGCACCGGCGGGCATATTTTTCCCGCCGTAGCCATAGCCAATGCGCTAAAACGCATGGTGCCAACCTGTGAAATCTTGTTTGTGGGTGCAATAGGCCGCATGGAAATGGAAAAAGTTCCTGCAGCCGGATATAAAATTATAGGCTTAAATATTAGTGGGATGCAACGTGGCTCGATTATTAAAAATCTGGCACTTCCGCTAAAGGTTATCGGTAGTGTGCGTAAAGCCATCCAGATAATTAATGATTTTAAGCCCGATGCCGTAGTGGGCGTTGGCGGTTATGCATCAGGACCACTATTATATGCAGCTTCTTTAAAGGGGATTCCTTACCTCATCCAGGAACAGAATTCTTATGCTGGGATAACCAATAAGTGGTTAGGTAAAAAGGCTTCAAAAATCTGTGTCGCTTTTGATGACATGGATCAGTTTTTTCCGGCCGATAGGATTTTGAAAACAGGAAATCCGGTACGCCAGGAAGTGGTTGATATTAAAGGGAAGCACCATGCAGGAGCGGAGCTCTTAAAACTAGATCCATTGAAAAAGACCATTATGGTTACCGGTGGAAGTTTAGGTGCGGGAACGCTGAACAAGGCAATTGAAAAACACCTGCCTGAGATTCTTGCACAAGATGTGCAGGTGATCTGGCAAACAGGCAAGTATTACTATAAAGGGATTATAGAAAGATTGGGTTTAGCATATCACCCCAATGTTCGGATCCTGGAGTTTTTAAATAAAATGGATCTGGCTTATGCCGCTGCAGATGTAATCATCAGCCGTGCAGGGGCGGGAACCATAGCAGAGCTTTGTTTGATTAAAAAACCAGTAATCCTGGTGCCTTCGCCAAATGTAGCAGAAGACCATCAAACTAAAAATGCGATGGCCTTGGTTAAAAATGGAGCAGCAATATTAATTAACGACCGCTCTGCAGAAGATACGCTCGTAAAGGAAGCGCTGGCATTGCTAACAAATAAAGAACAGTGCGAAACGTTAGCTCACAACCTGGCAAAGATGGCATTGCCAATGGCAGATGAAATTATTGCCGGGGAAGTATTGAAATTGATTAAATAAGAAATATGAGAAACTAGATGTGAGATTTGAGATTAGACTATTTGTCTAGTATCTCATATCTCCCATCTCAAATCTAATAAAAATGGAATTAAGTAAAATAAATAGGGTTTTCTTTGTTGGTATCGGCGGTATCGGCATGAGTGCGCTTGCCCGTTATTTTGCTAAACGCGGACAGGTTGTTTGTGGTTATGATAAAACCAAAACTAAACTGACCGAAACCTTAACACAGGAAGGGATTTTGATTACCTATCTTGATGAAACCGCTGCATTGCCTAGTGAATTTTTGGATCATCAGGATGATACCCTTGTAGTTTATACACCAGCAATTCCAAAAGATTCAAAAATTTTAAACCACTTTATAGAAAAAGGTTTTGCGCTTAAAAAACGCTCAGAAGTTTTAGGGATTATCAGTAAAGGAATGTTCTGTATTGCTATTGCAGGCACACATGGCAAAACCACAACATCGTCTATTGTTGCGCATATTTTAAAAGATACCGGTTACGATTGTACCGCTTTTTTAGGTGGAATAACCAGCAACTATAACAGTAATGTGCTTTTTGGAGAAAATAATGTGGTAGTGGTAGAGGCTGATGAATACGATCGTTCTTTTCTCACGCTACATCCGGATGTAGCCGTGGTTACTTCTATGGATGCCGATCATTTGGATATTTATGGCGATAAAAGTCATCTGGAAGAATCTTTCCGTTTGTTTGCAGGTCAACTCAAAGCTGAAGGTATACTTTATGCTCACGAAGGAGTGCCGCTTGAAAAAAGCATGAGTTATGCAGCAAGTTCAACAGCAACAGCAAAAGCAGAAAATTTAAGGGTAGAAGGTTCGAAATTTGTTTTCGATTATACCGATAGTACGCATAGCATAAAAGATATCAGTTTAATGTTGCCTGGTAAGCACAATGTCGAAAATACAACCGTTGCCATTGCTATTGCTTTGCAATTGGGGATTGATGCTGAGAAAGTAAAGCAGGCCGTTGCAAATTTTAAGGGAGTTAAACGCCGCTTCGAATATATTGTAAATAATGGCAATCAGATTTATATCGATGATTATGCACACCATCCTGAAGAACTGAGGGCTTGCTTTGATGCTGTGAGACAATTGTATCCTGGTAAAAAATTGACGGTAATTTTTCAGCCGCACCTGTTCACGCGGACCAGGGATTTTGCAGATGAATTTGCAAAAGTTTTAAGCACTGTTGATGAACTGATTTTATTGGAGATTTATCCTGCAAGAGAATTGCCCATTGAAGGGGTAAATTCACAGTTTTTATTGGATAAGATCACTTTGGCGGATAAAAAAATATGTGGAAAAGATTTTGTGGTTCAGTATGTTAATGATACCAGGCCTGAATTAATTTTAACCGTAGGTGCGGGAGATATCGACACGATTATCGATCCCCTTAAAAATACTTTGAACAATGCTTAAAAGGATAAACTGGAGCGCAATTTTTACCGGCTTTGCCTGGCTAATCAGCCTGGTTGGGGTGGTGGCGCTTTTGAGTTTTATCAATGTGAAGAAACAGACAGTTAAATGTACAGATGTTAAAATCCTGATTCCCGGGGCAGACAATTTTATAGAACGCGAAGAGATCGATGCTATTTTGAAGGAAGATCAAGGTGTGCTTTTAGGCCGGAACATCGAAAATATCAATATTCATAAAATAGAGAAAAAACTGCAGTCTAATCCTTATATCGGTTTTGCCAAAGTATATGTAGAAATGGATGGGGTATTACACATTGAGGTAAAACAGCGTCAGCCTATTCTTCGTATATTAAGTGAGAATGGACAAGATTTTTACATTGATAACGATGGACGTAAAATGCCTGTTTCATCAAACTTTACGGCTAATGTGCTAGTGGCAACAGGACATATTACAGAAGTTTTTGGTAGTAGAGTAGATACTTTGCATACGCAACTGGCAAGAGATTTATATAAAACTGCACAATTCATTAAAAAAGATACCCTCTGGGATTCTCAGATTGAGCAGGTTGTGGTTGATCAGAAAAATGATATTGAACTGATACCAAGAGTAGGTAATCAGCGTATTATTTTAGGTAATGCCGATTCGCTTGAAAAGAAAATGAAAAACCTGTTATTGTTTTATAAAAAGGCCATGCCGCAGGTAGGATGGGATACTTATAGAACGATCAATATTAAGTACACGAATCAGATTGTTTGTGAAAGAAGAGATTCGACAGAATTAAGGAAAAAAGCTAAAACAATTTCTGCAGCAGATAGTTTGAGGATACAACGAACTGTAACCGATTCATTAATTAGAAGTACCATAGTTGCATCAATGGATGATCGCCCTGAAGCCGATCAAGAGAAAAAAGAAGAACCAAAAAAAACTGAAGTTCGGAAGGTTGAACCTAAAAAGGCTGAAGTAAAAAAAACAGAGCCTAAAAAAGTAGAGCCGAAAAAAACAGCACCAGTTAAAACAGAAGTAAAAAAGCCGACCGTTACGTCAGCTACAAAACCAAAGGAAACGAAACCCGCGGATAAAAAAGAAAAGCCGAAGCAAACGGCAACAACACAGCCAAAGCCGGCAAAATCTGAGGCTCAATTGAAAAAAGAGAAAGAAGCAAGAGAGAAAGAAATCAAAGCCCTGGAAAAACAGTATAAAACTCAGCAAAATTAACGAATATGGACAAGGCAAAATTTACCAGTCAGTCGCCCATCGTAGTAGGATTGGATATCGGTACTACAAAAATTTGTGTTATCGTTGGCCGTAGAACGCAACACGGTAAAATAGAAATCTTAGGAATAGGCAAGGCAGAATCGGCGGGAGTTACGCGTGGGGTAGTTTCTAACATTCAAAAAACAGTGCAGGGCATTGCCCAGGCAGTTGAGGTGGCGAGCGGACAATCCAATGTAGAAATACAGGTGGTAAATGTGGGTATCGCTGGTCAGCACATTAAGAGCTTACAGCACAGAGGAATTTTAACAAGAAGAGAATTAAACAACGAAATCGGTAAAAAGGATATTGATAAGTTGATTGATGATATGTTTAAGCTGGTAATGCCTCCGGGTGAGGAGATCATCCATGTATTGCCGCAAGAATTTACCATTGATAATGAGCCAGGAATTAAAGATCCGATCGGTATGGCAGGGGTTCGCCTTGAAGCTAACTTCCATATCATCTCAGGTCAGGTTACGGCCGTAAAAAATATCATCAAATGTGTAAACAATGCAGGGCTGCAAACTCAGGATTTAATTCTTGAGCCATTGGCTTCATCTGAATCGGTGTTGAGCGAGGAAGAAAAAGAAGCCGGTATTGCCTTGGTTGATATTGGTGGTGGTACCACAGATATTGCTATTTTCCACGAAGGTATCATCCGTCATACCGCAGTGATCCCTTTTGGTGGTAATAGTGTTACTGAAGATATCAGAGAGGGTTGCTCTGTAATGCGTAACCAGGCCGAGTTGTTGAAAACCCGTTTCGGTTCGGCATTGGCTGAAGAGAATAAAGAAAATGAAATTATTTGTGTTCCGGGCTTACGTGGCCGCGAACCAAAAGAAATTTCGGTTAAAAACCTGGCCTATGTTATTCAGGCGCGTATGGAAGAAATTATTGAACACGTATATTACGAGATCAAATCTTCCGGATATGAGAAAAAACTCATCGGTGGTATTGTGATTACCGGTGGTGGTGCTTTGTTAAAACACTTATCTCAGGCGGTTGAATATGTAACTGGTTTAGATTGCCGTATCGGTTATCCGAACGAGCATTTATCTAAATATGAGGATATGCCTAAGGCCATTTACGACGATCTGAAAAGCCCTATGTATGCAACCAGTGTAGGTTTGCTGATTAAAGGAATCCAGAAAGCAGAAGAGTTAATTGAAGAAATGAAACAACCTGGTGTTTTTGTTGAGAAACCAAAAACGGCCAAAGAGAAAGAGAAACGTGGACCAGGTTTGTTCGATAAATTACTGGCAAAAACAAGGACTTTCATTCAGGATGATATGAATGTAAGCGATGAAGATTACTTGAAAAGTTAATAACTTTTCCACAAAAGATGAGTTTTCCACATTATTAACAGTTGTGGAAAACGTCTGTTGAAAAAGTGTTAATATTACATGGAGTAATGAACAGAATTTAAAATTTTTAAACAACTGATTCATAAAGATATGCAGTTCGAAATGTTAAAAGATAAATCTTCAATCATCAAAGTTATTGGTGTTGGAGGTGGTGGCGGCAACGCAGTGAACCATATGTACCTGTCTGGTATTACTGGTGTGGATTTTATTATTTGTAATACAGATGCCCAGGCTTTGGAATCTAGCCCTATACCTAACAAGGTACAATTAGGCGCTAGTTTAACCGAAGGAATGGGAGCTGGTTCTATTCCTGAAGTTGGTAAAAACTCAGCTATAGAAAATATAGATGATATTAAGGCCATGTTAGGTAGTACAACCAAAATGCTTTTTATTACAGCAGGCATGGGTGGCGGTACCGGAACAGGCGCTTCTCCAATCATTGCGAAAGCAGCTAAAGAACTTGACATTTTAACTGTAGCCATCATTACTACGCCGTTTTCTTTCGAAGGAAAAAGACGTAGACTGCAGGCTGACGAAGGAATGGAAGAGTTGAAAAAGTATGTAGATTCTTACCTGGTTATCTCTAACGATCGCCTGCGCGAAATCTTTGGAAACTTAACTTTGGGTTCTGCCTTCGGCCAGGCTGACGATATTTTAACCACAGCTGCAAAAGGTATTGCGGAAATCATCACGGTTCCAGGTTATATCAACGTGGATTTTAAAGATGTGCGTACCGTAATGAAAGATAGCGGAGTGGCCATTATGGGTAGTTTCGCTGCAGAAGGAGAAGACCGTGCATTGCAGGCAGTAGAGGGCGCTTTAGCTTCTCCATTGTTAAAAGATAACGAAATTGAAGGTGCCCGTTATATTTTATTGAACATCAGTTCTGGTTTACGTGAGGTAACTATGGATGAGGTTTCGATCATTACAGACTACATTCAGGAGAAAGCTGGTTTATCAGCAGACTTGATATGGGGTAACTGTACCGACGAATCTTTAAGCGATAAACTTTCTGTAACCATTATAGCAACAGGTTTCCAAACTTCAGAAGAACGTGTGCATGAAGAAAAAAATAAAAAGAAAATATCACTTTTAACACCAGAAGAAGCACCACTTGTTCGCCCGGTTGAGCCAGTAAATTCTTTCATTCAACCTAAAGCAGCACCATCTTATGAGCCTGTTTTAAAAACCAAGGAAGAAGTTTCGCAAGCAGATCTTTTTGGTGGCATGTTCAATAAATCAGAGCAGCAAAAAGTTCAGGAGCCAGAAAGTAATGTGGTTCGCCATACTTTAATTGAAGAAGAGCCTCAGGTAGAAGAAGTAACGGAAACCGGGTTTGAGTTCGAAGTTAAATTGGCAGAAACTAATTTTGTATTCGAAACACCAGCAAAAGCAGCTCCAATGCCACAGCCTGAACCAGAAATCGAAATGCCGGTTGTTGGCTTAGATGACGACAAAAGTGACGAATCAATGGAAGAGCAATTGAAAAAATCTAAGGAACGTATTTTACGTTTAAAAGATTTGAGTATGAAATTGCGTACAACCAATGGTTTACAGGAGCTGGAAAACGAACCTGCTTACAAACGCAAACAAATGCAGTTGCAACAAGTTCAACATTCTTCAGAATCGCAGGTAAGTAGGTTTACGTTGAGTAATGACCAGGACGGTGGTACAGAGATCAGACCTAACAATTCTTTTCTGCACGATAACGTTGATTAAAACGAACCAAATATAATTATAAAGCCCCGGTGTAAAATCGGGGCTTTTTTGGCATAAAATTAGCGCAGTAAGATCTAAATTCGAGCTTAGCAAAATCATTGGGTTGATTTTAAGACGAATAAAGCTTAAATTCGCAAAATTTCATTATAAAACACATACATACATTGGATATATTTGATAAGATAGCAAAGCACATGGGGCCACTTGGCCAACATCAAAAATGGTCTCATGGGTATTTCTCATTTCCAAAATTAGAGGGAGAAATTGCACCACACATGCAATTCAAAGGAAAAGAGCATTTGGTTTGGAGTTTAAACAATTACTTAGGCTTAGCCAATCACCCCGAAGTTAGAAAAGCAGATGAAGAAGCTGCAGCTCAGTATGGTATGGCTTACCCTATGGGCGCCCGCATGATGAGTGGAAATTCTAATTTTCACGAGCAATTGGAGCAGGAATTGGCCGCTTTTGTAGGTAAGCCTGATGCATTTTTATTGAATTATGGTTATCAGGGAATGGTATCAATTATTGATACCCTGGTTGATCGTAATGATGTAATAGTTTACGATGCAGAATCACATGCTTGTATTATTGACGGGCTTCGTTTGCATATGGGTAAAAGATTTGTCTATCAGCACAACGATATCGATAGTGCCCGTAAACAATTGGAACGTGCTACCAAATTAACAAAAGAATCTGGCGGTGGTATCCTTTTAATTACCGAAGGTGTTTTCGGAATGAGCGGTGCACAGGGTAAACTAAAAGAAATTGTAGATCTTAAAAATGATTTTGAATTCCGTATCCTGGTTGATGATGCACATGGTTTTGGTACCATGGGTAAAACTGGTGCAGGTACACATGAAGCTCAAGATTGCATTGAAGGCATTGATGTTTACTTTGGTACATTTGCCAAATCAATGGCAGGTATTGGTGCCTTTGTCGCATCTACCGTAGAAATTACCAATTTCTTAAGGTATAACATGCGTTCGCAAACTTTTGCCAAAGCCTTGCCAATGCCAATGGTAATCGGGCTATTGAAGCGTTTAGAGTTATTGAAAAGCCGTCCGGAGTTAAAAGATAAACTTTGGGAAATTGCTACAACCTTACAAAAAGGACTTCGTGAACGTGGATTTGATTTAGGGGTAACGAACTCTGTTGTAACACCGGTTTTCTTAAAAGGAGAGCTTTCAGATGCCACAGCCATTACCTACGATTTACGTGAAAACTATAGCATCTTCTGTTCAATCGTAGTGTATCCGGTAATTCCTAAAGGAATGATCGAATTACGTTTAATCCCAACAGCTGTACACACGCTGGAAGATGTACAACGTACTTTGGATGCTTTTAGCGAAGTTGCCGAAAAGTTAGAGAACGGATATTATAAAGAGAATCTTTTCGCTACTGCTTAAGATCAATAGAAATTTTACAAAGCCCTTTAAATATGTTTAAAGGGCTTTTTTTTGTAACTATTTTTTGCAAATACTTGTTTATCAGTTGTTTGTTGTTGGTTTTTTTGGGTTGTTTGTTTATAAACCCACTATATGTGGAAAAAAAACGGTTTAGTAGACCGTTTTTTTATTGTTCCAAAAATTTTTTTATTTCCTTAAACCCTTTAAATTAGATAATTAAAACTAAAAAACCTTAAGAACCATAGGAGTACTCAAAAATGAAAAAATTCGAAGAAGTAAAAAGTTTAGTGACAGCTTTAGAAGCTGATGCAGACAAATTTTATAACAAAGGAAACAGCGCGGCAGGAACCCGTATCCGTAAAGGTATGCAGGATCTGAAAAACTTAGCTCAGGCCATCCGTTTAGAAGTTCAGGAAGCCAAAAATAAAGCTTAAGCGATTTTAAATAAATATGATACCAGATGGCCTCTTTATGCGAAGAGGCCATTGTTTTTATTAGACAAAATTAAATCATCACAATTCCCCTCATCCTTACCATGAAAAAACTAATTCTACTCATATTGCTTGGTTGTACACAATTAATGTATGCCCAGGAAAATTTAAATTTTGGCCGTCAGAAAGAAATTATATCGCCGCAAACGAATCCTGATGGTACTTTTACTTTCAGGCTTAAAGCACCAAATGCCAGGAAGGTAGAAATACAGGGTGATTTTTTGGTTTCGAAGCCAAACACCCCACCCACGCAGGAAATGACATTGGGAACAGATAGTGTTTGGACCTATACTTCGGCAGTTTTACCCTCGGAACTTTACAGTTACAGTTTTATTGTTGATGGTTTGAAGATCCGGGATCCAAACAATGTTTACCTGATCAGAGATGTATCTTCTGTTGTTAATGTGTTTTTAGTGGGGAATGGCAAGGCAGATTTATATATGGTTAAAGATGTACCGCATGGAACGGTGGCAAAACGTTGGTATCAATCCGCCGGGCTTAAAACCAGTCGAAGACTTACTGTTTATACGCCGCCAGGTTATGAAGCGTCGAAAGGGAATTATCCGGTTTTATATCTGTTACATGGTGTTGGAGGGGATGAAGAAGCCTGGATGCAACTCGGTAGAGCTTCTCAGATCTTAGATAACCTCATCGCTGCTGGCAAAGCCAAGCCGATGATTGTGGTGATGACTAATGGCCACACCAGTAACACCGCTGCACCGGGAGAATCTTCAAAAGGACTCTATAAGCCGATTATGATGACACCTGATGTTTTCAATGGTGATATGGAATCCTACTTTAAAGAAATTATCGATTTTACAGAGAAAAACTATCGTACTGGTAAAATGCAGAATGATCGGGCCATTGCAGGTTTATCAATGGGAGGATTTCATTCCCTGTATATATCGGCCAATTATCCTAAAACTTTTGGTTATGTCGGTTTGTTTTCTCCGGCGATATTGCCACCGGCCAGCGCAGCAAGCCCTATCTACAAAGATTTGGATTTGAAACTTGAAGCGCAAAAGAAAAATGGCTATAACTTATATTGGATTGCGATAGGCAAAACAGATTTCTTATATAAAAATGTGAGTGAGTTTAGAAAGAAGCTTGATGGAATGAGCTTCAAATATGATTATAAAGAAAGTGAGGGCGGGCATACCTGGTCGAACTGGCGGGATTACTTATCAGCATTTACGCCGATGTTGTTTAAATAATTCTCACCAAACGAAGAAGGCTTCCAAATTTTGAATTTGGAAGCCTTCTTATTATTTAATCATGCGATTAAGCCGTTTGAATTATTTTATCAAGTTCAGCAATAATTAATTGTTCTAAAGATGATGAAGCTTTTATCAGCGGTAATCTCACCGTGTCTCCACAAATATTTAAATGTTTCAAAGCAACTTTAATTCCTGCCGGATTTCCTTCAGCAAAGGCCAAACGCGTAAACTCTACCAAACTTAAATGGGAAGGATTAGCCACTTTAAATTCGCCTTGCAAACATACATTAACCATATCAGTAAAAGGTTTAGGAACCGCATTTGCAATTACGGAAATCACCCCCGAAGCTCCTAAAGCAATCATGGGTAAGGTAATCGGATCATCACCGGATATTAAAAGGAAATCTGCTGGTTTATCTCTCATAATCTGGTTAAACTGATCAAAACTTCCTGATGCTTCTTTAGTTGCAATAATGTTTTTAAAATCATGAGCCAGTCTGCAAGTCGTTTCCGGACTCATATTGCTCATCGTACGCCCGGGAACATTATAGAGGATTAAATCCAATGGCGAAATTTCAGCTAAATGTTTATAATGCTGATAAATTCCTTCCTGGGTAGGTTTGTTGTAATAAGGACTAACGGATAAAATTGCGCTATAGCCTGAAGTATCGAAAGATTTGATCTCGTCAGCCACAGCCAAAGTATTATTGCCACCAATACCTGCAACCAATGGTAATCTGTTATTGTTAATTTCAGCGGTATAAGCCCACACCTTCTTCTTCTCCTCCTTGGTCATTGTAGCAGTTTCGCCGGTTGTACCTAAAGAAACGAGGTAATCTATCCCTCCTTCTACCAAATGATTAATCAGGTTTTTTAAGCCATTATAATCAACTGATCCATCTGTGTTGAAAGGCGTAACCAATGCTACACCAGTACCCTGAAATTTGTTCATTTTTAATTTATAATTATTGAATTTTGAATGAGAGATTGAATGAATGCTTTGTACATTCTATCATCCGTTAATTCAATCACTCCCTCACCTTATTTTATCATTTCCAATAGCTCGGCATCACTGATAATTGGAACGTTTAGTTTATTCGCTTTTTCCAGTTTGGATGGTCCCATGTTATCACCTGCAACAAGGTAATTCAATTTACCCGAAATACTGCTCAGCATCTTTCCTCCATTGGCCTCAATCATATCTTTAAGCTCATCGCGGCTAAAGTTTTCAAAAACGCCCGAAATTACGAATGTTTTTCCAATAAGTCGATCACTGTCAAGCGTAATTACTTTTTCTTCAATTTCAAACTGCAATCCGGCTAATTTTAATAATTCTACCTGTTGTAAATGCTCAGATTTTCCGAAATACTCAACAATACTCTCTGCAATGCGCTGTCCGATTTCATCAATGGCGATTAATTCTTCGACCGTTGCCTTTGCCAGATTGTCTATATTTTTTACACCAGCGGCAGTTTTTCTAGCAACTGTTTCGCCAACATAACGAATGCCCAAGCCAAAAAGCACTTTTTCGAAAGGCATTTCTTTCGATTTTTCAATGCCGCTGAGCATATTTTCGATTGAACGTTCGCCAAAGCGTTCTAAGGTTTTGAGCTGATCAGATTTTTCATGTAACGTATATAAATCGCTGATGTGCCTTATAAGCCCATGCTTGTAAAAAGTTTCGATGGTTTCATCTCCAAGTCCATCTATATTCATGGCCTTGCGCGAAATAAAATGCTGGATTTTTCCAACAATCTGCGGCGGGCAGCCTTCATCATTAGGGCAATAGTGTACCGCTTCACCTTCTTTTCTGATCAGTTCGGTTCCACATTCGGGACATTTATGCAGATATATTACTTTGCTTGAGCCCTCTATGCGCTTAGCTTGATTGACCTTTATAATTTTCGGGATAATTTCACCACCTTTCTCTACGTAAACGGTATCACCTTCATGTAAGTCCAAACGATCTATTTCGTTTGCATTGTGTAGGGTAGCCCGTTTAACAGTAGTGCCAGCCAATAAAACAGGTTTCAAATTGGCAACCGGTGTAACTGCACCTGTTCTGCCTACCTGGTAGGTAACTTTTTCCAGAACCGTTTCAACCTCTGCCGCCTTATATTTATATGAAATGGCCCAACGCGGTGATTTTGAGGTAAAACCCAATTCCTGTTGTTGTGCATAACTGTTTACTTTAATTACAATACCATCAATATCGTAGCTTAATTTAAAACGTTCGTTTTCCCAATGATGGATAAAATCGAGCACTGCATCAATGTTCGGCACCAGTTTGTTGTGTTCGCAAACATGAAACCCCCAATCTTTTACCGCACTTAAACTTTCCCAATGCGTTTTAAATTCATTTTTATCTGTGTATAGGAAGTAGATAAAACCATCTAATGGTCGTTTGGCCACTTCCTTGCTATCCTGCATTTTTATGGTTCCTGAAGCAAAGTTACGTGGATTTGCATATGGGATTTCGCCGAGTTCTTCACGAAAAGCATTTAAGCGTAAAAAAGCCGCTTTATGCATAAAAATCTCGCCACGGATTTCAAAGTGCTCAGGTGCTACAGTCGATTTGATCTGATGCGGAATGGTATGGATGGTTTTTACATTATTGGTCACGTCATCACCTTTAGTGCCATCGCCACGGGTAACTGCACGTAAAAGTTTGCCATTTTCGTAAGTAAGGCTAATAGATAGTCCATCAAATTTTAACTCACATACATATTGGAAATTGTCGCCAATGGCTTTACGGATGCGTTCATCAAAATCGCGGAGATCTTGTTCATTGTAGGTATTCCCCAAAGATAACATGGGGTATTTATGTTTTACAGTGACAAAATTTTTGGTAATATCGCCACCTACCCGCTGGGTTGGCGAATTCGGATCAGCAAAGTCTGGATTTGCTTTTTCGAGCTCGGCAAGGTGCTTTAATTTTTTATCAAACTCGTAATCGCCAATGGTAGGCATTGCCAGCACATAATAATTATAGTTGTGTTGGTTTAATTCGGCCACCATGGCATCCATTTCTTCTTTTATTGCAGTTAGCGACATAAGACAAATATAGAAAAAGGAGGAAAGGGTTTTATGGTGTGGAAAACAAAAAAACTGCTCTGTTTAATCTTTTTTAAGATGTTAGCGAGAAATCGTCATTGCGAGAAGGCTTTTTCAGCCGACGAAGCAATCTCTTGCGGTGGGTTATTGCGATCGTTTTAAGATTGCGTCGTCGTTCCTTCCTCGCAATGACGACTTTTTTAGATTTCTCCATTCCACTGCGTTTCAGGAGATGACGATTTTTCTTACAAGTCTATTTTTTCTTCAATTTCCTCAAAAATATCCATATAGTCTTTTTCCAAAACCGCCTTGAAAAGGCTCAACTCAAAAGTCAGCTGCTGCAACTGTTTTTCATCCAATGTTTCAGGCCAAAGCCGCATGCAAATCCGGTTCAAGGCATAACTGATGTTTTCTAGCTTCTGGTAACTCAAAAGATATTTGCTGCTGATAAACTTTTCCAAAAAATTAAAGAATACCTCAGGGTTTTTAAGGTTACAGTGTGCTAGGAAATCACTTAACGATTCTTTTTTTACTGCATTCAGCTGATCATAAAAATGATTTACCTGGATGAAGTTGTGTTCAATCAATAAATGATCTAGCAATAACTCCAGGCCTATATGGGCTAAAAAAGAAGGGCGAACAGGGGTATTTTCGACAACGGGTTTAATGAGCTGTTTAAGTTCAGTGGTTTTCTCCAGAAAAAAATTAGAAGAATGAAAAAGCAGATCTACAGCCAGATGTCTTTTCCATCCAATAAGCAGGTTTTCCTCGTCAGGATTTCCTTTAAACAGAAATTCATTCTTCTGCGGATATAAATTTGCCTCTTTTACTGCATTTTTGATCAGATCCGGCAAAACTGTTCCCATTACCACATTGGCGTCATTACTTGTCCGGTCGAAATAATAATGTGATAAAAAGTTCATCGTGCAAGGTAATATTTTCTCGTATGGTTGTAAAGCGCGGATGGTAAAATATTGGTAAGGATCACAAGCTGCATAATCATTTGCGATAACTCGTTTACAAAACCAACTAATTTGCTTTAAACTAAGCTAAAATTTTATCTTTGCACGCACATTATTAAAGTGTTTGTACAATGACGAATTTTGTTGAAGAGTTAAGGTGGCGTGGCATGCTGCATGATATTATGCCGAATACGGAGGAAAAGCTAAACGAAGGTATGACTTCTGGTTATATCGGTTTCGATCCTACTGCAGATTCGTTGCATGTTGGTCACTTAACGCAGATCATGACACTGATTCATTTTCAAAATGCTGGTCACAAGCCATTTGCTTTGGTTGGTGGTGCTACCGGTATGGTGGGCGATCCATCAGGTAAATCTGATGAACGTAATCTTCAGACCCCTGAGATGATTGAGCACAACCTGAAAGGGATGAAAAAGCAATTGGCTAAATTCTTAAAATTTGAAGAAGGTGGGAATGGTGCCGTAATGGTTAATAATGCTGATTGGTTTAAGGATATGAACCTTTTTACCTTTATCAGGGATGTTGGTAAACACATTACTGTGAATTACATGATGGCAAAAGATAGCGTTAAAAGACGTTTGGAGGGAGACTCGGGCTTGTCTTTTACCGAATTTTGTTACCAGTTGATTCAGGGGTACGATTTCTATCATTTATGGAAAAACGAAAACTGTTTGGTGCAAATGGGCGGCTCCGATCAATGGGGTAATATTGTTACCGGTACAGAGCTGATTAGAAGAAAAGACGCTGGTACAGCTTATGCCATTACTACACAATTGATTAAAAAGGCTGATGGAACCAAATTTGGTAAAACCGAAAGTGGTGCGGTTTGGCTTGACCCGGAAAAAACTTCTCCATATAAATTTTACCAGTTTTGGTTAAATGCATCAGATGATGATGTGAAAAAATGGATCCGTATTTTTACGCTGAAAAATAAGGAAGAAATAGAAGCCCTTGAAAAGGAACATGATGCTGCACCGCATTTACGTATCCTTCAAAAAGCTTTGGCTGAAGATATCACTGTTAAAACCCACTCGATAGAAGCTTTGGAAACGGCTATTAAAACATCTGAATTTTTATTCGGAAACGGATCACTTGAGTTTTTAAGGGGTTTATCAGATAAAGCCGTATTAGATATATTTGATGGGATTCCGCAATACAAGATTCTGATTGAGGAGCTTGGGGCAGGAATTGATGCAGCAAGCTTACTTGCCGAAAAATCAGCTATATTTCCATCAAAAGGAGAGGCTAAAAAAACCATTCAGGGTGGAGGTGTTTCTGTAAATAAAGAAAAGGTGGCTGAAATGGCTCAAATCTTTACCGCAGATCATTTAATAAACGACAAATTTATTGTAGTGCAAAAAGGAAAGAAAAATTATTTTCTTTTGATCGCTGAATAAATTTTCGGGCTCATTGAATTAAGATTTATTCATTGGGCCCGAATTTAAAATTGAACTTGAAGCTGAGCTCCTTCAGGAGCTTCCACTAAGTTATATTTGCCATGTGCCAGATAAATTCGATCATTTGGTATTTATCTGTATCCAAATATGGTGAAAGTTCCCTCATCTTCTTCATAAGATATATGCAATTCTGTTAAAAGGTGTTTAAATTATTTGGTTTCATCAGGTATTTTGGGGGCAATTAAACTTCCCATATGTTCTGCATAAAATAGTATCGTTCATTACTGATGACACCCCTTTTTTTAACATTTTTTTTTATTCCGCTAAAATATCCGGATCGTTTGAGGTATAGTATTTATACTTTTCACTTTTAGAAATACCAGGATTTTCGAAGAAATCACTATAAAAATTCTTTTCCCGCTAACGCCCATTTTACTTTTGGTTTTAAAATTCCGTCAATTATAATTGGGATATCATATCCTGAAAAGAAAAAAGCCACTAAAGTGGCTTAGATGAGCGTTGACTTATATATGCTAATTAAATACGTAAAACTTATTAAAACACTTATAACACTTATATCTCTTAACGGAAACCCATGGCATCAGGGTTTTAAAGATAAAACCTCTCGGTACCCGATAGGTTTCGAAATTTTTACACTTCGGACAATGCAAACGGATTTTAACTAAAGTTAATTCTTCTGAGGTTTTCATAATAAGCTTGAGTTTGATTGGGTAAATCAAATTTAAACAAAATAAAATATATGATCTAAGCCAAAAAACTACCAATTTATTGATTTCATCTACTTATTTTGCCATTTTAAGGCAAAATGCGTTCAAAAGGATTCTTAAAGTTGGTTTTTGTTTTATAATTTTTGATTTCTGTATCAGTTAACAGACAGTATTCTAAAGATTTTTTCAACTTTTCATTATTCATTTCCTGTCCGATAAAAACAAGTTCATTTTTACGGTCACCAAAATCGTTATCCCATTCAGCATCAATTTCAGATTTATTTTCCAAATAATCTACGTATTGTTCACGTTCATCCTGGGGCATGCTTGCCCACCATACCCCGGCCAAATCTATACGTAAGGAGCCACCTGCCTGCGAGAAATTAATGGCCTGTTCGGGCATGGCAGCTAAATAGAAAATCCCTTTTGAACGGATAATGTTCTGTGGAAATTCCTTATTGATGAAATGCCATAATCTTTCAGGGTGAAAAGGCTTTTTGGAACGGAAAACGGTAGAGCTTATTCCGTATTCTTCAGTTTCTGGCTGATGAACTTCTTCAAGCTCTTTTTTCCATCCGGCTCCATCAGATGCCGATTCAAAATCGAATAAACCCGTATTTAAGATTAAAGCTGGGTTTATTTCTCCAAAAAGAGTCGGATATATTTTGGCTGTTGGGTTAAGTTTTGCAATTAATGCCTTTAGTACCTTAAGGTCGGTATCGCTTACCAGATCTGTTTTGTTCAATAAAATTACATTGGCAAATTCGATCTGGTCGGTAAGTAGATTTACAATAGTGCGCTTATCAGCTAAGTCATCAACCATATTACGGTCGGCAAGTTTATCTGCCGAGCCAAAATCCTGGTAAAAGTTATAAGCATCCACAACGGTTACCATCGTATCTAATTGGCTAAATCTACTGAGGTCAATACCCGAAGCTTCACCAATAAAGGAAAAGGTTTGCGCCACAGGAATAGGTTCAGATATTCCTGTGCTTTCAATCAGCAGGTAATCAAACCGGTTTTCTTTCGCCAATCTTTCCACTTCAATCATCAGGTCTTCACGCAGGGTACAGCAAATGCAGCCATTGCTCATTTCTACCAGTTTCTCATCTGTTTTAGATAAGGTATGCTGATTTTTAACCAAGGCAGCATCAACGTTCACCTCGCTCATATCGTTTACAATAACGGCCACTTTTAAATCTTGCTTATTTCTCAATATGGCGTTAAGAAGCGTAGTTTTCCCGCTGCCTAAAAAACCACTTAATACTGTTACAGGTAATTTCTTTATCATTTTAATGCAATTATGTTGCAAATATAATGTTGATTATTTTAAATGCAACTAAATTGCTTTTATATTTGGACATTAAATTTATTTGAATGAAACAAAGGATCTACAAAATCAACCTCGACAGGATAGGCATTACGGCTTCAACACTTTGTGCTATACACTGTGCTGCATTGCCATTTTTAATTACCGTTTTGCCTTTATGGGGGATGGGGTTTTTAGCTAATGAAGCAGTTGAAATTACCATGATTGCAGTTTCATTGGTTATTGGTATCTGGAGTTTAAATACTGCATATCGCAAACAGCATCGCCGTATAATGCCAATTCTGGTCCTTATTACTGGCTTTGCCTGTATAGCTTTTGGGCATTTTTCAGGCATTGAATTATTAGAGCCTATTTTGATCCCTATTGGTGGTCTTACCATTGCCGCAGCCCATTATATTAATTTAAGAATGCTTAAAAGCTGTCCATTGGATCATCAATAATCGATTATATCAATGAAATATAAGATCTTATTTATTCCTGCATTATTGTTTATTTCAATGTTGAGCCCTGCTTGTAAACATGGTACAAACGATGGAATAGAACTCTACAGGCGTTATGCCATAAAAAATCTAGATATTAAAAAAGTGCAAAAAACAGTACATCATGATTAGGGTAAGTTCGTTAGCACATGTTTATGACAAGGGGAGAAGGCTGAAGTTTCCGTGTTGGGAAATCGGCGATATGGAGCAATGGCTTTTACTAGGTGCCTCGGGCAGTGGCAAGAGTACATTGCTTAATATTATTTCAGGTCTTTTAAAGCCGAGTCAGGGTGCAGTTTTAATTAACGGAACCGATTTATATACTTTGCCTGTACGGGGGCTTGATCGGTTTAGGGGCAGGCATATAGGCATCATTTTTCAAAGACCACATCTTATCCGTTCTCTTGATGTGCTCGATAACCTGGAACTTGCAGCAGTAATGGCTGGTTTGCCAATAGATCATGAACGAAACCGCTCGCTTTTAGCTGATCTGGGTATTAGCGATCTGGCTAAAAATTATCCCGATCAATTAAGTCAAGGCCAGTTGCAAAGGGTTTCGGTAGCGCGTGCATTGGTAAACAAACCCGATCTCTTGATTGCAGATGAGCCAACCTCCAGTTTAGATGATGAAAATGCCAATCAGGTAATCAAGATGCTGACTACTCAGGCAAAAGATAACGGTGCTGCACTGATCATAGCCACGCACGATTCCAGGGTTCGGGATCACCTTACTAAAACTTATCTTCTCTAATGAATATCCTTAAAATCAGTAGCAAAAACCTCGTCAGGAATAAGTTAACTACAATTCTTAATATTATTTTAGTTGCCTTTGGTGTAGGCATACTGTCTGTTCTTTTCCTGGCTTCCACACAGATTAACAATAAACTGGAAAATAATGCAAAGGATATCGATCTGGTTGTGGGGGCAAAAGGAAGTCCTTTACAGCTGATACTGAGCAGTGTTTATCATATTGATAATCCAACTGGTAATATTCCGGCTAAAGATGCATACCAATTAATGCACAACCCTATGGTTAAAAGGGCCGTTCCATTGGCTTTGGGCGACAATTATAACGGTTACCGAATTGTGGGTACTGATAGCAGTTTCCTGAACCTTTATGGCTTATCAATCCAAAAGGGGAGTTATTGGCATCAAGATTTAGAAGTAACCCTGGGTAGCAATGTTGCCCAAACATCTGGCCTTAAAATTGGCGATTCTTTTTTTGGTGCGCATGGTTTAACCGGTAGCGGAGATATTCACAAAAAATATGCTTACCAGGTTAAGGGAATTTTAAAACCACAGGGAAATATAACTGATAACCTGATTCTCACCAATATTGGCAGTGTGTACAAAATGCACGAAGAGAAGCATGCCGAAAACCATAAACATACCGCAGCAGAAGAAGCCAAGGAAATTAACGATAAACAGATTACAGCATTATTGATCCAGTATAAATCACCAATGTCTGTTATTGTTTTCCCACGGATGGTTAACCAGAGCACCAATATGCAGGCAGCATCTCCGGCAATGGAAAGTGCAAGGTTGTTTTCGCTCATCGGTGTTGGAATTGATACATTAAGATGGTTTGCCATATTTATTATGGGAGTTGCTGCGCTGAGTATTTTTATCAGCCTTTATAATGCCATGAAAGAACGGAAATACGACCTGGCCATTATGCGTTGTTTAGGTGCATCAAAACCTAAATTATTTTTTTTGGTCATGTTTGAAGGGGTTTTGGTGACATTTATCGGCACCTGTTTGGGTTTGCTGATCGGGCATGCCGCGCTAGAAGTAATCGGAATTTATCAGGAAGCTTCTCAAGCAAAATTAACAGGGCTTACTGCTTTTCCGCAAGAAATATATTTAATCTGGGTCGGGCTGTTCATTGGGGCTTTGGCTTCGCTTATTCCGGCCATGCAGATTTACAAAGTTGATATTGCAGCAACATTAACAAAAGACCGTTAAGTGATGAAGAAATTGGTTTTTTTAGTTTTCTTATGTTTAGGTTACCAGGTATTGGCTGCGCAGGTTAAGGTACATACCGACATGCGCACGCCAACTTGGAATTTAATTGGGCTCAGGTACGATGCCGAAATTGAACCCCGCAAATGGGGAAGTGTTTTTCCGCCAGCATTAAAAGCATTAAACAATAAGATAATAGAACTGCCTGGTTACATCATTCCAACAAAGGTAGGATCGAAATTTAGCGAATTCATGTTCTCTATTGTACCTATAGCATCTTGTCCATATTGCGGAGCAGGAGATATCCCATCAATGGTACAGGTAAAAATGTTAAACACGATCCCCATTACAGAAAAACCGATTAAGCTTAGGGGCACTTTCATCATTAACGATTCAGGCGACGATAGGAGTGAATTTTTTCTTTTAAATGCAAAACAGTTATAATCTTATTCGATCATGAAGAAATATATGCTGGTACTTTTGGTTTTAATCTCCCTGGCCTCAGTTGCCCAGGTACCTGTTCATACCGAAACACGAACTGCCACCTGGAACCTGATTGGTTTAAAATACGATAAACAGGTAAAGCCCTTGGTTTGGCAGGCTGTTTTTCCACCTGCACTAAAGATTATACATAATAAGGTAATTGAACTTCCTGGTTATATTATTCCCACTAAAGTTGGCAATAGCTTTAATGAATTTATGTTTTCTATGGTGCCTGTTGCCTCCTGTCCATATTGTGGTACGGGAGATATTCCATCAATGATTGAAGTAAAGACTTTAAAACCCATCAATTGGACAGAAGCGCCAATTACGCTTCGAGGGAAATTTATAATCAATGATTCTGGCGATAGCCGATCTATCTTTTTTCTTTTAGATGCAGTTAAAAAATGAAATATTTATATGCTATTTTCCTTCTGTTTTCAGTTTGTATAGCCACAGCACAGACACAAAAACATAACCCAAAAGATCAGTTGCGATCTTTAAACTGGGATGTAATTGCCTCGGTAAAGTTTGAACTGACTGATAAGAATGAACTCTTGCCTCTTTTTACAGAAACGATCAGGCGTTTTGAAAATAGGGAATTTGATTTAACTGGTTACCTGATCCCTATAAAAAGCGGACAGAAACAGCAGAAATTTCTTTTGGCCACTTTGCCCATTAATCAATGTTATTTTTGCGGGCAAAATGGCATTCCGGTAATGATTATGATAGAGATGGCAAATGAGGTACCTTATAGTGAAAAACCTATTCACGTGCAGGGGATTTTAAAATTAGAAGAAAAGGACGCAAGTTATAAGCCACCAATAACCATCAAAAATGCCAAACTCATTTATTAATTGCTTATTTTTGTATTGCTATGGAAGATAATACTGCACGTTTCGAAAAACTTTTGGTTAAGAATGGATTAAAACGAACTGCTCCGCGTTTGCAGGTGCTGGAAATTTTAAGTGGAAGGGATTCTGCAACCTCTCAGCCTTATTTAGAGCAGGTGATGGGAAAGGATGCAGACCGTGTTACCTTATACCGGGTTTTACAGGCTTTTGAAGAGAAAGGGATTATCCATAAGGTTTTAGACCAGCAAGGAACGGCCAATTATGCCATCTGTTCTGATGGTTGCAGTGCACATGAGCATCATGATGAACATGTACATTTTAACTGCGATAACTGCCATAAAATTTACTGTTTAGATACTGTTAAGATCCCGGCATTAAAAGTTCCGGCAGGGTTTAAAGTAGATCGCCTTAATCTGATTGCTACGGGTTTATGCGCCAGTTGTTCGGATAAAGTAAATTAAGAATTACTGTACCAAAAGATTACATCCCCTGATATCCGCATGATCAAACCGGCCCAGTACTTCAAAACTTTGATCGGGATTGATTCTGCCCAGATCCTGTGTGGCAATAAATGAGCAGGAATTGAGATTGGCCAGGTCGATTACATTGACGCCACCAGTTCTGCCATTTTCAATTAAACTTAAAGGATCATTGGTGTCGCGGATCAAAACTCGCATCCAGCCAGGACAGTTGAAAATACCTTCGCCCAAAGAATAGGCCTGAGATAGTAGCTCGGTCATTCCATATTCGCTATGAATAGCTTTTACGCCAAATCCTTTAGTTAACTGTTCATGAAGCTCCTCGCGTACCATTTCTTTACGTTTCCCTTTCATCCCTCCGGTTTCCATTACAATAAGCTCAGGGAAATTGATGTCGTATTGTTCGATAAAATCGAGCAGGGCATAGGTTACGCCGATTAAAACTGTTTTTTGTTTTTTTGATTTCAGATCAAGCAGCGTCTGCAGCAAATCTTCATGATTATATAAAAAGTAACCACTTTTCGGGTGGTTGCTCTTTTCGATCAGATCATTTACCATGTAAATTAACGATGAACCCGACCTTTGCTGATAGGAAGGTAAAAGTGCCAAGAAGCAATATTCGGTTACATCGCCATAAAACTGCGCAAAAGCCTGCAGGTAACTCTGTTCATATAACTTAACATCTGTTACATGGTGACTGCTTTGGATCATACCCGTTGTACCCGAACTGCTGAAAGTAATTTCTACAGGTTCATTACTGCTTAGAACTGAGTGGCTTTTAAAAAAGCTGATGGGTAAAAAGGGAATCTGTCCAATTTCGGTTACTGCATCAGCATCAACACCTAAATGAAAAATATATTCGCGGTAAACATTGCAATTTTGGGCCTGTAACTTAAAAATATTTAAGGCAACGTCGTTAAATGCATTACTATCTTTTACAGAAAAAATCTCGTTAGCGGTTAAATTCACACGGCAAAAGTACAAAGCATTATGCTATTTTCTCGTCAGTTTTTTTAGCCAGCATCGCCATGCGGAACTGATAGCCACAATAACCGCTAATTCCGGCCACCAAACCACTTAAAATACCGGTAACCAATAACAATGCCCACCACAGTTTTATCCCCGTCATTACCGCTACACGGCCAGCGAGTACGTTATCATTAGGCAGGCTTTTAAATAAAGCGTAGCCGATCCAAAGTAAGAAAATAGCAAGGAAAGATTGCCAGAAGGCTATTTTTCCTGTTTTGCCAATAATACCACAAGTGGCAAAAGATATTACGATGATGATCCACCAGGGGGCAATCATTTGTAGAAGGAAACAGATTATTAATATAACAATGAAAACCATTTTAGCCTATTTAGAAATTTTTAAACGAGAAATAACCGTGCCCGATTGATCATCAGGACTTTGCATATAAAACAGATCATATAACTTACCATTTGCCCAGGTATCGATCATGTTATCATAAAATTTGCTTCCGGGATTACCCGATTGGCCACCAGGATAAACACCGTGCCCTTTTGGCGTTTTACCCAACTCGATCACCATCCGCCAAGATGGTCCGTTGGTTTCGCTCAAAGCATTAATCGTGCTTTTGGCACCACCAATCTGTAAAACTTTCGAACCGAATCCAGGTATTTTGGCCAGGTGCGGTACATTGGTCTGTTTTACATTTGCCCAATCCCAATCTTTATTTATGGGGCCAAAGCGCCTTTCCAAACTATCACAACTATATTTAAACGCTTCGTTAACCAGATCAGATAACGTTTCTTTTTTGCTGGTGTTAATGTTATCGTACCAGGTTGCGTTGGGCTCTTTTAAGATCATCTCTACCGTACGGTCTCTTGAAGGGTAACGCATTGGGACGCCTTTTACTTCAAATTCATCTGCCCAGATATTATATGATAAGCGTTTAGTCCAAATTTCGAATACGCTGGCCGCAATTTCATGTGCATCATAACGTTTGTTCCATTTGCGCAGGTAAGCCAATGCTTCTTTTTGCGTAGCATTTAACTGTTCATTGTTCAGTAAAGGCAATAAAGCTGGAACCAGGTTCTGCGCCATAATGCTATAGTTGTCAGTCTGCATCAGGCGGATACTGTCTAAAGTAGCTTTGTTCATTACCGATAAACGGTCGTTGATGCGTTTGCCCCGCTCATAGGGTGCAAATTCCCAGTTAATATAGTATGGGTAAGTAGTATCGGTAGAAGACTGGTTGGCCGAACTCACAAAACCACGTGGCGGATTTTTAACCGTTGGATTTTGTGCATTCGGGATCCATCCTTGCCAATCGTAAGCAGGATCGGTTCCATCCAGTATAAATTTACCCTGATCTTTCCATTTTAAAGGAAACTTACCATTTGGTGTAATCGCGATATCATTATCAACACTGGCAAAAACGAAGTTTTGTGCAGGGGCAGTATAAAAAGTTAAGGCCTTACGGTAATCATTATAGTTTTTACCACGGTTAAGGTAATAAAAGGTCATGAGTTCGTTCGATTCATCATGGGCTATCCACCTGAGTGCATCGCCAACGGGTACATTGTCGGCCCTGCCATATTTAGGCTTCTGGAAATATACCACTGGCCCATGATGGGTGTAGTAAACAGTATCGATTTCATCTTTTCCACCTCGTATTTTTATCGTTTCCAATCTTTTGGTTGTGGCTTTCCATTTATTGTTATACCAATACTCATTGTGGCTCGAATCCTTAAATTTGATCTGATAGAAATCAAGCACATCAGCAGCAACATTGGTTACGCCCCAGGCTATTTTCTGGTTAAAACCAATAATTACGCCAGGGGCACCAGGTAAAGAAACACCATAAGTATTTACGCCGGGTGCATGTAGCTGAATCTGGTACCAAATTGACGGAAGTGTTAAATCTAAATGGGGATCGTTTGCTAAGATCGGATATCCTGACGCAGTTTTAGTGCCAGATAATGCCCAGTTATTACTGCCAATACCTTCTACTTTTTCAGTTGTTTTTACCTCACCGGTTTGAGCCTGAGTAAAGCTTTCTGGCGTTTTAGGGATTGGTAGTGGAGAGAAATCCCATTTTGTGCCCACAGGTATAATCGGGTCTTCGCGGAAAGGGTAATCCGGAAAAAGATTTTTGGTTACTTCCGGGCCGAATTTTTTCAGGATATTGGTCATGTAAAATTCGTCAGAACCCATGGCTAATACTGCCGACATCTGTTTTAATAGTAAAGCACATTTTACAGGTGTCCAGTTTTCGGGTTTAAAATCTAGAATTTTATATTCTAAGGGATAATTGGCTTTAGAAAGTGTTTTGATGTAGGCATTAATCCCTTCGGTATAAGCTAAGATCATTTCTTTTGCTTTTGGATCGGCCATCATACCTTTCAAGGAGTTTTCTGCACCATACACCATGCCCATCCGGCGCTGATACCGGTCTACCTCTATCGCTTTATCACCCACTACTTCACTAATTCTTCCAGCAGCAAAACGGGTCTGAAAATCCATTTGCCAAAGGCGGTGCATAGCGGTAACATAACCTTGTGCCAAATACAGGTCATGATCATTCTGGGCAAAAATATGTGGGATCATGCGGTCGTCAAAAACGATTTCAATTTTATCAATCGCCCCTTTTATTTTCGCTTTATGGTTAAACATAAAATGATTGTTCTCTGCATTTTGCCAGAAACCCATAAAAGGATTTAGAAATTTTAACACAGGAGGCGTATTGCCTAATTTAGTGTTAAATAAAAAAGCTAATGCAATCGGAATGACGATGCAGAACAGGGCTTTAATTTGATTCATAATGGCTAGCTAACAAGTCTTTTGCTAAGATAGGGCAAAATGACGATTTATGTCTAATGCAAAATACAACAAACTGTATATCAATCAAAATTATAATTTGTTTCGAAGCTATTATGTTGACCTAATTTGTTTAATTCAAAAAAAGAGTTTAAGTTTATGTAACTAATCAAACCAACAAACAATACAATTAATCTTTCAGGTAACCAAATTAACAATCTTTTATGAGCAGAATTTTTACACAGATCTTCTATGTGTTATTATCAATGTGTACAATTAATATTGCTGCACAGGCACAGCGCATTACGGTAAGCGGTACCGTAAAGGATAAGCAATCTAAAGAAGGATTAGCTGGGGTTAGTTTAACCATCAAAGGCCAGTCGGGCGGTACGGCATCTACAGCTAACGGCAGTTTTAGTTTTACGACAACGGCAAAAGTGCCGTTTACTTTGGTGGCATCTTATGTAGGCTACGGTACAGTAGAACAGCAGATTACGGGAAGTACCTCAGGTATTAATATCGAAATAGAAACGACAGTTGTATTGGGGGGGGATGTAGTAGTTTCAGCTTCGCGTACACCAGAACGGATTTTAGAATCGCCCGTTTCCATCGAGCGGATGAGTGCAGCTACCATCAGGGAAATCGCTGCACCATCGTTTTATGATGCGTTGAATAATATGAAAGGTGTAGAAAGCAGTATGCAGAGCTTAACTTTTAAATCGATCAATACACGTGGTTTTAATTCTAATGGTAATACCCGTTTTAACCAATATATTGATGGTATGGATAACCAGGCTCCGGGATTGAACTTCTCGGTAGGTAACATTGTCGGGATTACCGAGCTAGATGTAGATAATGTAGAGTTGTTGCCAGGTGCTTCATCTGCACTTTACGGAGCAGGCGGTATCAACGGGACGTTGTTAATGACCTCAAAAGATCCTTTTAAATATCCGGGAGCTAGCTTTCAATACAAAACAGGAGTTAACCATGTTAACGATAATAACAGTACAGTACAGCCTTTCAATCAATTGGATGTACGTATGGCCAAATCTTGGAACAATAAATTTGGGGTAAAAGCAGCATTTTCGTTTTTACAGGCCAAAGATTGGTTTGGAAACAATTATTCAAATTTTGATAGGGTTTCGAGAACAGTAAAAAGTGGAGATCGGAGCGATCCTAACTATGATGGGATCAATACTTATGGCGATGAGCTTAGTCAGAATATGAGGAATGTGGCTCAAAGTGTGTTAGCGTCAGGGCAGGCAACCTATATTAAAAATTACGGGCTTGCTACAGGCGGACAGGTGCCCAGCCCCGCTCAGATTGCGACTTTTCTTTCTACCAATGCACAAACGAGACCTTTTTATGTTGGGATAAATACTCCTGGATTAATCCCGAATCAAAATATTACACGCAATGGTTACAATGAATCAGATCTGGTTGATTATAATACAAAATCTTTAAAAGCTTCCGGAGCTTTATATTATAATATTAGCAGTACGGTTCAGGCAACTTTGCAGGCCAATTGGGGTACAGGAACTTCTGTATATACCGGTTCAGATCGCTACTCCTTACGTAATTTTAATATAGGCCAGTACAAATTAGAGTTAAAAGGAGAAGATTTTATGCTGCGTGGTTATACCACACAAGAACGTTCTGGCGACTCATATATTTCCTCGATTTTGGGAAGTTACATTAATGAAAAGTCCAAAGTTTCTCAAGCCTGGTTCCCTGAATACGTAGGTAATTATGTTGGTGCAAGATCGCTTGGGCAAACGGATGCACAGGCACAGATTACTGCCAGAACAGCTGCCAATTCTGCTTCAAGTGGTGGTAGTGCCTATTTTGCGCCAGGTTCACCACAATTTTTGCAGGCAAAAGATCAGATTATGAATACCACTATCAGTGCTTCTGATCCATCTAAAGGTATATATGGGGCTAAATTTGATGATAAAAGCAATCTTTATCATTATGAAGGACTATATAATTTTACCAACCTTTTTAATAAGGTAGTGGAATTTCAGGTAGGCGCATCTTATCGTTTATATGACTTAAATTCAGCTGGAACCATTTTTAATGATTTAAATGAATCGATCGATATTAAGGAATATGGTGCTTTTGGACAAATAGGTAAAAAATTCTTTAACGATAAAGTTAAATTTACCTTTGCCGGCCGTTATGATAAAAGCCAAAACTTTGAAGGTCGGTTTACACCGAGGATAACCGGCGTATTTACGGTTGCGAAAAATAACAACATCAGGGTTTCTTACCAAACCGGTTACCGTAACCCAACCACACAGAACCAATATATAGATCTATCTGTTGGCGGTGGTTCGCAAAGGTTAATTGGTGGTTTGCCAGAAATTATGTTCAGCAAATACCACTTAGATACCAACAAGCCTTATACTGATGTAAGCTATCGTGCATATCTGGCTTCGGCAGCAACTACCGGAGCACCAAATCCGGCACTTTTGCAACAATATAATTTTGATGCTAAAGGCGTTCGTCCGGAAAGTGTTCAGTCTTACGAGTTGGGTTACAAAGGTTTACTTTTACCTAATTTGTTGCTTGATGCATATGGTTATTACAATATTTATAAAGACTTTATCACTGCTGTTGACGTTTATCAGAATGTAAACGGAAGCTTTGTTAAATTCGGCGTTCCCGTTAATGCAGCAGGTAAAGTAACCTCTTATGGTGCAGCTTTAGGTTTGGATTACCTGGTGGGCAAATGGAATATGAGTGGTAACGTTTCCTATAACCAGATCGGAGATTTGCCGGTTAACTACATTAACGATTTCAATACGCCTAAAATCCGTTATAACCTTGGATTGGGTAATAAAGAGATTATTAAAAACTTTGGTTTCAATGTTTCTTACCGTTGGCAAGACCAGTTCTACTGGAATTCATCTTTTGCTTCTGGCCAGGTACCTGCCTACAGTTCTCTAGATGCCCAGGTGAGTTTAAGGATTCCTTCAGTGCAATCAGTTGTTAAATTGGGTGGTTCTAATGTCTTGAATAAATATTACATTACTTCTTATGGTAACCCTATGGCTGGTGCAATTTACTATGTTGGATTGACCTTCAATCCATAGTAAAACTCATTGAGTTTTGATTAGCCCGTTGTATAGCTATACAACGGGCTTTTTTTTGAAAACTTATTGAATCTATATTGTTTGAATCTGAAAGTTCGTTTTTGATAAATAAAATTATATCCGATCGAATATAATTTTATTAGAATTGTTGTATTTATATCCGATCGCATATAATTAAATTAAAATCATTATATTTATATCCGATAGGATATAATATGCAAACAATAAAATCTTTTGTAAAAGCGAAAAGAAAAGAATTGGGTTTAACTCAGCAAGATTTAGCTTTGAACGCAGGTGTTGGATTAAATTTTGTTCGTGATTTAGAGCAAGACAAGAAAACCCTTCGTTTAGATAAAGTAAATGAAGTATTAGCCTTGTTTGGTAAGCAAGTTGGCGTGGTTAATCAAAGTGATGAGAATGGTTAGAAAAGCAAAAATATATTATCAAGATCAGTTGGCTGGGAGTCTTTCAGAAACAGATGACGGATACATATTTCAATATGACCTGAAGTATTTGAAGAATGAAAATGCTTCAGTAATTAGCCTCACTTTGCCGCTTTCTGAAGATCAATACCATAACAAAGTATTATTTCCTTTTTTTTGATGGGCTGATACCAGAGGGCTGGTTGTTAGATATCGGTGAAAAATATTGGAAACTTAATCCGAAAGATCGTTTCGAGTTATTGATAAATTTATGTAGGGATACAATAGGGGCAGTTTCTGTATATCCAATGGAGGTGGAAGAAAATGGCTAATTTTTTGTTTTGCTATCAGTTACTCGACACCAAATAAATCTCCCCATTGATCAATGATACCTTAACTAGTGCGGCGGTTATCATTAAAAATTAATTTTTTCTGCATTGCTTTCGATTTTGAGCGGACCTTCTTAGTGTAAATAATACACTTTAATCAACAGGCCTTGAAAAAAAGCTTGATTCCTTTTAATAAAATATTTGTATTATAGTACTCTCTTAAGCATATCCCGGTTTAAGAGCTATGAATTTAAAATTTTGAATAAATAAGGATGGAAGCGCAAAACGACAAACCTAACGAGGCAAGCGATCTGATCGAAAAGGAACAGGAAGTACAGCATTTAAACAATCCAGTTGATATATCTGTAAAACCAATTGTTAAACAATACCTTGGCGAGGTAAAAAAAGTAAAGAAAGAGGGCAATCGTTTTTATTTCTCAGACGGTGATGCAAGAGTAGAAATTCGGGTGGTAAGCGATGAAATTATTAGGGTACGCCTGGCGCCGCATGGCGTTTTTCTTGATGATTTCTCTTACGCAGTACCAGAGGTAGACCAAAAGGTTTCTGTTTTTAAAATGCAGGAACACGATGATCATTATACCGTTTCTACCCACTCGGTAACCTGTAAAATAGAAAAGGCAAATTTCCATATTTCTTTCCACGATAATATTACCAATGTGATGATGGTTGATGAAGCCAACTCTATGCATTGGGAAGAAAATGTAGATTTTGGTGGTTACTATATCTACGCAACCAAAAAATGTCATCCTGAAGAAAATTTCTTCGGTTTGGGCGATAAATCGGGTAACTTCAACCTGCGGGGCAGGCGGTTCGAAAACTGGAATACCGACGCCTATTCTTTTGGCTGGAACCAGGATCCGCTATATCGGACCATACCATTCTATATTGGTTTGCATAACCAGGCCGCATATGGTATTTTCTTCGACAACACTTTTAAATCATACTTCGATTTTGGTTCAGAAGATGTAAATAAAACCAGTTTTTGGGCCGATGGTGGTGAATTACAGTATTACTATATTCACGGCCCGCATATTATGGATGTGGTTAAACGTTACGCTACTTTAACGGGTACGCATCCTATGCCGCCAAAGTGGACTTTAGGTTATCAACAATGCCGTTGGAGCTACTATCCGGAAGCTAAGGTTAAAGAAATAGCCAAGCAATTTAGAGAACGTAAAATTCCTTGCGACGCCATTTACCTGGATATTGATTACATGGATGGCTATCGGTGTTTTACCTGGAATAAAAAGTACTTTCCAGATCCGCCGAGAATGATCAAAGAGCTTTCGGATGATGGTTTTAAAACCGTGGTAATGATCGATCCTGGAATTAAGGTAGACGATGATTACTGGGTGTTTAAAGAAGGTAAAGAGAAAAGATTTTTCTGTCGCCGTAGCGACGATTATTATATGGAAGGGCATGTTTGGCCTGGTCGTTGCCAGTTTCCTGATTTTACCAACCCAAAAGTACGTACCTGGTGGGGTAATTTATACAAAGAGCTCGTAGATATGGGGGTAGCCGGTTTCTGGAACGATATGAATGAGCCAGCGGTGTTTGGCTCTGGTACCTTCCCGAACGATGTACGCCATAATTATGATGGTTATCGCGGCTCCCACCGCAAAGCGCACAATGTTTATGGCATGCAGATGGTGCGTTCTACTTACGAAGGGCTTAAAAAACTGATGCGCAACAAACGCCCGTTTACCATTACAAGAGCTGGCTATTCAGGTATGCAACGCTATGCCAGTGTATGGACCGGCGATAATATTGCCACCTGGGAGCACTTAAAGATCGGAAATATTCAATGCCAGCGTTTATCGGTTTCTGGTGTGCCTTTCTGCGGAACAGATATAGGTGGATTTAGTGGAGAGCCTGATGGTGAATTATTTACCCGCTGGATTCAGTTAGGTACTTTCTCACCATTTATGCGCGCCCACTCTGCTGGTGATACAGCAGAGCGTGAGCCCTGGAGTTTCGGTGAATTTTTCGAAAATATTAATCGCAAGTTTATTGAGCTAAGGTACCGTTTAATGCCTTACCTGTATTCCGTTTTCTGGGAGCATCATCGTTATGGTTTCCCGATTTTAAGACCATTGGTCATGCTAGAGCAGGAAAACATCAGCAACAGTTTCCGTCAGGATGAGTTTTGCTATGGCGATAAACTTTTGATTTGCCCAGTACTGGAGCAGGGAGCCATTTCGCGCAAAGTTTACCTGCCTAAAGGTACTTGGTATAATTTCTGGACCAATGAAACTTTAGAAGGTGGTAACGAATATACTGTTGATGCCAAGATAGACAGTATGCCAATGTTTGTGCGCGCCGGTTCTGTTTTGCCAGAATATCCGGTAATGCAGTATGTAGATGAAAAATCAATTACTGAAGTGGTTTTAAATATCTATCATAGTGATTACGAAGTAAATTCTTACATGTACGAAGATCATGGAGATACCTTTGCTTACGAACAGGATATTTACCTCGAAAAGAAATTTACCGTAAAAGGCGATATGCAAACGATAAAGGTAAACCAACGTATTGAAGGATTATATACGCCGAATTACGAGCTATATGTTTGTAACGTTATCGGTGTAAAATTTCAGGTGAGGAAAATTATTATCGATAATAAAGAAGTCTCCGATTTTTATACCGACGATCAGCAAGTACTGCATTTCAAATGCAATAAAAACTTCTCCCAGATACAGATTTTAAGTCTGTAAATCTTTTAGCCCCAAATGTTGTTTAGCAGTTGGGGCTAAATTTATCTAGCCAAAAAACAGCTATGCCATCAGCGAAAAAAGTTACTTTAAAAAAAACAGCTTTAGCCAAAGCCGACCACACAAAAGCGGTTTGGGTACACAGTTTATATACCGATTACGACATTGATCTTTTTCTGGTTGGAAAGCATTTCAGGCTCTATGAGAAAATGGGTTCGCACCTGATTACAGTTGATGGTACAGCCGGAACTTATTTTTCGGTATGGGCACCAAATGCCATTGCTGTAAGTGTGGTAGGTAACTTCAACAATTGGATCAATACCTCACATGGCTTAAACAAACGATGGGATAAATCAGGTATTTGGGAAGGTTTTATTCCGGGTATAGCCAAAGGCGAAGTTTATAAATACTTTGTAAAAGGCTTTGATGAATCTGAACATTTAAAAGGCGACCCTTATGCGCGCAGGTGGGAGCACCCGCCGCAAACCGCTTCTATTGTTTGGGATACCGATTATACCTGGAAAGATAAGACCTGGTTAAATAAAAGGGCAAAGCTGAATGCTTTAGATCAACCCATATCCGTGTATGAAGTGCATTTAGGCTCTTGGGAGCGCGATCCGGAAAATCCAGAACGTGTTTTAAACTGCAGGGAAGTGGCCAGCAGGTTAGTGCCTTATGTAAAGGAAATGGGTTTTACGCATGTAGAGCTGATGCCTGTAATGGAGTTTCCATATTTTCCGAGCTGGGGCTATCAGATAACCGGTTATTTTGGGGCGAGTTCGCGCTATGGCTCACCGCAGGATTTAAT
This sequence comes from Pedobacter sp. PF22-3, assembly GCF_026239555.1. Lineage (GTDB taxonomy): Bacteria > Bacteroidota > Bacteroidia > Sphingobacteriales > Sphingobacteriaceae > Pedobacter. Next base: position 78,197 of record NZ_JAPIVP010000002.1, on the reverse strand, counting down.
GTATCTTATTGATGCATTGCATAAAGCCAATATTGCTGTAATATTGGATTGGGTACCTTCTCATTTTCCGGGCGATAGGCACGGCTTGTATGAATTTGATGGAACGCATCTTTATGAACATGCCGATATGCGCAAGGGATTTCATCCGGATTGGAAATCGTATATTTTTAACTATGATAGAAATGAGGTTCGGTCTTTTTTAATCAGTAATGCTATATTTTGGCTGGATCAGTACCATGCTGATGGATTGAGGGTAGATGCAGTAGCTTCAATGTTATATTTCAATTTCTCCAGAGAAGATGGAGACGCCGCAACAAATGAATATGGGGGAAGTGAAAACCTTGGGGCTATACAGTTTTTACAAGACCTGAATGTTGCTGTTTATGGAAATTTTGATGGCGTACAAACCATTGCAGAAGAAAGTAGCACTTACCCTGGCGTAACCCATCCGGTACACGCCGGTGGATTAGGATTTGGCATGAAATGGATGATGGGCTGGATGAATGACACGTTAAAGTATTTCAAGGTAGAAACCCTCGGGCGGAAAAACCACCACCATCAATTAAGTTTTAGCATGACTTATGCTTTTACCGAAAATTTTATGTTACCTTTCTCTCATGATGAGGTAGTACATGGCAAATCGCCGATGCTTTATAAAATGCCTGGCGACGATTGGCAGAAGTTCGCGAATTTAAGGGCGCTTTATGGTTATATGTTTACGCACCCTGGCGCAAAATTGCTTTTTATGGGCAACGAGTTTGGTCAAACCAGTGAGTGGAACTTTACACAATCATTAGATTGGCATTTATTACAATATGCGCCACATAAAGGTATGCAGGAAACAGTTAAAGCTTTAAATTTTCTGTATCGTAAAGAACCTGCATTATATCATTTCAATTTTAGTCACGAAGGTTTTCAATGGATTGACGCTGACAATACAAACGAATCTGTATTTGTATACATGCGCAAAGGACCAAAGGCTAAAGATACTTTGATTATTGCCATAAACCTAACACCAGTGGTTCGGGAGAATTATAAAATTGGGGTGCCGTTTAAAACCAAATGGGCAGAGATTTTTAATACGGATGATCTAGTTTATTATGGTGGCGGTATCAACAACAGAGGAGATATTGTTCCGGATCTAAAAGATTATAATGGGCAAAAATATTCAATAACGGTTGATCTACCTCCCTTGGCTGTAGTGATTTTTAAAAGTAAATAAAAAATCTATTGGTTTTTATATCCCGCCAAACTATCAATAAAGGAATAGTTTGGCGGTTTTTTTTAATCGCATTTTTGGTTGTTCATTAGATGTTTACAGAACAAGTTATAAGAGTACAGAAGAGCATTACTGCTCAATAAGATTTATAAATCAGATGAGCCTGTATTAAGGCACTATTCTTAACTACGGTTACAACTTATGTTGTCGCAAATTCAAACCTTCTCCAGATTTGGTGTGAAAAGAAATTATGATGGATGTGCGGTTTGATAGCCAGCCAGAAAAATGAGCATCATTTATATAAGAAAAGCTTCCCATTGCTGGAAAGCTTTCTTAATCCCTGGAGTGGAAGCTTCCAGAGAGGGTGCAAAGATACAATAACCACCGTCTCTTGCAAATATATTTTTAAATAATATTTAAACTGAAAAGTATGTGTATACGTAAAGCATTAAGGGGCTAGTGTTTAATGTTTTTATATTTCTTACAGCATCCTTTCAAAACTTTATCCTAAAATGGCTTAACAAAACGACCTGATATTCTGAAGCTGTATTTTTTGTACTCCATTCGGTTGTTTGATTTTGGTGGCGTTGCATAAACAAAGAGAAACTAGGTGTGTTATTAAACCAAAATCAAATCATCATGCAGTCGTTGTATCAAAGGGTTACCCATCAAAAACTAAGTATCGGCCATGAAGTTGATTTATCTGATGACAACTTCTCTTTTACAACATTAGAAGCTTATGATAGTGCCGCATTTAAAACATTATATCATAAATACGCTGCAGCAGTTTATGGTAATATCATAAGATATGTGGATAATGAAGAAAAAGCTAAATTAATTTTAGAACAAACATTTTGTGAAGCTTGGCGGTCTTTCCCGGAATTTGATCAAACTAAATTCAGAATTTTTACCTGGATAAATCGGTTAGCACTTCAAATTATTAAACAGTCTACCTCATAATTCGTAGCATAATATAGTCACGATAATCTAATATATTTTTATATTTCAATCGAAATTACTATAATTAGGGGTCTAAAGTCTATTCCTATTTGTATATGCTCGAATCCCAGAAGATATTTTTGGTAAACGCTGTCTTAAACTATTTCAGCAAGTTATGCCCTATTACATCAGGATTTATCAAGAAAATAGAAAAAAATGTGGAACCTCTTCAAATCATGAAGAATAAACACATTTTATCACCTATTGATAATAATAATCGCATTTTTTTTGTGGCATCAGGTTTGGTGCGGGGTTTTATTAAAGAAAGTAATAAAGAAATTACCACGTGGATTAGCGTAGGTAACGAATTTGTTGGGGCGATTCAATATCCAGGCGCTCCCCCTAAACCCTCTATAGAATATTTGCAGGCATTATCAAATTCAGAATTAGTGGCCATTCCGTACTTATTGATTGATGAACTTTATGCAAATTATCCAGAAACAAACGTAATATGGCGAAAAATACTTGAGCTCCAGTATCATGCTGCTTCAGAGCGGTCCATGCTGGCACGTATCCCATCTGCCGAAAGGCGTTACGAGAAATTTATGGAGTTAAATTCTTTTGATGTATCTCAGGTTCCCTTGCGCTGCGTAGCCACTTACCTGGGTATGCGCTTTGAAACGCTGAGCAGAATCCGAAGCAAAATGGTTAAACAGCCGGTGTAGCCTGATGGAGCATATAAATTAGTAAGATGAGGATGGTGCTAGGTTTCATTAAATCATTGATATTTCATTTTGATGTAGTTTGGATAAAATCAAAGAAATTTCAATTTATCTTATAATAAATCGAAATCTTCATCAAATCTTAATCTTTCTGCCGTAATATTGTAGGCATAAGGGGTGAGAGCCTTATACAACTTCATAAGTTGAGAGCGTTAATTTAGATAAGGATGTAGCCAATTGGTTACATCCTTTTTTTGTTTGAATATTATGAGGCAGTCACTTCATTTGAATTATTTATTATGAGTGATGATGTTTGCCTTCATCATGAAATGCCTATTTTAAAAACTTTCTTTATATAATTTAACGTTTAACTTTGATTGCCAATTAAATAATTAGTACTGATCATGCTTTTCTTGCCCAAGAAATGAATTTATTTCAAGGTCTTTTGAAATAATGGATAAAATAAATCTGGAAGTAAATGAAGCTAATCTGATATTGGCGGGCTTTCTAATTTTGGTAAGGAAATAAAAAACGAGCTGCCTAAATTTTTACCTGCGCTGTAGGCCCATACCTTACCGCCATGTAGCAGCACCAGTGTTTTAACAATATAAAGCCCAATGCCATTAGAACGTTCTTTTGCAGTTGGTACGGATGATAGTTTGGCAAACTTGGTAAACAGCTTGGTGATATCTTCTTTGGTCATGCCTAAACCATTGTCTTTAAATTCAAATATAATATTATTGGCTTCAGCACTACAGATGATCTCTATCGTTTCGCCTTCATGCGAATATTTAATTGCATTACTCAACAGGTTATTGAACACATCATTAATACGTGCCTGGTCTACCTGGATGTAACCGTCTGTTTGGCAATTTATTTTAAGCGTTTGCTGTTTTTCTTTCAGTGTATAATCAAAAGTTGCAGCCACTGCGTTAATCAGATCTATTACTTTAACGGTTTCGAATTTGAGGTCTATAGTGGCATGCTCATTTTTAGCTTCACTCAGCAGGTTATTCATCGTTTGCTCAATTTTCCGACCAGTTTGCTCAATTTTGTTGCCTAATGAAGTAAGTTTTTCTGGAGGAAGCAAACCTTTGTCTAAAAGTTGACCATAAGCAATAAGTGAAGTTGCGGGGTTTTTCATGTCGTGGGCCAGGCGGTGCAAGCGGTCATCGTAGGCGCCTACCGAGATTCTGTTAATGAGCCTGGATTCGAGTTTTTCAAGGGTAATCCGGGCTAACCATTTCAGTACAATCAGCTGATCTTCTTTAATATCGTACCTGGGCTTATCATCCATTACACTTACAGTTCCAATTACAAAGCCTTCCATGGTGGTAATTGGTGCAGCCGCATAAAATCTGATCCCGTTTTCCATTTTAACGGAAGCGTTATCTTTTACTTCAGCACGGGTTTTGGTATCCTCGATCAGCGTAATCTCTGGCGATTGTGAGGCTACCGTAGATAAGCTATCTTCTTTTTTAATTACTGAAACTTGTATCGGGCTGGTGTTTGCTTTAAAATATACCTGCGTTTCATCAATAAATGAAACAAATGATCCAGCTGCTTTAAATGTAATTTTTGCTATTTCAGCAATCAGATCGAAAAGAAGTTCTGGAGGTGAATCAATAATGTCGTAACGCCTGAGTTTATTTAAGCGCTGAGATTCATATTCCATTGTGGTATTTGAGGGTTTGTTAAACTTACTCATCAATTGAGGCTATTTTAAAATTTTAGATGCTGATCGTTTATAACAAATATAAAACAAAGAAGTTTTTATTCTTCAATTTAGCTTAGCCCGATTAGGAATGTTTCAAATAGGTTAATCCTGATGGTAAAAATTCAGGATTTAGGTGAGTAGCAGCAAAATATTTAATTTATTTTGAAGCAATTGTATTGTTGGTATCATTCTTTAATGCTTTTATATCACAATAAAAATATGTTTGATAAATCATTTTTGGCATCAGATTAAACAAAAATACATTTTATTATATTTTGGTCATTAAGATTATTAAGGCTGCTATTGTTGGTATTTCTTTTTTTTTATACATTGGTGTAGCTAAATCCCGCTCGTTATGCTCAGTCTTAATTTATTCATTTTAAACGCTCCTAATCGTTTAAAACCATTTCAAAATAGATCATTGCTACATCAAAGATTTTTCATTTTCTCGAAGAAGGTGGCAATTGATTTTATTTATATAGCGCAACCTGAAAGATAAATTATGAGTAGCTATAGTCATAAAAGCAAAGAAAATAAAAGTCAGGCCATTGCTGCAAGTGCTCTAATGCAGGTTGATGGTAAAGAAGCAACTGCTCAGTTTGTAGATAACAGACCTCAATCTGTTAGGCAAAGAAAACTTATCAGCTCGATTAATAATAGTCAGGAATTAATTCAATTTAAGACTGATCAAAATATAACCAAAAGCCAACCCAATCAAAATCGTACAGGTTTGCCAGATGATTTAAAATCTGGTGTCGAAAAATTATCTGGTTATTCGCTTGACGATGTAAAAGTGCACTATAACTCTGCTAAGCCTGCTCAGCTGCAAGCCCATGCCTATGCTCAGGGTACCGATATCCATCTGGCACCTGGGCAGGAGAACCATTTGCCTCATGAAACCTGGCATGTGGTACAGCAAAAGCAGGGGCGCGTTAAGCCTACGCTTCAAATGAAGGGTAAAGTAAATATTAATGATGATGCAGGTTTAGAGAAAGAAGCAGATTTAATGGGGGGTGAAGCTCTTAATAATGATCATGACAATAAAATAGGGCCTGATAATCTATTGTTGGCTAATGGTTCTAGTTCGGTACAGCGAAAAGTGGTGTCGCTTGTAAAGGGAAGTGCAAATGTGCATGGATGGAAATTTTTATCTTCTGATCACACTCACGATTATTATGACGATGGGCTGCCTGAGCCTGAAGTTGCTATGCTGAATGATACCCGTAGCCGGGTTAATGAAATGGATTTCGATTCCATGTCAGATATTGAGGAGTCAGATACAGAATTAGATGTTAAAACCAAAGGCCCGCATAAGATTTACCGTGTTAACAATCTTCGCGATTCAGCCAAATTTGTGCATCAGGTTCTTAAGAAAGGACCAGATAGTACATTTGGGGCCAGAATGGGAGGGCAAACTGTATTTCGGTTTACAGGAGCAGGTTCTCAATTTAAAGTGCAAACCACTACTAAAAATGCCCTTGAGCAGAGGGATGGTACTCAAGGCACTGGTTTTATGCCTGACAGGGAATCAACCGATCCGCAGGCAACTGGTCTCCAAGCCAGTTATGAACATGTATTTACTGAATTACGCGGGCATACAGCTAAAAGTATTGCGCAAGCCATGATGGATAAGTTTGTTGGGGCTACCCCTTATCCTCATGGATTTTCTGCAAGAGCGCAGGCTAAAATGGATGAAGCTTATGCGCTCCTAACTATTGCAGAGCCTTATCGAAGCGATTATGCCTTTGCTATTTTTGTGGCATCTATACAGGCCCTACTTAACGGGGCAACGAGTATCCAAGAGGCTTATTATGCTGGGAAAGGACAAATAGATGCGCTTCACGCGGGTGCCTCAAGCTACTCGCGTGCAGGTGTAAGCGGCCAGCTAATGGAGCAAAACCTTGGCTTAGGTGCAAATTCGCCCCATCCTACACAAACATCCATGAGCCTAAGCGCTATGGAATGGAAAGGGGGGCTTAAACGTACAGTTGATCTCTTTGACCGGGCTTCTAAAGGAACAGACCATAGTAGTATGCTTGCTATGCATATGCTCATGCCAATGGGAATGGGAACTGCAGTAACCAGAACAGATATTAGTGCTTATGTAACTACTAAAAGAGCTCCTGGTAACTGGGGTGATGCAGTAGTAAAAGTAGCTGGGATTGTATTGGCTGAAGATCAGAAAATCATATACGAAGGAATTGATTATATAGTAAAAGGTATTACGCCTACTGGTTTTATAACTCTCAAATTAGGTTAAAAGGCAGAAGGGAATTTATCGTTACCATTTAAGTTGTTTACACTTGCTGCTTTGATAGAGATTATGAATAGGCCTGAAAATAAGAAAAGAGATACTCCATCCAGACGTATCTCTTTTTTCTAACCAAATATAAACCTGTTATGAGCCAGGCTTTGTCTTTAACTTTCTTTCTAAACCTGGGTTTATCCGGAAAGTGATTTATCTTTTTCTATTGATAATAAACATCGTTCCGTTTATTATGATACAAATATAGTAAAAAAAATGATAGTGTAAAAAATACACTAAGAAAATTTTAAGTATTTTTTTTGTCATTTTTTATTTCCTGTCCTTTTTCTCGAAGATTTTAGGATTTAAAATGATGATGTTTCAAATATAAGGTAAAAATATGTTAAGGAATTGTTAAATATTGTAGATTTTTCAATTATTCGTGTAGAATTCTACCACATTGTAACTGAAATATTGATTTTGCATCAATTTTTAATCGATTTTTATCTTTTTAATAATTGTTAAGCATATATGGGATATACTATTTTGATAAAATAAATTTTTATTGCGTTTTTAAAATTGATTTTTAATGGTGAAAATCGTCTTTAAAATAAAAAGGCAACATTAATTGAATAATGTTGCCTTTTATATGATTTGAAAATTAGCTTAAAGCATTTTTTCGTTACAAACTTGCGTAATATTCTACAAATTTAGCTAATGCAGAAGAGTATCCCCATTCGTTATCGTACCAAGATACCACTTTAACGAAGTTATCATTTAATGAAATACCAGCTTTAGCATCAAAAATCGAAGCATGGTCATCGCCAATGAAGTCAGAAGAAACAACTTCATCTTCAGTATAAGCCAACACACCTTTTAATTCGCCTTCAGAAGCTGCTTTCATAGCGGCCTTAATTTGCTCGTAAGTAGCAGGTTTTTCTAAACGTGCAGTTAAATCTACTACAGAAACATCAGCAACAGGAACACGGAAAGACATTCCTGTTAATTTACCTTTTAACTCAGGTAATACCATACCTACTGCTTTAGCAGCGCCGGTAGAAGAAGGGATGATGTTAGAAAAACCACCACGGCCACCTCTCCAGTCTTTAGCAGAAGGACCATCAACAGTTTTTTGAGTTGCAGTTACCGCGTGAATTGTACTCATTAAGCCTTCAACAATACCGAAGTTATCGTTTAAAACTTTAGCAATTGGTGCTAAACAGTTTGTAGTACAAGATGCGTTAGAAACAATAGTTTGATCTGCAGTTAATTTATCATGGTTAACACCCATTACATAAGTAGGGATGTCGCTATCTTTAGCAGGAGCAGAGAAAACTACTTTTTTAGCACCAGCAGCGATGTGTTTTTCAGCATCAACACGGGTTAAGAACAAACCTGTTGATTCAATTACCACTTCAACACCTACAGCATCCCATTTTAAATCAGCAGGATTTCTTTCTGCAGTTACACGGATGGTTTTACCGTTAACAACTAAGTTACCATCAACAACCTCGATAGTACCATCAAACTTGCCATGTGTAGTATCATATTTTAACATGTATGCCATATAATCTGGCTCGATCAAATCGTTAATCGCTACAATATCTAATCCTCTTTTTAATGCAGCTCTGAAAACCAGTCTGCCAATACGGCCAAAGCCGTTTATTCCAATTTTGCTCATTGTTTGTTAATTAATGTAATGTTTTAATAAATTTTGTATGGGTTCTTTAATGATGCTTTTGATTTTTAAATCGTACTTGCCGGCTACAAACCTTAAGCGGTCTTCAAGTTCGGCAGCCACTTTGCCTACTATATGCAGTTCGCTGTCTTTATGCTTCTGCGATGTTGGCAGAATATACGTTTCAAAATATTTTTCAAATCCCTCATCAATCAATTTACAGATATACTCATGTTTGCTGTTATGGGTAATGAAATCGAAAAACGAAGTTAGAAATATATTTGCCTGCGGCTTATTGTAAATACGTTCCAGTATTTGAGGGCGGTCTAGATTGTATGTTAATGTAAATTTGGCCTCTATGTCATTTGGCATTTTTTGGCTTAGAAATTCTTTCAGCAGTATTTTTCCGAAATAATTTGATGAGCCTTCATCCCCTAGGATATACCCTAATCCAAAATTGTTGTTCAATGGTTTTTTTCCATCAAAGTAGGCACAATGTGCACCGCTGCCCAACATACCAACAATACCTGGTTTATTATAACAAGCGGCTTTTGCTGCCCCGAATAAATCATTTTCGACTACAATTTTGCTGTATCTGAAAAACGATGCCAGGGTTTTGGCCAGTACCTCTTTTCTATCTGATGATGATGCCCCGGCTGCAAAAAAATAAATCTTTTTAATATTTTCTGCATGGTTAACCAAAACCACCTTTTTATTTAAAATCTGTAAAATTGTTTTCGGGTCAACAAAGCAGGGGTTTAGGCCGGTAGTATTACAATGTGCTACTACCTGTCCATTTTGGGTTATTTTCCAAAATGCTGTTTTCGATCCGCTATAAACAACTGCTACCATATTATATTGAGAGTACCTCTGTCATTTCCATTAAATCGGGTTCGAGTTTAAAAGAATGAGCGGTTAAAGCCTCTCTTATGCTGGTTAATTTTATCTCGTTTCCTTTTAAACCTACCATTTGTTCTGTTTCGCCTGCAATTAACGCATTTACTGCGGCAAAACCTAAACGACTGCCCAAAATTCTGTCGAAACTGCTTGGGCTTCCACCTCTTTGAAGGTGGCCAAGGATGGTTACTTTAGTATCGTAATGATCGAAAGTTTCTTTTACCTTTTTAGCAATATCGTAAGCGCCGCCCTGTTTATGGCCTTCAGCCACAATAACAATACTCGACGATTTTTTTGTTGCTGCACCTAAGGCCAGTTTATCAATCAATTCATTAACACTGGTTTCCCTTTCTGGCAACAATACCGCTTCAGCGCCGCTGGCAATCGAGCTTCTTAAGGCAATACAGCCAGAATCGCGGCCCATTACCTCTATGAAAAATAAACGGTCGTGTGCATCGGCAGTATCCCTGATTTTGTCAATCGCTTCGATTACGGTATTAATAGCAGTATCGTAACCTAAAGTAAAGTCAGATCCAACTAAATCGTTGTCAATTGTTCCGGGTATACCAATTACCTTAACACCGAAAGTTTCCGAAAAACGTTTCGCTCCGGTGAATGTGCCGTCGCCACCAATGACTACCAATCCGTCAATGTCGTTTTTCTTTAAGTTTTTGTAGGCAATTTGCTGACCTTCGTCTGTTTTAAATTCTAAACAGCGCGCAGTTTTTAATATGGTACCGCCCAAGTGTAAAATATTACTTACAGAACGGGCATCCATTGGTTTTATGTTGTCGGTTATTAAACCTTGGTAACCTTGCATTACCCCAAACATGTTAATGCCGTGGTAAATTCCGGTACGAACAACAGCTCTGATCGCTGCATTCATTCCGGGGGCATCGCCTCCAGATGTTAATACAGCTATATTTTTTATATTTGGCTTCATCTTTATAATACGAATATAGTGTGTATTTTTTACACTAAGTAATTTATTTTATTTTTTTTACTTAATATTGAAAGTCATACCTTTATCTGCTTAAAATAACTAATTTTTACTTTGGAACAAATTTTACCTCATTTAGATTCTGTATTCTCGATAGATTGCGTTTTGTTTGGATTTGATGGTAAGGAATTAAAAATCCTGCTAATCGAAAGGAATGAAGAACCGTTTAAGGATTGGTGGGCACTGCCCGGTAACATTGTTGGTCCTGATGAAAGTTTAGATCAATCGGCCTCCCGGATTTTGTACGAGCTTACCGGTTTACGTGGTATTTATATGGAGCAATATTATGCTTTTGGCGATCCGGGTAGGCACCCTCAAGGTAGGGTAATTACTTTGGCCTACTATGCATTGATCCGTTTGGGGGGAGATAAAGAATTACGCCCGATTAGTAATTATGCCAAACGCGCCAACTGGTTGCCAATTACCGATCTGCCCAAATTGGCTTTTGATCACCAGAAAATTTACGATAAGGGATTAGAGAAAATAAAACGCCGGATCAAACACCAGCCTATTGCCTTCGAGCTTTTACCAGAGAAATTTACCTTAACCCAATTGCAGCATGTTTACGAACTTGTGCTGGGTAAAAAACTTGATAAAAGAAACTTTAGGAAGAAAATTGTAAGTTTTGGCGTGCTTAAGGAACTTGATGAAAAACAAAAAGGTGTTTCCTATCGTGCAGCTACTTTGTACCGCTTTGATAAACGTAAATACGCGAAGCTTTTTGGTAAGGAGATTTCGTTTTAGCGGAGAGGGTTAAGCGTGGAGCAGAGAGCTAAAAGAGAGCAAAAAATAATTAAACCTGTTATATAAAAAAATCCCCGACTTGAATTTCAAATCGGGGATTTTTGTATGGTTGTAATCCGACTCCAGACTTAGGACTGAAGACTAAACCTGAGGGCGCTTAACTGGAAACTCTCAACTCCAAACTAAGCTTTCGGCGCTAACTCCAGGTGGTAATGTACCAAATCGTCTATAGGTGAGCGGATAATTTTGCCTACCCCCATTTCGTAACGGTCGGCAACAATACTTAAAATATCACGGAAACTATAACCTACTGAACCTACACAGTTTAATTTGTGGTCTTTGTAGTTTGGATAGTGGATCACCAAAGCTTCGAAAAATGCAGTAAATGCATAATCGATAGTGGCAAAAGCATAATCTTCATAGTTATCTTTAAAATCGTATAAGAATTTACTAAAACTTGCACAGAAACGGTTAGGCAATGGTTTATTGTAAATATTATCGAAAATATCTTCGTTTGTTAAAGCATAGTTATCATAAAAGGCTTCGCGTAATCCTTTTGGCATGTAACCTTTCATGTAATCACTTAAAATGCGTTTACCGATATACGAACCGCTACCTTCATCACCCAGGAAATAACCCAACGAATCGATGTTCATGGTAATTTCAGTTCCGTCATAAAGGCATGAGTTTGTACCTGTGCCTAAAATAGCGGCAAATCCTGGCTCGTTTCCAAGGAGTGCTCTAGATGAAGCAAGTAAATCATGACCTACAAAGATATTTGCATTGACGAAGATCTGTTGCATGGCATCAGCCACAATCTTAACATTTGAAGGTGTAGAACAACCGGCACCGTAGTAATAAACTGCTGTCAATTTCTCTCTTTCCAAGTGGTCTGGAAGTGTCTCATTCAAAGACTTTACAATGTACTCTCCTTTGGAAAAATATGGATTGTAACCTTCGGTGTTAAAGTAAATTTTTCTGCCGGCCTCGTTAATCAAACACCAATTTGTTTTGGTAGATCCGCCGTCTGCAATTACTATCATTTTATTTATTTTTGGTTTTAGCACGATAAAAGTATAAAAAGTCTTATATTTTGTATCCTTTTTTTTAATAATTTTTTAACAATTTGTTATTGCTGAAAATTAAGTGTGTAAAAAATACACTATATAGGGCGCTTAATCGCCGAAAAACCTTAAAATTATACCAGAAAGGGCAGTGGTCTTTTTTTTAACGTCAACAATATTTTACAATAAAATAGCGAAATGAACAAGCGATTTTTAGATTTCAGAAGTGATACGGTAACCAAGCCAACCGCGGGAATGTTGGATGCGATGATGAATGCAAAAGTGGGGGACGACGTTTTTGGTGAAGACGAAACGGTGCATGCTTTGGAGACAAAACTGGCTTCAACTTTCAACATGGAAGCCGGATTGTTCTGTCCATCCGGAACGATGACCAATCAGATTGCAATCAAGTGTTTTACCCAGCCAATGGATGAAGTAATCTGTGATCAGACGGCGCACGTTTATCGCTACGAAATTGGCGGCATTGCTTTCCACTCCGGCGCATCGGTAAGGTTATTGCATGGCGAACGTGGAATTTTGACACCAGAGCTGATAGAGCCCGAAATCAATGAAGATAATATCCACTATCCAAACTCCAGTTTGGTTGTTCTGGAAAATACCGTGAATAAAGGCGGCGGCAGCTGTTATACTTTATCGCAAATTGCACCTATTCATCACCTCTGTAACATAAAAGGATTAAAACTGCACTTAGATGGAGCGCGTATTTTTAATGCATTGGTAGCTACAGGTGATCATGCAGGCGAATACGGCAAATACTTTGATGGCATTTCGGTTTGTTTATCTAAAGGGCTCGGTGCACCAGTAGGTTCGGTATTACTGGGCAGTAAACAAATGATCCATAAAGCGCGGAAAATTAGAAAAGCTTTTGGTGGAGGTATGCGCCAGGCAGGTTTTTTGGCAGCAGCAGGTATTTATGCGCTCGATCATCATGTAACACGTTTAAAAGACGATCATGCCCATGCGCAGGCTTTGGCCAATGCACTGGCCGGCGCAAAATATGTAAAATCGGTAATGCCGGTTGAAACCAATATCGTTATTTTTGAAGTAGAAAAGGGATCGGCAGAGAAGATCGTACACCAGCTAAAGGAAAAAGGATTATATTGCAATACCACTAGTGCCAGCACCATTCGTTTGGTAACACATCTGGATCTGAACACCGAAATGATTGATCAGGCAATTGAAATAATATTACATTTGTATTAGTCGGAGGTCCAAAGTCGATAGTTTTATAGTTCATGGTCAATAGTCAGGTAATTCATTTACAATATGCATATACATAAAGTCTAACCAAAATGCCCGAAAACTCCAAACTCCAAAGCCCAATCTCCAAACTTTTAATTGCTAACCGTGGCGAAATTGCTTTGCGTATTATGCGTTCGGCAAAGGAAATGGGAATTAAAACGGTGGCTGTTTTTTCTGAAGCAGACCGTAATGCACTGCATGTACGCTATGCCGACGAGTCTGTTTATATTGGTCCGGCGCCCTCTAACCAGAGTTATTTAGTTGGTGAGAAGATTATCGATGCCTGTAAACTAACGGGCGCAGAAGCCATTCATCCAGGCTATGGGTTTTTGTCAGAAAATGCGGGTTTTGCACAAATGGTTGCCAATGCCGGACTTATTTTAGTTGGCCCGTCGCCACAGGCCATGGAAACCATGGGCAACAAATTATCTGCAAAGGCTGCAGCATTAAAATATAATATCCCCATGGTTCCCGGAACGGAGGAGGCCATTCAGGATGTAAACGATGCAAAGCAGCGTGCAATAGAAGTTGGTTTTCCGATATTAATTAAAGCTGCTGCAGGAGGCGGAGGTAAAGGGATGCGTATTGTAGAGCGGGCTGAAGATTTTGAAGAACAGATGCAGCTTGCCGTAAGTGAGGCTACTTCGGCCTTTGGCGATGGGGCTGTCTTTATTGAACGTTATGTTACTTCGCCAAGACACATTGAAATACAGGTTTTAGGCGATACCCATGGCAATATTGTGCATTTGTTTGAGCGTGAGTGTTCTGTGCAGCGCCGGCATCAAAAAGTGGTTGAGGAAGCTCCATCAGCTGTGCTGACTGAAGAAATCAGGCAAAAAATGGGCAAATGTGCGGTAGATGTAGCCCGTTCTGTAAATTATACAGGAGCTGGTACGGTAGAGTTTATTTTAGATGAAAATCTTGATTTCTTTTTCCTCGAAATGAATACACGCCTGCAGGTAGAGCATCCGGTAACAGAGCTGATTACAGGGCTAGATCTGGTAAAAGAGCAGATAAAAATTGCATCAGGCGAAAAATTGAGTTTTAGCCAGGATGACTTAAAAATAAGTGGGCACGCCATCGAACTTAGGGTTTATGCAGAAGATCCTGCCAATAATTTTCTGCCTGATATAGGAACTTTGCACACTTACAGTACGCCTAAAGGCAATGGGGTAAGGGTAGATGATGGCTTTGAGCAGGGCATGGAAATACCGATTTATTACGATCCGATGATTGCAAAACTGATTACCTATGGAAAAGATAGGGAAGAAGCTATAGCGCGAATGGTAAGGGCAATTGAAGAATATGATATTACGGGGATAGAAACTACTTTGGGTTTTGGTAAATTTGTAATGCAGCACGAGGCTTTTAAAACAGGTAAATTCGATACACACTTTGTTGGTAAATACTTTACAGCAGAAAGTTTAAAGAAACAGGATGAAACAGAAGCATTGATTGCCGCTGTAATTGCTGCAAAACTATTCGAAAAAAGCGATATAAAATTAAGTGGCGAGGTGGTTAAAAGCAGTTCGGACTGGAGAAAAAATAGGTTGAAGTATTAAAGTATAGAGAAGTCCGGATGGGACCGTCATGCTGATCCGATAGCTATCGGATTTGTTTCAGCATCTTTCTCGGTAATAAATACTAAACCATTATTGCATGGAATCGTCATTCCCAACTTGATCCGATAGCTATCGGATGGGAATCTTAACGCCTTCAAAGGTTGTTCTAGGCATTAAGATTCTCGCATGCGCGGGAATGACGGACTTTAAATAAATACAAAATGTTCACAGGAATTATAGAAACACTTGGCGAGGTTACGGCCATTAAAAACGATCATACCAATATACACTTTACCATAGCTTCGGCAATTAGTAGTGAGCTGAAAATTGACCAGAGCGTAGCCCATAACGGCGTATGTTTAACAGTAGTAGCTTTAAATGATGGAACGCATACCGTTACCGCGATAGATGAAACATTGAACAAAACAAATCTGGATGGTTTGAAGGTAGGCAGTAAAGTTAACCTGGAGCGCTGTATGCAAATGAATGCCCGTTTAGATGGTCACATAGTGCAAGGCCACGTAGACCAGACCGCGGTTTGTGTGAAACGCGAAGAACTGGACGGTAGTTGGGAATATAGATTTAAATATGACGCAAGCGCAGGAAATGTAACTGTAGAAAAGGGTTCTGCTTGTGTAAACGGGATTAGCTTAACTGTTGTAAATTCAGCTGACGACGAATTTTCGGTATTTATCATTCCTTATACTTTCGAACATACGAACTTACAGGAAGTTGAAGTTGGCGATACGGTAAATTTAGAGTTTGATATTATCGGTAAATATGTTGCCCGGTTGATGAATCGGTAAGCTTTGTTTTTATTTCTTTTTTGGTTTAAGTGTTTGACGTTATTTATTGACGTTTATGCCAACGCTTAATTTTTCATAACAGGATAAGATTGTTAGTTAAAGAATATTTCTGATATTGTAGAGTTAAGATTAAAATTAGCGCTAACCAATATGAATCAAAATTTCCTCAGCTCAGGCAAACTAACTCCACTTGTCTTTTTGCTTTTATTTGCAATGAATGCTTTCGCGCAGAAAATCCTGGTAAAAGATTTAACTGTTGAGCATTTAGTAAATCCTTTTAGTATTGATAATCACAACCCCAGATTCAGCTGGAAAATAATTTCGGATATAAAAAATACCCAACAGCGCAGTTATGAAGTCAAACTGGGTAACTCGCCTAAAATAGAAAAGGTGTTATGGAAAACTACAGTAGATAATGATCAATCGGTGCTTGTGAATTATGACGGACCTCAACTATCTTCAAAAACCAAATATTACTGGCAGGTTAGGGTAAAAGATAATCATGGAAATACTTCTGCATGGTCGCCGGTACAATATTTTCAAACGGGTTTAAAACCTGAAGATTGGCAGGCGAAATGGATTGCAGTAGCCGGAAAAGACACTTCATTAGCGAGCCCACTGTTCAGAAAAGAAATTAATCTCAAAAAACAAGTCAGATCTGCATTGGCTTATATTACCGCCAAAGGTTTGTATGAGGCCAATATTAATGGCAGCCGCGTGGGTAATGCTTATTTTGCACCAGGCTGGACCAGTTATAAAGATCATATTCAATATCAGGTTTATGATGTTAAGCAATCGCTTAAGAAAGGTGCCAATGTAATTGGCGTTATGTTAGGCGATGGCTGGTACAAAGGGCGTATCGGATTTGGTAATCAAAAACAATTTTATGGCGATACCAGGGCGTTGTTAATGCAGCTGGAAGTAGAATATACTGACGGAAGTAAAGAAACCATTGTAACTGATAACAACTGGAAAACAAGTTATGGACCGATATTGGCCGCTAATATTTATGATGGAGAAACCTACGACTCCCGACTTGAACGCCAGGGCTGGAATAATGTTGGCTATAAAGAAAACACGAACTGGAAACCAGTGCAGGAACTGGCCTATGGTCCGGAAAAGCTGGTTGGAATGAGCGGACCACAGGTAACCAAACATGAAGAATTTAAAGCCTTAAAAATATTTAAAACACCAAAAGGCGAAACTGTTGTAGATTTTGGTCAGAATTTAGTGGGGTGGGTAATGTTGAAAGCAAAGGGGCCAGCTGGTACAAAAATATCCATCAGCCATGCCGAAGTATTAACCAAAGAAGGAAATTTTTATACGACTAATCTAAGAACAGCCAAACAGCAGAACAATTATATTTTAAAAGGTGAAACTGAGCAGTTATTCGAACCACATTTTTCTTTTCAGGGCTTTAGATATGTCAAAATAGATGGATACCCTGGCGAATTAAAATTGGATAACCTTACTGCGGTAGCGGTTTATTCTGACATGAAAACCAGTGGGAAATTCAGTACCTCCAATCCATTACTAAATCAATTGCAGCATAACATTAGCTGGGGGCAGAAGGGGAATTTTGTTGATGTGCCAACAGATTGTCCGCAAAGAGATGAGCGTTTAGGCTGGACGGGAGATGCCCAGGCATTTGCCTTAACTGCAGCTTATAATATGGATGTATCGGGCTTTTTTACCAAATGGCTGAAAGATGTTTCTGCAGATCAGCTCCCAAATGGTAGTGTTCCTTTTGTAATACCAAATGTACTGAACCAAAATGATGCAGGTTCTGCAGGCTGGGCCGATGTGGCTACCATTGTGCCCTGGGATATGTATGTATCATACGGAGACAAAGGCATATTGGAAACGCAATACAATAGCATGAAAAAGTGGGTTGATTATATTTCTTCAGTGGCAAAAAATAACCTTTGGAATACGGGTTTCCACTTTGGCGATTGGTTGTTCTACCGGCCTAATGATGATAATGACGGCCGTGCCGCAGTGACCGATAAGTATATGATTGCCCAGACGTTTTATGCACACTCCACCCAGTTGCTGATCAACGCCGCAAATGTATTGGGCAAAACAGACGATGTAAGGAAATACAATTCGCTTTTGGCGCAGATTAAAGCGGCTTACATCAAAGAAAATATGACGCCAAACGGCAAACTGATTTCTAATACCCAAACGGCATATGTTTTAGCCTTGCAATTTGATATGCTGCCTGAAAACTTACGTGCGCAGGCTGCACAAAGACTGGTAGATAATGTAAAAGATTACGGAAACCACCTCACTACTGGTTTTTTAGGTACTCCATACCTTTGCCACGTATTAAGCCGTTTTGGGCATGAAGATGTAGCTTACGACTTGTTGCTGCAAGAAAGCTATCCTTCATGGTTATATCCCGTTAAAATGGGAGCAACGACTATATGGGAGCGCTGGGATGGTATTAAACAGGATGGCTCATTTCAAACCGCAGATATGAATTCTTTTAACCATTATGCTTATGGCGCTATTGGCGATTGGATGTATAAAAACATAGCAGGTATTAACCCGGTTGTTGCAAAGCCAGGTTATAAAGCCATTTTAATTGCGCCAAGACCTGGTGGTAAATTAACCAGTGCTTCGGCAGAGCTGGAAACCGTTTATGGTAAAGTTAAATCTTCATGGACAATTTCTGGAGGTATTTTTAAGCTGGATGTAACTGTACCGGCCAATGCTACTGCAACCGTTGTAATGCCTGGTACTGGCAAAAGAGATGAAATTGGTTCTGGCAGTTACCATTTTGAAAGTAAATATTAATCGCTAATATTGCAGCGTTTGACAGGCCACGAAGGGTCGTCATTGCGAGAAGGCTTTTTCAGCCGACGTACCTCCCCGCAATGACGAGTTTTCTATTTAAGTCTGTCAATGGCAATGCAGTCGAGATGGCGGTGCTTTAGGCTTAAAATAATACATGTACAGTAAAGAAGAATCGGCTCGTTTGCGCCAACAGTTTTGGATTAGTTTTGGGCAATATATGAAACCTGTTCCATCAGCCAGCGGTTCTACGGTAAACTGGACGAACTATAAAACTGGCGTGAAGAACATTTTCTTTAAAATGGATGTTGATGGTAAGAAGGCATTTATCAGCATTCAGCTGTCGCATCCTGATCCGGATATCAGGCATCTTATTTTCGAACAGTTTGAAGAATTTAAACTCCTGTTTACCAATACGGTGGGCGAAGAATGGAACTGGATTAAGGATGCAACCGACGACTTCGGTAAAACGGTATCGCAGATTTCCGTCAGTATTAACGAAGTGAGTATTTTTAATCAGCAACATTGGCCGGCATTAATTTCCTTTTTTAAACCAAGAATAATTGCCCTGGATGAATTTTGGGATAATGTAAAGCCTGTTTTCGAAGATTTGGTTTAATCGGTAAGGTTTAGCTGGGCAATTCTATCCTTTGAAAATTTAATTTCTTCTTTATAATCTGCTAAACTTGGCTTGCTTTTTAAATATAGGTGATAATATTTAAGTGCATTTTTACCCTGTTTCAAACGGGTGTCGTAAAAAACAGCCAAACGATAATACAATGTTGCAGTTGATTTAAATTGCAAGCCTTTTTTATAGGCTGCAATTGCCAGGGCCAACTGGTTATTTTCCTCGTAAACCAATCCTAATAAAGAATAATAACTGGATATATTCGGGGAAATGGCCTCGTCTATGGTTTTTTTGGTATAGATAGTTGTCTGAGGATAATCTTTTAAAGCCCGATAACTAAGTGATGTATAATAAAGGGTAGCTTCGTTCTCCATCCCCACAGCTTCCAATTGTTTAAAAAGTACTATTGCTTTTGGATACTTTTTAGTATAATAATAGGCCTTTGCCACATCTTTTATTACCCCGGCATCTGCACCATCTTTCAATAATTTCTCGCCTGATGCAATCACTTCATTATATTTTTTAAGCTGGTTGGCAATAGGCAGTTTCGCTCTCTGCAGCACCAGGTTATCGCTATCTCCCTTAATGGCAATATCGAGTACACGATAAGCTTTTTCGTATTGTTGAAAAGTAGAGTGGAGCTCAGCCAGGTCGGTCGCCACATCGCCCTCCAATGGGTTAAGCAAATTGGCTTTTAACAGGTAGATGAGTTTGAGCGAATCATTTTTCGGAGAATTGTATAAATTGGCCAACAGCTTATACACATTAAAGTTATTACTGTCTATTTTAACAATTTCACTATAATACAGTTTGGCCTTTTCAGTATTGCCCCTTTTGATGTTAATATTACCAAGGCTAAAAAGAATAGGTAAACTCTGTGGCTGTAGTGTGTAGGCCTTGCTGTAAAATTTTTCGGCTTCTATCATATTGCCTGCCATTAAAAAACAATAGCCGATTTGACTGAGCATTTTAAAATCATTTACTTCTTCTCCATAAATGCCTTTAAGGTATTGGGCAGCATCGGCATAACGCTGGGTTTGATAAAGATCGAAGAGTTTCTCTTTATCTACAGTTTTTGCATCTTGTGCATAACTTGCTAAAGTTAAAATAAATAGAACCAATAAAATAAGAGGGCTTTTCATGACAGGTGAATTTTAAACTAATTTATTAGTTATTTTTGATACTTCCAAATCTGTGAATTAAAAGATTGATGAAACAAAACAAAAACAGTACGAAGGGGTTTATTAGGAATAGTTTAACTAAAAATAAGAACCTATGAATACTTTAAAGAAGTTTGAATTAATGGAAAAGATTGTGCGTGAATTGGAAGATTTACAAAATTCTAAACAGGCACTTATTCAGAAAATTGCTAAAATTGAAGTAGATAATATCGAATTGGGCGACAGTCGTCTGGAAAAAGATTTACCGGATATTCATCAAAATTTAGCTGATAACTTAGATACTATCTCAGGAATTTTAGATTACTTTGCAGGTAAAACACAAAACTTTGGTGATAAAAACAATGTTGATGCTTTAAAAGAACAGGAAGCCATTAACAATGCCACCAGCTAATATTTAACCGCATATGAAATATTTATCTTTAACCATTGCCTTTTTGCTGGTTGGCTTATTTGCCAGCGCACAGGTACTACCGTCATTCCAGCTGGGTGTTAAAGCTGGTGCAAATTTTTCGAAATTTGATAGTGAAAACACTTTCAACAGTAATAACCGCACTGGTTTTTATGGCGGCCTTTGGGCCAGGGTAGGTGCTGCAGGCGTTTATTTCCAACCCGAACTTTACGTATCAGGAAAAAAAGCAGATTTGGTAAGTGATGCAACAGGAGAGGTAAATAAAGTGCGTTTTACGAGTTTGGATGTACCTTTATTGGTAGGCACAAAATTTGGTGCCGCTGGTGTAGGACTTCGTTTAAACACCGGACCAATGTTCTCATTGATATTGGACGAAAACCAAAGTTTTGGTCAGGCAGCAGGAAACGTTTTCCGTGCCGACTTTAAAAACCAGGCTTTAGCCTGGCAGTTTGGAGCAGGCTTAGACCTTAAAAAACTAAGCTTTGATGCACGTTATGAACTCGGCCTATCAAAGATTAACAAATCTGGTTATCCAGGTACTAAGCTTAATTTATTTACAGTTGGTTTAGGTTATAGGATTTTGTAATAAAAATCAATTAAAACAGAAAGGTGTTCATTTTTAATGAACACCTTTTTTTATGCTTAAGATTTTGTTTTCGAAGATTAATTTGTTTTTTTTAAATAGTTCTCTATATTTGTATCGCTAACGATATAATCGTTTGCGATACAAATTAAATTAAGATATATGAAAACGTTATATGAAACAAGCGCTACAGTAACTGGCGGACGTAATGGAAAAATAACAAGTGAAAATGGTGTTTTAGAACTTGAAGTGAGAATGCCAAAAGAACTGGGCGGTACTGGCGATGGGTTTACCAATCCAGAACAGCTTTTTGCTGCGGGTTATGCAGCTTGCTTTGATAGTGCATTAAACCTGGTGATGCATCAGGATAAGGTTAAACCTGAACAGCCATCTTCGGTTAAAGCGAATGTATCGCTACATGCTAATGAAAAAGGTGGCTTCAAATTAGGCGTATCTTTACAAGTGCACATCCCTGGAATAGAGACCACGCAGGCTCAACAACTGGTAGAGAAAGCACATGCGATATGTCCATACTCAAATGCGACACGTGGTAATATTGATGTTAAATTGGAAGTGATTTAATTATTGAATTCATCGGGAAATGATAGGTAGGTGGGGCGTCATTTTGACCGCAGCGGAGAAATCTTTATAATAGCTTAAAGATTTCTCTGCTCTGTTCCATCTAAATTAACCAATCTTTGTATTCAACAGTAAGTTTCGGAGAAAATGATTTACTTAGCTGAATATTTTTATTGTTAAAGAAAAACAGTGCGATGGAAAGAGATGAGTCTTTAAAACTGGAAAATCAGTTGTGTTTTCCGCTTTATGCTGCTTCGAGGTTAGTAACCAGATGTTATCAGCCTGTGTTAGATATCTTGGGCATCACCTATCCGCAATATCTGGTTTTAATGGTGTTGTGGGAAAATGATTCCGTTAATTTAAGCCTGCTTTCTGAGAAATTAATGCTGCAATCGAATACCTTAACCCCACTGCTTAAGCGGATGCAGGAAACTGGTCTTGTAGCGCGAGTGAGATCGTTAAAAGATGAGAGAAGCATCGTCATATCACTTACAGAAAAGGGAAAGGCATTAAAAGAAAAAGCACCAGCTTTACGTGCTCAGCTTGGAGAACAGCTAGGGATAAGCCCTGAAGAAATTATCCAGTTAAAAAGCCTGCTTGATAAATTGATCCAAAACCTGGCTGTATAACGCCAGTTAGTCTTCTTCTTTTTCCTGTTCAACTTCGGTCAGCTCATAAGCAAAAGACCCGTTTTTTGGTACAATAGGGGTGGCGCGTCCAACGCTCAATGCTTTTATAAATGAAGCGCCAAAATAGAATATCAATGAAGAGTAAAATACAAAAAGCATAATAACGATAATGGATCCTGCTGATCCATAAATGTTGCTGATATTACTCAACGGCAATAAAATTCTTAAAATGTATTTTCCGGCAGTAAACAGGCATCCGGTTAACAAGCCTCCTGAAATGGCTGCCCGCCAGGTAGGGCGACCATTGGTTAAATACCTGAAAAGTATGGTAAACCAGGTGGTTACGATGATTACAAAAACGAATTGATTAATAATCGAAGTTAAAATTAACCCAAAAGAAGGGGATCCGTTTTTTAGAAAAGCACCTATGTAGGCCTGCACACTATCGGCCAGTAGACCTATAAAAAATAATATGCCAGCCAATAAAATAATGGTAACAGATATTGCTCTTGATTTAAGGGTACTAATAATTCCTTTTTTATCTTTCTGGCCAATATTCCAGATTTGTTCTAAAGAGTTTTTAATCACATTAAACAATGTGGTGGCTACAAAAAGAAAAAAGATAAAACTAAACAAAGTAACATACCAGGCTTGATCGATCCCCCGGATGTTTCTTAAGGTAGTTCTGATCTGCTGGATACTTTCATGATCAAGAATATTCGCCAATCGTTCAAACAGGTGCGTAGCCAACAACCTTCGATCGGTAAACATGCCGAAAAGCCTAATCAGGATGATTAATATTGGAGGTAAGGCGAAATTGGTAAAAAAAGCAGTCGCACCGGCCAAACGTAAAGGATCATTCTGCTGAAATAAATTAAATGCTTTTCTTATGGTCGAGAAAAAAAACTTCAGATCTGGTATTATCGATGGCATTACTCCTGCGTTAAACTCAAAGGGCCGAAAATAGTAAAAATACTTTATTCAGCCTTTTTATGATTGTAAAGATTCTAGTTCGTTTTAGTAAAAACCATTATGGTTTTATCGCCATTTAACAAATGTAGCTTATTGTCTGCTATTTTAGCACCATTAACCTGGTTAAGGGCATGTAAGTAGGCACGTTCAGCAGCATCAGTTTCCTGGCAAAACATTTTTGTGCTAAAAACATTTTTAACGGTTATTGTACGATCAGCAATTTCTGCTTGTCCGCCATAATTGTTGCAGAATGATTTTCCGCTGATTTTAAGGCTGTCAGCAAAGTTTAGGGTTGCTTTTGCGGTTAAAGGCAAAGTTAACCCAGGCAGCGAGGTTAATTCCCATTTGGTATTGGTAAAATTTGCCGGATCTAATTTTTCTTTGCAAGAACTGAATAATAAGATCAATATTCCACAGTAGATAAGATTTTTCATAACAAAAGGTTTATATAATTTTCTTTTTATCATCAAAAACTAAACCAATAAAGGTAAATCCGCTATTGATAAAGCTAAACTGACTTTTCAATCTTCATCCAGTGGTGTTTTTTACCATGGTAATCGAAAATGGAGATCCGTTTTAGTCCCACTTTTTCCAGCACATGGATAGACCCAAGGTTATGAATATCTGCAATACCAATTAGCTCATTCAATTTGAGTTCATTAAAACCATAGTCTCGCGCTGCTATTGCAGTTTCTGTAGCATAACCTTTTCCCCAAATCGTTTACTAAACCGGTAACCCAGATCGTAATAATTAACATGGTTGTTGGTGGTTTCTCTTATAAGTTTTAAACCAGACCAACCCACAAAATTACCTGTTGCTTTTTCGATAACAGCCCATCTGCCAATGCCATTTTTAGTATATTGTGCGCTGATAAATTCAATTTCGGCTATACTTTGCTCAATAGACTTTACAGGCCTGTTGCCAAGATAAAGATGCACCTCGGGGTCGCGGTCCATTTCAAACATGCCCTCCGCATCAGTAGGCATTAATTCGCGTAAAATTAAGCGTTCAGTTTCAGCAAAAATCTCCATTGTCAGATCAGGATTTGTTTTTGTGTTGATACATCCTGCTTTTAAAAATCAGCAAAAATATTGAAATTCTATATTTTCTTTCATGATCAAAAAGTATGCACTTAAATCCGTCAGAAACCACATCAGTCGACCATTTTGCAAGCATACCTTGTTCCATCATGCACTTCACTTATATTTTATGGTCAGTTTATACCATCAAAACCATAATACCGGCAAGTTGTAAAAAAAAAATTGCCTGTTCTAAAAAAAAAAGATTTCATTTAATTAGCTTTGAAATGTATCCGAAAAAATATTCCTCTTAAGCAGGAAACTTTTATACTTTGTCAATGATCAGGACTTTCCTATTTTTTATATTTCTTTTTGCTTCAGTAAATGTTATTCAGGCTCAAGAGAGCTTTATTGGAGATATCAACTATCAACTGCTAGAAAAATACGTTGATCTGGCCTTGAAAAATTATCCAAAGCGAAAAATGTATAAAGCTAGTGAACTTAGTGCGAAGGCAAAAATCGGCGTTGCAAAGGCAACTTACCTGGATGCATTTACTGCTTCTTATAATTACAGCCCTAACAATGCGGCCAGGTACAATACTGCAAATCCTTACACGCTAAATGGTATACAGTTAGGAATTTATTTTAACCTCGGCATCCTATTCCGCACACCGTCACTGGTACGACAGGCTAAAGAAGAACATAATGAGAAGTTTTACCAGGCCCAGGAATATGATATCCTGCTAAAGTCTGAAGTTAAGAAAACCTATTTCGAATACCTTCGAGAGAATGCCGATTTACGGGTTAAAGCCAAAACCTATATCGATAATAAGGCCGCCAGCGATGGCCTGCGATATAAATTCGAAAAAGGAGAGGTGAGCTTGGATGATTACACCAAGGCCAAAACCTTAACCTCCTATGCTAATTCTGAAAGGCTGCTGGCAGAACTTAATCTTTTAAAAGCTAAAGAAGAGTTGGAAGCACTGATTGGTGAAGAATTGAAAAACGTGAAATAATACAAAATGAATATACAGAGATCCTTAGAAACCGTAAACAGATACAAGTGGATTATCATCGTTATCTTCATTTTAACTGTGGTTGTTGGTTTTTTCGTGCTGAGAAACCTGCCAAAAGACTATAAATCTGAAGCCAAACTTTCAACTGGTTTGCTAGATCCGTCCAGACAGCTGGCACCAGATGGAGCAAGTTATACCGGGCCAGATATCATCATTAAACTCAATCAGCAGTTTTCAACAATTATGGACATCATGAGGATGCCCAAGAATATCAGTTTGCTTTCGTACCGTTTGATTTTGCACGACCTGAAAGATCAAAAAACCTCGTTTAAACCCTGGAGTGCTGAAATGAAAGCGCTAACCGATACACAGCGGCAGGAAGCGATTGCACAGTTTGAAACCCGGTTAAACCAAAAACAGGTACTTACACCGCTGGATAATGGAAAGCTAAAACTTTACCAGCTGGTTACTTCAATGGGTTATGATGAAAAGAGCCTCAATAAAAAGCTGGATATTAACCACGAGCAAAATAGCGACTTTATCTCAGTAGCCTATACCTCTAACAATACGCTGCTTTCGGTTTTTGTGGTCAATACACTCTCTAAAGATTTTATTAACAACTATAGTCTGGAGCAGATTCTGAATAAAAATACAGCCATTGTAGTGCTTGATTCCCTTTTGAAAAAGAAAGAGGCTATAATGAACGATAGGATAAACCAGTTAAAAGACTACAAAATCCGTAACGGTGTATTGAACCTCGATAAACAATCGCAGATTGTTTACCAGCAAATTACCGATAATGAGAACAGGAGGAATCAGGCCCTGATCGACAAGCAGGCAGCCCAGGCGGCGTTAAAGAGTGTAAATGATAAATTGGCGAGCAGAACAAGCGATAAATACCTGGGGGCAGAAGTGATTGAAGATAACCGGGCCATTATCACTTTAAAGAATAGCGTTCAGGCTGCCGAAGACAATTATTTGCATAACGGTTACAGGCCTGCTGATAAGAAAACAGTAGACTCTTTGCAGGCTTTGCTGAGTTCAAGGTTACTCAGATCTAATGATCAGTATGTAAGTGATCCGCTTATAGCCAAACAGAGTCTTGTTCAGCGTCGTATTTCGCTTGGAATCGAAGTTGACAAAGCTACCGCTGGAATAAACGATATTGATAAGGAACTGGCCAAACTGAATGCTAAATTTACCGGGATGGTACCTTTTGATGCGGGCGTACAAGATCATGAACGCAATGCGGATGTAGCGACAAAAGAATACCTCGAAATTTTAGCCCGTTATAACCAAACCAGCCTTGATAAAAACATCGGTTTACGCCTGCAACTTGTACAGGAAGGAATACCTACGCTTCCTGAATCGTCAAAAAAACTGATATACATTGCGCTGAGTGCTATTGCCAGTTTCGCAATCTGCTTTTGTACCTTATTTCTGATATCTGTTTTAGACCGCTCGGTTAATAATGGTGCAGAACTGAAGTCGGCTTTAAACGCAAATATTATTGGTGAGCTGGGTTATATCGGGCCCGATAACGAAAGCATAGCTAAGCTATGGTCAGAACAGGATTCCGGAAGCGAATCTGTGGCTTTTAAGAATCAATTACGCTCCTTACGTTTTGAGCTCGATAATAAGTTTTTCAATGATAACCAAAAAGTATTTGGAATTACCGGCTTTGGTTCAGCTTCAACCCAGGCATTTACCATATTAAATTTAGCATATGCCTTTGGGCAAATGAATAAAAAAGTATTATTGATTGGGAACCAGGAGGTAGCCTTAGCTTTGCAAAAATTAAACATGCCTGTAGATCAATCTATAAGAGCTGTGTTGCAGGGGGCCAATGTTACCCAAAGCGAACCTTTTTCATTCGTTAAAAATGATCTCGACGGCCAGTCGCTACTTGAAATAAAAGACCGGAAGGCACTTTCGGAAATTTTTGGTACAATGAGGGATCGATTCGATTTAATCATTGTGACCCTCGATCCGCTGGGTGACGGTGCCGGGAACCGCGAATGGATGTCGCTTATTGAGCTATATACTGCAATATTTGTAGCCGGATCAACACTGCGTGATAAGGAGAAAGTAGTACTTGCCTCATTAAATGAGGATGAAAAGTTTGCCGGCTGGATAATTAGCGGAGTAAAATAAAGATTGGCAGCCACTATGCTTAAAAAATTAAATGCATATATCGTTGACCACAAGAAAAAGATTATTTTTTTTATGGTTTCCACGTGCCTTTCGGTTCTGGTAGCCGGGTCTACCTATTCGTTTGGGATTTTGGGACCATTACTGGTATTGGCTTTCGCTGCGCTGGGTATATTTTTGGTTGCACTTTTCCATAATCCACGCACAGGTTTTTGGGTGTATTTAACCTATTGCTTTATCCTTGGCTTTTTGGTCAAATCATTTTTAAATATTCCCGTTGGTCTTGCACTCGATGCAATATTAATACTTACCTGGGTAAGCGTACTGGTTAATATGAAGAGATTTGACTGGGACAAACTTAAAAATGAACATGTTATAATTGCGCTTGTTTGGTTTGTGATTAGTTTTTTGCAGCTCTTAAACCCCTATGGAGGTAGTGTTACAGCATGGTTTAACGAGTTAAGGTTTGCCGCTTTAAGCTGGCTGCTTGTTGCGCCGTTTGTATTTCTTTTGTTTAACCGAATAGCCGATTTGAACAGATTTATCCTGTCAGTACTGCTGCTTTCTTTTGTGGCTACTTTGTATGGTATGAAGCAATTGTACATAGGACTTTCGCCAGGCGAACAAACATGGCTAAATGCTGGTAATGCAGGTACACATATTATTAATGGTAAACTCCGGGTATTTTCCATGTATTCAGATGCTGGGCAATTTGGTGCCTCACAGGCAATTATGGCTGTTATTGCTTTAACCTTGGCTGCCGGACCTTTCAGCTTCATGAAAAAAATAATCTTTGCTCTTTTTGCCCTGGTTTTCCTTTATGGTATGGCTATATCCGGTACAAGGGGTGCTTTGTTTGCTTTGGCTGCCGGACTTTTTTCTGCACTTTTTTTAAGCAAAAATTTCAAAGTATTAATTGTAGGAGTAATATGCTGTGCAGTAAGCTTTAGTGTGTTAAAATATACTACCATCGGAGATCATATCTTTCAGGTTAACCGGCTTCGGAGCGCACTGAATCCAAACGATGCCTCACTGGCGGTTAGGCTGGACAACCAGCATAAACTACAAATTCTGCTCGACAATTTACCCTTTGGCGCCGGACTGGGCATGAGTGGGATGAATGGCACAACCTATAATTCGGATCGGCCTATAGCCAATATTCCACCAGATAGTTATTGGGTGAAGGTTTGGGTAATGTATGGCGTGGCGGGACTGGTTGTCTGGTTTGCCCTTACCAGTTATATTATCGGAAAATGTAGCGGGATTGCCTGGAAAATCCGCGATCCGAAGTTAAGGGTAAAAATGATTGCCCTTACGGCCGGCACGGTAGCTTGTTTTATTTGCAGTTATGGTAACGAAGTAATGAATGGGATGCCCTCATCGGTAATTATGTTTATGTCGTGGTCGTTCATTTTTATCGCACCAGGACTTGATCAACAAATGCAAGGAGAATCGGATGGAGCTAATATATAACATTTTACACTTGCTATTGTGGGTTATGGCCGTTTACCTGTCATTTAATTGCCTGTACCTGGCATTTTTTGCCCTTGCCGGACTTTTCCCTTTGGCCCGCGCAAAAAAATATGTCACTGGATATAAAAAAATGGTCGTGTTATTTCCTACCTATCATGCAGATGAAGTGATTATTGAAAGTGTACGTACCGCTATTGTACATGATTATAAAGGGGAGTTTGAAATTGTAGTCATTGCTGATGGACTAATGCCGCAAACCAACCAAATACTCAGGCAGACAGGCGCAGAGGTAATTGAAGTTTTTTTCGAGAAAAGTACTAAAGGCAAGGCACTGTTGCATGCTATGGATAACCTTAAAGACCGTGGTTTCGATATCGCTCTCGTGCTTGACGTAGATAATATAATGGGCTCCGACTGTCTGAACGCAGTAAATAGTGCATTTCAGCAAGGATATAAAGCTATCCAACTCCACCGCACGGCTAAGAACCTCAATACCAGCTTTGCTTTTCTGGATGCTTGCAATGAAGAAGTCAATAATCACATATACCGCAAGGGACAAGCAGTACTGGGACTTTCTCCTGCACTTATCGGCTCTGGAATGGCCTTTGATTACACCTATTTTCATTCACTGTTAAAAAATGTTGGCGATACGGTTGGTGAAGATAAAAAAATGGATTTCCTGATTGCTGGCGACAGGGTGAAAGTAGCCTACCTAAACGACATTTTTGTTTACGACGAAAAAGTGAGCAATGCCCATGTATTTACCACTCAACGAACTCGTTGGATAGCATCGCAAATTGAGTTCTTACGTACCTATACCACAAAGGGCATAAAAGAACTGTTCAAAGGGAATATAGAGTTTTTTAATAAAACCGTCCAAACCATGCTAATGCCTCGCATGTTACTACTGGGTTTGCTTTTTGTCATGGCACTTCAATCGTTTTTTAATCCTTTGGGGCCAGAAAAAGGATTATGGCTAACATTGTTTACCAGCATCTGTGTCACATTGCTAATTTCGGTTCCACGGCGGTTTTATATAGACAAAAGGCTCTATTTTGCCATCTGGCAGATCCCAAGAGCGATGATTGGTATGGTTATCGCCTTATTTAGCATCGGAAAGGTCAAAAAATCCAATTTAGCAACACCTCACCATAACACCAGCACCATAGACAACAAAACTTAAGTTATGCCAATATTATTACTGATTATTACCGGTACAATTGCCGGCATTTTTGGGTTTATCAGAGGGATAAGGACTTCAAAGCAAAAAAGATAACTAATGGCTATTCTAAATAACAGGGATATTATTATCGTAGGGCAACAGTCCTGGGATACGCCCATTGGCAGCAACTGTAAAGATTTAGCGCTTGAGTTTAGCAAAAATAATCGTGTTTTATATGTTAATGCGCCGTTGGATCGAAAAACCAGCCTTTTGCAACGTGATACCGAGAGTGTAAAAAAAAGGTTGCGCATTATTGCTGGTCAGGAAGAAGCGCTAACCGAAGTGGCTGAAAATTTTTGGGTTTATGATCCAACCGTTTTGATAGAATCAGTAAACTGGATCAGATTTAGTATACTATTTAGGTGGTTAAATAAAATTAACAATAGGAGGTTCTCCAGATCCATTCAGGATGCAGTTAAACAGCTTGATTTTAAAAACTTTATTCTGTTTAACGATAATGATATTTTCAGAAGCTTTCATTTAAAAGAGTTTTTAAAACCCGCCGTAAGCGTTTACTATTCGAGGGATAATGTTGTGGCTACGCCCTATTGGAAACGCCATGGCAGTTACCTGGAACCCGAATTGATTGCCAAAAGTGACCTATGCGTAGCCAATTCTGTTTATCTGGCAGGTTATTGCCGTAAATATAATCCCAACTCTTTTTATGTTGGGCAGGGTTGCGATTTACAACTTTTTAATGATGGCGGGGCTTTGGAGATTCCCATGGATCTTTCTGTGATAAAAAAACCGGTTTTAGGATACATTGGCGCACTGTTATCGATACGGCTCGACGAGAATATCCTGCTTCATCTCGCAAGAGAAAGACCAAACTGGAATATTGTACTGGTAGGGCCGGAAGATGAAGATTTTAAGAGGAGCGAGCTCCACAAACTAAGTAATGTATATTTTCTGGGACCTAAAAAGCCCGAAGATTTGGCCGCTTACATTAAGGGTTTCGATATTTGTCTTAATCCGCAAGTTATTAATCCGCTTACCATTGGTAACTATCCCCGCAAAATTGATGAATATCTGGCTATGGGCAAACCCACCCTGGCTACCAAAACCGAGGCGATGGATATCTTTGCAGATTATGTTTATCTGGCCGAGACGAAAGAAGACTATCTGCACTTAGCCGAAAAAGCCCTGGCAGAGGATAGTCTGGCACTGGCCCGGGAACGCATTGGCTTTGCGGCTACTCATACCTGGGAGGCCAACACACGCGAGATTTACAAAGCTATAAATGCTGTTGAAGGTAGTTTGAGTGCCAGAACTTTATAAAAACAGACAGTTCACATCAAAAAGTTGTAAATATTTAGGTAAACTATGCCATTAACTTCCATTATCACGGTTAATTTCCATCAAACAGGCGTAACCATAGCCTTGCTCGAGTCTGTAGGCAGGTGTTATAGTGCCAGCGATGTTGAGGTGATATTGGTAGATAATGGCGCCGCTCATGATCAGGCAGATTTATTTAGGCCTTATTTTGAGAACCTGAAATATATCCGCTCAGTGCAAAACCTGGGCTTTGCCGGCGGAAATAACCTAGGTATCAGACAGGCCAAAGGCGATTATATCCTGCTGTTAAATAACGACACTGAAATACCTGCCGGTTGCCTGGAGACGATGCAGGCAGAGCTAGACGCCAATGAAAAAATAGGATTGCTATCACCATTATTGCTTTACTTCGATCAAAAAGATCTGGTACAGTATGCCGGTTTTACCCCTTTAAATTATATAACAGGCAGGAATGAAAATATTGGTGCATTTGAGCACGATTATGGTCAGTTTAACAAAAGTTATGCAACAGGCTTTTGCCATGGGGCAGCAGTTATGTGCCGCAGAACAGACTTAGACAAAGCCGGACTGATGGACGAAAATTATTTTCTGTACTACGAGGAACTCGATTGGTGTGAAAAATTTAAACGGATAGGTAAAGAAATTTGGTTTACCGGTAAAACGAGCGTATATCATAAAGAATCGGTAAGTGTAGGGAAGGAGAGTCCGCTTAAGGTTTACTTCATGACCAGAAACCGAATGCTGTTTATCAGGAAAAATACAGGTTTTATCACTACTATTTTATTCGCCTTATACTATACATTTATCGCCTGCCCAAAAGCAATATTCAGTTATCTTCTGAAGGGACAGAAGAAGCTGGCGAGGGCTGTGCTTAAAGGGCTTTGGTGGAATTTTGCCCATGCAAAGCATAGTAAGCATTTGGGCTGGGCATTAAAAAACTAAAAGCTCATCTTAATCTTTTCAGGCTTGCAGAAATAGCATATCTTCCCAGCAGAATAACCGATTGGAGAAAACCAATGCCTTCGCTTTCACGGAATATTCTCCACGTATAACCAATTGCCTTAAGTTTGTTAGCAGAGACAGAGTTTTGTCTAACCCGATAAAAAGCCAGTAATTGGTTAATGCCATAACCCTGTCTGCATTGTTTTAACAGCTTAAGTAAAAAAATCCAGTCTTCGTGGCCGGCAAGGCTAAACTTTAAATCGCCAATCGCACTTTTTAGCATCATTGAAGTCGAAAATATCACCACATTGTGCGCAAGCAGCGCATCATAATTTACTGTAAGTGGAACAGGAACCTGACCAGAAATGACTTCCCCATTTTCATTAATACGTTTGTAGGCACAAAATGTAAGGGGCAGGAGTTCTTTTTCCATAAAACTTACCTGTTTGCTAAGTTTGTCTTTTAGCCAGACATCATCACTATCCAGAAATGAAATATATTTACCATTTGCAGCTGCCATACCTATATTCCTGGCATTTGATACCCCTCCGTTTTCCTTGAGTGCAATAAGTTTTATGCCTTGATGCCTCATTGCAAAAGTTTCCACAATCTGGCAGGTGTTATCGCCTGAGCAGTCATCTACAATAATCATTTCCCAGTTTTTATAGTCCTGGGCAATTACAGATTCCAGTGTTTCTGTTATAAAGGCAGCTGAATTATAACATGGCGTAACAATTGATACGAGTGGTTCCAATCTTTTTCGGGTTAAGTCTTTTGGTCTGACCAAAATAGCTAAAATTTTGCGATTAATACATTTGAGTATTCATGATATTCAAATAAAACCATTACTTTAGAGCAGCTATTGATATGGATAGAAGACGCTTTGTAGTTAACCTGGTCTCCAATTTTTTTAGTGCACTTTCGGGTGTAGGTATTTCGTTCTTTCTTACCCCGTATATCGTAACGCACCTTGGAAAAGAAGCTTATGGTTTCTTCCCCCTCTCTAATAATTTTGTAATGTACGCGGGTATTATTACAACTGCTTTAAACTCCATGTCGAGCAGGTATATTACTATTAGCCTGGAAAAAAAGGACATCAAAGAGGTCAATGTCTATTTCAATTCCATCCTGTTTGGCAATATGCTCATATCGCTGGGCTTCATTGTATTAAGTGTTTTATTCTGCCTGTTTATCAATAATATTCTTGATATTCCGCCAGGTCTTTTTCATGATGTACGCCTGCTATTTGTATTTATTCTTTTTAGCCTCGTCATTAATGTCTCTTCCGCTGTATTTTCGGTTGCAGCGTTTGCTGTTAACAGGTTCGATAAGCTTGCCTATATCAATATTATATCCAATTTGTTGAAACTGGCTGCGGTTGCCTTCCTGTTTTACCTCTTTAAGCCACAGATCTACTTTTTAGGTGTGGTAACGGTATTGACTGCAATTTATATGTGTTTTGCAAATTACAGGCTGACCAAAAAACTGTTGCCGGAAGTGGTGATTGATCGTTCTTTTTTTTCGTGGAGTGCCCTTTCACTGATTGCGGGTTTCGGTATGTGGAATTCGATCATTGCCTTGTCGAACGTAATTAATACGCAGTTGGATTTGTTGATTGCCAACCACTTTTTTGGCGCTTCGGGCATGGGTTTTCTTTCGTTAACCAAGTTTATACCCAATGCCATTTACATCCTGCTGGGAATTGTTGTGCCTATATTTTTGCCCGAAATGTTAAAGGCTTACGCGCAAGAAGACATGCATAAACTTAAAAACACCTTAAATCTCTCATTTAAGGCAATTTTCATAGTGGTATTACTGCCCCTGGCCGTATTTTTTGTTTACGGAGGCGATTTTTTTAGGCTATGGTTACCCACTCAGGATTCCACTGCGCTCCATTTGCTTTCGGTTATCACATTGCTGCCCTTTATTGTTCATGGGACTGTAGAAACGGTACACCATATTTTCATCATCACAAATAAGCTAAGGATTGCATCGATCTGGGGTATTTTTATAGCTGTACTCAATTTCGTAATGGTGATATTACTTTGCCTGTACAGTAGCCTGGGAATATATGCTATACCTGTTGCCGCGGCAATAAGCGGCGTGTTTAGCCACCTCACTTTTACACCAATTTATGCCGCACACTGCCTGAATGAAAAAAGGAGTTATTTCTTTTTAAAGATTATCCGTGGGCTGGCAGGTTTTACCTTCTTAATTGCAGTTACTTATGGCTGGAGAAGGGCAGATCTGATCACTGTTAATTCTTGGTTTACTTTTATCCTGAATTGCATTTGTATCGGACTGATTTTGCTTATTATTACGCTGTTTATGCAGTTTGATCGGGTAACGCTGGTTGATGGCTATAAGAAAATCCTAAAAAAAGTAAAGTTATGATCCCGAAAATAATCCACTATTGCTGGTTTGGTAAAGGAGAGAAACCAGAACTTGTGGTCAGCTGTTTGGCTTCTTGGCAAAAATACCTGCCCGACTACCGCATTGTGGAGTGGAATGAGGAGAACTTTGATATCAACAATTACCGGTACAGTGCAGAAGCTTATCGCGAGCGTAAATTTGCTTTTGTTTCTGATGTTTGCCGCCTATTCGCATTAAAAAGCGTGGGGGGGATTTACCTCGATACAGATGTTGAGTTCCTAAAGCCACTGGATAGCGCAATGCTCCGCAATGTGGCCTTTACTGGTTTTGAAGATAACCTTTTGCTTTCTTCTGCCATTATGGGAAGTGTGCAGGGTAGCCGCTGGATTGATGATTTGCTGGCTTATTATGATAACAGGAGTTTTTATTTGCCCAATGGAAAAGCGGATACCATGCCAAATACTGAAAGCATCACTGCCTTTATGAAAGCTGATAAAGGATTACAGTTAAATAATTCATTTCAACAACTTGATGGCTATTGTAGTATTTATCCCAGCGATTTTTTTAGCCCCAAAAGTTGGAAAACCCTTAAGATAAAAATTACGGAGAATACTTATTGCATACATCATTTCGCTGCCTCATGGATATCCGGTTTGGATTATAGCTTTATGGGTAAATTGTCTAACCGGTTGTTGGGTAAAAGGGTTTCCGATTTTTTAGCTAAAATATACAGGAATCTCATTGGAGGCTAAGATTCACGGCTTATTGATTTCTGACGGCAATTTCTTCCTTCAGTTCTGCCATCACCTGGTTTAGTATATCA
Source organism: Pedobacter sp. PF22-3 (assembly GCF_026239555.1). Lineage (GTDB taxonomy): Bacteria > Bacteroidota > Bacteroidia > Sphingobacteriales > Sphingobacteriaceae > Pedobacter. The sequence goes on along the minus strand of NZ_JAPIVP010000002.1, from coordinate 42,248 downwards.
TTTACTTCTGCAATCATTTCAGCCAGTTTGGGGGCAGACACATTAGCCTCATTAGCCGCTTCAATTTCCCTTATGGTACGCTGAAGTGGTAAGATAGCAAGATGATCGATGGTTGATTTGAGTTTGTGCGCCAGTTTTGATACCTGTTCCAGATCGCCTTCACGCTGCGCCTGGTTGAGTTGATTTAAGGAGTCGGGCATTTGTCCGCAAAACATTTCGATCATTTTGGTCACAAAATCTTCCCTCCCCTTACTAATTACACGCAGGCCATCAAGACTATATAGTGGTAAAGGGGTAGCAGGAGCAATAACAGGCGCTGCCGTTTTTTGGATCCAGCTATCTAATACACTAATCAGCAGCTCCTCATTTATTGGTTTGGTAATGTAATCATTCATTCCGGCAGCTAAACATTTTTCTCTTTCGCCCTTAATGGCCGATGCAGTGAGTGCAATGATTACACCAGTATATCCGCGTGCTCTGAGCGCTTTAGTAGTATTATATCCATCAAGCACGGGCATCTGTATATCCATTAAAATAACATCATATATCTCCTCTTCCAACATTTCAAGGGCTATTGCTCCATCATCGGCAATCATTACCTGTGGGCCATAACCAAGTAGAACAGTACTGGCTACCAGCCTGTTCATTTCATTATCATCCACAATCAGGATTCGACGTCCTGCAAATAAATCTTCGTTGTGAACAATTTTGGTTTGTGCTGGTACGTCGTTAGTTTTCCCCTTCTCCAGTTTAATTACGAAAGAAATTTCAGAGCCCTGGCCTTTCTGGCTTTTCACCTTGAAATAACCACCCATTTGTGCAACCAGTTTTTGCGAAATGCTCATGCCTAAGCCCGTACCGCCATATTTACGTGTTACAGATTCATATTCCTGACTAAAATTATTGAACAAACGGCTTAAAAATTCAGGTTCCATTCCAATTCCTGTATCCTTAACCAGAATTTCAATTTCCTGATAGTTCAGCGCATCCTCCAACACAGTGGCTGTTAAGTCTACGGAACCTTTTTCAGTAAACTTAATCGCATTTGTCATCAGGTTCATCAGTACCTGTGTAATCCGGTAAGGGTCTCCCATTAAGATGGAGGATACGGTCCCCTCTTTAGGCGGAAGGTAGTTTAATTCCAGTCCGCGCTTTACAGCCTTGTGGGTAACTATCTGTATAACTTCGTTGAACAACATAGGAAGGCTAAAGCCAATGTGCTCGAATTTAAGTTTACCCTCATCAATCTTTGAAAGGTCTAAAATGTCATCAATGATGACCAAAAGATTTTTCGAAGCCGTCTGAACGGTTTGGACATAATAATCCTGTTCATCGGTAAGTGTTGTTTTGGAAAGCTGGTTAGCCATGCTGATAATGGCATTCATCGGGGTTCTGATCTCGTGACTCATATTGGCCAGAAACATCGCCTTAATGTTGGCTGTTTTTTCTGCCTCATTTTTGGCGCTTATCAGTTCCTGTCCAAATCTTTTGCACTTACTCACATTAAAACATATGCTTGACCAGCCTAAATTTTGGTTATTTTCATTGTAACTTACCCTTCGGCTTGCCATCCATAAACTTTGATTGCCCTGGGCATCGGTAAATACGATCTCATGCAATTCAGCATTCTTTTCTTCTGATTCCTGACTGATAGCTTCTTTTGAGAAAAAATCGTTGTTAAACAAGAGATCAGGCATTTGATTACGTATACTTGGCAAATCATATCCGGACATGTCGCAAAACCGATGATTGGCATAGCGTATTTTGCCTTCAGCATCCATTTCTATAAGGCCAAATCCAATATTGCCTAAAATCCCGTCGAAATCGTTGATATTGTGTAATGGTTGTGTATCTGCTCTGGTGTTATTGTTTTCATTTACCTCGCTGAGCCCATTTGAAGCGTAATTTAAGCCAGCGAAAAATAATAGAGTGTTGTTGGAATACTTTTCCCAGCTGCCACTTATTTTTCCATGTCCGTTTTTGAGCTTGATGTAGCTGGTTTTGCCTACAGCAAGTTGCCCATTGTCATTTAATTCCTGTAGTTCGAAATAGCTGTAGAGGTTTTTATTCTGGCAATCTTTACAAACATCCTGCAGCTTACTCCCAATATCTAATATCGTCATATCGCTATTCAGCAAGATAAAATAGGGGAAAAGCCTGTTCAATTGAGCAGAATCAAAAGATAAAGAAAAGCCGTTCATCAAGATAGATTTTATTATTGGCTAATTTACAAAAAAATAATCCCCGAAAACAGCACCTCTATAACTTTCGTATATAACAAATCCATTTTGATCATAAATACTCTGGCTATGTTCTATTAAATCAACACCTACAGGTTGTAATCACTAACAAATACGTCACATTATTGATTTTTGGTAAATTATATTGCTTGTTTTCAACGCTTTATTTATAACTTCAATGTTATAGAAAATAACATGGATTAATCTGATTTTTGTTTATAATTGTATACAGATAGTAATATTATCAATCTAGACTAAAGCCATTTAAATCATTTTCTTTTTGATTATAAAACTGGTCCTAGTAACTTTACAGATTGGTTTTATAAAAAATTCAATTGACAATTCATCTCTAATAATGACCCAGATCAACAATCCGAAAACTCGCTTACTCCTTGTTGAGGACGACGAATTTATGCAAGCGATACTCGAGGAAATTCTTACGGCAAACTACCATATTGATATCAGGCCTGATGGATTGAGTGCAATGTCATTTTTGCAGAGCGGAAACATACCAGACCTGATCATATCAGATCTCAATACACCCAATATGAACGGGCTGGAGTTAATCCAGCAACTTAAGGTAAGCGACTTCTTTCGCACCTTGCCGATTATGATCCTATCTGGAGAGGAGAGTTCTGATAAACGCATTAAATGCCTGGACGCCGGGGCGGATGATTTTGTAATTAAGCCTTTTAACCCTGCTGAGCTTGAAGCAAGGATAAAAATGGTATTAAGGCGCGCAGGTAAAAATCTGTTATAATGGAAAATGCTTTGAAGCTGGATCAAATGAATAATCCTATCATTGCTCTGGTAGGTTTTGAAAGGGATTTTCAGTATATTGATTTTGATGCATGTAATTTCGGCGATCTTAGGATCGTTCGATTTGAAAATGGATTAAGGTTTGTAGAGGAATGGACAGCGCAGCAGTTAAATATTGCAGCTGTTATTTCCCATAGCGAAATCCTGTCGGACGGTGGACTCTCTTTGATCGAAGTACTAAAAAAAAAACAAATGCCTTCTGTTCCATTTTTTCTGGTTGTAAGATATTTTAATGAAAATTTGAGAATATTGGCTTTGACGGCAGGTGTTTCTGATGTTTTCATGCTGCCAGTTGATAAAGAGCGCCTCGAAAAACGGCTGACTTTCTTTGTAAAGCACTGGAATTCATTAAACCGTGAAGTTAAGATTGCCAGCCGGCCAGTGTACCATATCGGATTTGCAAAGCGATTGTTCGATGTGTTTTTTGCCGGATTAGCCTTGATTTTATTGTTTCCCATATTTTTAGTGGTCGCTATATTGATATGGGTAGAGTCTAGGGGCCCTGTGTTTTACTATTCTTTAAGGAGTGGCACAGGATTTAAAGTATTTCGGTTTTACAAATTCAGGTCAATGTATGTTAACGCTGATCAGAAAATAAAAGACCTGAAACATTTAAATCAATATGATACAGATCAGGAAAAAAAAGAGGTTCGCAATGCAAAATTACAACTTTGCAGCTCCTGCATAGCATTAGGGAAATGCCAATATCCTATTTATGCCGATGGTGCTCAATGGTGTGAAAAGGATGATCTATACGTGTATTCGAAGAAGAGTGGATCGGCGTTTTTTAAAATAGCTAACGATCCGAGGGTAACCAGGATTGGCCATTTTATCCGGAATACCAGTATAGACGAGTTACCTCAACTTTGGAATGTGATAAAAGGGGATATGAGTATTGTTGGAAACAGGCCGTTACCTATTTATGAAGCAGAGAAACTAACCACTGATAAATATGTACTTAGGTTTGCAGCGCCAGCCGGAATAACGGGTTTGTGGCAGGTTGAAAAACGTGGCAGAGGTGAAATGAGCGAAGAAGAACGGTTAATACTCGATAATACCTATGCATTGAAACAAAGCTTCTGGAACGATATCAAACTTATTTTAAAAACGATACCAGCACTTTTCCAGAGAGAAAACGTATAACATAAAAACTGTAGGATGAGAATGTTCGTACATTCCCATTTATTTGGGAAAATAAAACCATAAAAAGAAAACCGGATATCTTATACGCACTTTTTTTGCGATAGTTAAGAACCAATCACTATTTATTAACCCAGGTACTATTAACAGCTGCAGATGTGCTGATATAGCTGGACGCTGACCCGACAAGTTGATTAGCTTAACTGAGCCATCGCCATTGAAAAAATATTTGGAATGCAAGAAAATTTAACCGCAAGTTTAAGGAAGTCCTATAGTTATGAGATAATAGGAAAGGACCGTGAAAGTGATTTTGATAGGATTGCCGAGATGGCTGCATTAATCTGCGAGTGCAGGATCGCCTTAATTTCCTTTTCAGATGGTACTGAATTGTGGCATAAAGCTATTAAGGGCCTTGAGATAAAGGAACTGGCTGGTGTTTCCTCTTTATACGAATATGCCTTAGCTTCCGGCGAAATTTTGATGGTAACAGATATTTTTCTTGATGAGCGTTTTAAAGAGCAGCCAGCAGTAGGTGATGGTGAAAAAATAAGGAGTTACATATCCTACCCATTAAAGGATGGCAGTGGCGTTGTGCTGGGAGCATTAATGGTGATAGATACAGCGCCTAAAAGCATTGGTGGTACGCAGCAGAAATTGCTTGCCTTGCTGGTTGAGGAAATCAGTTCAATTATTCAGGAGCGGGGAAAAAAAGCTGAATACAAACATATAGGCCTGCTCTTTGAACATTCAGACGATCTGATCTGTATCCTGGATAAAGATTTGAGATTTAAACGGATGAACGCCAGTTTTGGTGCTAAGCTGAGCTGGACTGAGCAGGAACTACGGGAGAGAACAATTTTCGATATTGTTCCGGAAAAAGAGCTGGAGCAAGCCCGTGTAATATGGGGAAATCTGAAAAAGCACTTGCAGCCCGAAGACCCTACCCACCAGCTAGCAATAAAGGGTGGTGGATTTAAGATGATTGAGTGGACCGCCACTGTTGAGGAAAGTGATGACGGCGATATATTCGCAATTGGCAGGGACGTAACTGCCGAAATGGAAAAAAACCATGCCCTAAAGGTTAGCGAGCAGAAATTAAAGGCGTTTTTTGAAAGCTCGCAGGGATTGATGTGTACGCACGATCTGGAAGGAAATCTAATTTCGCTGAATCCTGCCGGTGCCAGATCACTCGGCTACCGTCGGTCGGAATTGGTTAAAAAAAGCCTTTTCGATATCATTCCTGTTGAAAGACATCCAAATTTGCTCAACTATTTGAAAGATGTAGTAGAAAAGGGTCATTCAACAGGCTATATGATTATTAAGCGTAAATCGGGAGAGGAACGCTTGTGGTTATATTCTAATACCCTTCAGAAAGACCTGCAAGGTGAACCGTATATTGTTGGTAATGCGGTAGATATCACTGACCAGAAAAAACTGGAAGCCGATTTGATCCACACCAAAGATTTGCTGGAAGAAACAAGTAGTTTGGCAAGAATTGGGGGCTGGGAGTTCAACCTTAAAGATCAACAGGTTCATTGGTCAAAAATAACCCGCGAAATCCACGGGGTGCCTGAAGGCTTTATTCCCACGGCAGATAGTGCCATTGATTTTTATCTGCCAGGTGACAATAGAGATAGGTTAAAGCATGCTATTGAAGAATGCCTGAGCAGTGGAAAGATGTATGATGAGGAGCTTCAGATTACCGATTTCAACGGCCGTGAAATCTGGGTGCGGGCTATCGGTAAAGTGGAAATGGAAAATGGGGTTCCGGTAAGGCTATATGGCACCTTTCAGGATATTGATGTACATAAACGTGCACAGCTTGCAGTTGTAGAATCTAAAAAACTGCTCGATAAAATACTCTCGGCGGCTACAGGAATGAGTATTATTGCAACTGATCTGAAAGGAACAATTACAGTATTTAACAGGGGGTCCGAACGGATGCTCGGCTATACAGCCGATGAAATGGTTGGTAAACAATCCCCGATTATGTTTCATGATGAGAAGGAGATATCCGACATTTGCGCTGATTTCAGTTCTGCTAATGACATTGAAATTTCGGGATTTGATTTTTATGTACAATGTGCAAATAGCCCTGAAAGGGAAAGGATTTTTACCTTTATTACCAAAGATTCAAAACGGTTGAGGGTATCTTTGTCCATTACTTCAATAAGGGATCGTAATGATAAGGTTATTGGTTACCTCGGCATATCAACCGATGTTACACAGAAGGAGGCCATTCAACAAGAGCTATCCCTGGAAAAAGCATTATTAATCGCTTTCATTGAGAATGCTCCCGCATCGGTGGCGATGGTTGATAATGATATGCGGTTTTTGAACGCCAGCAGGACATGGATAAAGGCCTATACCCAAATCGAGGGCAGTATCAAAGGTTATTTATATTACGATGTTTTTCCGGGACTGTCTCAGGAACGGAAAGATGTACATCAGCAGGTTTTGAGCGGCCAAACTGTTAAAAAGGATGAAGATATTTACATCGCCTCGGAAAGTAATGCCATTCATCATATCTCCTGGGAGATGACCCCATGGTATAAAGCAGACGGGACTATCGGCGGAATGATGATTTTTACACACGATATCTCTGCTGCAGTGAATCATCGGCAGGAGCTTACGGCAGCCAGGCTCCGCGCGGATTTTGCCAATTTTGCTAAATCCGAATTCCTGGCCAATATGAGCCATGAGATCAGGACGCCGCTTAACGGAGTGATTGGTTTTACTGATCTGGTATTGAAAACGCAGCTGAACAGCAACCAGGAGCAGTATCTCAAAATTGTCCATCAATCAGCCAACGCACTATTAGGAATTATTAATGATATTCTGGATTTCTCAAAAATAGAGGCCGGTAAGTTTGAATTGGATGTAGACCGCTGCGATCTTTATGAGCTGGCCTTTCAAGCCAGTGATATTACGAATTATCAGATCCATACCAAAAACCTGGAAATGTTGTTAAACCTCCAGCCTGATTTACCAAGGTTTATTTGGGCGGACGCAATGCGACTGAAACAGGTTTTGATCAATCTACTCGGTAATGCCGCAAAATTCACAACCAAAGGAGAAATTGAGCTCAAGATAGAATCTTTGCAGGATGATGGCAATACCCACCTGTTGAGATTTTCCGTTCGTGATACCGGAATAGGCATTGCTAAATTGAAACAGCAAAAAATCTTTGAAGCATTTTCGCAGGAAGATTCTTCAACGACTAAAAAATATGGTGGAACAGGCTTAGGTTTGACTATTTCCAATAAGCTTTTAAATATGATGGATAGTCGCCTTAATCTTCAGAGTGAGCCCGGTGAGGGCAGTACGTTTTACTTTGATGTAAATCTGCGTGCAGAGCAAGGCGGCCTGATTGAGTGGATGGGAATGGAAGATATAAGCAGGGTGTTAATCGTGGATGATAATGATAATAATAGAAATATCCTGACTGACATGCTCGCACTAAAAAACATTGTTTCTGTTCAGGCTAAAAATGGTTTTGAGGCACTGCAGTTGCTGGCTTCAGGAGAAACCTATGATGTTATTTTACTTGATTACCATATGCAATATATGGATGGGTTGGAAACCGCTGCTAAAATCAGGAAGAATTTCTCGTCTGGTGAGGCGGAGATTCCACTTATCCTGCTACATAGCTCTTCAGATGACAGTAGGATTATCAAGGCTTGTAATGATCTTCATATTGATAACAGGTTGCTCAAACCAATCAAAATGAACGATTTGTATTTAGCCCTGACGAGGATAAGAACAAGAGAAACGGTTGATCAGCAGCTGCAGTTGTTTACCCCGACTTCTAAGCGCGAGGATTATCAGTATAGATTTTTAGTGATCGAGGATAATGCAGTCAACAGATTCCTAATCCGTTCGCTGGTGGAAGAGCTGCGTCCTGGAAGTACGGTAACGGAAGCGGAGAATGGTGTTTTAGGTGCAGAGATTTACGGGAGTCAGCCATTTGACCTCATTTTTATGGATATACAGATGCCCGAAATGAATGGTTATGAGTGTACTGCAAAAATAAGATCACAGGAAACCGGCTCAAGAGTTCCTATCATTGCCCTTACTGCGGCAAATTTAATTGGAGAGAGAGAAAAAAGCATTGCCGCGGGCATGGATGATTTTACCACCAAACCTGTGCTGGAGGAGCATATAGTAACCATACTAGATAAGTGGTTGATAAAACCAATAGATTCCGTCGACGGCAATGTGGGAGATGGCAGTGGCAAAAAATCTCATTTTAATATCGATAAGCTGAATCTTTATTTTAAAGGCGACCATATAAAACTGGGAAAGATCATTGGTATAACGATTAACCAGCTTCAGGCTGTAGCTGACCAATTGGATAAGGATATCCAACCAGAGGATTATGATATGCTCATTTCCCTAGCGCACAGGCTTTATGGGATGTCTGCTTCCGCGGGACTGGATAATCTGGCCGATATAAGCAGAAGACTTCAAATTATTTCACATAACGATTTTACTGCTGTTGTAGCGTTGGTAGAAGAGCTGAAAGCTGGTATCAAGGACCTTTTTCCATTACTGAAAGCGCACGTTCAATAGATAGATAATTTACTGTGATATCGAACTATTACCTTGATTCTAGGCTCCTGCGGTTGATGCTGCACTTGGTTTCCTTTTCAAAATGAGTGCGGCTATCAGCGAAACCAATATGCCTACAGGCAATATTTCCATATAGGTAAAGAAAACAACCATAACCGGATTTTTATACATTTCCTGATTGCTCAATCCCTCCGACATCAATTGTAAAACTTCCAATTCTCTTTTGCTGATGTTGAGCCTTATCATTTCTTTTTCATTAATGACAAATGTTTCTGGTTTTTCGGCAAAAACTTCTTTTTCAATCAGAATAGTTTTTGGTTTCGTTAATTTTAAGGCCAGCCAAATGCCTAAGCCTATAAAAATGAATGCAATAGCACCTGCATAAATTTCTAACGCATGATTGATCATGATGAACCTTAGCTCTAACCATTTCAATAAAAAGAGCATTATAGCCAAAAATAACCCATATAGGATAATACTTTTGTTTTTGGTTAGAAAATTTGTTTAGCCTGGCATTGGATAATAATCGTTTGTCTAAAGTAGGAAATTTAGTTTTAAGTAAGATGTTGAATGTGTAATGGTTAGGCTGAGGGGAGGACCAATGATGTAATACGGAAGATGGAATAGGTAGGTAACGCTACAATGTGATGTGGAATCCGCAGGGGATGATCTAAACTTGTTCCCAGGCTATGTTTTTTTTATTCTAAAGCCATTTTCTGCTTAGCCGATAAAAGATCTTCAAACACGCTGCAAATCAAACTTATAACCTAAACAGGTAATTTTCTGGTGATTTTATAATAGAAACGCAATAAAGGTTTTAAATTAGCACAAAATATAAATAGCTGAACCATGAAAATCACGCTTTATGCGCTCTTATTATCCGTTGTTTTATTTGACTGCGGAGGCAATTCGGAAAAAACTTTTAAAGCACGTGCATTTGCTGCAGGTGATGATTTCAATGTATTTCCAAAATCACCAAAAAACATATTAACCATAGTAAAAACTGATTCAGGAAAGATAGCTGCTGCCGATCGTTTTATCATTAAATCTAAGGATACGGCCATTATTGTAGATGATGCGCCAAATGCTGAAACAAAGAAATTTAAAATAGCTTCCTTTATCAATACACAAAAAACTGCAGTATTGGTTCAGGGCGACAGTGGAAAGGATAAAATGGATCCTTTTTATATCATTTATGTAAATGGCGGACAAACAGAAGTGGTAAGTCTGAACAAGCCATCAAAAGGTGCTGATGATAAAAAATATACAAACGGATTAGAAGAGTTAACCAGAAGCAATCTGTTGGTGAACAACGATTTTTTTATCACTACAATCAATTCAAGGGTTTATCCGATTAAACGTCAAAAAGAGGATGAACGTATCCAGGGGAAATTCTTTATGTATTCTAGCGATAAAACAACCTTGGCATTTTTGACGGCAAATTCCTTATACCAGGTAAATACCAAAACCGGAGAAACTTTTAATCTACCTTTGCCTGCATCATTAACCAGTCAGCCTGAAACCTTGGTAGCAAATATCCAAAGAGACTACACTTGGGTGCCAAATGAGCACGGAACCTCTTTCTTAAAGAAAAATGCTGACGACGACCGCATTGTAGATATCAAAGAATTTAACCACTAAGATTTTTTGAAGTTTTATTGGTTAGGATTATAACTGTGCCTAAACTCAATTAAACTCATTTGTCAATGTGAGGGATAATTTATTGTATAAAAATCGATATAAATTACAAGAGGTTATTCGATTTGAGGTATCGTCATTTCCGTAGTGGAGAAATCTTTAAATTTGATTTCAATAACATAGTTTAAAGATCTCTCCACTCCGCTGTGCTTCGGTCGAGATGACGATTTTTCTATTGGATTTGAGCCTGTTGAAGGACAAATATTTTGTTTGTTTTCCTTTTAAGTAGATTCCATTTAACCTAAACCACCATCGTTCTAAAGGTGAGATTTACCCTTGGCTGATTTACTTTTTTAGTAGGGGGAAGGCGGTGAAGCCAATTCGTTTGCGTTTCATCTTTCATCACCAGTAAACTTCCATTTTCTAAAAACAGGGTTACCGTTTCTTTGGTTTTTTTATGTTTGAATAGAAATCTTCTCTCCGCACCAAAACTTAGCGATGCAATGGCAGCATCTTTTGCCAGGTCTTTCTCGTCGTCACTATGGTAAGCCATTCCTTCATCACCATTGTGGTATAAATTGAGTAAACAAGAATTAAACGTTGTACCTGTTTGTTCCTCTGATATCTTTTTCAGTTCCTGTAACTCCTTTGTCCAGGGCAGGGCCATTTTCGATTTATTAGAATAGGTATAAGAATAGGCTTCATCTCCATACCAGGCAACTTTTCTTTTAGTGATGATGTGTTTGCCCATGATAAAGGCTTCGTCGTTTTTCCATTCAATAGTTTTCATCAGCGCATCAAAATAATGACTGGCTTCTGCTTGCTGGAATAATTTGCCATAATAATTTACTGTTCCATCATATGGGAGCAGGTTTTTGCTACTATCTATTGTGGTGTTGAATAAATCCATTGTTTATATGTTGTTTTTAAGCAATGTCCACACGGACGATAGCCCATGTTTATTGCTTCTTCTTCGGAGTGGAAAAATACACGGTTTTCTTTTTTCATCCGCTTTCCCGATCTACATTTGAGTAGTCCGTAAATTTTCAACCTGGCATTTCCGCCGAAGCAAATATTTTTGTTTTTAAAATGCTTTTTTAATTCTTCAGTTGAAATATCTACATGTTTAATCATAAAACCATGTTATTGGCTTTTGCTGCTTCCCAACCTATCATGGCTGTTTTTCGGTTCACTCCCCAGTGGTAGCCGCCCAAAGCCCCGCTTGATTGTATTACACGATGACAGGGAATGAGAAAAGCCACAGGATTATCGCCAATGGCAGTACCCACTGCTCTTGATGCATTCGGATTTTGCAATTGTTTAGCAATGCTGCCATAAGTTGATAATTTGCCCATAGGGATTTTTAATAAAGCTTCCCAAACCTTTAACTGGAAGTCGGTACCTTTTAAATGGAGTTTGATCTGCAGTAATTTGCTCCAATCGAAACCAAAAATAGTTAAAGCGTTTTGCTGTTCCTCATCTAAGATTTGTTGGTATTGCGCCGCTGGGAACTGGTGTTTTAGATTTGCCAAAGCAATATTTTCATCTTCATAAAATGCAATGTGGCAGATCCCTTTTGTGGTGCTGGCTACGATGATATGTCCAAACGGACTTTCTGCAAAACTATAATTGATACAAAGCTTTTCGCCGCCGTTTTTATATTCGCCAGGTGTCATCCCTTCAATATTTATAAAAAGATCGTGCAGCCTGCTCGTTCCGGATAAGCCGGTTGCTAATGCGGTATCGAATAAACTTTGGTCTTCTTTCAACATTTCTTTGGCATAACCAATGCTGATGTATTGTAAAAAACGTTTAGGGGTAGTGCCTGCCCATTCGCTAAATAATCTTTGGAAATGAAAGGGACTTAAGTTTACTTTTTCTGCAATTTCTGCTAAACCGGGCTGTGTTTTAAAATTTGTTTTGATATAGCTGATGGCTTCAGCTATCCGGTTGAAATTGATTTCTTCTTGTGCTTTCATGGTATTGAATAATTTACATCCCAAAAGTAGTTTGGAAAGAACAGGCAAACCACCCGAAACTTGCTAAGTTTAACTAGATTTTGATCGCCTGTTTATTTAATTCCGTTGCCAATTAATTTCTCTGCCCTTGCAAGATCTGTATTTCCATTGATGTCTATCTGAAGAAAATAAGGCGCTTGCCATTGTTGGGTTTTCTGGGCCTGTTTATTTGCGGCTACATCCCAGGGGGGATAAATTCTGATTCCCCTTTTACCTTCTACTCCATTTGCAGTGATAATTTTATGCTGTACCAAAATTGCTTTTGGGAAAATGAACTGTCCGGATCGAGCAGTATCATTAACAGATATGATCAACAGGTCAAATTCATCCTGATCAGTAAAAGGAACCGTAATTCCAGCTTCATTCCGTTTCCAGATAGTTACAAACTGCCCCGCCTTGGTTGGTGTAATTTTAGAAAGGCGTTGTTTGATTTTTAATTTATTTAATTCAAAAGTACAGGCGGCATATTCCTGACTTTCTTTTTCTATTTTCAAGTTGCTTATTTGATAACCTAGCTGACTGTAAACTAAATCGGATGCATTTCTTACTATAGATGAAATACGGTCTGTAACATTTCCTAATTGCATATGGCGTCTATGAGTTGGTAAGCGAAACTTATTGCTCTTCAATAATAGATTGTCCTTTCGATTGATCTCCTGATGTCCATTGCCAGGTTTCATGAAGTCTAATTTTGCCATTGGCCAATAACTCTGGCTTTGAGCTACAGGTCCCAGTCATTAATTCACCTTGTTTGTTTACCTGATGATAGCGCATTTCGATGTTCCCATCATGATCTACCAAGCCAATCAAATGACCAGAAATAATTTTTCCCCCCTTATATTCGGCAGTGAGTATATTTCCTGTTTGTTTATATCTAAAAATGGTTTCATCCGATGTTTCGCCATTTTCCGTATTGGTTACAGGTTTAAAAATCTTGTTGTCGTAATTTATCATCAGTTGATAAAACTAATCATCTCCGTTTGAATAAAAAAATCCGTGAAGGACTTCGCAAACCTTAAGTGTTTAGCTTAAACCAAAGTATTCATAAATAGCTTAGCTCAAACTTTCTTCTCTTTTTACCAGCAGATAGCTATCATCATTTAACATTAAGTAACCGTATTCATAACAGAAAACATAGCTATTCCCATTTTGGGTTTCGTACCTGGAGGTATGAAATTCAAAATTAAAGCCCGCCGAAACCAGCTTTTTACGAATGACCTTTGTTTTACCGTTTGGATTTAGCGTAGCAAGAATAGTACGATTCTTTTTTAGAATGTTATTTACCCTTTTAATCACAAGGTTATCCTCAATCTTTAAACGATTGTTGTAATTGCTGCGACAAGAATCATCGCAGTATTTTTTATCGGCCCTGCCTTTTATCAGGGTGCCGCAGTCTAAGCATAAACGTTCCATAATAATTTCTTTTTTTATTATGGGATGATGCTCTAATTTATAAAATAAAATGGTGAATAAAAAAAATAAAATGGCATATGAAGCTTCGAGTGTATATTATCCGTTTATAAACGTTTATAAACGACTATAAATGTTTACCATCCGAATAATTTTTGATGCTGTTTGCAACTTTGTCCTGTCGGTCATCGAGGTGATGATTGTTCGTTAAACATTTAGAAACTTAAAATTTAAAAATTATGGAAAGTGCAGTTAACAAAGTAGTATTGAGTGGATTTGCAGGAGCAGATGCAGAAATTAAAAATTTTGGAAGTCAAAAATTAGCAAAGGTTAACCTGGCTATAAATGAGAACTACAGAAATTCATCCGGTGAAGAAGTAAAAAGAGTACAATGGTTTAATTTAATTTTCTGGAATTCGAAAGCCGAGCTTGCAGAAGCGCAGGTTAAAAAGGGTACAGCTTTAACCGTTGAAGGCAGGTTACAAACCAATAGTTATGATGGTGCAGACGGGAAAAAGCGCTATGCAATTGAAATAGTTGTTGGTGATATCATAATTAAAGAAAAAGAACCGAAAGAGGCCTTTTAGCATATAGCGTAATCGCATCATGTATATAAACAATTTACATGATGCGATTTAATAATTATAATTGGATAGAAAGGCCTGTATAAAAATTAATGCCTGGAGCTGGGTTAAAAGATCTTCCATTTGCTGCATTTAAGTCATTGCCTAAACTATATTTTACATTAAGTAGATTGTTTACGCCTGCAAAAAGGTCTAAATGGATTTTTTTGATGCTTACATTTCTGAAACCCAATTTGCTTTCAACCAGGTGATATCTTTTCGCAAAAACGGTATTGGCATCATTCAAAGGAATTGAAGAAGTGTAATTATGTTGCAGAAAAAGGTAAATGGCCTTTGGAAAGTTAAACTCTAAACTATTGATTAAAACATTCTCTGGCACTCCGGTAAGTTTGTTGCCGCTAAATGTGCTCGTGCCACTTGTAAAATTTTCGAATCTAAAATGGCTATAAGTATAATTGGTTCTCCAATGTAAACCTGATAAAAAGGAGGCTTTATTTCTGATGATCCAAATGGCAGTTTCCAATTCAATCCCTTGTTGCCTGGTGCCGCCGGCATTGGTAAAGTACTCGGTGTCGTTTTGATTTAATCTTCTAACAATAGCATTTTCCAAATGATAACTGAATAGGTTAGCACTGGCATAAAGGCGGTTGTTTTTAGTTTTATAACGTAAACCTAATTCATAATTCCAGCCAAGTTCGGCCTGCAGGTCATTATTAATATTGTTGTCTGATGCCCTCACTTCTGCAATAGTTGGTGGTGAATAGCCTTTGCTGATCGAAGCCCTGGCTGAAAAATCAGAAGTGATGAGATAGGATATTGCTGCCTTTGGCATAAACTGGATATCGAATTTTCGTTGTTTCGAGGCAATAAAAACTGGGAAATAACTCTCGTAATCGTATCTGTAGAAATTTAAACTCGAAGCAAGCTCAATCAGGAATTTATTGTTGATGTCGAAGTTTAACCTAAAATAAGCAAAATCCTGACTTGCCTTTAATCGGTCTGAAGCCTGCATTGCGGTAGCTTCACCGCCATTGTTATTAAAATTTTTAATCTGGCTTTTGGTGGCTGAACTTTCTAATCCAATCTGAGCGTTAAACCTTAAATCCTCTTTCACCTGTGCATAATCCAGAAAAGTTCGCAATCCAAGTGTACTTTCGTAGCGTTGCTCGTAATTGGTAATAAAAGGGTTCTTGAAATCCGTATATGAGGTAAATAAAGCTATTACGTGTTTCAATCGCTTGTTGATTTGATAGGCATTCGATATTCCACCGAAGATGGTTTTATTATAAATAGCAGCTTGCTGCGAAATGGCTCCAGGTAATGTTGAGGTTGCCGGACGTGCCAGTCTGGGATTTTGATCTAATTGCAAAGCCGTTAATCCACCTGGTGTTTGGTACTTTAAATTGCTATAGAAAATAAAAGCCTTTAAACTACCTGCATGGCTATAATCCCATTGCTGCAATGTCTGAAAATATTTTCTATTCATTGCACTGTTCTCCCGGTAGCCATCACTTCTTTGATATCCTTCGCTAAAACTGAAGCGATAATTTTTGTATTGCTGTTTGATGGATGCAGTTTGATGGAATAGGCCGTAAGAACCGCCAGTAGCCGAAAAATTAACTTCATTGCGATTGATAACGGGCATATTAATTAAAATAGCACCACCTGTATTTGCACCAAAAATATTGGCTTCCGGGCCTTTATAGATTTCCATCATACCTATTGCAGAAGCATCTAAAGCATTTAAGTAAGTGTTTCCCCCTGCATCGGTTAAAGGAAAATCATCAATGTAAATTTTAATATTTCGTATACCAAAAGGAGAGCGAAGTAAACTGCCACGGAGCGATAGACGGTAGCTGCCTGGCGAGCGTTCCTCCATGCGTACTCCTGGTACCGTATTCAACATACTTACTAGTGAACTGTTGGGTTGATTTTTTATCAAGCTGCTATCTATCAGGTTTACAGCAGATACTGATCTTAATAAAGTTTGGTGGTTATAATAACCTTTTACGGTAACTTCTTCGAGTTTTTTGATCGAATCGGGTTTGATGGTCTGCGCTAAGGCCGTAGAAAAAACTAAGGTAAACAATAAGGTAAAGTTCGATTTCAAAGTATAAGAAGGTTAGTATTGAGCCACAGATTAGCGAATAAAATTACGGCATATTCTGCTAATCTGTGGCTAATTTTAAATTATTTTGCAGCAACTTTCCAGATCACGCCACTAACATCGTCTGCCACTAATAAGGCGCCATCAGGTGTTAAAGTAACGCCAACCGGGCGACCATATACTTCTGCCTTATCTTTGTCAGCAACAAAACCAGTTAAAAAATCTTCTATTTTTCCACTTGGTTTTCCATCTTTAAAAGGTACAAAAGCTACTTTGTAACCAGAAATAGCCGATCGGTTCCACGAGCCATGTTGTCCTATAAATGCGCCTCCCTGGTATTTCTGCGGAAACTTTTTACCTTTATAGAAGGCCAGTCCTAAGGATGCGGTATGCGCACCAACCGCAACATCCGGAGCAATAGCTTTTTTAACCATTTCCGGGTTTTGGCCTTTTAAGCGGGGATCTTCATTCTGTCCATAATAGGAATACGGCCAGCCGTAAAATGCGCCTTGTTTAACACTTGTAATGTAATCTGGAACCAGATCGTCGCCTAATCCATCGCGTTCGTTAACAGCTGTCCAGAGCATATTTGTGGATGGTGCCCAATCTATCCCAACAGGATTTCGCAAACCACTGGCATAAATTTTTTCGCCGGTTCCATCTGGATTAATTTCTAAGATATTGGCTCTTCTTACTTCATTTTCCATTCCGTTCTCACCTACATTACTGCCCGATCCTACAGTTACGTAAATCTTGCTATTATCTGCATTGGAAATCAGGTTTCTTGTCCAGTGGTTGTTATAACCACCTGCCGGGAGACTCAGGATCTTTTTACCTGTTGCAGTTATTTTGGTGTCTCCGGTTTTATAAGGGTATTGCCACAAACCATCGGTATTGGCTACATAAAATGAATTGCCAATAATCAGCATGCCGAAGGGCTGGTTCAAACCATTTAAAAAAGTGGTTACCATTTCGGGTTTACCATCTTTATTTTCATCACGGTAGAGGAGAATGGTATTGGCACTTTTTCCTGGTACTTCAGATTTTGCCTTACCTGTTACTGTATTGGCAACTGCTTCTACGGTACTTCTTTCTGAATTGGAGAGCACTACCAATATATCGCCATTGGGTGTGATGTAGGTATTCCTTGGACTTTTAATGTTGGCTGCAAATTTGGTTACCACAAAGCCTGCTGGCGCAATAGGTGTTTTTCCATCTGGCCAACCAATTACCTTGCTGAATTTATTTTTAGCGGCATTGGTATCCGGAGCTGGCAAATCTACTGCTCCGGCTTTAGTAGTTACAGTGGTATCTTCTCCTTGTTTTTGCGATTTAGAATTGGATTGGCATCCAAATAGGAAAGCTGTAGAAAGCACTGATGCGTAAAAAATCTTGTTTTTCATGTTAACCGGTTTTGATTAAGGTTTTTATCTTAAAAAATATAACATCGAAAAAGGAGAGAAGTTTTTAGCGCTGGTATAATTGCCGCAAGACTGAATAATAAAAGGAAAGCACCCGAGAGCACCTTCCTGGAGAGCGCGTATTATTTCCCCTGTTTTAATGCTATAATGATAGCAGGGAAGTATTTTTATAGTCCTTTAAATTAATTTCTTGATTGATATAGAAAAATCAGGTCATCAAACGATGATATAATTTGAGCTTGTGGGAGCGGAGTAAAGGAATTTGATCATAAATTTTCCAGCGTTATTTTGAAAGCGATTAATTAGAACTAAATTACAGTATTACACCTAATTTTTTAGTTAAATTTTGTTAAATCATTTTTAACGCTAACTGATTTTTCTGGTATTTATCTGACCAGGTTTTCCTGTAATTTTAGTTCGATGTCTTTTGCATTTAATATCAACGCAGAAAATTGTGGATCTGATTTTACCAGTAGAAATTTTCCGTCAGGGAGAATTATGGCTGATGTTCCGCAAGTAGTAATTTCTTTAAATAATAATTTTCTTAGAAAACCCGAATCGGTTTCTATTTCTAAGCCTTTCGATTTAATAGGGCTGAAGCTTTCTCCTTTTTCACGGTACTGGTAAATGACAACTTTTGGCCTGGCCTCGGCTTTTTCCTGAATGTTCTTTTGAAAAGCCCATCTTACATTGTTCAGGAATTCTGCATTTTGGTAGCTAAGGTCTTTCCAGCAATCGTCTTTATTGAAGTCGTATTTGATAATAATGGTGTCTTTTAAAGCAAGCCTTTCATTTTGTTTTAAAAAAGCATGCAGCGAATCAATCTGTGTCTCGGATAATGTACCCGCCTGATAACGTTTATTTTCATCTACATACAATTTGGGCGAACAGGCATATACCAAGGTTAAAAGAAAGGGAAGAGTAAATGCCTGAAGTTTGATTTTAGAGATACGTTTCATTTGTGTGAGCATTATATTGTCGAATAAATTTAGAACTAAAAATTTATCCGACAATATTTTTCACTAGAAATTTCGCCATTGCTAAGCGTAATCGATTCGATGAAAGAAGCTTTTTGCAATGGCTATAGTTTAAAGTCAATCAGGTATGTTAGACTTTAATTTGAGTTCAATTATTCACTGAATATAAATGGTTATCTTAAATACTATAAAGTATGCGATCATCAAGCTGAATTTATTTTACATGTAGAATAGACTCTGAAATAAATTAAGGGCGACGACCTGAAAATAAAACATTCATAAAACATTTTCAGAATAGATTATTCAGTAACCTCAACCTTTCAAAATCTTCGCTTTCTCCATATCAAATTCTTCCTGCGATAAAATTCCGGCATCCAATAGTTCCTTTAAATCCAATAAGGCCTGTTTTTTTGCAGCCATATCATTTTTTGGAGCTTCAGCAGTACTTTCTGTTGATGGTGGACTTGTAACCTGTAAATTAGAATTAGCCGCAGGGCCATATTTCAATAAGAGTTCAGTGATTTCATTAAAGCCTTTGATGTTCGAATAATCAATTGCCTTTTGCTCTTTCACATTTACGATGCAGGGATCGGCAGATTTTTCGAGCAAAAACTTAACGGCATCTTTTTTACCATTTGCTGCGGCATAATGTAATGCTGTATTTCCGCTTTCATCCTGAATATTCACGTTAGCGCCTTTTTCTATCAGCAGCTTTAACATACTTAAATGACCACTCTTGGCGGCTACATGCAACATGCTTTCGCCTCCGTAATTGTAGTTGTTATCAAAAGAGAAACTGGCCGAAATGGAAATGTTGTTGGCTGTTTCTACCCATTCCAGATACGAATACATGGAATCATCATTGCCTGAAAGTGGTTTGGCATAATTTACATCCACACCATTAGCCAAAAATAAATCGACAATTTCTTTCTGGTTATTGGCGCAGGCATACCAGATAGGGGATAAGCCATTTTTTGAAGATACAAAAACGTCTGCACCATTTTCTACCAATGTTTTGGTTAACATCCGGTTAGCATCGTAACAGGCCAGTAATAATGCCGATTCGCCAGCGTGATTAATGTGGTTGATATTGCCTCCTTTTTCGAGGATAAGCGTTACCATTGGTACATTTTTAGATTTTACCGCAAAAATCAGCGGAGAATCTCCATTTTTATTGGTGGTGTTAATATTGGCGCCAAAGTCCAGTAGTTTTTGGACAATTTCTTTATTTCTCCAGGCCGATGCGATAAGCAGGGGCGTTTCTGCCTCGTTATTTTCATTATCAACATCCAGGCCTTTATCGAGCAGCTTTTCTAGAACTTCAATCTGCCCGTTTTGGGCAGTTAAATGTAATAGACTATTGCCTTTAAGGTCTTTAATGTCAACCCTGGCGCCTTGATCCAATAAATAAAGCGCCGTTTGTTTCTGTTTTTGCAAGCAGGCAAAATAAAAAGGTGTTTCGCCATCGTGGTCTTCGTAATCTAAATCTGCACCCTGTTCGATTAAAATTTTTACCAGATCCAAATATCCATGATGTGCAGCATAATGTAGTGCAGTACGGCCTTTCTCATCCGTATAACCTACTTCTACTTCATTATTGGATAGTAAGAGTTCGGCTATTTTCCGTTTGCCGCTTTCGCAGGCAATAATAAATGACATCGACATATTTAAGATTGTTTCATGAGCAGTTCAACAGTTTTTATTTTCAGGTTATCATCCGAAGCCAGCATTAATGCTGTTTGATCCTGATCATTACTTAGCGTAGTATCCGCACCATTTTCGATCAGGAGTTTCACTTTCCGGTAAGTTTCTTTTGCTTTTTCAGGTTCGTAATTTACATTGCATGCGCAAACTTTGTGCAATAAAGTATTTCCCTGGTCATCAGTTCTGTTAATATCTACCTGTCCGCTTTCTAAAACAGCCTCCAAAATACCAGCCTTGTTTTCAGCAATTACATCTAACGGGGTTTTTTCTTTACTGTACCAGGTACTTGGCTGATATAAATCGGCACCATCATTTAGCAGTTTTTTAAGGAAGTTGATGCTGCTTTCACTGTCAGACATCATACGCACGTATTCAAACAACAATGTTTCCCCTTTTTTGTTAACCTGATCAAACGCTGGGGAATCAAAGTTGCGCAGGGTGTCATACATACTTTCACTTTGAGCATGTGCCACGGCATAAAAGAAAGCTGAATTACCGTCGCGATCGATATGGTTCGGGTCTGCACCGTTTTCTAGCAAGTGTTCGATTAAATTTTTCTTGTTAAACTTTACTGCAATAATCAAAGGGGTTTCCTGTACAATATTGCCTTCATTAATATCAACACCTTCGTTAAGCAGAATATCGATGTACCCTTTAATTAAATCGGTGGTTTGTTCATCATTCAGGTTATACCTGCGCAGATTGCTTTTTACTACCTGGTGGATGTAGTTTTCTTCGGCATTGTTTTTAAAATTAGTCGTGCATCCAGCATCAATACAGGCTTTTATTACGCCTAAACCAATTCCATTTTCGAAGAGATAGCTCAATAAAGTTTTTGCATTTACTTCATCGTTCAGGTTATCGAAGTGGCCAATAAATTCGTTGAAGAAAGCAATATCTTCATCTTCGTTGCCCAAATGGCGTACAATACTCTGGAAAATACTTTTATCAAAATTGTCGAATTCATAAATATCGGTTTCGATGGTTTTATCCTTTACCATCATATTTAGAATTTCGTACTGCTTTTCTTTGATGAGGTTATCGAAAATTGATGATTTCTGATGATCCTGTAGGTTTTTGGAGAGTTTTTCGCCGTTTTGCATTAAGCTTTTGGCTTCGTCAAATTTTCGGGCATTTAACTGTTGATCTAAGGTAGTTTCGGTCATTTCAATTAAAATTTTTAAAATAGATAGATATATTTGTTTCACGCTACAAAAGTTTAGCCAAATAGTTTGCTTAAATAAAAATTATCTGGAATGTTGCAGAGAATCAGAATGATAAAGAATGTCTTGTTAGTCTCTTATTTTTTGGAAAGCAATTGAAGTGTTCTATAGGTTAATTTCTTCCTGCTCTACCTCCTGCCATGAAAAATGGCATCCGTTCGATCAGGTTTAGCTTGGTCGTTTTACTGCTACTATGCCGGTTTTCCGTGCCACAGCCCCAAGTTTATAGCCCTGATCGGAGCGGGCATCCTGATTTTTCCATCGGGATAAAGCGGAGAGCAGGACTACCTTTAAAAATAGCGAACGACATTGCGCTCCAAGAAGAATAGATAAGCTTAATATTTACTTAATCTAATATCAACCTGCACGTTAAATAATATTACGGTTGACGTCTCTTATTTTTTGGAAAGCAATTGAAGTGTTCTATAGGTTATTTTCTTCCTGCTCTACCTTCTGCCATGAAAAATGGCATCCGTTCGATCAGGTTTAGCTTGGTCGTTTTACTGCTACTAGGCTGGTTTTCCGTGCTACATCCCCAACTTTATAGCCCTGATCGGAGCGGGCATACTGATTTTTCCATCGGGATAAAGCGGGGGAGCAGGAGTAACTTTAAATATAGTAAATGACCTGTCTTTCCCTGAAACAATAAGTATGTTATATTATTATTTCTCTATGATGAAGATTACTGATTTTTAATAAATGAATTGCTAACCCAAACCAGAAATAACATTACGATGTTCCTTAATTCATCCGATTCTTTTATCTTTAGGCGATTTTAAAAAGATTGATTTAAACCAGTCTAATAATTAAACGTAATAAGCAAAATCAATATAACATGTCAAATACATCAAAAATTATCTACACCAAAACCGATGAGGCGCCAATGTTGGCAACCTACTCACTTTTACCTATCGTACAAGCTTTTACCGCATCAGCGGGTATTGATGTAGAAACCAGAGATATTTCTTTAGCAGGAAGAATTTTGGCCAACTTTCCGGAGTATTTAAAAGACGATCAAAAAATTGGTGATGCGCTGGCAGAACTTGGTACTTTAGCTACCACTCCAGAGGCAAACATTATCAAATTACCAAATATTTCTGCTTCTATCCCACAATTGGTAGGTGCAATTACTGAGCTTCAGGCACAGGGCTTTGCTATTCCGAATTATCCTGATAATGCACAGAGTGATGAAGAAAAAGCAATAAAAGCTAAATATGCCAAAGTTTTAGGCTCGGCTGTAAACCCGGTTTTACGTGAAGGTAACTCCGATCGTAGGGCACCTAAAGCGGTTAAAAACTATGCTAAGCAAAACCCGCACTCGATGGGTAAATGGTCTGCAGATTCGAAAACCAAAGTGGCCAGTATGACTGAAGGCGATTTTTATGCTTCAGAAAAGTCTACCACTGTTGCTGAGGCAAGTCAGTTTAAAATAGAATACGTAGCTGCAGATGGTACGGTAACCGAATTAAAAGCTTTATCGCCACTAAAGGCAGGCGAGGTGATTGATAGTTCGGCGTTAAGCTTATCGGCTTTGAAAACTTTTGTAGCTAAAGAAATTACTGAAGCCAAAGCTGCTGGTGTGTTATTATCTGCACACTTAAAGGCAACTATGATGAAAGTGTCTGACCCGATTATTTTCGGAGCTATTGTTGAGGTTTATTTTGCAGATGTTTTTGCGAAATACGCAGACCTTTTCAAGGAATTAAATATTGATACCCGCAATGGTTTAGGTGATGTTTATGCTAAAATTGCAGGCAACCCTAAACAGGCTGAAGTAGAAGCTGCATTAGCACAAGCTATTGAAAATGGTCCGGCTTTGGCTATGGTAAATTCTGATAAAGGCATCACAAACTTACACGTGCCAAGTGATGTGATTGTTGATGCTTCTATGCCGGCAATGATCCGTACATCTGGCCAGATGTGGAACAAAGAGGGTAAACCTGAAGATACGATCGCTTTAATTCCAGACCGTTGTTATGCTGGTGTTTATACTGCAACCATTGATGACTGTAAAGCTAATGGAGCATTTGATGTAACTACCATTGGTTCGGTACCAAATGTGGGTTTAATGGCTCAGAAAGCTGAAGAGTATGGATCACATGATAAAACTTTCCAGGCTACTGGTTCAGGAACCATTCGCGTTACAGATGCTGATGGCAAAGTATTTTTCGACCAGAAAGTAGAAAAAGGCGATATCTTCCGCATGTGCCAAACCAAAGATGCACCCATTCAGGACTGGGTAAAATTAGCTGTAAACAGGGCACGTTTATCAGAAACCCCTGCGGTTTTCTGGTTAGATGAGCAAAGGGCACACGACAGAGAGATTATTGCAAAAGTAAATAATTATTTAAAAGATCACGATACTGCAGGTTTAGATATCCGCATTCTGGCTCCGATTGAGGCCACTAAATTTACTTTGGAGCGTATACGCAAAGGTTTAGATACCATTTCGGTTACTGGTAATGTTTTGCGTGATTATTTGACAGATTTATTCCCGATTTTAGAACTGGGAACATCTGCTAAAATGTTATCTATTGTGCCTTTAATGAATGGTGGTGGTTTGTTCGAAACCGGTGCAGGTGGTTCTGCTCCAAAGCATATTGAGCAGTTTATAGAGGAAGGTTATTTGCGTTGGGATTCGTTAGGTGAGTTCCTGGCGCTTCAAGCTTCTTTAGAGCATTTATCGCAAACCCAAAACAATGCAAAAGCCCAGGTATTGGCTGATGCTTTGGATGAGGCTAATGCTAAATTTTTGGCAACAGATAAATCGCCGGGCAGAAAATTAGGTACTATTGATAACCGCGGTTCTCACTTTTACTTAGCTTTATATTGGGCTGAAGCGTTAGCGGCTCAGAGCAAAGATGCAGATCTGAAAGCAAGATTTGCGCCATTGGCTAAAACTTTGTTAGAAAACGAAGCTAAAATTAATGAAGAGTTGATCGGCGCACAAGGCAAACCTCAAAACATTGGCGGTTACTACAACCCTAACGATGAACTGGCTAGTAAAGCTATGCGCCCTAGTGAAACATTAAATACATCTTTGGCTTCTTTGTAAGCTAAATTTGACTTGTCAACTTTGATAAACTCCTAGTATGGAAGTTGACAAATCTTAAAAAGTTTAAGCGTCCCGATATAAAATCGGGACGCTTTTTTTATGGATAGTAATCTTTAATGTGTTGGTTTATTGATAGTTGATAATCCTTTTTTAGGGATAATCGCAACAATATCCTCCATTTTTGTAAATTATTAAAAAAATTAATATCGTCCTGAAGAATAGTTTATTTTAATAAAAATCACAGTAGGATTTAATGGGAATAAACCTCCACGAGGGATCGTCATTGCGAGTAATCATCAGGGGTCTTACCTGAAAAAAATGGGCATGACGCTTTAAACTTATATGCTCTCATATGTCCTATATGGCAAAAAAAAATATATTGATTATCAGTCTTTTATATAAACGTCATTATAAGAAGTCTTTTTCAGCCGACGAAGCAGTCTTATAAGAATCATTAGCATTATAATCTGAATTCGATAATTGTTTAATTAAAAATCACTTCATAAGCGCGCCATAACTAGACGAATTCGTTATGCTGAATTCATTTTACAAGTAGAAATGATGTTTTCAATTGCCTTGTAGCTACTTCGTGGTCAGCATCTTTTAGCAAGAAAGACCCTGAAATAAATTCAGGGTGACGACAACTTTAAATTAAAAGCCGGCTTAAGCTACTAAAAAAGTAATATTAACTATCGAACTCAGGTTTATAGATTGCCAGCCTGTTGCCGGCAGGCTTCGTCGTTCTTCCTCGCAAATGACGATGTTTTGGAGTCTATCAATGATAGTCAGCCGAAGCTTCGGCAAAAGTTGACAAAGAACAAATATTTTATTTTGAATTAATAATGGTCTTCGACAGGCTCAGACCGACAATGCCTATGCTAATCCCTCGATATATGTCTTCACAGATCTAAAAAATGTATCCAAATGATTTTCATGACTTAAGTAATTATGTTCGCTTTGCATGCGTGAGGGATAGCAACGGAAAGCCCACAGCCATGAGAAACGAATGGCGAGGACTTGAAGTGTATAGCCCGACCCTTGCGCAGCTTGGGGCACGCCCTGATAATTGTAAGATTCTCTTTCAACAAACAAACCTTATCCATATCATTTTGTTATATTCATATAAATTATAGGAGACCAATACCATGGCAATTAACGAAAATAAAGGATCACAGGATAAAATACACAGCACTACAGAAAATAGCGAAATCAATAAAGAAAATCTCGCTTATGATGAAAATAAGCAGAGTTACGAGCTTGATGTAAAGGGAACGGATAAAGAATACGATCATCCGATGGGATATGAAACTGTTGCTGCAGGTGCAAGAGATGATGATTCTACATATGATGAGGCAAACCCTTATGTTGGCGATGAATATGCACGAGATGAGGAGATTGCTGAAGATAATTTAGAGGAACTTGGCATGCATGTCGATAACGGTGAAAGTGTAAAACTTAGTCCGGAGGATGAAATTCTTGCCCGTACACCAGAAGATAACCGTGATGATCTGGATGAAGAAGGTTATCCAATCAATGATTCACCAAAAGACTAAGTTACGAGTTTTCAGTTGGCATCTTTCAGTTCCCTGTATTTAAGAACTGCCAACTGAAAACTATAAACTTCAAACTGATTAGGGATTAATATCTAGATTAAACCTTCTCCTCAGTTCATCCAATTTGGGGTTTTTATTAACCAGGTAATCATACTTTTCGCGATTACCGTAAAGCCTGTTTTCTATCTTGCGCTCGGTTAACTTATAAGTAACCTCGATACCAAAATTTCTAAGTTCGTTCCGTAAGAAGTTTAAAAGTTCAACAGATTCTTGTTGTACAAGGTGTTCCTGCGTTTTACTCTCTACCGAAATTTCGATCATTTCAGGATTTAAAAGTTTTGGTGCAAAATTATTTAAGATTGTGAAAAGGTTAATCTTATCGGCAGCCTTCATTTTCTGCGTAAAGGTGTTCCATACTTCCAGCAAACGGTCGTAACTAAAAGGCTCCCGGGCTTCGCCAGTTGCTTTTTTCGGTCCCTTATCTTCTTCTTCCTTTGCGATACGATCAAAATCATTCAAAGACGGAATGAGCATACTTGTTGCATTGGTCTTTGGGATATTGATGCTGATGGAAGTTGTTGATGGGGGAGGAATGCTCACCCTCGGGCTTTCTTTCGCTTTTTCTTCTACCGGAATACCGGGCTGTACAGGGGCATTTACAGCAGGTGCTTGTACGGGAATAGTCTTTTCGCTTTCAGCTGTCAGCTTTGAACTTTCAGCCTGTTCAGCTACGACATTAGTTTTTTTTTTATCCTGATCTACGTCAGTTGCTGTGTTATTAAGGCTTAAAGGCTGTTGTGCTAAATTGACGACCGAACGGATATGGCACATTTTAATCAATGCCAACTCTACCTGTAAACGCTGGTTTTTAGAGTTTTTGTAATTTAAATCGCAGGTGTTGGCTAAATTAAGCGCTGTTAACAGAAATGATAATTCTGTTTGTCTGCACTGATCCAGGTATTTTTGTTTAATGTTTTCGCTAACTTCTAATAATTTAATGGTAGCGGCATCTTTACCTACCAATAAATTACGGAAGTGACTGGCCAAACCATTGATGAAATTGTTGCCATCAAAACCATTGTTCAAAATTTCATCGAACAGGAGCAGGGTCTGACTAACTTCTGCTGCGGTTAAATAGGAGGTAAGCTTGAAAAAATAATCGTAATCTAAAATATTGAGGTTATCGATTACTGCTTTATAAGTGATGTTCTTATTGGCATAACTGGCAATCTGATCGAACATCGAAAGCGCATCACGCAATCCACCATCAGCTTTTTGAGCAATAATGTGTAAACCATCACTTTCGAAAGCAATGTTTTCGCGTTGGGCAATGGTTGACAGGTGACTGGCGATATCTTCTACCTGGATCCGGTTGAAATCAAAAATCTGGCAACGTGATAAAATGGTTGGCAGGATTTTATGTTTCTCGGTAGTGGCCAGGATAAAAATGGCATAAGAAGGTGGTTCTTCCAATGTTTTCAGAAAGGCATTAAATGCACTTTGCGATAACATGTGAACCTCATCAATAATATAGATTTTGTACTTTCCGGCTTGCGGTGGTATTCTAACCTGCTCAATTAAACTACGGATATCATCAACAGAGTTGTTTGAAGCCGCATCTAATTCGTGCACATTAAACGAATGTCCGTTCTGGAAAGATAAACAATTGTCGCATTGGCCACAAGCTTCCATATCGGCTGTAGGGTTGGTACAGTTAATGGTTTTGGCAAGGATACGTGCGCAGGTCGTTTTACCCACTCCACGTGGCCCGCAAAATAGAAATGCCTGGGCAAGCTGATTGTTTTTAATGGCATTTTTTAACGTGCCGGTAATATGCTGCTGGCCAACAACGGTTTCGAAGGTGGCTGGGCGGTATTTACGGGCAGAAACGATAAAATTTTCCATCGGCACGAAAATAGGAAAAATTTAGGTGTTGTGAGATTGAAATGTTGGATTGTGGAAAAGTTGAAATATGATGAGACTTTTGGTTTAAAAGATGA
This sequence comes from Pedobacter sp. PF22-3, assembly GCF_026239555.1. GTDB lineage: Bacteria > Bacteroidota > Bacteroidia > Sphingobacteriales > Sphingobacteriaceae > Pedobacter. The sequence continues at coordinate 13,787 of NZ_JAPIVP010000002.1, read as the reverse complement.
AGCTATTTATAGCAACCAGTAAACCAGCTTGGGGTTCACAAAGGCTATATTCAAATTATCATTTATACTTCTAATTGTATACAGAGATTTGTGCACTATAAAAAGTCAGCTGGTCGTTCTAGGCATTTACTTAATCACTGATTTCAGTTCATTCCGATATTCCGAGGCACTTTTGCCCGTAAACTCCTTAAATAATTTATTAAAATGGCTAAAATTGTTAAATCCGCTTTCGTAGGAGATATTGGCAATGCTGGTTTGTTTTTCAGCCAAAAGTTTAGAGGCATGCACCACGCGGTATTCGTTTACAAAATGTGTAAATGTTTTCTTCGTAATCTTTTTAAAGTAACGGCAAAAGGACGGAACGGTCATGCTCGACATTTCGGCGATATACTGTAAGCTGATCTGTTCCTGGAAATGATCTTTTACATAGTTAAAAATCATGTTAATGCGGTCGTTATCCTGTACCTGCATTTCCATCGAAAATCCATCGGCATTTAAAATCTTATAGTCTTTTGCATGTTCGAGTTCCTTTAATACACTGAGCAAGGATAAAAGCCTTTCAAAAGGGGGCTGATCGTCCATCATTTCTATTTTATTGCCTACCGCGCGCATGGTTTCAGCGCCAAAGGCAATCCCCGCCTTCGATTTATCGAACAATTCCTGTATTCCTTTAATCTCCTGCAGGCCCAAAAAAATGCTGCCTAAAAAATCGGGTTTCATCTGGATTACCGTTTCGTTTTTATTTCCGGTATTGGTATCAGTAAAGCCGCAATGAGGAAGGTTGCTGCCAATCAGGATCAAGTCGCCTTCAGTATAATAAGAAACGTGACTGCCGATCTGTCGTTTTCCAGCTCCGCCGTTAACAAACACCATTTCAATTTCAGGATGGTAATGCCAAAGGTGGGCCATGTTATTGGCATTTTCTACATATTTAGAATAATAAAATGAACTTCCGAAAGAAGGTTCAACAACCTCAAAACTTGGCTTCATATTCTGCTAAATTATTAGGCTAAAATACATAAAAAATATGCTTTATTATGGTTTTTGTTAAAATGTGCTACTATTAAGGGTAATATAGCATAGATATTGGAAAATATGCAATCACCTATCTATCAGATGCCTCTGTACCTTAGTGATGTCATATAATGATTAACTCTTTAAAAATATTGGTTATGAAAAAGTTCTTAAAAATCGGTTTAATAGCAGCGTTGTTTTTTACTGCTACGGGTGTTCACGCTAACGATGGTGATTTTACGTTAAAAGTAAAAGGTGAAAAGGAAAAATTTATCCGTTTTTCTGTAGATAAAGCAGAAAATATTAATTTATCGCTAATTGATGCGGATGATGAAGTATTGTTTGAAGAAACCATTCATGCTTTGGCTGCTTCCAGCAAAATCTATGATCTGAACGAACTTCCTGATGGAAAGTATACGCTTAAAGCAGAATCGGATGAAAAAGTTGCTAAATACAATGTTGTGATTAAAAATGGTGAAGCAATTGTTTCTGAGCCAAAAGTATCTAATATATTCAAGCCTGTTTATACTAAAAAAGATCAGGTAATTACCCTTAACCTTGAAAACCTGGATAATAATCCGGTAGAAGTTATGGTGTATAATGAATACAATGATGTGGTTTACAATGAGGTATTCAAAGATAAATCTCAACTGGCAAAAAAATTCAATATCAGCAAAACAGATTCAAAAGAATTAACCTTTGTGGTTAAGTACAATGATGATAGTTTTGTGAAAACGATACAAACATATTAAACCTTACAGCTAATTGATATAGGGAGATTGTCGGATAGATAGTCTCCCTTTTTTATATGTTAGATGGATGATGTGAGATGCATCGTTTTCCATCTTCCATTATCCATGTTCCTTTTTACCTTATTATATTATGTCTCATAAATTCTTATTAATCGTTTGATTTTAAGAAATATATTGTTACTTTTGCATCCCCGTAATATACATCGGGATTAAAAAATTAAAAACATAATTTATAACAATGAATCAGTACGAAACTGTTATCGTTCTAACCCCGTTGTTATCTGAAGAGGCTGCGAAAGAGGCATTAGCTAAATTCAAAGCAGTTCTAACTGATAACGGAGCCGAAATTATCCAGGAAGATAATTGGGGTTTGAGAAAATTAGCGTATCCAATTGAGAAAAAATCAAATGGATTCTTCAACTTAACTGAATACAAAGCTTCAGGAGATTTGATCGCAAAATTAGAGCTTGAATTAAAACGCGATGAGCGTGTGTTACGTTTCTTAACTATCCGTTTAGACAAACACGCTGTTGCTTACAATGAGAAAAAGCGTAGTGGTGCTTTTAACAAAAAAACTAAGGAGGTTGCAGCGTAATGGCAAGAGAACAAATACAATACGTAACAGCCCCTAAAGTAGAGGATAACCGTAAAAAATATTGCCGTTTCAAGAAAAACGGAATTAAATACATCGATTACAAGGATGCAAACTTCTTGTTGAAATTCATTAACGATCAAGGTAAATTATTACCACGCCGTTTAACTGGTACTTCGTTAAAATTCCAACGTAAAGTGGCTCAGGCCGTTAAACGTGCCCGTCATATCGGTTTGTTACCTTTCGTTGCTGATCAATTAAAATAGGAGGCTAGAGATATGGAAATTATTTTAAAACAAGATATTAAAGGCCTTGGTGAGAAAGATGATGTAGTTACAGTAAAGCCAGGTTTTGGCCGTAACTATTTAATCCCTCAAGGATTTGCAGCACTAGCTACTTCTTCTGCTAAAAAAGTATTGGCAGAAAACTTAAAGCAAGCTGCTTTTAAACAAGATAAAATTAAGAAAGATGCTGAAGGTGTTGCTGAGCGTTTAGCTGATGTTAAACTTTCAATCGGTGCTAAAGCTGGCGAAAGCGGAAAAATCTTCGGAGCGGTTAACACCATCCAGATCGCTGAAGCATTAAAAGTACAAGGCTTTGATGTAGACCGTCGTCGTATTACTTTCGAAACTGAACCTAAATTTGTTGGCGAATATGTAGCTAACTTAAACTTACACAAAGAAGTTAAAGTTCAGGTTCCTTTCGAAGTAATTGCTGAATAAGCATTTCTTTAAAGAATCAATAAAAAGTCCCGATGAAAATCGGGACTTTTTTTATGGAAAATGGATAAGGTAAGCGGGATGATGGAGTGATTTACAGAGACTGATTTGTTAACCATTCGGCATATTCTGCTATACGCGTTCCCAGGTAGTACGGAAGGTTTAATAATAAATAAGACTTACCTGATGGTGTAATTGTTTTTTCTAGCTTAAACTCGCCTCCATATACTCTAATGGCAAAGGGATGTGCTGGGATATCTATGAATTGATGAAGTGATCTTAAGCTTCCCGTACTGCCCGATTTTATTTCAATCGGTATTACAATTTTTTTATAGGCATAAATTAAATCAACTTCTTGTAACAAAGTCAGGGCATTTATTTTTGTTTTTGTAACAAAGTCAACCCAAATAGTTCCATTTTTTGTAACAAAGTCAGGGTATTTATATTGTCAATTAGTAATTAATAATATAAAATAGGCTAACATGAAGTTAAATTAGCAAAGTCTACAGGAAGCAATTAACGCTTCCCGTAGTAAAAAATAAGAATAATTTGTTCATGTCGTAGAATTAACTAGATCTTCCATCTCAGATCTTCTACCCTTACTATCCTTTTGGTGTTGTTGGTCTGATTTCTATCTTGCTCGGTAAAGTCCGGGCTGGCATGGCCAATAAATCAACAATCAGTTTGCCCATGTCTTCTGGCTGGATTTTCCAGGCATCATCTTCAGTATTGGGTTGGTGATCGTTGAAATGGCTCGCTACCGATCCTGGCATAATGGTACTTACCTTTACGCCATACTTTCTTAAATCAAGCATAACCGATTGCGTAAAACCTGTTAAGCCGAATTTACTGGCATTATAAGCCGATCCTCCTGCAAAGAAGTTTGTACCTGCCAAACTGGAAATGGTAAAAATATGCCCCTTAGTCTTTTTGATTTCCTCAACAGAGGCTTTGATGCTGTAGAAAACACCAGTTAAATTGGTGTCAATGGTTTCTTTCCATAAATTAATGTCCAATTCATCAACTGGTGCAAAATGACCAATTCCTGCATTGGCAATGAGTACATCCAATTGTCCCCATTTTTCGATGATCAGATTTACAGCATCCTGCTGAGATTTAAAATCTACAACATCTGCTTCAATAGCCAACACATCACCATGTGTTACCAACTGAGCTGCCGCTTGATTTGCGCTGGCAATCGTTCTGCTTGTAATGGCTACTTTATAGCCTTCATTTAAAAGTGATTCGGCAATGCCGAAACCAATTCCTTTGCTTCCGCCTGTAATTAATGCAACTTTCATGTTCTCTTAACGTATATCTGTTAAAAATGTTTACTTAGATTTTGAAGTGGCTGGTATAGGAAGCTGTCTGATTTCGATATCTTTAAAATCGACAGGTTGCCCTTCGCTTTGTAAAGCAATAAAACCAGATTTAAGTACTTTGCCATCTATTTTAATTTTCGGGTCATAACGGTTGGCCACATCTCCGCCAATTTGGGGTTTGCTATATTGTAGCACCGTATCGCCATTGATAATGTGTGTAACCAATGAATCGCCTAATACGATCAATTCTGCAGATACCCATTGGTCGCCGTCGTATGTTTTAGATTTAGAGTCCAGGCAATGCCCGTCATACAACTTTCCTTGATAAAAAATATCAGTACCCGGTGAGCACATATTTCCTGTTGGGCGGGGCCGACCATCGCTCAAACCACCTAAAAACTGCATTTCGATTGAAATTGGCCAGTCTTGTTCCTTGGGCATCGTTTTAGGATCCTGGGAATGGAACATCACACCACTATTGCGTAACGTATAACCAGGTGCGCCTTTTTGCAATTCGCCTACGAAACGGTATTTTAACTTTAAATGATAATATGAAAAAGGTGTTTTATAATAAAGGTGGCCGAACTGATCATTAAAATCGCCATATTGATCATACCGCACCTTAATAATGCCATCTTCAACCCTAAAAGTATTGCCGTAATTTACATTGTAATCGTGGTGATGGATTTTAACATTCCAATCCTTAATGTCTTTACCATTAAAAAGTGTGATCCACTTTTCTGATTGGTTATTAATGTTTTTAGTGGTGCTGCAGCCCCATAAGCTAAGGGCAAGAAATAGGTAGGTAAGTTTTTTCATTTGGTTAATGATTCGTGGTTCCAATATTCGGTTTTTCTTGTGGTTAGAGAATGAGAACAGTTGATTCTCAGTGTTGGTCTAAAATACATAAACAAACTTATTTATCAGCAAAAATAACCCTGTTATGTGTATTTGCTGAATATCAATATCGGCGCAATAAAGGCCGTCATTGTCGCTTCATTTTCCATCTCTTTAATTACCTTTGCGCTTATGGCAAAAACGCGGGCAACCAAGACCAAAAGCAGATCAAAACATCCTCTGCTAAAGAAGATTACCAATGTGGCTACAAAAGTATTTATATATTTTTTATTGGTTTCTGTGTTTTGGGTCATTGCACTTCGTTTCATCAATCCACCTATTACCCTTTTAATGGTACTGCGGAACATTGAGCGTAAAGCGGATGGAAAACCTTTTAAAACAGAAAAAAAATGGGTCAAATTTGATGATATTTCTGATAATATGAAAAGGGCTGCAGTTTCTGCAGAAGATCAACTTTTTTTGACACATATTGGTTTTGATATGAAAGCTATTGAAAAAGCTTTTGCCAGTAACGCCAAAGGGAAAAAGGTAAAGGGTGGAAGTACAATTTCGCAACAAACGGCTAAAAATGTTTTTCTTTGGCCCGGCCGATCATGGATCAGAAAAGGTTTTGAAGCTTATTTTACTTTACTCATAGAACTGTTTTGGAGTAAAGAAAGAATATTGGAAGTTTACCTGAACGTAATCGAAATGGGCGATGGAATTTATGGTGCCGAGGCCGCTGCACAGGCGTATTATGGTAAATCCTGTACAAAACTGACCAAGAAACAAGCCGCTTTAATTGCTTCCTGTTTTCCAAACCCCAGAAGGTGGACACCCAAAAATGCAACCCCATACATCAGGCACCGCCAATACCTGATTTTAAGAAATATGAACAGGTTAGGGCCGCTTGATTTTTAGTCAACAGTCCAAAGTCCTTAGTCTTCAGCCCATTTATCGACTAAGGATTCTGGACTTCAGACTTGGGACTAAAACTAGTCATGATCCTTATTCCACCTGATCTTTATCCCTCCTTTTTCATCATCAATCGCTTTTAAATGCAATACGATGCCACGCATACGGGCTTCTCTTTTTTCTGATTTATTCAGGTTCTCATCACCCTTTGGATTTCTGAGTGGAATGTCCATCTGTACATTTGTGCCATTTCCTAAAGCATAAGTACCTTTTACGTTAAAGTTTAAAGCACTTGAATTGATCTGCATCGGACTGATTTCTACCTTATCGCCATGGATATTAAGGGTTCCATCAAGGTTTTTGATTTCTACATTTGATAGGTTCCTGTTGGCAAAAGCAAATTTCCCTACCTTAACCATCGGCTCGAAATTAACCAATGCAGCATTGTTTAGATTGAACACTACTTTGCCATTGATTGATCTTGGCATAATTTTTCCTGCGTGCGATATCTTACCCGAAATGCTAACCAACGATGATAAATAACCTTTTAAATTTTTGTTGGTTATGGTATTTTGACCGAAGTTATCAAACGAATAAAAGAAGTCTTTTACGCTTACATGGCTAATCTTAGAATTCACCTTAAAGGTATTTGAGGCAGCTTCCTGCATAATATTCCCATCAAGTGATAACTGACCGCCAGCATGCATGACACTTATTTTGTTAAAGAATATACCTCCACCACGTAAAGAGATGTCAGCATCCAGGTTTTTGGCCAGGAAATTATCATAAATGGCTTTGTCTACGGTTAAACGGATGTTCATTTTGGAGAGCTCCAGCACATTGCTCAGCTCTTTAGAAACGACTTGTTTATTACTACTCGGCTTTTTCTTGGCCGTTCTTGGTCCTAAGAAAGGTAAAAACTCTTTTAGGTAGAGCTGAGGGCTCGACATTTTTAAATTCACCAATATTTTTTCCGGAGCGGTATAATACAGGTTGGCAAAATTGGCGATGCTACAGCTTACATTAAGTTCGCTTTTGCCCAATTGGAAATGCCCATTCTGTATGGATAAATCATTTTGGTTGAAATCTATATTTAAGGCACTTCTTACCAGATGGAGTTTTCTCGGGATGTAAAGAATGTCGGCATCGGCAATCTGTATTTTACCGGAAACAACGGGTTTGGTAAACCTGAAATTATCAATATCAGCCTTGCAATATAACCTTAAGTTGGCTGTTCCGTTTTTAAATTCAAAATCGTTTGTGCCTAATGAATTGTTTAAGTTAGTTAACGGGAATTGCGAGGTTACTAATCCGGTGGCAATCGGACGAGCTAAATTGTTTACCGTGAAGGTGTCTATTTTAAGCGGCGCATTGAAATATTTTGCCGTGAGCCTATGGAATTTGATAGACGAGTTTTCGTCGCCAATAATGCCGCCAATGGTATCACGATTAGTAAAGGATCCATCAAAATTACAGGCTGTTAATTTGCCTGCCGGAATAGAAACCACATTATCTCTCACGGTTATGCCTACTTTGATCAATGGATCTCCATATTTTCCTGATCCGTCGTCAACGATATTTCCCCTGATATTAATCGGTTTTTCAATGCCAAATTTCAGAAGTTTTGAGGAGATGTTAGGTGATAGAAGTAAAGCAACATCTCTGAACAAAATATCATCAACAGCAATGCTAATGGCAAAAGCAGATTTAGCCAATTCTATTTTGGCGCCGATTTTAAAAGGGTGACCGCCAATGTTCAGTATTTCGGGACTCAGTATAATCGCATCCAGATCACGGCTATAATGTGCCTTTAAGGTTCCTTCTAAAGTTTTATCTTTCAAAAAGCTACCTTTACGTGTATTAAAGGCAAAGCTGTTTACTTTAGTCTGTAACTTAATTTTACCTGTCCAGCCACTATCCGGGTATTCCATTCTGCCCTGAATCTGATCGATGTTAAAATTGAACAGTTTAAATCTTTTCTTATTGTCCAATACCAAACTTACCTGGTTAAAATCAATCTTTTTAACTTCCAGCGCGGAGGATTTTGGCGATGATTTTTTATCGGTTTTAGGCTTGCTTTTAAAAATACTGGTGTTGCTATAACCTGTAGAATCGGTATAGATATAAATGGAAGCATTATTGATGGCAATCTGCTTAATATTGATATTGCCTACAATAAGCGAGAGTACATTTAAGGATACATCAATATCCTGTGCTTTTAACAGATCGTGTTTATGCTGCGCCCATAAACTATCCCTTAACAAAACGCCATTTAACGAAACAGAAACACCCGGAAAGCTTTTTAGCAGCGTTGGCTCCATGCTGGCAGCGGTAATCTGACCGTTTAAATTTTTATTCAGTTGCGAAAGGATAGAAGCCAATACTTCTTTTTTATTTCTACTGATGTAAAAAGCGCCTGCCAACCAGGTTAAGATAATCAGGATAACTAAAACCGATACGATTTTTAAAGAGATTTTAAGCCAGCGCTTCATACACATTATTTGATTTAAGCAATATAATGTTTTTTGTTAGCTAATTGTTTGGCTTACAATAAAAAATAGCTGCAATAGGAGCAGCTCTAATAAATCAATTTAGCCTAAAAGTGATTCCAGGTCAGGATGGTATTGTGAGGTGAGGAAATGTGTAATGGTGAAATCGGCCAATCGGTGTTTATAAAAGGGGTCTTCCATCAGAATTTTCTTTAATTCAGCCTCATCTTTAGCCAGGGCCAAAATAATTCCACCTGTTCGGGGTACCTTTCTGCCCGAAGCCACAAAAATATTTTTCTTATAGTATTTCTTTAAATACTGCACGTGGGCTTCCATATGCGCATCTAACTCGGTTAGCGGAACAATATATTTAAGATCTACTATGAACATGGGTTTACAATAAATGTGCAAAGACTGTAGAATGCCAGCTGTTTTTAAAAGGAACTTCCCACTTCGTTTCAAGCTCAGCCAGGTTTTGAACCATATTGTTAAATACAATCGTTTCTGGCGTGACCTGTTTTATATTGACCAGAGTTTCAAAGTCTTCCTTACTGTTTACCACCACTTCTTCATTTACTTTATAGGCAATGTTAAAACGGTTAAAAAGATCTACATGGTATTCCTGCTCAATTTCTTTAATGAGGCGAACGGAGCTATCAATAGAGCAACCGGTAACACCCGCCTGACTTTCATCTACGGTTAGGATAATAAAAAAGCCATAACGGATTTCTGCTTTTGCAAGCAATTCATTTCCGTGTGCTTTCCACTGGTTAGTAAAAGCTGCCAATTTGTTTAAGATCTCAGTTTCTTCAGTAGAAGTAAATTTGCGATCGCTCTGGTATATCCAAACTCTTGATTGTGGAGAAAAACTCATATACAAATTTACGATTTTAATTAAATTGCTATGTTTAAAACGCTAACCCGATGAAAAAGTTTACACGCTGCTTGAAAATGTCCCTAATTCCGGCTTTTTGTATGTCTTTATGTGCTTTTTCCGATCCCGAATCCATGGAGCAGTGCGCCAGCTATCTCCATAAAACATTTACCGATCATTATGATAACAGCCAGGAAAGTGATCGGATAAAGCGCTACGAGCTAAATGTTACCAACAATGGCTTTTGCCGTTATAAGCGATATTTTAATAACGGTAAAACTGAGTATTTCGCATTCAAGCTGTCGAAATTTAAAGATCTGGATTACTATGGTACAACCACTTCGGGTAAATTATATATTCATACCAAAGGGGATGATGTTATTGTGCAGACTTATAAAGACAGGGGAGGCGATGTTGATTCGATGGCTACACAGGTCGTTATTCCTGTAAAAAATATGGAGGCAGAAGATTTAAATCTCATCCGCGATAACCTGAATAGAATTAATCTCTAAAAGAGCTCATTTCAGAGACATTTTCAATTCAAAGTCGTCACCCTGAATTTATTTCAGGGTCTTTCCTGTTAAAAGATGCTGACCACGAAGTAGCTACAAGGCAATTGAAAACATCATTTCTACTTGTAAAATAAATTCAGCAAAACGAATAACGCTAAATCATTCACTTTTAAAGCACTATTTTTAGCAAATAATTATCGAATTCAGGTTATTAAGTTTGTCGATTTTTTTGGAGCGCAGGGTTATCCGCATTTATTAAGCTTTGTCCTGCTCTCCGCTTTATCCCGATGAAAAAATCGTGGATGCCGCTCCGATCAGGGCTATAAACTTAGTGCTGTGACACGGAAAACCGGCATAGTAGCAGAGAATAGTCAAACTAAACCTGATCGAACGGATGCCATTTTTCATGGCAGGAGGTAGAGCAGGATGAAATTAACCTATGGAAAACTGCAATTGCTTTCCTAAAAAATAAGAAACCATTACACCGTAATGTTGGCTGCGATGCATAAATAAAATATTAAAATTGTTGGTTGTTTTTTGGAGCGCAGGGTTATCCGCATTTTTTAAGGTTTGTCCTGCTCTTCGCTTTATCCCGATGAAAAAATCGGGGATGCCGCTCCGATCAGGGCTATAAACTTAGGGCTGTGGTACGGAAAACTGGCCTAGTAGAGAAAAGATCAACTACCAAGAGAATAAGAATACAAAGATTAGTGCTTTTGTGAATATATTAGCGGCCAAAAAATGAACCATTTAAGACCATAAGTTATGCATAAGCTCAACGCCTCATATGTTCTATATGGCAAAAAACATAGTAAAGTAAGACCCTGAAACAAGTTCAGGGTGAAGGACCAAGCACGTGACTATGATCCGAGAGCTATTGGATGAGGCTCACCGATTTAAGCATTAGTTTTTATCAACTATGGTATGCTTGCTTGTTTCACAGGTTTCATCGGTAGCGTAATCGAGAAATCTTTAAACTTTTCTGTAACATAGTTCAAAGATCTCTCCATTTCGCTGCGCTTCAGTCGAGATGACAATCTTTCTATTGGAGTCTGTCATTGATAGCTTGTCGACGGATCTGTTTAATTACAGATTTATACGTTTCGAGAGGCTCCACGTGACAGATCGAATAGAGATTAACGCTTATGATACCGCTTTTTATTAAGTCAATCTAAAATGATTGTTACAAGCCGTTTGCCCTTGCGGTAATCTCTGCAATATCCAATACCTTCACTTCCTGTTCTTTATCTTTTAACTTAATACCGTCACTTAACATCGTCATACAGAACGGGCAACCTGCTGCAATAACCTGTGGATTGGTTTCTAAAGCCTCATCAACACGTTCGACATTGATGTCTTTATTTCCTTTTTCTGGTTCTTTAAACATCTGTGCGCCACCTGCACCGCAACATAAGCCATTACTTTTGCAGCGTTTCATTTCTACCAACTGCGCATCAAGTACCTCTAAAGCTTTTCTAGGCGCTTCGTAAATTCCATTCCCGCGACCCAGATAACATGGATCATGGTAAGTTATTTTTTTGCCTTTGAAACTTTCGCCACCTTCGGCTTTGAGTTTCCCCTCGTTAATTAAATCTTGAATCAGTTGCGTGTGGTGGATCACTTCATAAGTGCCGCCTAAACCGGGATATTCATTTTTAATGGTATTGAAGCAATGCGGACAGCCTGTTACGATTTTTTTAATGTTATAAGCATTCAAAACTTCGATATTGGTCATGGCCTGCATCTGGAAAAGGAATTCATTGCCGGCTCTTTTGGCAGGATCTCCGGTGCAGCTTTCTTCTGTTCCTAAAACAGCATATTTAATACCTACATGATGTAAGATTTTACAAATGTCGCGGGTAATTTTCTGCGCTCTTTCATCGTAACTTCCAGCGCAGCCTACCCAAAATAATATTTCTGGTTCTTCACCTGCGGCCATTAACTCGGCCATTGTAGGGACTTTAAATTCCATTTGTCTATTATCTAGTATCAAGTATGAAGTATCGGGTATCAAGACTCGATGTAATTATTTTTAATTCATTGTCAACTGAAAACTGTCAATTGCTAACTTTCCTGTGCCCAGTTAAAACGATCAGCTGGAGAATATTTCCAAGGTGCCTGGTTATTCTCAATATTGCCCAGCATCGCATTAATACTTCCGGGTGCCTGCGATTCTTCCATCACAGCAAAACGGCGCAGCTCCATAATAATCTGTAATGGATCAATATTTACCGGGCAGGCCTCTACGCATGCATTACAACTGGTGCAGGCCCAGATCTCTTCTCTGCTGATGTAATCGTCAAGTAGTGATTTCCCATCCTGATGTTCTGCACCATGTTTGTCAATATTCTGGCCCACTTCGGTAATCCGGTCGCGGGTATCCATCATAATTTTTCTTGGCGATAAAAGTTTACCTGTAATATTTGCCGGGCATACAGAAGTACATCTTCCGCATTCGGTACAGGTATACGCATTCATTAGGTTTACCCAGCTTAAATCGGTTACATCTTTAGCGCCAAATTTACCCGGTTCGGTTTCAGCAGGAACAAAAGAAGGATCGAGCATTGCTTTTACCTCATTGGTAACCGAGGCCATATTGGTAAACTCCCCTTTAGGTTCCAGATTGGAAAAGTAGGTGTTTGGGAAAGCAAAAAGAATATGAAAATGTTTTGAATAGGGCAGGTAATTTAAGAATGCCAAAATACCTATGATGTGGAACCACCAACAGCTGCGTTCTATTATTACTAAAGCGCTTTCTGATGATGGCAGGATGTTCATTAAATACTGGCTTACTGGAAATGCGCCGGCATTAACATAATGGCTGGCGCCTAAAAGCTGTAGTTTTGAATCTGCTGCATTCATGAACAAAAAAGCACTCATTAATAAAATCTCGGTTATGAGAATATAGTTGGCATCAGATTTTGGCCAGCTTTTCATCTCTACGCCACTAAAGCGTTTAAGTTTTAGTATGTTTCTTCGGACAAGAAAAATAGCACAGGAGACCCAAACTGTAAAGGCCAGGATTTCGAAAGAGCCGATCAGAAAGTTATAAAGACCACCCAGACCATTAAAAATGCGGTGTGTGCCGAACAAGCCATCAATCATGATTTCCAACACTTCGATGTTGATAATGACGAAGCCGATGTAAACAAAAAAGTGGAGAAAGGCAGGGATAGGGCGAACAACCATTTTAGATTGCCCGAAAGCCACCTGAATCATGGTCATTAATCTTTTTTGCGGTTGATCTTGTCGATTAACCGGTTTGCCTAAGCGGATGTTGCGAATTATTTTACGCAAGTTAACTGTAAACAGCGCAATTGCTGCAAGCGTAAGTACTAGAAAAAGGATCTGTGCTACCATGCAATATTAGATTGTAATGCTAAAATAGGATATTAATCTAAATAAATTACTATGCATGCATAAAAAAATAATAAAAATATTTGTTTGTATTCATTCTAAAAAACGATTATGTCCCGCTTTTTTAAAAATAAAAAATTAATTAATTGATAATCAGCGTTACAATGAAATAATCGAAAAAAAGTTTTGCTTTTGAAAAAAGAACACTACATTTGCAATCCCAAACGGATGGTGCCATAGCTCAGTCGGTAGAGCAAAGGACTGAAAATCCTTGTGTCCCTGGTTCGAATCCAGGTGGCACCACTTCCAAAAGCCTTTCAGCAATGAAAGGCTTTTTTGGTTTTACGGGATTATTATTGAAATTGCCCTGGTTTATTTATTTGCAACAGATTACATCATAATAT